>NZ_CM002299.1:1487074-2144950 GCF_000153125.2 Congregibacter litoralis KT71
TTGCTATCCTGCGCAGGTTTGGGTTCGTTGAGCCAATCGATTTGGTCTATGTATTCGTTGGCCTTAGATGCTGACTCTCTCTCCAGCGAATATTTTGGGAACGCACCTCTAGACCCAACGTGGCACATGACTAGCTCGAACGGCCCTGCGAGCAGCGCTACATGTGAGGGGCCTCCTCCAGCGGGCTGCACTTCTTTGAATGTCACACCGTGCTTTCTAGCGAGTCTACGAAGCAGGGTTTCGGCTTGGCCTCTACGATAGTAGCCGAGGCAGTATTGAGCTTCGCTCTTATCGAGGTCCGGGTCCTGCTGCAGCACCCCATGAGAGCTCATGTAGAGACCCGGCATACGATCTATTAGCTCGCAGACAAAGGAAGGCGGGAGGTGATCGATCAAAAGCTGCTTCAGCGTGATTGACATGTTAGGTTCAGCATATTCTATGGCATATCGACAAAATATTGCAAATAATTTGTCAAAAAGCAATAGCGTCTTGAAAACTATAGGCAAACGGGGCGTAGGCGAATGCCTGATGAAGGTCGGCGTACCAACAAGGCCTCTTCCCTGCTGTTCCCTGATGGCCTGAGAGCTGTACGCACTGTTTTTCGATAACAGATTGATTGTTAGAAGATTTCTAACGACCGCTCGGGCAGGTTGGGGTTTCTTAGCGGATTTTCCTTGTAGAATTCGCTGGAACAGGGAAGTTTTGAGGGGAGAACAGTTAGCGAGGGACTACCACCACCGCCAGACATAAAAAAGGGCCCCCAGCGGGGCCTTTTTTTATGTCTGTTAGATGAAGGCGGTTAGACGAGAACCCTTTGGTGGCTCTCCCCACTTAACGGGGGATGGACCGTTTCGGGGCTCTCCCCACTTAACGGGGGATGGACCGTTTCTCACTAAACACGATTGATGATGCCATCCCACCCGCAGTGGGTTAAGACCCTCAATCGATAGTTTTCAAAATTTCTAAATCCGTACGCTCTTCGCGTCATCATCTCCATCTTCGTGTGGAAGCCCTCCGTGGGCCCGTTGCTCTTACTGAATCGCCACATCATGACGATGGGCTCAAGCCAGGACGTCAGAGTTCTCGCCAGCCGCCTCAGCGGACTGTGGCGCAGCTGCTCGATCAACGCCAGCAGTTCAGGCAGCTTCTTCTGGGCCGTTTTCTTCCTCAGATTCTTGAGTAGCATCAGCTCGTTGAGGTGTTGCTTGGCGTCGTAGAGTGCGGCGAGGCCGGGATAGTCGCTCAGATAGCGCTGCAGGTTCTCGCGCTGCTCCGGCTTCAAGCGCCAGGCATGGCGCCGCATGAGGCTTAGCAGGCCACGGTTTCTGCGACCCTCGGGGTGCACGTCTTTCCAGGCGTTGAGGAAGTGCTGATTGACCAGGCGAATGACGTGGAATCGATCAGCGACGATCGTGGCGCCGGGAAAGTACTGGCGGGCGATGCTGCGATAGGTCTCGGACAGATCCATCACCACGAGCTTGACGTTGTCTTTGCCCGGCAAACGCCGCAGATAGCTGTCCAGGCTGGCCTGGGAGCGTCCCAGGCGCACATCGAAGACTTTGTGGCGCCGCAGGTCGACCAATGTGGTCGCGAAGCCGCGCTTGCGGGTGAAGAAGTGCTCATCAATCCCGAGGACCTTGGGGCAGGGGCGGTTCGACATCTCCGAGACGCGTCGCTCACAGTGGCCGTGGTACCAGCGTTCAGTAGTGGCTGCGCTGATGCCATGGGTGCGTGTGAGCTTGGCCTGGGTGACCCCGCCATCGTGGGTCTCGAAGACCTCGTGGCGAAACGCCTCGGAGGCTCGATAGCGCGGCCGTACGCCTTTGAATCGATGGCGGAAATAGCGACCGCAGCGCGGGCAGTGATACTTCGGTGCTCTGAGATGCAGAGTGATGAGCTGGTTGCCTTGGCGTGTGTGCTTCAGAGTTCTCTGGTACGTCGCTTTAATCCGGACTCGCGGATACTCACAGTGCAAACAGCAGGGTCGCTGCTTGGGTTTGGCATAGACAGAAATCGCATCATTACGATCGACGCGTTCGACCTCCAACTCTGGAAGTCCTAGTATTACTCCTGCGTGGGACATCGGGTGTTCTCCATTAAACCGTTTCCGCAAATTCAGTTTAATGAGCCCCGGTGTCCCCCGTTAATGATGAAGAGCCCCTTTGGTTCGACAAACAGCGACCAAAGGAGCTGTTTGGACGGGGTCGCTGGCGACACCATTGAACAGGAGTCAGGGCAGCTTACAAATGGTTCGAATTAATCTCTCCTTTTTCCGCTCCTTCCCATGAGCCGCTGGGTTCAGGTTTACGTCATGCCGCCGGCGGTGTTTGTCTCCGTCATCATGGGTGGCGGATACGGCACCGGTCGCGAGGTGGTGGAGTATTTTTCCCGACACGGACAGAGTGAGGGTCTTCTGGGCATTCTTGTGGCCAGTCTGGTCTTTGCCATTGTGTTTGCTTTGACTTTCGACTTTGCCCGCCGTATGGGCAGCTATGAGTACCGTGAATTCTTCCGGCATTTAATCGGCCCATTCTGGTGGACCTTTGAAGTTTTGTACCTGCTGCTGTTTCTGCTCGTGCTTGCGGTGCTCAGTTCCGCCGCGGGCAGTATTCTGTCGACCCGATTTGCCATTCCTCAACACCTCGGTTTAATCATGATGCTCGCCGTGGTGGCGGCGATGGTTTTCTTTGGACGGGCGGTTCTTGAGCGCATCCTCACCGGCTGGATGTTCGCAATGTACGGTGTATTCCTTCTGTATTTCGTCATCATGTTGCAACAGTTTGTGGGGGGCGGGCTTGATGTGCCCCTAAGTGCAGAAGCCGTGCCCGGCGCCTTGAAAGGCGGCGCGCTCTACGCACTTTACAATGTCGCCCTTGCGCCCGTGTTGCTGTTTGCCGTGCGGGGTATTGAGACACGAAAAGAAGCGTATCTTTGCGGGGCACTTACCTCTGGACTGATTATGCTCCCGGCAGTCATGTTCCATATCAGTTTCTCCCTCGGTCTCCCGCACGTTCTCGGCGAGGCGGTCCCGGTCTACTGGATGATCGAGCAGTACGCACCATCCTGGATGTTGCCTGTCTATCTGATTGCGCTGTTGGGAACGCTGGCGCAGACCGGTGCAGGGCTTGTACAGGGCGTGATCGAACGCGTTGAATTTGCGCTGATGCCTGACAGGGACGACGGAATGGGGCATTGGCCGAGGGCGCTGCTTGCTGTGACAGCCCTGGGAGTAAGCGCCGCCTTTGCATCTCTGGGCATCATTTCACTGATTGCACGGGGCTATTCGGCTATGGCGGTGGGCTTTGCCATCGTTTACGTTGCTCCCTTGCTAATGCTCAGTTACTCAAAAACACGCAGGCACCCTTGATTGCTTTGGAGACCGTTGTGGATCGATCAATAAAGAGAAAAACCGTTACCGCCGTTTTGGCCCTCGCGGCATTTGTGCTTACCAGCGTCGCCGGCGCTTACGATCTGGTGATTAATAACGGCCGGGTCATGGACCCGGAGACGGGACTGGATAAGGTGATGAACGTCGGCGTCACCGGAGACCGCATCGCAGCCATCACGGAAGAGGCCCTAAGCGGTGACCGTACTATTGATGCCAGCGGCAAGGTGGTGGCACCGGGTTTTATCGATGCCCATCTTCACGGCAACAGCCCCATGGCTTATAAGTTAGCGCTTCGCGACGGCCTCACTACTGCCATGGACCTCGAGTACGGCACTCTCGGCAGCGCCGTGAATGACTGGTATGCGGCACGGAAAGGTAAAACGCAGCTTAACTTTGGTACCGCCTCGAGCCATGAACTTGCGCGCTCCCTGGTCCTCGATGGGATTCGCGCCATCGATGTGAGTGAAGCAACCATCAGTCGAACCGGTGGTGATCGCTGGGCAGTGGGCGTTCCCACCGATGGTCAGCTCACGGCAATATTGGAAGAAATTGATCGGGGCCTTGCTGCCGGCGCCGTTGCCCTGGGATCCACCGTAGGCTACATGCCCGGGGTGTCAGCCAGAGAGCTTTTTGAAGCCCAGAAGATCGCGGCGGAGCGGGGCCGGGTCAGTGCTCTGCATACGCGGCACACGCCGGGTACGGCAACGACCGTGCCCAACGGTGTCCAGGAGGTGATGGCCAATGCAGCAGCGCTCCAAGCGCCGCTTCTGGTGATGCATTTCAATAATCCGGGCTGGGAGTTGGTTCAGGAACTTATTCTGGGTATGCGCGACGGCGGACTCAATGTTTGGGGCGAGGTTTACCCCTACGCAGCGGGCTCGACGACCTTGAACGCCGTTTTTCTCAAGCCTGAGTCCTGGATAGAAGAATTGGGTAACCGCTATGAAGACACGCTGTTTGATCCCCAGACCAACAGCTTTCTTACCGAGGCGCGCTATCACGAGCTAATGGCTGAAGACCCGGGTCGGGGCATTGTCGTCTACAAGATGTCCCCGGACAGTATTCCCCGGTGGCTGCGTATGGAAGGCATTACTCTAGGTTCTGACGGTATGCCCGTGTCTCCCTCCTTCGCCTGGGACACGCCCTATGCGTCGCTCCCCAATGGACATCCCCGCACCGCGGGTGCCCGTGGTCGTACCCTGCGCATCGCTCGCGAGGAGGGAATCCCTCTCATGCATGTGATTGCCGCCATGAGCTATCGGCCTGCGAAACACCTCGGTGCCACGGGCCTCGCTGCCATGGACCTTCGCGGCCGACTCCAGGAGAACATGGTTGCCGATATTGTGATCTTTGATCCAGACACCGTGACGGACAACGCGACTTATGCGCAGGGCATGCGACCCACCACTGGCATAGACTATGTGCTGGTCAGCGGCAGGCCCACGGTGGTGCAGGGGCGGGTGCTACCCGATGTGGCAGCAGGGAAGGCGATTCGCTTCCCGGTTTCGCAATAGAGAAGCCGCTGACTTTGCGTTAACGCGCGTCAAACCGCCCCGTAGGCCAGCATGGCATCGGCCACCTTGATGAAGCCTCCGATGTTCGCGCCATCCACATAGTTCACGGATCCTTTTTTATTGCCGCCGCTGGAGCCATAGGCAACGCACTTTTTGTGGATGTCCTCCATGATGCTTTTAAGGCGATCGTCCACTTCCTTGCGACTCCACACGAGGCGCTGGGCATTTTGGCTTTGCTCCAGACCCGACACGGCAACACCACCGGCGTTTGCAGCCTTTGAAGGGCCAAAAAGCACATCGGCTTCAATAAAGGCGTGAGCAGCTTCGAGTTCCGTGGGCATATTCGCTCCTTCGCTCACGGCGCAAACGCCATTCCTGATGAGGGTTTTTGCGTCGTCGAGACTGAGCTCATTCTGCGTTGCGGAGGGGAAGGCGATATCACAGGGTACTCCCCAGGGTTTTTCTCCCTCGTGATAGGACGCGGACTTGTACTTTTCGGCGTACTCGCTGATGCGGCCGCGGCGTACCTCTTTTAAATCCTTGATAAACGCGATTTTATCTTCGGAAAATCCATCGGGATCGTGAACAAAACCGGAGGAATCCGACAGGGTGACAACTTTGCCCCCGAGCTCCAGTGCTTTTTCTGCGGTGTAGATAGCGACATTACCGGATCCGGATATCACGCAGGTCTTGTCTTCGATGCTGTCGCCTATGTGACCGAGCATGTTCTGGCAAAAATAGACGCTCCCGTAGCCCGTGGCCTCGGTGCGCCCGAGGCTGCCTCCAAAGGCCAGGCCCTTACCCGTGAGGGTGCCGACAAAGCGATTCTCCAGCCGTTTGTATTGGCCAAAGAGAAATGAGATTTCTCTCGAACCAACGCCGATATCACCGGCGGGCACGTCTCTGTCCTCGCCAATATGTTTGTGTAGCTCCGTCATCAGTGCCTGGCAAAAGCGCATAACTTCGCGATCGCTCTTACCTTTGGGATTAAAGTTTGAGCCGCCTTTGGCGCCGCCCATGGGCAGGCCCGTGAGACTGTTTTTGAAGGTTTGCTCAAATCCCAGAAACTTGAGAACGCTGAGGGTGACGCCGGGGTGAAAGCGCAGGCCGCCCTTGTAGGCGCCTATGGAGTTGTTGAACTGAACACGCCACGCCCGGTTTGCACGAATGTTGCCTTCGTCGTCTTCCCAGGTGACGCGGAAGATGATGATCCGGTCCGGCTCGGTCATACGTTCCAGGATTTGTGCCCTACGGTAAGCTGGATTGTCCAGTGTGTAGGGCATAACGGACTGAATGAACTCGTGGACGGCCTGATGGAACTCGGGCTCTCCGGGATTCCGTTTTTCCAGTCCCTGCATAAAAGCGGTGACTTCTGATGATGCTTTGCTCATGGGGGGCCTCAGGGATTGGGCAGCAGGCTTATCATGCCAGAGACATACCGTTTATTGGGGCTTTCAGATCACAAAGCTATGGATGTCGGGCGTTGGGCAAGGGCTCCCGAGTCAGTCTTTAAATGCTTCGACCGCCACGGCGGTGTCCATGAAGTCTCTGAATCGTGCGTCGCCCTCGGCAGCTATCAGGGTATGCTCAGGTCGAGCTCTCTGGATTTCTGCTGCGCTTCGGCCAGTTCCCCCGAGGATAACTGCAGAAGCACTTCCTGGCGGGCTTGCACTGCTCTGGATTCGCCCCGAGCCGACGCGAGGTTGAGCCAGACATAGGCATCAACAAGGCTCACGGGTCGTCCCCATCCGGAACGCGACATTTTCCCAAGACCGTACATGGCCTCAGCGTGGCCCTGATTTGCGGCTTTGCTGTACCAGTCGAAGGCCTGCACAAAATCCTGCACCACGCCTCTGCCCTGGAAATAGAGATCACCCATGAGGCTCTGGGCCTGGGAATGATCCCCGTCCGCTGCTTTGCGGAGCATCGCGATGGCCTCCGATTGCGTAGCGGGGTCGGTGCTGATGTCGAACTCTCGAAGCAGGGCCATGCCCAGTCGGTACTGGGCGTCCACATCGCCGTTTTCGGCATTTGAATTCAGGCGATCGATGTTCACGGAGGCGCGGGGGTTTATGACCCCGGGGTTGTCGGACCTCTCGCTCCCGGCCCTTGCCTCGCGCATCGCCCTCTCCCCCGGGCTCTCGCTCAGGGATTGCCATAAGATCACGAGGAATAGCATAACCGCCACGGCTGCCAGGGAGTGGAAGGTGATCGCGAGGGGGTCGTAGGCCACGAAGCGCGTGCCGCAGCTATTGCAGGTAAACCTCGCCTTCAGTCTACGCGACCGGTCTTTGGCCAGGGCTTTGCGCGATCGCCGAGCACTCTCGCTGGCACATTTTGGGCAAGTGGGCACGGGAAAAATTTCCTAGGGGCGATTGCGGGTTTCAACGCCGCCTAATACACCGTAATCCATATAGCCCATGCGGGTCAGGGGCTCCATGGCGAGGGTATCCACCAAGCCCTCCTTGATGTACCGGTCGTCAATATGTACCGCCAGCACCCGTCCTAGAACCAGGCTCCAAACCATGCCGCCTTCGTCATGGGGCAGGGTGAGGGTTTGAAGATACTCGCATTCCAGATGTGCCCGTGCCTCTTTAACGCGCGGTGCCTTGATAAGTTTTGAAGGAGCCTGATGAAGCCCTGAAAGCTCAAATTCGTCCACATCTGCGGCGACATGCTTGGATGTCGTGTTCACTTCATCGATGAGATTGACGGAGGCAAAGTTGCAGACGAAATCGCCGGTTTCCTCGATGTTGCGCTGCGAGTCTTTGAGGGTCGCACTGGAAAAGCCCACAATCGCTGGGTGCGTGGAGAGCAGGTTAAAAAAGCTATACGGCGCGAGGTTGGGTTGGCCGTTTGCGTCGAGAGAGCTGATCCAGCCTATGGGCCGCGGTGCCACGAGGGCTTTGAGGGGATCGTGGGGAAGGCCGTGATCGTTCGTGGCGGTTTCGTAATACATCGGGATTACCTGCTTAGCTGTTCCTGTCGTCAAGCCATGCTGGCGAGATCGGTTTTCATGGCCTCAAGGGTCCTTGCACGAACCCGCAGTTTATTCGCCGCGTACTGGCCCTTCGGCAGCTCTGCCAATCGCCGGGCTATTTCCATGGCGCGGTCATCCAACTGCGATGCATCGACGATTTCATCTAAAAACCCTGCCGCAACTCCCTGCTCCGGGGTGTAAATCTCGGATTGCAGCGCTGCACGGGTCAGATGCTCTTTGACAATGCGTGACTCCGTAAGAGCGATGAGTATGGGTGGCAAATCCATACCGATGGCCGTCTCGGGGAGGGTGACTTTGAAGTCGCCCCGAGTGCCCACGCGCGTGTCGCTGGCCATCACAATAAAAGCGCCCATGGCGACGCAGTGTCCCGTGCACGCCGCGACCAGAGGGAGAGGGTACCCCGTCAGGCGGACCAAGAGCTCAAAACCCCGTTTCACCATGGCCTGTCCCTCGGCCATGCCTTTTTTAAACTCTCCAAGGTCAAATCCACCGGAGAACATGCCGTCCCGCCCGCGGATAATCACCGCCCCCGCATCCTCTCGTTCCGCCCGGTCAAGTCCGGCGTTGATGTCATCCAAAAACTGATGGCCCACGACATTGGCTTTACCGTCATCAAACTTGAGGACGGCGACCTGATTTTGGAGGGTGTATTCCATGGAGGTGTCTTTGCAAAAGGCGGGGCAGGCAGTCTGCCAGCGCTGTCATGGATGGGCAACTCTCGTTTTGGGCGAAGATTGCCAGGAAGCGGCTCTGATTCGAGAATTTTAGCCGCCAACTATTTGATCAAAATCAAAGCTCTTGGGCGCCAGAAGGTTTAGAATAAAGACTGACATTCAAGGTCCACCCTATGCTTATCAATACCCATAGTCGCATCGAGCGAGCCCTCAGCCAGGCGTCCAATTACGAAGAATGGATGACCGCGGCCCGGGAGTATGATCGCAGCAAGGGTCTCGACCGCTGGCGGCAAAAAGACTCCACCCGCCAGTACGACAATGTGTCCATCCGCATCAGGCTGGACGCGCTTCAAAGCCTCAAAGCGCGCCACGATATTCGCGGCTTGTTGTACACCCTGAACGAGGGCATCCACGGCAACATGGGGGGCATGGGACGTGCAGGGCTGTATGGCCACGCCTTGTCGGGCACCAAAACCCTCATCGAGAACTACATCGAAGAAATCGTTGATACCCTGGAGATGCTCGACGCAGACACCAGCGGCGATATCAGCGACGACGAGAAGCTCGACTTCTTCAAGCGCGCCAGTCACTGTTTTGGTCGTTCCGCTTTTATGATGAGCGGCTCAGGCTCCCTGCTGTTCTTTCATGTGGGCGTTATTCGCGCCCTGGCCGAGGCGGAGCTACTACCCGCAGTACTTTCGGGGTCCAGTGGCGGGGCCATTGTCGGTAGCATTGTCTCCACCCACAGTGAAAAAGAACTCCTTGAGCTTTTGCAGCCTGAATACTTTATGCAATACGTGCCCAAGGAAGGGGACGAGCCCCACGCATCCCGCCTTGCTGAGCTGGAGGCTGCCGTGGAGCAGTTTATTCCGGACATTACCTTCCAGCAGGCCTTCGCAAAAACCGGCCGGGCCATGAATGTGTCCGTAGCGCCGGCGGAGACGCATCAGACCTCACGACTGCTGAATTCCATCACCTCTCCCAGTGTGCTTATTCGCAGCGCGGTGATGGCATCCGCTTCGGTGCCGGGTATTTTTCCGCCGGTCGTCCTGGAGGCTATTGATAGCCACGGGGAACGAAAGCACTATCTGGCCTCCCGAAAATGGGTGGATGGCTCTGTGAGTGACGATTTGCCCGCCAAGCGCCTCGCCAGGCTTTATGGTGTAAACCACTTTGTGGTGAGTCAGACCAATCCCCATGTGTTGCCCTTTGTGACCGACGGTCACCGTAAGCAAAGTGCGAGAGGCATACTGACGGAAGCGGGGCGGCGCTCGGCGCGGGAGTGGTTTAACGCCGTGACTTTGCTGGCCGAGCGTCTTGATCGCAAAAATGGCGTCATTTCCCAGCGGGCCAGCCGCTTGCGCTCGATCATCAATCAGGACTACGTGGGCGACATCAATATTCTTCCGGACTATAAATTTCAGAATCCCCTGAAGCTCCTCACCTTTCCCGGGGAGAAAAAGCTGCGACAGCTCATTGCCTCCGGTGAACGCTGCACCTGGCCCAAACTCGAGATGATTCGTTTGCAGACCCGCATCAGTCGCAAACTCGATACTATTCTTGCAAACCGCCCCGGGGCGGTGAAGCATTAGCCTTCTGCGCTAGCGAAGCTAACGACGCCGAAGAGGCGCTATTTTTACTTTCAAACGATAAGGAATAAGGACATGGCAGTAGGTGTAATCGCAACGCTTAAGATTCAGGAAGGCAAGAACGCGGAGTTTGAAAAAACCTTTCTGGACCTTGCGGAAAAAGTGCGGGCAAACGAAGGCGGCTGTAACTTTTACGAACTGCACGTGAGCAAGACTGATCCCCAGGAGTACAAGGTCCTCGAGCAATACGCCACGGCAGAGGATCTCGCCAAGCACGGCCAGACGGACTACTTTAAAGCGGCCAATGGCGCTCTGGCGTCCGTTGTCGCGGCGGCACCGCAGGTCGAGGTTCTTGACTCCGTAGGGTGAGGGGGCTTCTTTCCTGAACAGCGATAGCATCATGTTTCCGCGCCACCGACATCGATACCAACACCAACACCAACACCAACACCGCCGCTTGCGCGCGGTGTTTTTCGTGGTGTTCACGGTACTCTTCGCCGGCGAGAGCATCGCGCAGAATTCGCTGCCCTCAGCCGAAAGCACGGATCCCGCGGTGATGGGATGGATGCTTGGGACGCCACCGGACGCCGCCAAGCTGGTTCGCCACGACGATCTCAGCTTTTATCAGTTTCCGCGCACGCGCTGGACCTTTTCTCATTTCCGGGAGTTGCTGCCGACAAAGCGCCTGTGGCGCGGTGCCGGGGCAGGGGTCCCGCTGGTAGCAATGCCCGATGGTGCTATTGATGGCGTGGAGTTTACGCCCATGGGCCAGAGCACCGTTATGAGCTTTGGAGACATGTTGACGGCCACCTACGCAGACGCTGCGCTCGTGCTGCATAAGGGCGATGTGGTCTACGAAAACTATTTTGGGGCGACATCCCGCGAAACACCGCACATCTCCTTTTCCATGACCAAGTCCTACTACGGCACCCTGGCGGCGATGCTTGTGGAAGAGGGACAGCTGGAAGAGGATAAGTTGGTGCGGGACTACCTACCGGAGTTGGCGGACAGCGGTTTCGCTACGGCCACGGTACGTCAGATCCTGGATATGACCACCGCCATTGATTACTCCGAAGACTACACAGACCCCGACGCACACGTTTTTGACTTTGCGCGATCCGGCGGGATTTTTCCCCGGGGCGATTACGACGGCCCCGAGGGGTTTTACGCCTATGTCGCTACCCTCAAAGCGAAGGGCAAGCACGGGAATGCCTTCAGCTATCGCTCCGTGAATACGGAAGTCCTCGGTTGGCTTATTGCGCGCGTCACCGGCTCCAACGCTGTTGACCTGCTGCAGGAGCGCATCTGGAGCCGCCTGGGCGCCGAAGAGGATGCCTACATCCTCATCGATACCCTCGGCACGGGATGGGCGGCGGGAGGCCTGAATGCCACGTTGAGAGACCATGCCCGCTTTGGTGAAATGATGCGCAAGGGCGGTCGCTGGAACGGCGCGCAAGTGGTTCCCGAGGTGGTGGTTGATGATATCCGCCGCGGCGGTGACCGGGAGAAGTTCGCCAAGGCGGGTTACACCACGCTGCCTGGCGCCAGCTACCGCAATCAGTGGTGGGTACACCACAACCCGAACGGTGCCTTCAGTGCCCGGGGTGTCCACGGCCAGACGATTTACATCGACCCTCGCGCTGAAATGGTGATTGTGCGTCTGGCCTCTCATCCCCTGGCTGCCAATGGCAACTACGATGATGTGTCCCTGCCGGCCTATCAGGCGGTGGCGGATTACCTGATGGCCCAGGATTGATGCTCGCGGTCGTGTCGGGAGCGTCCTTATCGTGAATAGCCATCCGTTTTCTCAGGTCGATGTGTTTGCAAAGGATGCTTATCGCGGAAATCCCGTTGCCGTGGTTCACGATGCCGATGCACTGACCACGGATGAGATGCACTGTTTTGCCCGCTGGACCAATCTCTCGGAAACCACATTCCTCCTGAAGCCTCGCAGTGATGAGGCGGACTATCGCCTGCGGATCTTTACGCCCGGGGGGGAACTGCCCTTCGCCGGGCATCCCACCCTGGGCAGTTGCCACGCATGGCTTGAGGCCGGTGGACAATCCGCGAGTGCTGCCTTCGTTGTGCAGGAGTGTGAGGCCGGTCTGGTGCGTGTTCGCAGGGGATCCGAGGGACTGGCTTTTGCCGCGCCCCCCGTGCACCGCTCGGGGCCGCTGGATTCGGCGTTTGTCTCCCGGTTGATGGCCGCGCTGCATTTACCGCCAGAAGCTCTCGTTGCTCATCAATGGGTGGATAACGGGCCCGGCTGGTGCGCCCTGCAACTGGACAGTGCCCGGCGTGTCCTGGATGTGGTGCCCGATATGGCCGCTCTGGGTGATGCCTGTCTTGGGCTTGTGGGCGCTTACCCCCCGGGGAGTGCCTGTGATTTTGAGGTGCGAGCCTTTGTGCCGTCTCTTGGCGTGCCCGAGGACCCGGTGACGGGAAGTCTCAACGCCAGTATTGCCCAGTGGCTGATACGCGAGGGACGTGCCCCCGATTGCTATCTGGCGTCTCAGGGCACGGTCATTGAGAGGGCAGGCCAGATCCGCGTCAGCAAAGAGCAGGACACGGTGTGGATTGGTGGCGAAACAAGGACCTGTATTACCGGCACCGCCGCATTTTGAACCCCGGCCGGCGCAGGCAACGCGATCCTCTGTTCGATCCTGACGCCGAAAACTTGCCCAGGAGAATTTAGATAAATTTGCCGCTCAGCAGGGCGAAAATGCAAATTTTACCTTTCAGACGTCTTTGCAACACCCCTGTGATGGTGTTTACTAACCCCAAGTCCCCGCAAGGCACTTCGAATCCTAACTAAATCCAAAGATATGGATGGTTAGCGTCAATATCCCGAGGGAGGGGTTAGTAAAATGAGGAAGCACTGCCAGAAGAGTCGTTCTGTACTCAGTCTCAGCGTTGCAGCAGCTGTCGCATCACTCAGCGCAGCCACATCCACCAGTGTTTTTGCCCAGCAGGGCGAGGACATCCAGCTAGAAGAAGTTGTTGTTACCGGTTCACGTATCGCCGGTGACCCCAACGCCATAGCCTCACAGCCGGTGACCAGCGTTAACGCCGAGGATATTGCCATTTCCGGTGAGTTCAATATCACCGACGTCATCAATGATATCCCCGCGCTTTTTTCATCGAATACTTCCGAGAACTCTCTGGACGGTAACCAGGGCGCTGAGGTTGCCGATGGCACCAACACGCTGAACCTTCGGGGTTTGGGCGCCGCAAGAACCCTGGTGCTTGTGGATGGCCGACGCCACGTAGCGGGCGCGGCGGGTACCCAGGCAGTGGATGTGGGCTCACTGCCCATGAAACTCATCGAGCGCGTCGAAGTACTCACCGGCGGCGCCTCAGCGGTCTACGGGGCTGACGCGGTAACCGGGGTAGTGAACTTTATTCTCAAGGACGATTACGAAGGTTTCGAAATCGACCTGCAAACCGGTATGTCCAGCGAAGCCGATGCGGGACAGTCTGCGATTTCTGCCCTCTGGGGTAAGAATTTCAGCAACGGCCGCGGTAACGTCGCGGTCACCCTGGATTATCGTACGGACGAAGGCCTGAAAGCTGGCGAGCGTGGCCGTGACGGCCTGCTCACAGGTACCGGACGTGACTGGGTTAACCCCGATCTGCGGTTCCAGCAGGGGGACATTACCGGTGACACTCCCAACTTCCAGCAGTTCTTTAACTACCAGAATACGGGGCTGACGGATTTCGGTCTGCCTATTCCCACCCAGGAAGATTTCATCGCCGATTACCAGGCGGAGTTTGGTGTGGCGCCGTCCATCACCGCAGCCGAGGAAGCCTTGTTTGCGCAGGCGGGAAGCGCTCCTCAGCGTGCCGTGGAACTGGGACGCAGCTTCCCCTTCACATCCGGCTATGGCTACATCATTCCGGGTAACCCCTACACCTTCGAAGGCTTTGATCCCGATGTGCCTATTGATCTGGACAACAACGGCCGTAACGACTGTCAGGACTCTTTCACCGGTTACAACTCGGTGTTTGGCGCCGCCTCTTTCGGTGTCGTAGGCGGTTGCTGGAACGTTGACCAGAACGGCGGCTATGCGCCGGTGCAGGACGGACGGGTCGCGGGTAACTTCCAGGGCTTTGGTGGTGACTCTCTCAACACCATTCAGCAGGCTGACAGCTATCTGATCACGCCGGAAGACAAGATCACCTTCAATATGGTCGGTCATTTCGATATCAACGAGAACATGACGGCCTTTGGTGAGTTCAAGTACGGCTGGCAGGAAAACGAAAACCAGGTGCGACCCCAGTCCTTCTGGGATCTGTTGTTCGGCGCCCCTGACAACCCCTTCCTCCCGGGATTCATCCAGCCCGTAGCTCAGGAGCTCGGCGGTGTTGCCATCACCATCGATCCCATCGGTCTCGGACCGACCCAGCGCGTGACCGAGCGTGAAACCTTCCGCTTTGTGGGTGGCCTTGAGGGCACCTTCTCAAACGGTTGGACCTACGAGGTGTCGGCAAACTACGGCAAGTTTGAGCAGACCATTGAACGCAGCAACGAAGTCATCGTTGACCGCTTCCTGGCTGCCATCGACGCGGTGACGGATCCTGCAACAGGCGAGGCGGCCTGTCGTTCCTCCGTGGACCCCAACGCCCCGGTAGTTGCCACACCTTTTGATATTCCGGTTTTTGATCCCGGCTACTACTCCTTTACGCCAGGTGACGGCCAGTGTGTTCCCCTGAATATCTGGGCTGGCCAGCCCGGTATCACGGATGAAGCGGTAGATTTTGTGACCCGTGCCACCAGCGAGGGCGCAACCCTCGAGCAGACGGTATTCGCGGCGGTGGTCACCGGTGATTCTGCTGACTGGTTTGAGTTACCTGCGGGCGCCGTGTCCTTTGCGGCGGGTGTTGAGTATCGCAAGGAAGAGTCAGAAACATCCTTTGACTCCTATGCCCTGGGCATCATTCCTGCGGGGGCTCCGTTCCCCGAAGGCACTCAGCTGTCTGACGTGAGTGACAACAGCAACCTCCTGTTCCGACCTGCGCTGTCCAACAGCAACGAAGTGGGCGACTACGATGTCACCGATGTGTTCTTCGAGGTGAATGTTCCCCTGTTGTCGGGAACACCCTTCGCAGAATCTCTGGTGTTTGATGCAGCGGTACGCGCCTCGGATTACAGCACCATCGGCGAGGCATACACCTGGAAGACGGGTCTGTCGTGGACACCCATCGACGATATCCGTTTCCGTGCAACGGTATCCCAGGCGGTGCGTGCGCCGAACATCAACGAGTTGTTTGCGCCTACGACGGGTACCAACTTCCGCCCCATCGATCCCTGTGACGCGGCCCAGCTTGCGGCGCTATCGGGTTCTATCGGTGCCCAGACGCAGGCGAACTGCGTAGCGGACTTTGCAACCTTCGGGCTGAACCCCTTCGACGCAGAGGGTAATTACGTGTACACCGATCCTCTCTCCGCTTCTTTCGGCGGCACCCAGGGCGGTAATCAGGATCTTCAGGAAGAGACGGCGGACACCTACACCATTGGTGTGGTCTTCCAGCCCACGTTCCTGGAAGGTCTGACCCTCAGTGTTGACTACTGGTCTATCGAGATTGAGGACGCTATCGAGGAGGTGACGTCGCAGAACATCGTGGACGCCTGCTATCAGGGTACTTCCCTCAACGACGCCTTCTGCAGCCAGTTCACTCGAAACACAAACTCGTCCTCGGTGCAGTTTGGTGGTTTTAACTTCCTGCAGGTGTCGCCCATTAACTTCGCCAACCTCGAGTCAGACGGTATCGACTTCCAGGGTAGCTATGATTTCTCCATCGGAGAGCACGGCTTCAAGGCGTCCATCGGTGGTACCTATGTCAATGAGCTGAACCGGTTCTCTGATCCCCTCGATTCCTCTGTGGTTGACGTGGAGCTGGGTGAGGTCAACCGACCTGAGCTTGCCGGTAACATCTGGCTGAACTGGTACTGGAAAGACCTGACGGTGCAGTGGCAGACGCAGTACCAGGACGAGCAGTTGCTGGCCTTTATCGAAATCGACACGGCCCAGGAGCTGTATGGCGACTCCGTGGTGCAGGATGAGTACTGGCAGCACGATATCGCGGCTACCTTTGCGATCAAGGAGACCATGAGTGTCTTTGGCGGTGTGCGCAACCTCACGGACGAGCAGCCGTTCATTACCAACCGTGGATACCCTGCGAGTGCCCGTGGTACCTATGTGTACCTCGGCTTCAACATGGTGTTCGGTGGGTTCTAAGACCTCCTGATCAAAGCGGATAAGAGGGCCGTCTACATTGCGTAGACGGCTTTTTTTGTCTGCGAAAACTGCCGATCCGCGCTTTAGAGGATCACGCCAGACGTCGGTATACCCGGGTGATCAGTTCTTCGGCGATGAGCATCCCGGCCACCACTACGATGAACGCCAGCACACCGTGCATGGCCCCTGCAAAGTGAAGTCCTTCGCCGAGGATGCGGTCCACGGCGCCCAGCATGACAAACTTTGAGCCGAAGAGGATGAGCCAGGCGCTGAAATAGCGCAGGAACGTCCAGTGGAAGCCTTCACGCTTATGGAACCAGCCACCGACGCGATGCTCCAATGCCAGGGTTGCCTGCAGAAGCAGCTGCAGTAGCAACGCAGCCACCAGGGAGATGCTGAAGCTGTCCAGACTTACCCGGTCCCAGTGCTCGGCAAAGAGATTGATGACCACGAGATCAGCAAGGAGCGCAATGAGATAGCGCGTCAGGAGACGCTGGCGGCTTGTGGGAATTTCCGCAGTGGCGGCAACGATATGGTGATGCGGTTTGATAGGTCTTCCCCCTAATACACTGCGCTAGTTATCTTGGCCCTACACCAGTGGAGCTGTGATGTTGCCTGTTAGTAAACATCCGGTGCGTGCCCTCAGGCCATAAAAAACTTTGCGGCCACCACGGCAATGGGAAAGCCGATGAGGGTGCGCATGATAAAAACGCCCAGCAGGGTGATTATGTTGATCCTGAGGGCGCTGCGAAGGAGTAGCGAGCCCACCTCAGAAAGGTAAATAAGCTGGGTCAGGGACACGGCGGCGATGACAAAGCGGGTAAGCTCGCTTTCCACCCCCTGACCGATCGCAGCAGGCAGGAACATGTCCAGAAAGCCCACCATAAAGGTCGGCGCCGCGGCGGCGGCATCCGGGAGGCCGCACCAGGTCAAAAAGGGGATCAAGGGCGCGGACAGGGTCTGCATGATCGGGGTGAACTCCGCGACGGCCAGGCCCAGGGTGCCGATGAGTATCACCAGCGGAACCAGCCCCATCCAGATGTCCATCACATGCTGGGCAGAAGCCGCGAGATACTGCCGAACATCAGGACTTGAGGCGGCACGCTGTCGGGCTGCGCCAAGGGCCCTGGAAAAAAGCGATCCCTCGTCGCTGCTGTGGCTTGCGTCCTCAGGCGGCACTCCCCCTCGTGCGGCATCGCCAGACAGGGGTTGGATACCCCTGAGGGGTGGAAGCCTTGGCAGGAGAATGGCGCAGCACACACCGATGGTAACGATGGTTCCATAGACGGAAAAAAAGTGCTCTCGAAGCCCGATGAACTCCACCACAAACAGACAGAAGGGGAGGCTGGTTATGGAGAAGTTGGTGGCAATGACGATCGCTTCACGGCGGGAGTAATGGCCCTGCTCGTACTGGCTGATGGTGATAAGTACGCCCACCGCAGCTGCTGCCAGCCAGCTGGCGAGGGCATCCACCGCAGCACGCCCCGGCAGGGTAAACAGTCGCCGAAACAACGGTTGCAGGAGAGTGCCCACAAACTCCATCAGCCCATAGTCGGTGAGCATGGGGAGGAGAAAGGATGCACACAGAAAGATAGTGACGATGGTGCCCCCAAGGGAAAACAGCGCAACCTCACCTGTGTATTCGTTCCAGATGAACTCCGGTCCCACCTTAAACACGATAAGCCAGGCACAGAGGGTTCCCAGCAGCCTCAAGGCCAGCCAGAACAGGGGAACATCAAACACCCGGGTAACGCCGTGTTGTCGATAGCGGGTCTGCAACGCCGGATTCACCGCGCCGGCGATGGTGAGAAGCGCGGACACTGTGACAATAGACAGCAACAGCGCAGGCATGGCATCGCCGATAGCGCTCCGCAGAGAATCTGCGGCAACGCCCAGAAGAATGGTCCAGGCTCCGTCATAGAAAATCGGACAGAGAAATACGGTTCCTCCTATCAGGGACGGCAGGAGGAACCGACTCAGACTGGCGGGTGCTTTCTCCATTGCATCTGTGCTCATGGCCCCGGGAGTCCCGCTCTGATCTAGTGGGATAGGTCCACCACGGCGCGACCACGAATGTTGCCGGCGAGAATCTCCGGAGCCCGGGACAGGACCTCACTGAAGGGGAGATCGAAGGAGAGTGCTTCGAGCTTGCTGAGATCCAGCTCTTTCGCGAGGCGGTCCCAGGCGGTGAGCCTGCGTGACATGGGCGCCTGCACCGAGTCGACACCCTGGAGGCGCACGTTTCGCAGGATAAAAGGCATGACCGTGGAGGGCAGATCCGCGCCCTGGGCGAGGCCGCAGGCAGTGACGACGCCGTCGTAGCGGGTTTGGGCGATGGCATTGGCGAGTGTGTGGCTGCCGACGCAGTCAATGACGCCTGCCCATCGCTCTTTCTGAAGGGGTTTGCCTTTGTCGGAGAGCTCTGCGCGATCGAGGATGCCCGTGGCGCCGAGGCCCAGGAGGAACTCGGATTCCTGAGCCCGTCCCGTGGAGCCGATGACCTCATAACCGAGATCCGCAAGGAGGCTGATCGCCACGGTGCCTACACCGCCTGCAGCACCGGTCACCAGAATGGGGCCATCGCCCGGGGCGGGGCCATTTTTCTGCAGGGCCATGACGCTAAGCATGGCGGTGTAACCGGCGGTGCCAATTGCCATGGCCTGGGCATTGGAAATGGATTCGGGAACTTTTACCAGGAGGTCGCCACTGACGCGGGCTCGCTCCGCATAACCGCCGTGAAGGTATTCCGACGCCCCATAGCCATTCATTACCACGCGGTCCCCGGCCGTGAATCCTGCGTGCGTCGATTCCAGCACCGTGCCGGCATAATCGATCCCCAGCACCAGGGGGTGACGCTGGGCGATGGGTGCAGCGCCGCTAATCGCCAGACCATCTTTAAAATTGAGGGTGGAGTATTCCACCGCGACGGTGACATCACCGGCATCCAGGTCATCCAGGGTCAGGGTCTCGTAGGCGCAGGCGTAGCTGTCATCTTTTCGGGCGACCAGGGCGTTGAAGCTGTCGGACATGTTGATTCCTTAATCTGAGCCTTAATGAAGGTTGTTTGAATTGCCCAGGGTCTGGAGCCAGCGGGGTGCGTTGAAGCTGCGTTCGCTGTCCCCCAGGGCGATCTGATAATCCCTGGCGAGGTCATCGAGGGTTTCTCTCAGAAGGGCGGTGGCCGCTGCCGAGTGCTCAGCGGTGGCGCCTGCGAGATCTTCCAGGCGAACACGCTGCCCGGGCTCCAGCAGATACAGTCTGACGCCGGAAGGATCGGGCACTTTTGGCGCCAGGCGCACGCGATCGAGGTCGAGTTCCGCAACCACGACGCCCTTACTGCCGATGGCCTCGATGGTCTGCTCGTTGCCATGGATGATCATGCCGGCACCCTCGCAAAGACCAAAACCAAAACGCTGTTGCTGCGCTGCGCAGGCGATAAGCAGGCGTCCGAGGCGGTGCCGGCGAAGGAAGTTCTGGTCAATGAGACCCAGGCGGGTGAGCCCGATGCCCCGCTCAACGACCACCCCGGAGAAACTGGCGTCCTCGGAACTGCCGTAGCGCCAGGCAGCGACACTGTCGCCTTCGGCGATCATTCGGTTGCCCAGGGCCGTGGCGGATGCCGCGACAGCAATCAACGGTGTGCCGCGCTCATAGGCAGTGACAATGCTGTGGAGCACTGGTGTTGCCTCGGCGCAGTGCAGCAGTGCTTCCGTCACCCGGCGCTGATCCCCGCCCGTAAGCAGCAAGCTCCCCATGCGATCGATGGTTTTGAGCAGCGCCCGATCACGGCTCGCGCGTTCGATATTGTGCAGGGATATGGGCAGGAGCTCCGCCTGTATGTTCTCGCTCGCCAGCCAGTCCAGATAGCGCTCTGCCATGGCCGTGGGCTCCCCCGAGGCCGTCGCCAGCACGCCCACGGGTTCCCGCAGCTCGCTCAGGAGGGTCCTGCGGGCATCCGAGGACCAGTTGATGGGGGTGCTGCCCAGCATCACGAGGCGCGCCTCGGGCGCAGGATCCGGGCGCAGTACCTGGGTGCTCTCATTGAGAGGACAGGCGTCCAGGGTCGCACAATGGATATCCAGATTAAAATTCAGTGCGGTGTAGCGGATCTCCCCGGCTCTCACCGCCCGCAACGCTCGGGAGCGACGGGGGCGGCGTTCTATGTGCAGCGTGACCTGATTGGCGAACAGGGCATCGAAAGCACTGGCGCTGTCCTTACTGTAAAACGCCGGGTCACTCTCTATGAGACGAAGCATCAGGTCGTGGAGCCCGTAGCTTGCAAAGGCATTGCGGCGCACGGGTGCCGGTGAACGATAGGAGGCACGGCCCACCCGGGCACGGCGTTTGTCCGCGGCGGGAAGGGGCTTTCCCCGTCGCAGGTCGATGGCGTCACCGTCATCGAGGAACGACACCCGGGCGTTACGAACGGCGAACTCCGCATCGCCGAAGATCGCTTTGCGAAGATCGATAAAAAGGATCCCCGTTTCCCCCACGACTTCACCGTGGCTGCCCTGAACGATGAGGGCACTGTTCTCATCAATGCCAAAGGCCAGGGATTCACCCGACAGCTCCGCCGCTTTGATGAGGCGACCCACCCGTCCCCGCTGGAGAAAATGCTGATCCACCATTCCCCAGTCGAAGAACCCCAGTCCCTTGCCCAGACGAAAGGCATCAAAGTCATCTGTAGCGGTTTCCCGCGTATCGATGCCTCGGCTGATGGCGTTGAGAGAGGTGCCGCCCATGATCATCGGCCCCGACATAATGGCAGCGCCCGCAGAGCTGCCGGCAATCAATCCACCGGAGGCATAAAGGGCACGGATAGCTTCCAGGGCAGGGGTTTCACGTCCGTCCTGCACCAGGGTGCCCACAATGCGCGATTGATCGCCGCCGGTGAAGAACACGCTGCCGAAGGCCTGCAGTCGCTCGATCAGCCGCGGATCGAAGGCGGACTCCTCACGGTTTTCGAAAAAAATGGGAACCAATTCGGCGTAGAAGCCCTGGGCGCGGAACTCATCGACGGTCTCGGCGCCTACTTCTTCGGGGTACCCGGACGCCATGGAGCAGACGGCGATGCGCCCGTCACAGCGTCGGTGCAGGGCTTTGTACAGCGCTGCATTATCAGCTTCAAAGCGCCCCCCGATCAGTGCGAGGGAGCCTGAGGGGCCGGCGCGGTCCGAGGAAGCTTTGTCAGTGGAATCAAAGGGCAATGTGTATATCCGGACTGGATGGTCGAGAGTTGGCAAAGAACGTCGCCATTATCGCTAATGTGCCTTGAATTAGCGACCGTCTGCGACTTTCAAGCGCCACCCATCGCGGGTAGAGTGGTGGTTTCCCAGATCGAACCGGAGTTTACCCATGCAGTTCCTCGATACCAGTGTGTACCGTGGCCCGAATGTCTATGCACTCTTTCCTGTTATCCGTCATACGGTAGATCTCGGGGAGCTCGAAGAGTGGCCCACGGCGCGCCTGGGAAAGGAATTTGTCGAAGCGCTGGTTGCGGCATTACCCGGACTCGAAGACCACGGCTGTTCCTACCGGGAGCCCGGCGGTCTTATCCGCCGGATGTTGGAGGACGAAGGCACCTGGCTGGGCCATGTGCTCGAGCATGTGGTGCTTGAACTCCAGGGTATTGCGGGCTACGAGGTGTCCTTTGGCAAAACGCGCTCCACGGACGAGAAGGGTGTCTATGACATGGTCTTCGAGTACGAGGAGGAGTTCGCCGGGATTCAGGCGGGAAAGCTGGGCCTGGACTTATTGCACTCCCTTCTGCCGGAGAAACTACGCCCCTCGGATGTGCCCGAGGATTTCAATTTCGATGAGGAGCGGGATCAGTTTATCCGCGCCTGCCAGTCCCGGTCCCTGGGTCCCAGCACCCACTCTCTGGTCAAAGAAGCGGAGGCCCGGGGAGTCCCCTGGATCCGCCTCAATGAGCACAGCCTCATACAGCTGGGCCATGGCCGTTACCAGCAGCGTCTCCAGGCTACGATTACCAGCGCTACGCCGCATATTGCCGTGGAGCTCGCTTCTGAGAAAGATGAAACCAATCGCATTCTGGGGGACCTGGGTCTCCCCGTGCCGCGTCAGGCCCTGGTGTACCGTCTGCGCCGCGCCATCGCTGCGGCCGAGCGCATCGGTTACCCCGTGGTCATCAAGCCCCTGAACGCCAACCACGGTCGCGGTGTCACCACGGATATTCAAAACGAAGTGCAGGTAGAAAAAGCCTACGACAAGGCCAAGGAGCACAGTGACGGGATCATCGTAGAAACCTTCCTGCCGGGCCTTGATCATCGCCTCCTGGTCGTCGGTGGTCAGCTGGTGGCAGCGGCAAAGCGGGTGCCCGCCCATGTCAAGGGCGACGGCCGGTCAACGGTGGAAGAGCTCGTGGCCAAGGTCAATGAGGATCCCCTGCGCGGCGTAGGCCACGAAAAAGTGCTTACGCGTATTTCTCTGGATGCGGCGGCGGAGCGCATGCTCTCCCAGGCCGGGATGACCAGCGCAAGTGTCCCTGCGGAAGGTGAGGTGGTGTATCTGCAGCCCACGGCAAATTTGAGCACCGGCGGCACATCCGTGGATGTGACCGACGTGATTCACCCGGACAACAAGAGCATGGCCGAGCGGGCTATCCTGGCTCTGGGGCTTGATGTGGGTGGCGTGGACTTTATTACCACGGATATCACGCGGTCCTATGGTGAGGTGGGTGGCGGCATCTGTGAGTGCAATGCAGCACCGGGTTTTCGGATGCACGTCGCGCCCTCCGAGGGGGAGCCGCGGAATGTGGCGGGCCCCGTTATCGATATGCTGTTTCCCGAAGGCAGTCCCTCGTCGATTCCCATCGCGGCGATTACCGGTACCAACGGTAAAACAACAACATCGCGCATGCTCGCGCATATTCTGAAGATGTCGGGGTTGACCGTTGGTCAGACCAGCACCGATGGCGTTTACATCGATGGACGTCTCACGGTGGCCGGAGACATGACGGGCCCCACCGCTGCACAGATTGTGCTGCGGGATCCTTCGGTGAATGCTGCCGTCATGGAGACGGCGCGCGGCGGTATTTTGCGCAGTGGCCTGGGTTATCAGCGGTCCAACGTGTCGGCCTGTCTGAATATTGCGGCGGACCACCTGGGACTCAAGGGTGTCGACACCCTCGAGGATCTCGCAGAGGTGAAGCGCGTGGTAGTAGAAGTGGCGCGGGACGCCGCGGTTTTGAACGCCGACGATGTGCACTGTCTGCAAATGGCCGATCACTGCACCGCGGAAAAGCTGTGCTATGTCACCATGAACCGCTCACATCCCCTGGTGCGGGAGCACATCAAGGCCGGGGGTACGGCCCTGGTGCTCGAGCAGGGAATCAACGGCGGCATGATCACGCTCTACGATGAAAACGGTCATAACATTCCTTTGCTGTGGACGCATCTCATACCCGCAACGCTGGAAGGGCGGGCCCTGCATAACGTGCAGAACGCCATGTTCGCGGCGGCGCTTGCCTATCATATGCATGTGGATCTGGAGAACATCCGCCAGGGTCTGCGAACCTTCGACAGCACCTTTTTCCAATCGCCGGGTCGTTTGAACGTCTACGACAAGCATCCTTTTAAAGTGATTCTGGATTACGCTCACAACCCCGCCGCGGTGAAAATGGTGTGCGACGTTGTGGACCGCTACGAAATTGGTGGCCGCAAGATCGTGGTCCTCACCATGCCCGGGGATCGCAGGGACGAAGACATCGTCGAGGTGGCGGGCATTGCCGCGGGACATTTTGATCACTACATCTGTCGTCGGGACGATAACCTGCGGGGCCGTGAGCCCGGCGAGGTGCCGGGACTGCTCAAGCGCGGACTCCTGGAGGGGGGCGTGTCCGACGACAGTATTCAACTTATCGAGCGGGAAGAGGATGCGAACCAGGCAGCTCTGGAGATGGCCCGTGGCGGCGACCTGGTACTCATCCTCGCGGATCATGTCACCCGATCCTGGAAGCAGATTATCTACTTCCAGCCGGGAGAAGATGTCGTCAGTGAGCAGGGAGAGCGTCCCGCCATTGATGTGCCCGAAGAGTTTGTCGGCAGCTTCTCCTTCTCTGACGATCTGGAACTTATCCGTGATGAACGGGGTGTGCGCATAGCCCGGGAGAGTGACGACTAACACCGCCATGCGTTTGCTTGATTCGAGGCGCCTCACGGGCGCCAATTTTTTACTTCGGCGTCCCGGCGCGGTGATGGATATCGCCGTGGATGACAGGGAGCGCGAGGTACTCATTGCGGCATGGCGACTCCACGCACGGCGGCTCCTGGAACAGCTGGACTGGGACGATGAGGAGCTGGCCGTGCGACCCTTCGAGGGCGGCGTTTCCCTGGGTCTGTCGGCGCCCGTAGACGGTCTGTACACCGCGACGGAGCTCAACGAAACAGCCTATGAAGCCGCGCGGGACTGGATTGAAGGCGGGCAGCGGCATTTATTGAATCGCGCGGCAAGATCCCTGCGCGGGGAGTACCGGGACGAGGAGCGGCCCCGGCTACAGCGCGTGCTGGCAGCGGCCCGGGAACACGGCGCGCCCGTGGTCCTGGACGAGGATGTGCTGACCCTGGGCACCGGTCGCCACAGTCAGAGTTGGGATCTGTTCGAACTTCCCCACCCGGATGATGTGAGCTGGCGTGGCTTAAAAGCGGTGCCTACGGCTCTGATTACCGGTACCAATGGTAAGACCACGACGGTGCGTCTTCTGGCTTCCATTGCCAAGACTGCGGGACAGGTCGCGGGGGTGAGCTCCACGGACTGGCTGGCCATGGGCGACGAGCTGTTGCATCGCGATGATTACGCCGGGCCCGGGGGGGCGCGAATAGTGCTTCGGGATCAGCGCTGCGAGCTCGCGTTGCTGGAGACCGCGCGAGGGGGTCTGTTGCGAAGAGGGCTTGCGGTAGCGCGCGCCGATGTTGCCCTCATCACCAATATTGCCGCGGATCATCTCGGGGATTTCGGCGTGGAGACCCTTGAGGATCTTGCAGACGTCAAGTGGTCCGTAACGGCAGCCCTGGACAAAAAATCGTCTCTGGTGCTCAACGCCGAGGATCCCCTGCTCATGGCCCGGGCGGCGTCAGCGTCGGCGCCCCTGTGTTTGTTTTCCCTGTCGCCATCGGCACCGGCGTTCAAGACCCACGTCGAAAAGGGTGGAAAGGGTTTTACCCTCCGTCGCGGTCGTCTCGAGCGCATCGAAGGGGGCGTTGGCAAAAGCTTTCTCTCGGCGAAAAAGATGCCCTTAAGTTACGGTGGCGTGGCCCGTCACAATATCGCCAACGCCCTCGCCGCTGCGGCGGTCGCCGATGCACTGGGTATGGACCTTGAGGTCATCGCCCGGGGCTTGTGTGCCCTGGGTAACGAAGACAATCCCGGCAGGGCCAATCTGTATACCGTGGGCGGGGCCACCTTTCTTGTGGATTTTGCCCACAACCCCGCGGGTCTTGAAGCGCTCATGCCCATGGTCGAAGGATTGCCCGCCAGGCGTCGGGCGCTGATTACAGGACAGGCAGGGGATCGTGGCGATGAAGATATCAGGGCCTTCGCCGATGCGTCCGCGGCCCTGCATTTTGATCGGATCTGGCTCAAGCGCATGGATGGTCACGCCCGGGGCCGCGCGGAGGGCGAGGTTGCCAGAATCATGCGCGATGCCTTTATTGAACAGGGACACAGCGCAAAATCCATCAGTCTCAGCAAGACGGAGCTGGATGCCACGAGGGCAGCCCTGCGCTGGGCAAAACCCGGCGATCTCGTGGTGCTCCTGTCCCATGAGAAACGCGACAAAACCCGTGAGTTAATTGAATCCCGCATCGCAAGAGGAACAGACGGATGTACGTGATCAGCGGCGCTGAATGCTTTGACCCCAGCCCCCGAGGTCATCTTGATCTCCTCGTCGCGGGTAGCGAGGTGGTGGCCATGGGAGAGTCGGGATCCTTCGATGCCGTCGGGGAGCTTGCGGAAGCGGAGCGCGTCGACGCCCGCGGCAAGCTTCTGATGCCCGGGATCGTCGATGCGCTCACGCACCCCTGTGGCGGCGGTGGTGAGGGCGGTTTTGGCAACCGCACCGCGGAGATCGATGTAGAAACCTTTGTGCGCGCGGGAGTTACCGCACCGGTGGGCGCCCTGGGTACCGATTCCATCGGGCGCTCTCTTGAGGTGCTTTACGGCAATGTCATGGGCATGCGCCGCCAGGGATTGAACGCCTTTATGTTGAGTGGCGCCTACCGCGTGCCCGCGCCGAGCCTTACGGGGGATATTGCCCGCGATGTTTATCTCGTGTCGCCGGTGGTGGGCGTCGGAGAAGTCGCCATCGCCGATCATCGAGGTACGCAGCCCACGGCGCAGGAGCTTCGGCGCCTCGCTGCGGAGACGCAACTTGGCGGCATCCTCGCGGGCGAGGGTGGCACGGTGCTTGTGCATGTGGGTGCCGGTGAATCGCGGCTCAAGCTGCTTCGGGACGCCCTGGAGGGTAGTGACCTGTCACCCTCAGTCTTGTATCCCACCCACGTTAATCGCTCCACCGCCTTGTTGGATGAGGCGGCGGACTGGGCCCTGCGAGGCGGTTTTGTGGATATCACGGTGTCCACAACCCCGGAGCTTATCGCAGCGGGGGACATCACCTCAGAGCGGGCACTGCGTCGCCTGTTGGAAGCGGGGGCGCCGGCAGAGAAAATCACCTTGTCCTCGGACGCCGGGGGCTCGCTGCCTGTTTATGTGGACGGCGAACTGGTGGGTTTGACTGCCGCATCTCCGGATTCCCTGCCGGAACTGCTCCTGAGCCTTCATAGCGAGAACCCGGATCTCTTTCCTGTAGCCTTGGCAGGCATGACCCGAAATCCCGCAGCGGCCCTGAAACTTGCGGATGCGGGAGCTATTGCCGTTGGGGGGCGCGCCGATCTCTTGCTCCTGGATCCCGCTGCGGGCGCCGTCGAGTCGGTGATGGCGGGAGGGCAGTGGTTACTCCGCCGGGGTGAATTCCTGCTCTAGGCGTTTTGCGTAGTATTTCGCACTACCTGATTTTCAGGGCTTTTTGGTCTATCATGATGTGACGCACCGGCTGACCGTGCGTCAACATCGTCAGCACACAGTTGCGCGGAGCCGTGAACTCTCCGCGTAGTGAATGAAAATCTGCTGACGGATTGCCAGACATGACCTTCGACGCCCTGGGCCTTTCACCAAATCTGGTGAAAGCCGCAAACGACCGCGGTTACAGTCAACCCACACCGATACAGACAAAAGCCGTCCCCCTGGTTCTCGACGGACAGGACGTCCTTGCCGCGGCCCAGACGGGCACCGGCAAAACCGCCGCCTTTGTACTTCCTATTTTGCAGCGCCTGGCCTTTGTAGGCGGGGCGCGAGGCAGACAGGTGCGGACGCTGGTCCTCACGCCCACCCGCGAACTCGCCTCCCAGGTCCACGACTCCGTGCTCACCTACGGCCGGTATCTCGATCTGCGCAGTGCCGTAGTGTTTGGGGGCGTAAGAGCGGAACCACAGATCGAAGCCCTGGAGCCTGGCGTTGATGTTCTCGTTGCGACCCCGGGACGACTCCTGGATCTGGCACAGCAGGGTTATGTGGATTTTTCTGCGCTGGAGGTGCTGGTGCTCGACGAGGCGGATCGCATGCTGGATATGGGGTTCATCCATGACATGCGTCGAATTATCGAGATGCTGCCCATCAACCGGCAAACCCTGATGTTCTCCGCAACCTTTTCCCAGGAAATCCGATCCCTGGCGGCGCGCTATCTGGTGGAGCCCGTATCCGTGGACGTAGCACCGGCGAACAGCACTACGGAACTCGTTGAGCAAAAAGCCTACGCGGTCGATCCCGAACACAAGAGTGATCTCCTCATGCACTTGTTCCGGGAGGGCGAGTGGGGCCAGGCGCTGGTGTTCTGTCGCACCAAGCATGGCGCGAATCAGCTCAGCAAAGCCTTACTCAACGCAGGTTTTGCGGCGGCACCGATACACGGTAACAAAAGTCAGAATGCCCGCCAGCGTGCGCTGGACGCCTTCAAGAAGGGCGACTTGCAGTTATTGATTGCTACGGACCTTGCGGCCCGGGGTCTGGATATTGATCAGTTGCCCGAGGTGGTGAACTTCGACTTGCCCTCGGTGCCCCAGGACTATGTGCATCGCATCGGTCGCACGGGCCGGGCCGGTGCCACCGGTCGCTCCCATTCCCTGGTGAGCGCGGACGATGAGCCCCTCCTGCGGGCTATCGAGGTCCTGATACGACGGGAAATCCCCATGGAGCACGTTTCTGGGTTTGAGCCTACGGACCGGCCGCCGTCCTCACACAACACAGGAGACCGCGAGGACAGGGGGCGGAAGACGCCCGGCTCCGCGCCCCGGGACGCTGCTGTAGCCCGTCGCTCCCGTGAGCCTGGCGGCTCCTCGTCCTGGAAAAAATCGGCCTGAACACGGCCTAAGATCTCCTTCGGCAGCGCACGTTTTCCCTACTCCCTATCTGTGTTTAACTTGCAGAACGTCAACGAATTGCAGGAGTAAAGCGATGAAAACACGCGCGGCGGTAGCGCTGGGTGCAGGAAAACCTCTTGAGATCATGGATGTCGATCTGGAGGGTCCGCGCGCCGGCGAGGTGCTTGTGGAAATCAAGGCCACGGGCGTGTGCCATACGGATGCGTTTACCTTGTCCGGCGATGATCCCGAGGGCGCTTTTCCGGCGATTCTTGGACACGAAGGCGCGGGCATCGTTGTAGAGACAGGGCCCGGGGTCACGGGGCTGGAGCCTGGCGATCATGTTATTCCCCTGTACACCCCCGAATGTCGCGAGTGCGACTTCTGTCTGAATCCAAAGACCAATCTCTGCCAGGCGATTCGCGAGACCCAGGGCCAGGGGGTGATGCCCGATGGGAGCAGCCGCTTTTCCCTGAATGGCAAACCCTTGCTTCATTACATGGGTTGTTCGACGTTTTCCAATTACACCGTGCTGCCCGAGATTTCTCTCGCAAAGGTGCGAAAGGACGCACCCTTCGAAAAAATCTGTTACATCGGTTGCGGCGTTACCACGGGCATTGGTGCCGTAGCCTTCACCATGAATGTGGAGGCCGGGGCCACGGTCGCCGTGTTTGGTCTGGGTGGGATTGGCTTGAACGTTGTGCAGGGTGCCCGAATGGTGGGCGCTTCACGCATCATTGGTATTGATCTGAATCCCGAGCGAGAAGCCCTTGGTCGGCAGTTTGGTATGACGGAGTTTGTGAATCCCCGGGACGTGGATGACATCGTCGGGCATCTGGTGGAGATCACCGGCGGTGGCGTGGACTACAGCTTCGAATGTATTGGCAACGTTGATGTGATGCGTCAGGCCCTGGAGTGTTGCCACAAGGGCTGGGGCGAAAGCTGCATTGTCGGCGTCGCCGGCGCGGGCAAGGAGATTTCCACGCGACCATTTCAGCTCGTCACGGGCCGCAGTTGGCGGGGCACTGCCTTCGGGGGTGCGCGGGGGCGCACGGATGTGCCCCGGATCGTGGACTGGTACATGGATGGCCGAATTAACATTGATGATCTCATCACCCACACCATGCCCCTCGATGACATCAACCGGGCCTTTGATCTGATGCATGCCGGCGAGAGCATCCGCTCCGTCGTGCTGTACTGAGGCCGCCATGGAACGGGTATCAGCGGTACGCAGTTTTGGTGGACAGCAGTTGCGCTTCAAACATGCGTCGGCGGTGCTCCGCTGCGACATGCATTTTTCCCTGTATCTGCCGCCCCAGGCAGCGACGGGGTCCGTGCCTCTCCTGACCTGGTTGTCGGGGCTGACCTGTACCGACGAAAACTTTGTTCAGAAGGCCTGCGCGCAGCGGGCGGCGGCGGAACAGGGGGTTGCCATTCTCGCGCCCGATACCAGTCCCCGGGGGGAGGGAGTAGCCGATGACCCCGAGGGCAGCTGGGACCTGGGTCTCGGCGCCGGCTTCTATGTAAATGCCACGGAGGCCCCCTGGTCCGAGCATTACCACATGTACGACTATGTGCTGGAGGAGTTGCCGGCGCTGGTTGCAGAGCAGCATTCTGTGGACCTGGAACGTCAAAGCATCTTTGGACACTCCATGGGAGGCCACGGCGCTCTGAGCATCGCCCTCAGAAATCCCGAGCGCTTCCGCAGTGTTTCAGCATTCGCACCGATTTGCGCGCCCCTGCAATGTCCCTGGGGGGAGAAGGCGTTCTCCGCCTACCTGGGCATGGATCGTGAGCTGTGGGCATCCCACGACAGCTGCGAGCTGATTCGTCGTGCTACGTCGCATCTGCCCATGTTGGTGGACCAGGGTGCTGAAGACAGTTTCTTCGAAGAGCAGCTCAAGACGCCGCTTCTAGCCGCAGCCTGTCAGGAAAGTGCCTACCCCGCGAACATTCGCATGCAGGAGGGCTACGACCACAGCTACTTTTTCATCGCGAGTTTTATGGACGAGCATGTTGCGTTTCACGCCGGACACTGCGCTCCCTGAGTCCCGTTTGCGGGCTGTCATTTACGGTCTATTTTGCTAAATCCCCGGGTCATTGAGTGGCCGCTACGGCCCCGTCAGTATCCGGGTCCCCGGTTTTTCATCCAGGAGTTCTACCATGCCTCATTCCGCATTTATCTATGACGCCGTGCGCACCCCGCGAAGTAAAGGGAAGCCCGGTGGCAGCCTCCACGAGGTTAAGCCCCTTGATCTCGGTGCCGGCCTTCTCCGGGAACTGCAGCAGCGTCACGATCTCGACACCAGCTATGTAGACGATGTTGTGATGGGTTGCGTGACACCTATTGGTGAACAGGGGTCTGACATTGCAAAAATGCTTGTCCAGAACGCCGACTGGGATGAGTCCGTTGCCGGCGTGCAGCTCGATCGTTTCTGCGCTTCAGGCCTCGAGGCTGTCAATATCGCCGCGCAGAAAGTCGCCTCGGGCTGGGAAGACCTGGTGGTGGCCGGCGGGGTGGAATGCATGTCCCGTGTTCCCATGGGATCCAACGGTGGTCCCATGAGTTCAGATCCGGCTTTTGCCGCGAAAACCGGATTTGTGCCCCAGGGCATTGGCGCGGATACCATCGCTACCCTGGCGGGGTGGAGTCGCGAGGATGTGGATCGCTTCGCGGTGGAATCCCAGCGCCGTGCGGCCCACGCGCGGGACAATGGATACTTTGACAAGTCCGTAGTGCCGGTTCGGGACGAGTCCGGCCTGACCATTCTTGAGAAAGATGACTTTATCAAGCCGGGCACTACCCTTGAGACCCTCGGCGGACTCAACGCCTCCTTCGAAATGATCGGCCAGTTTGGTTTTGACGATGTCATTCTGCGCAAGTATCCGGTGCTCGATCATATCGATCACGTGCACACGCCGGGGAACTCCTCGGGCATTGTCGATGGCTCCAGCGCGGTGCTCATTGGCAGTGAAAAAGCGGGTAAGGACCTCGGGCTGACACCCAGAGCCCGCATTGTGGCCACAGCAGTGCTGTCCACGGACCCCGTCATTATGCTCACCGGCCCGGGACCCGCTGCCAAAAAATGCCTCGAGAAAGCGGGATTGAAAAAAGAAGACATCGATCTCTGGGAGATCAATGAGGCTTTTGCATCCGTGGCTCTGCGCTACATGCAGGATCTGGGTATCGATCACGAAATCACCAATGTTAACGGTGGTGCTATCGCCATGGGGCATCCCCTGGGTGCCACCGGGGCCATGCTGGTCAGCACCATGCTGGATGAGCTGGAGCGCCGGGATTTGCGCCGCGCCATGCTGAGCCTCTGCGTGGGCGGTGGCATGGGAATTTCAACGATTATCGAGCGCGTTTAATCGCCAGGCGCTGAGGACAGAATTTTATGACTATGCATTATGAAAAGGATGCCGATGGCATCGTCACGGTGACCATGGATATGACCGGGCCCGTGAACGCCATGAACGCCGAATTCCGCGAGGACTTTGGCGCGGTGGTCGACAAGCTGGAGGCGGAAGAGGGGCTCACAGGGGTTGTTGTCGCGTCGGCAAAGAAGGTGTTTTTTGCCGGGGGTGATCTCAATGATCTCGTCGCCGTGACACCGGATCGTCTTGAAGAGTTCATGGATGGCCTCGTGAGCACCAAGGGCACCATGCGCCGTTTTGAGAAGCTGCCGGTACCCACGGTAGCGGCCATCAATGGCGCCGCCCTGGGGGGAGGCTTTGAGCTGTGTCTGGTGTGTAACCATCGCATCGCCTGGAATCACAAGTCTGTGCAGCTGGGATTACCGGAAGTCACCCTGGGATTGTTGCCCGGCGGCGGTGGCGTCGTTCGCCTGACGAAACTGCTGGGTTTCGAAAAGGCCGCACCCTATCTCCTCGAAGGCAAGCGGGTGGCACCGGTGCAGGCACTGGATGCCGGCATGATTCACGAATTGGTGGCGGACAAGGACAACCTGGTCACCAAGGCAAAAGCCTGGATCAAGGACAACAAAGATAATCCGGATGCGGCGGTGCAACCCTTCGATCAGAAAGGCTACAAGATTCCCGGCGGAGGCATTACCTCTCCCAAGATCGTACAGGCCGTTACCGGCGCTACGGCGATGCTCACGCAGAAGACCCGTGGCCTGTTGCCCGCGCCGGCTAAAATTCTGGACGTTGCGGCGCAGGCCCTGCGCCTAGATCTCGACACCGCACTCATGGTGGAATCCCGAGCCCTTGCCGCGCTTACGGTCACGCCGGAAGCCAAAAACATGATCAGCACTTTTTTCTTTGGTTTGAACAAGGTTAACGGGGGAGCCAGTCGTCCCAAGGACGTGCCGGCGCAGAAGACCGAGAAGCTTGGCGTCCTCGGCGCGGGGATGATGGGACAGGGTATTGCCTATGTCTCGGCGATGGCCGGGATCGAAGTGATACTCAAGGACATCAGCATGGAAGCCGCAGAGAAAGGCAAAGCCTACTCTGAGAAGCTTCTGGACAAGCGTGTAGAGCGCGGCCGTCTGACTGTCGAGGGACGCGATGAAATCCTCGCCCGCATAAAGCCGACCGCCAGTGATGATGATCTGGCGGGCTGCGATCTCATTATTGAGGCGGTGTTTGAGAACATTGAGTTGAAGCACAAGATTACAGCGCAGCTCGAGGGTCAGCTCTGTGAGGGAGGCATCTGGGGTTCGAACACCTCGACGCTGCCCATCACCCAGCTTGCCGAGGGCTCCGGGAAGCCTGAGAATTTTGTGGGGATCCACTTCTTCTCCCCCGTGGACAAAATGCCCCTTGTGGAAATTATTGTAGGGGAGAAAACCTCCGACGTGGCGCTGGCGAAAGCCTTTGATTACACCCAGCAGATCAAGAAAACGCCCATTGTGGTGAATGACTCCCTGGGCTTCTTTACCTCTCGGACCTTTGGCACCTATCTGGATGAAGGTGTGCGCTTGCTTAGCGAGGGTGTCCATCCGGTGCTTGTGGACAATATGGGCAAGGGTATCGGGATGCCCGTGGGTCCTCTGGCGGTGTTTGATGAAGTCAGCATGGAGCTGTCCCGGAAAGCCCAGGAGACCTGGAAGGAAATGGGTGTCGTGGACAAATGGGGCGACGGCACGATTATGCGCCAGGTCATCGACACGATGGTGGTGGAGCATGGTCGCGGCGGCCGGCACCACGGCGGCGGCTTCTATGAGTACCGTGAAGACGGCAGCAAAGCGATCTGGCCTCCGCTTTTTGATCTCTATTATAAATCCGACGTCTGTCTCCCCGAGTCCGATATCAAGGACCGGCTGTTGTTTCGCCAGGTGATCGAAGCCCTGAAGTGCCGGGAAACCGGCGTACTGCGCTCCGATGAGGATGGCAACATTGGCTCCATCATGGGTATCGGCGCGCCCGTGTGGACCGGCGGTCTGATTCAGTTTGTGGAAACCTATGGTTACGAGCGATTTGTTGCGCGCTGTCGGGCGTTGGAAGCCGCTTATGGCGAACGCTTTGCGACACCACAGATTGCCCTCGATCGCGCGGCAGAGCATGCACAGCAGGCCGCCTGAATACCGCTCGATCACTAATAGACAAAGGAGTTAAGCAAGCATGGATATCAAGGGAAAAGTAGCGATTGTGACCGGCGGCGCCTCGGGACTGGGGGAGGCGACGGTGCGTCGCTATCACGGCCTCGGTGCCCGGGTAGCGATTTTTGACATGAATGAGGCTCGGGGAGCGGCACTGGTAGAGGAGCTGGGCGAAGGCCTGCTTTATCGTCAGGTCAATGTTGCTGATGAGGAGCAGGTGGCCGCCGCTGTTGCCGCCACCGTTGAGGCCTTCGGCGCGGTGCACATCTGCAATAACTATGCGGGCATCGGTGATGCGGCAAAAACCGTCAGCCGCGGTGAGCCCGTGGAGCTTGCCCGCTTCAAGAAGGTGATCGATGTCAATCTCATCGGTACCTTCAACGTGCTGCGCCTTGTGGCGGCGCAGATGGCCAAGCAGGACCCCGTCACTGACGATGGTGGTCGTGGCGTGATTATCAATACCGCCTCCGTGGCAGCCTTTGAAGGGCAGGTGGGCCAGGCGGCCTACAGTGCCTCCAAAGGCGGCATCGTCGGAATGACCCTGCCCATTGCGCGGGACCTGGCCTCATTGGGAATACGTGTTAACACGATTGCACCGGGCCTGATTCACACGCCGCTGTTTGAGGCTATACCTAAAGAGGCCTACGACAGTCTCGCCGCGCAGCCGGTGTATCCCAAGCGTCTCGGTAGGCCTGATGAGATTGCGCATCTTTCGCAGTACATCGTGGAGAATGATTACACCAACGGTGAAACCATCCGCATGGACGGCGCTATCCGCATGCAGCCTCGCTAGAGGCTGCTCAGCTCGCGCTTTTCAGGCGCGCTTCGAGGGTCGTCGCAAGAGGGCCCTTGTTGTCGATAATCTCCTGCTGGGTAAGCCCTACCAATTCGTGGGGGAACACCAGCCAGGCGTCGGTTTCGTGAACAAAATAGTCCGGCGTGATATCCGTGACGTTCTTGGAGGGCTTGTACCAGGGCGTTGCCACACGCATGTTCTGCGGCATGTTGCGGCGACATTTGGAACTCATCTTGTCAAAGATCGCTTTGACACTGCGTCCTGAATCGAACACGTCATCGACGAGAAGCACGTCGTCGTTGGCATTCACATTGTCGATGATGTAATCCAGGCCATGCACGCGCACGGTCTTATCCTGCTGGTTGATGCCGGTGTAGGAGGAGGTGCGAATGGCGATGTGGTCGGACTCAACGCCCACGTATTCGAGATACTCCTGGATCGCGATACCCACGGGAGCACCGCCGCGCCAGACGCCGATGATGAAATCGGGTCTGAAGCCGCTGGCGAATATCTTTTCACCCAGGCGAAAGGAATCCAGCAGCAGATCGTTCGCTGAGATATAGACTTTATCCATCAGTGCCAGGCCATGCTCAAGAGAGGAAGCCGAACTTTAGCATAAAGATTCCGGCCACTACGTAGACTGCGATAGGGCAGCGGCTGGCATTGCCCGAGGCTATTTTTATGAGCGCGTAGGTGATGAACCCCAGACCGATGCCATCGGCAATGGAGTAGCTGAGGGGCACCCCGATAGCGGTAACGATGGCAGGGGCGCTCTCCGCCACGTCGCCCCATTCCAGATCTTCAAGTGCTCTGGCCATGATCGTGGCCACGAACAACAGCGCAGCGCCCGTGGCAAAACCCGGCACGCTCTGCGCGAGAGGCGCAATAAACAGGCACAGGAGGAACAGGGTTGCTGTGGTAAGGGCAGTGAGTCCCGTGCGACCGCCAGCCTCTACCCCCGCAGCGCTCTCAATAAAACTGGTGGTGGAGGAGGTGCCGAACACGGCGCCCACGGCCGTCGCACTGGAGTCCGAGAGGAGGGCGCGGCGTAAACGGGGCAGATGGCCATTCTTGTCGAGCATGCCGGCGCGATTGGCAACGCCTACAAGGGTGCCGGCGGTATCAAACACGTCCACCAGTAGCAGGGTAAGAATAACCGTGACCATGGACAGATCGAGGGCGCCGGCGATGTCGAGCTCGAGGAAGGAAGTCATGGGTGGCGGCATGGACACAATGCCCTTGAATTCCGCAGCGCCCGTGAGCCACCCCAGGGCGGTCACCACCAGCATGCCGATCACCACCGCGCCGACGGTGCGGCGCGCGGAGAGCGCGGCAATAAGCACGAATCCCAGGAGCATAAAGATTGCCGGTGTTTCCGTGAGGTCCCCGAGACCGACCATGGTGGCATCATTGCTGACGATAATGCCGCTGCCCGAGAGGGCGATGATGCCCAGAAAAAAACCGATGCCCGCAGAGATTCCAAGTTTCAGGGAACGGGGAATGGCATTGATTAGCCACTCCCTGACGGGAAGCACCGAGAGCAGTATGAAGATAAGCCCCGACACAAAGACGGCACCGAGGGCACTTTGCCAGCTGTGGCCCAGGCCCAGCACGACGCCATAGGTAAAAAAGGCGTTCTGACCCATGCCTGGCGCCTGAGCAACGGGATAGTTGGCATAGAGCCCCATGATGGCGGTACCCAGGGCCGCGGCCAAACAGGTCGCGACGAATACCGCACCAAAGTCCATGCCCGCCGCTGAGAGAATACCCGGATTGACCACGGTGATGTAGGCCATGGCCAAAAAAGTCGTCACTCCCGCGAGGACTTCCTGCCGGATGCTGCTGTTGTGTTCCGTCAGTCCAAAAAATCGGTCTATGGCGTCCAGCATCACTTATTGCACCTGCTCTAGACGCGAGAGGTAGTCGGCTTTCTTTGCCTCATCCATCCAACTTACCTCAAAGGCATTGCGATTGAGGGTGCGGATTTCGTCTTTGGAAAAATCCGCTTCTTCTACCAGCGCCATAAAGTTTTCGTTCATATAGGCACGAAAGTAGGCAGGGTCATCAGAATTAATGGTGGCCTTCATACCCCGGGCCAGCATGTCGCGGATTTCGGCGGCGGTGAGGTTTTGCACCACGAAGCGATTGGACACGGGGCAGACCGTTAAACCCAGGCCCCGGCGCGCTATCTCGGTGCAAAGACTGTCATCCTCGAGTGCGTTAATCCCATGATCGATGCGATCAACCTTTATGAGATCGAGGCACTCGCCAATGTGCTCGAGAATATCTTTCTGGTTCACATCGCAATGCATGGTGAGCTTTAAACCCAGATCCCGGGCCCGGGCAAAGACATGGGCAAATTTCGCCGGGGGGTTATCTTTCTCGTCGGAGTCCAGTCCCACGCCGATGAGCTTATCCAGATGAGGTACCGCCATCTCCAGATGCTCTGCTGCCGATTCAGCGCTCAGATCGCGGAGAAAGCACAGGATTAAATTGCTCTCGACGCCCAGGGTGGCGGCGGCGTCTTTCTGGGCCCTGTGAATGCCATTAATGACCGTATCAAAGGCTACCCCGCGACTGGTGTGAGCCTGGGGGTCAAAGAAAGGCTCTACGTAGACAACGTTCTGCGCGGCTGCACGTTCAAAGTAGTGGAAGGCGAGCTCGTAAAAGTCTTCTTCCGTGCGGAGCACGTCCATGGCAGCGTAATAAATGGCCAGGAACGAGGGCAGGTCATGGAAGTCATAGGCGGCCACGACTTCTTCCGGAGTTTTGTACGCCAGCTCAATGCCGTTGCGCTGGGCCAGACTAAAAATATGCTCCGGCTCCAGGGTGCCTTCGAGGTGTACATGTAACTCCGCTTTTGGCAGCTGCTGTACAAAATCCAACATGGATGGCTTTGCTTCTTCCTGCATGGTGTCTCCGGGCACTGTAGGTTTCTTTTATGGCAAAGCAACGAGTATGCCATTGATGTCTCTGCCGGGGCAGCTTCTCCGTCTTTTTGGACGCAGCGCGCGTCCGCCGCAGGTCCCTCGGGGCCTCATGTTGATGGCGCGGGATTCAGTCGAAGACCCCCAGCATCCGTGCCGAATTTTTTGCGGCTGTGCCTGTCAATGGCGTTCCAGAGCGCGATGGCAGCGTCGCGGTGGGGCAGGGCATCGCCACCACCGTAGGCGTGTTCCAAAAAGCATTCGAGAGCGCGCCCCGGGATGTCCGAATCATGAGCCTCATCGCCAGACGCTCCTGCCGGGAGATCCAGAGCATCCCGGAGCGAACCCGGCGATTGCCCTGTTTTTACCGCGTGTTGTGGCCGCAACGCTGATGCGTGGCCCAGGTTGTCGTAGAGCAGTTGGAGGCAGCGAGAGCTATCTTCCTGCCCCAGGGCCCTGAGATAACGTCGGTAACGCTCCCTCCTTGCCCTCCTGGCGACGAGCGTCCTGCGTATTCGGATTGCGACTGGGGTTTTGCGCGCGCTCCATAGAATCGCCAGGATCGTGAGGAGGAGTAGGGCAGGAATCACAACTTTCGTGTTTAACAAAGATGCCTGCGCATCCTCCCGGGTGTCCGACGCCGCCGGGGCAGCGGCCGTCACCTCAATATCAAAGGGCGGTAGCGACAGCTGCTCAAACTCGCCGCTTGTCGTGTTAAACCAGGCGTACTCCAGTCCCGGAAGCTGGTAACTTCCCGGCGCCTCAAAGGTCACCACGAGGGTCTCTTCCCGTCTGCCCGTAAGGGCACCACGATCGCTTTGATCCGCAACGGTGGCGGGGGCCGCGTAGAGCGACAGGCCTTCAACGTCGTCAATCTTTGAGCCCACGAGCATCATCGCCGGCGCATCCTTCACCATGAACCGACGCGTACGCGTGATGGCATCACCGGGGAGGTAACTCTCGAGGGTGCCTGCCCAGTTTTCTGCAACGGTCAGTGATGGGGTTGCTATCCAGTCTTTAAACTCGTCGGCGCCCGGCGGAGCGACGATCAGGACCGGAGCTGCGTAAAGGAGGCGCTCTCCCTCCACGGTGCCTTCTTCGGTATTGACGGAAGCAAAGACCCGCAGGGAGGGTAGCTCCAGGCTCCCGGCTTCCCGCGGAAACACGCGAAAGCGCCACTGTTGCACACTCCAGGTCTCGCCGTTGATGCGACGGGAGCTATTGTTGGCAAAGTTGGATACGGGACGCACTACGGCGCCCGGGATACGAAAATCACGGACCCGGGTGCCGCGACTGAACCAGCGCGCCGTGGCGACTTCTACGACCAGTACGAAAGGCGCGCGCTGATAGAGTGTCCCTTCGGTAGTGATATCCACGGTCATCTGCAGTTGATCGTCGGCGATGAGCTTATCAAGGGTCGTAGCGCCATGGCTAAAACCTGCGCAGAATCCCAGGATGATCAGGGTGGCCAGGAACTGCCCCAGGGCAGACCCGAGGCGGGGTAGGCGCTGTAAGCCGCAGGGCATCACTGTTCCCCCTCACGCCGGCGAAGCTGCAGGGCAAACTTGGTGCTCAAAAACTCCGAGGGGTTTCTTTGTACCTGCCTGAGCCACATCTCCGTCAGCCCCGGATCCTCCAGAAGCTGCTTCGCCGTGAATTGCTCGCGCTCGACATTAGTCAGCCGGTCGTCGCCCTCGGAAGAGCGGGGGCCGTCATCGTCATCCGAGGACATATCGCCGGATTCTGATACCTGACTTTCAGACAGCTCCCGGTTGGCATCAATGAGCGCCTGAACAATCGGAATGTTCACGGCGGGAGCCGGGTGCTCAGGATAACGCTCCGCCAGTTCCTCATATGCGTCTCTGGCGTCGAGATACTCCCGGGCCTGGGCAAGGGCGTTGCCCCGTGCGAGAAGGGACTCCGCGTCCTGGTACTGGGAAAAGTACTGGGCCGCCGCATCAAAGTCCTGGGCGGCGTAGAGACTCATCCCGCGCCATCGCGGATTGTCAAAGCTGCGCGCCGCTCGCTCATAGTCGCCGTAGGCAAACCACAGGCGACCCTGTTGGTCCGGGGTCAGCCATAAGTCCAGGAACCGTCCGGGATTGGCGAGGGACCACAGGAGCCCCAGGGCGATCAGGAGCAGAAGGCCCTTCCGGGAGAGTAACTGACGCGCCCTGCTGGGGAGACTGCTTACCATCGGAGGACCCAGCCTGCGCGGAACCAGAGCAGAAACAGCAGCATGATAGGGGGCAGAAAATAAATGCCCCCATCAATCCATGGACGGGCGCTGTCTTCACTGAGTTGGTAATGCCGGTTGATGCGTCGGGTGAGATTGCGAAGGTCCCTGTCGTCGACGCTGACGGCCTCGTAGTAGCCCTTACCCGCGTCGCTGATAGCCTTTAACTGCGACTCCTGCAGGGGTTGTGCCCGTGCTGCCAGGCCCCGGGCGGCATCTCGGTCCAGCTGTTCCTGCGTTTTACCCATGCCCCAGACCAGGAGCTGTGTGTCGCTGTTCTCAGCCCATGCTGCAAAGGCCGGCACGGACTGGTTGTTTGCACCGTCCGTCACTATGAGAAGACTTCCGCCATGACCCTGCTCCGCCAGCAAGCGCTCTGCGATGGGGAGCACCTCCTCCGGTGCTTTTCCGCGGCGGGGCAACATACCCACCTTCAGGGCATCGAGATAATGGAGCAGCATGTTGGAATCGTCGCTCAGGGGGAGCACCGTGTGAGCGCTACCCGCGTAGGCAATCAGGGCAGTGTAGGCATCGCCCCGGGCTTCGGCGAGCTTGAGAACTTTGTCCCGGGCGCGCTGTAACCGACTGGGTTGCAGGTCGCTTTCGTTCATGGACGTGGAGAGATCGATGGCAATGATCAGTGCCGCAGCATCCTGGGCAAAGGGCGATTCCCCCCGTTGCCAGCTGGGTCCTGCTACTGCGAACGCGACCAGCGGGCCGAGAACGATGGATACCCAGAGCGGCGAGAACAGGCGTCGCTGACTTCCGGGGACAATCATGGCGGGGAGCAAGTGGGAGGCAATGACCGGCGCCCATTGCCTGCCCAGATCGCTGCGGCGCCACTGGATCATGCTGAGTACCGCAAAGGGCAGCATTAAGAGCAGCCAGGAGGGCCGCAAAAAATGAAACTGTGCCAGAAACGACCCGTCAAGCATGCACGGACTCCTGACGGCGTAAGCTCAGCAACGCGAACAGCGGTAAGGCGAGGAGGTACAGCGCTGCAAATAACCCAAGAGGAATATGAAAGAGACTGCTCCGGGGGCGATAGGACAGGGAGTCGTACTTTGCGGGCTCCAGGCGGTTAATTTCGTCGTAGGCCTTTTCCAGAGCCTGGGTATCCAGCGCCTGAAAACTGGCGCCCCCGGTAGTTTCGGCCACGGCGTTGAGGGTTTCTAGATCCAGGGCTTCCTCTCCGATGGTCGCAGGGTCGCCCACGGCGACGGTGTAAATCGTTACATCGTTCGCCGCGGCAATGGTCGCCGCATCCCTGGGCGGCACCCGGGATCCCGTGTCGTTACCGTCCGTCAGCACAATAAGCACGCGGTTGGTGGTGTCCGAAGCCTGAAAGATGGAAATCGCTAAACCAATGGCATCGCCCAGGGCGGTGCTCTGTCCCGCCATGGCCACTTCGCTCTCCTCGAGGAGGGTTTGCCAGGTTTCCCTGTCGTCGGTAAAGGGCGCCTGGAGGTAGGCGGCATTGCCGAAGACTATGAGTCCAAGGCGATCGCCTTCCCGCTGCGCCGCAAAACCTTCCAGTACATCTTTAGCCGCAGTCAGGCGGTTTTGCTCATGCCCCTCTGCATCCCGGAAGTCCCGGGCGTCCATGGATCCCGAGAGATCAAGGGCAAGCATCAGGTCCCGTGCAGACTTTTCGATATTGATGGGATCGCCCACCCATTCGGGGCGCGCAGCAGCGAGGACCAGGAGGCACCATCCCAGGATGCTGACAATCCCCTGCATGCGTCGCCGGCGCAGGACGCTGGCGCCGGAGCGGGGCGTTTCTCCGCTGAGCAGTACCAGACGCTGAAAATAGGGAACCTGCAGAGAATCCTGGCTTTCCCGGTGGGGCGGTGTCAGCCAGCGCACCAGCAAGGGCAGGGCGAGGAGGGCGAAGGCCCAGGGGAGAGTGAATTCAATCATGGGCACCCTTATTGGCACTCTCATTGGCTCTCTCATGGACTGTTATCCACTCGCGGAGTTGCTCAAACAGGCCGTCGATCTTATCGGGTGTATGGGAGAGAGGTCCGTAGGCAAGGGCATTAAGCGTCGCAACGGGCAGAGGCGCCAAGCGGGGGGCCAGCTGATGGAGCATCTCCTCCCAGTCCTTGCCCCTCAGGGCGGCAATGCTGTCTCTGTTGCTGCTGTCCACTGCTGCCAGGGCCGTGGCGCGCAGGAGGGGAGCGAGCTCCCGGAGACAGTCCTTGTCACCCCCTTTGACTCGGGCCTCGACAGAAGCCAGAGCGGCCTGGGCTTCCCGACGATAGGCATTTCTCAAAAATCGCTGCCAGCGTACCCAGGCGCCCCAGGCGACGCTGCCAACGATGAGGCCAAGGAGCAACCACCATCCCGGGGTCTCGGGTACAAGGGACACGGGTTCCGGCAGGGAGGTCTCGATGATGCCGCGGATTGCATAGTTGCCCCAGCCGGGACCAAACACTTCGGTCATCGGCGCGCCCCCAGAGCTTTGAGCAGCTGGTTGACGGGGTCTTCGGCACAGCTCACGGAAATCAGCGGCAAGCCATAGCGCTTCAGGATGTTCAGCATGTGGCCTACGTGGGCGTTGTAGCTATCGCGGAAGCGTTCATCGAGCTGCGCGCGATTTCCCGACACGGCAATCTGCATTTCTCCATCGGAGACAATGAGCTCGTCCAGCCGTGGCAGCTCGATCTCCGCGGGATCAAAAATATTGATGACGATGACGTCGTTGTGCATGCTCATCTTCTTGAGGAGTTCATCACTGCGATCGTCCCAGCCAAAGCCGTCGCCGATGTAGATAACCAGTGCGTCATGGGAGAGCCCACGGGCAAGATTGTCCATGGCGATATTGAGCTGCGACGCCTTGGATGTCTGGCCTGCGGCGAGCGCCGCGTTACTCTCAGCGAGGCGCGACAGCAGCTCCATGACACTTTCGCGGCTGCGACGGGGGGGAATGCTGTAGCAGTCATGATCATCAAAGATGAGTCCGCCCAAACGGTCGTTTGACGCGATGACCCGCCAGGCCGCCAGGGCGGCCACTTCGGCGGCCACGACAGACTTCATGGCCCGTTGGCTGCCAAAAAACATGCTGACGCGCTGATCCACCAGCAGATGGACGCGGCGCTCGCGCTCCTCCGTGTAGACGCGCACATGGGGCTTCCCCGTGCGATTGGTGACCTTCCAGTCCATGCTGCGGATATCGTCACCGGGTCGGTAGTGGCGCAGCTCCTCAAAATTCAGGCCTCTGCCGCGCAGACGGGAGCCGTGACGGCCGCTGAGGATGCTCTGCACCGGTTGTCGTGGCAGGAAAGAAAAACCCCTGGCCTGAAATTCCAGGGCCCGCAGATGGGCCAGGCTGGCCGCGATTCGGTTATCCGGAGCCGACGGCTGTTCCTTGGGTGAAAACCACGGCATCAGTGTCTGCTCAGGCCGCGGCCACCTGACGAAGGAGTTCGTCGATAACGGCGTGACTATCCACGGACTCTGCCAGGGCGTCATAGCTGAGTATCATGCGATGGCACAAAACAGAGTGGGCGACGGTGCGCACGTCTTCGGGATCCACGTAATCCCGACCGCACAGCCAGGCGTTGGCCCGGGCGCACTTGTCCAGCGCGATACTGGCCCGGGGGCTGGACCCCACGCGAATCCACTCCTTGAGACGTGAGTCGGGATAACGGGCGGGATCGCGGGTGGCCATAACCAGGGCAACAATGTATTTGTCGATGTTGGGCGACACGGTGATCGCGGACAAGGCTTCCCGGGCCTGAAAAACCAGGTCCTGGGAGAGGCGGGGCTCCTCGGTGCCGCTGTCGCTGTTTTCTTCACCACGCACCAGACGGATAATGCTTTCTTCGGCGTCGTCATCGGGATAATCAACGCTGATCTTCATGATGAAGCGGTCCATCTGCGCTTCGGGCAGGGGGTAGGTGCCTTCCTGCTCGATGGGGTTCTGGGTGGCGAGGACCATGAACAGCGGCGGCAGGGTGTAGCTCTTTCCCGCTACCGTCACCGTGCGCTCCTCCATGGCTTCCAGCAGGGCGGCCTGCACCTTCGCCGGCGCTCGGTTGATTTCATCTGCCAACACCACATTGTTGAACACGGGGCCTTGCTGAAACCGCAGTTCCTGATGTCCGTCGACTTCCTGATAAATTTCCGTCCCCGTAACGTCCGAGGGGAGAAGATCGGGGGTGAACTGAATGCGCCCGAGGCTGGCGTCCAGCACCCGGGCCAGGGTTCGCACGGAACGTGTTTTGGCTGTACCGGGGAGCCCCTCGAGGAGCACGTTACCGTTGGTGAGCAATGCGATGATCAGCGTGCGGACCACATCCTCCTGTCCGATGACCGCGCGATTGATGGCCGCGTCGAGTTCCACAAAGGCGTTGTGCAGGTCACTGCTCATGGGTGTGATCCGGTGTTGAAGTGCCCCTAAGTCTCACAGACCGGCGGGACAAAAAAAAGCCCTCCGAGAGGAGGGCTTTTCCAGGTGCTTGTCGCGCCGGGGAGAGTGCTTAGAACTTGTAGGCTACCCGCGCCTGGAAGTTCCGGCTCAGCTCCGGCAACACGATCTGCGATCCGAAGAGATCCGGGAAGTTGGATCGGAAGTAGCGCTCATCGGTCAGGTTCTTCGCATTGAGCTGGAAGGTCCAGGACTCGGTCTCGTACACAAGGCCTGCGTTGAGCAATGTGTAGGAGGGCAGGATAACCGCACCGGATGATCCCGACGGCGTTTCGTCGACGCTGATAACACTGCCGCTGATGGCCAGATTATCGTTGAAGGAGTAGGTGCCCGTGAGCGTGTAGATGTTCTCGGGGATACCTGCACGACGGCCGTCAGGCGATGTGGGGATACCGATGATCTGGCCACCAAAGACCAGGGTCGGATCGATCTGGGGAATATCGTCCGCGCCATAAAAACCGAACTGGCCGCCGTTTTCCTCAGCCTCAACGATGATGACCTCCATGTTGGTCCAACCGCCGGTCACAACCAGATCTTCGTTGACCACCCAGCGCAGCTCTGCCTCGATACCTTCCGTGCGGCTGGTGGGGTTGGTGACGATCGCCTGAGCGTTGAAATCCACACGCTCCTGCTCGTAATAGTTCACGGCGAAGTACAGGGAGTCATCAAGGAAGCTTCCCTTCAGGCCCACTTCCCAGAGATCCGACGTGTCGGTCCAGGAACCGCTGGCCACCTGCGCCGTGGGAAGGTCGCCCACCTGACCGGCAATCAGCGTTGCCTGCTCTGCGATGGTGAAGTAGGGCGTCAAACCGAACTCCGTGGTCCAGTTGATACTGGCGGACCAGGACAGCAGGTCCTCGGAGTCTGAGGCTTCAGGAATCGCACCGTCGGGGAACAGCAGCAGCTCCACGGGGGTGCTGACATCCGTTTCTACATAGTCCTGACGGATACCCAGGGTGACGGCGATGCCGTTGTCAAAGCTGAAATCACCCAGGAACGCCAGACCGTACATGGTGTAGTCACCGCTCTGATACTCCGAGTAGTCATCGTTGATCTGCGTCGCAAGGAGCCGGGTATCCAGGGAGGGATCGCGCTCGGCATTGGACTGGCTCAGATCGCGGCGGTCAAAGTACTCGTTGATGAAGTCCTGACCCCGGAGAAAGTCCGTATAGCGGATCGACGGCGAGAACTGTAGATCGGCGGTCATGGAGCCAATGTCTTTGGTGAAGGCAAAGACCAGCTTGTCTTCGATCATGTCGACCTCACCAAACTGGGAGAAGCCGTAGGCGTTCTCGTTGATGTTGTCGATGGTTTCGTAGAACAGCTTGTTGGTGATGCTGAAGCCGCTATCAGTTTCGTACACAAAATCGAGGTACAGGCTGAGGACCTGATTATCGAGGGTGTCGTTAGGGTCCACGAGAACATTGCTCTCGTCTAGCTGTGTCGTGCCGGTGTTTACGAGGGCCATCTCGGGAATTACGCTGGAATCGTCAACAAACTCCGGGCGGAAAACAAAATTGGACAGAGGGCCAGAGGTCGCACCGTATTCCTGGTGGGATATTTTGCCGTCACCATCGGTATCCAGGGGGGTGGCCTGCCCGGTAATGTAAGTGCCGTTATCGATAAGGTCCTGGGTGAGGCGGTTCCAACCGGCAACCTGGTTACCATCATAATCGTGGTACATACCACCAAACTGCATCACCAGCTTGTCGTTGATGTCGACGTCAAAGGACGCCTGAATGATGTTCTGCTTGGTTTCCGTGTTGTCATAAAAGCTGTCGGAATCTTCCAACTCACCATAGAGGTAGTAGCCCATGCGATCGTTGATGGGGCCACCGATTTCCGCGGTGACCACGTTGCGGTTCCAGCTGCCGGTTTCGTAGGAGACGGCACCGGTGGTTTCGCTAAGGTAATCACCGGATTCGGCACGTGCTGATTTGGGGTTGAAGTTCAGGTAACCACCGATTTTGGCGGGACCGTAGATGGGTGATGCGGGGCCTCGCACAATGTCGATACGGTCAGAAGCACCAATGGGCGTGGGATAGTTGCCCGGGTTATCAATGCGGCGCATGCCCCGGAAGTAAGTCTCACCCGCGGTGCCACGAACATCCAGCGAGCCGGCCACACCAAAGAAGGACTGGGTGAAGGTACCCGGGGCGAAGGCTACCAGCTCATCGATGTCGGTGATGTTGAAGCGTTCAAGCTGCTCCTCACTGATGGTAGACGCGGAACGGGGAGTCTCCAGCAATGACTTACCGAAGCCAAAAATCTGCACGTCCTCGCCGGGCAGAGAGCCCAGGGATCCCGTCACGACAACCTCTTCGATGGACTGCGCCTGGTTGCCCTGCGCCTGGGCAAGGGGCACGGCGGCGATGATCGCGGCTATGGACGCTGCCAGGGGCAGCCTGCGGGTGGTGAATGTCTTCATGAACTCTCCTCAAATACATGATGCTGTCAGGCGGCATGGGCTGCGAGACACTGCTTTATTACCGATGGGGCACTACTCCAAAAAGTAGTGCACGATTGATGCCAATACCAAGGCCATTTGTTGCCAAAAATATCGTTATATTTATCAGTGACTTAGCGGGGCTGCCGGGGCTGGAATATCGCTATATTCCGCCTAAGCAGCCCGTTGTTTTGCTCCACGGAGCCATCGTGCACCGAGATGGTGCGCCACCTTGGCAGGGCCGTCAATTGCCGAGGGCGCGGATTATTACCGCTTCGGTGCGGACTCCCGGCTCAGGGCTTCGATATAGCTGCGGTGTTGCGGGTAGGTCGCCAGGAGTTCGGCCGTTACGCCCAGGGTCATATCTCCGTAATCAAAGCCCGGACTCACGGCCTCACTGATAAGACCGTAACCCTGCTCTACACCCGTGAGCCGCGATGCCTTCCACACGCCTCCCGGCACGGTCATCTGCAGCAGTTGGCCTTTACGGGGATCGGCGCCCATGACACGGGTTTCCATTTCACCGTCCGGATGGATCAGCACGTACTCGATGGGGTCGCCAAGATGGAAATAATGGACGATGTCCGAGCGGTTTTGATGAAAGTGACCGATGGGCCCCTCGGCGGTGAGGAGATAATAGATCGAGGTCATGCTGAAACGTTCAGCGCCATCACTGTCTACGCGCGGCTGGTTTGTGGCCTCGTAGGTGCGGCGATAAAAGCCGCCTTCGACATGACCCTTCAGGTCGAGACTCTCGATGAGCGTCTGGGCGTCGATGGGTGCCTCCTCAGCCATGCCCGACGAGGTCACGACAGTGGCCATCGTTAAAAGCGCGGCCAACAATGTTCCGGTTCCCGATCTGCACATGCCGACAGTGCGTCCTCTGCGGCTCCGGATCATAAAAGCAGGGATCATCGTTAAGACTCCTCATAGCGATTCGCTGTCTCAGGGATGCTGTGGTGGGGAATGTTGCACAGGCTGGTGGGGGTAGTAATGCTCGTGCCAGTGACGCGCGATGTCGACGCGCCGACACAGCCAGGCGTCATCATGCTGCTGCACATAATCAAGAAACCGCTGGAGCGCTAAAAATCGCCCGGGCCGCCCCGCAAGGCGGCAGTGGAGACCGATGTTGAGAAGCTTGGGCTGCTCAGCACCCTCGGCGTAGAGCACGTCGAAGCTGTCTCGGAGGTAGTTGAAAAACTGCTCGCCATCCGCGAAGCCCTGAGCGCTGGAAAAGCGCATGTCGTTACTGTCAAGGGTGTAGGGGATTATCAGATGAGCGCCGTCGCCCCCCTTAATCCAATAAGGCAGATCGTCTGCGTAGGAGTCGGAGTCGTAGAGAAATCCCTCATGCTCCAGCAGCAGTGAGCGCGTATTGGGGCTGTCCCGGCCGGTGTACCAACCCAGGGGGCGTTCGCCCGTGAGTTCTGTGTGCCAGTCGATGGCCCGGCGCATGTGTTCGCGCTCCACATCTTCGGGCACCTCCTGGTAGTTGATCCAGCGCAGGCCGTGACAGGCAATCTCCCAGTCGGCTTCCCCCATCGCGGCGACCGCCTCGGGATTTCTTGCCATGGCCATGGTGACGCCAAACACCGTAACGGGCACCTCGCGTTGAGTGAACAAGCGGTAGAGGCGCCAGAAGCCCGCGCGGCTGCCGTATTCATAGAGGGACTCCATGCTCATATGGCGATCGGCGTAGGCGCTGGGGTTAAACATTTCCGATAGAAAAACCTCGGAGCCGTCGTCGCCGTGGAGCACGGAATTCTCACCGCCTTCCTCGTAATTCACAACGAATTGCACGGCAATGCGCTTTCCGCCGGGGAGAGAAAATTCAGGAGGATGCTGGCCGTAACCAAGCATATCTCTAGGGTAGGGTGATTTGGGGTCCACAAAGCATTCCGGCGCAAGGCTGAGCCCTAAGGATGCATGGGCGGTGGGAAAGCGGCAAGGGTTGATGGCCACGGCTTGGCTCAAACGCTCGTTTCGCGGCCGCGCCCTCTTTTGGGTGTCGTTTTGCTCTATTTTGGTGCGTTGCTCTATGGCGTGCGGACCAAAGGCGTGCCTCAGATTGGCGCCGGGCCCGCCGGGCCCGTCAGTGCTTGCGGAACGGAGTCGTGGTCAGCTTCAGGGTTTGTGGCATCGAACTTGCGTTGCGAGAGGCCCCCAACTGACGGATGATGCTCAGCCTTGGGGGCAATGAGAGAGCGGGAGTTATGCGGGTCATCACTAAATACAGCGACTCAACAGTGGATACGGCAGCCATCAGCCAAGGCCGGGCGCATGGCCGACGTCTCCGAATCCACGATTTATTTGCCGTGGTGGTGATGCTCTTTACCCTGTGCAGTGGCGCAGGGCATGCTGCTCTGCCCGAGGCTTCCGATGACATGTCCGCGTGGTTTGAAGCTTTTAAGGGCGAGGCCAGCGACGAGGAACTCTATCGTTTTCTCTACGCCATGCCCAAAGGTGGCGACCTTCACAATCATTTGTCGGGCTCCATTCGCTCCGAATGGTTTTACGAACTCGCGCTCGCGCAGCAAAAAAACGGCTACCGCTACTACACGCGGGTGAAGATCAACAATTGCCGGCCCTATGGCAGCAATGCATTTACCGAAACTCCCTACCTCATGCTGTTTGTCAACGTGCAGGAGAGTAACTACGAGACCCTCAGTGCCTGTGAGAAAGAGGAATATCTTCCCCTGGACGAACTCAACGCCGAGGAAAAAGAAGCCTGGTTGGATAGTCTGCGCCTCGATAAAGCCCATGAGGGCCGGGATGAATTTTTTCAAACACACTGGCAACGCATGGGCGATCTGTACTTTAACCCCCATCTTGCCGCCGATGCCCTCGTAATGAATATGCAGAAATTCGGTGCTGAGGGCCTGCTGTACATGGAAAGCATGATCGGTGTGTTTGGCTTCATCGACCCCGGTGGGCAGGCCCTGACCCCCGATGATGTGGCCCGGATTTATCGCGCGCGCCTACAGGACGATGATGCGCTGGCGACGGGTGTCGAAGTTCGGCTCCAAACCACGATTCTGCGCTTTTTGCCCGATGCCGATGAGCATCTGCGCTATCTCTACGATTTTACAAGCCGGCACAATGACCTCTTTGTCGCGGTGAACATGGTGGGGCGGGAGGACAACGACAAAGGCTACCCCTTGCGGTTTCTTGAGACCCTGCGGGATCTGCGCCGCAGCTATAACAATGTGCGCCTGTCTATCCATGCGGGGGAGGTGGACGAACCCAACAGTCATGTGAGCGATACCCTGCTTCTGGGGGCTGATCGCATAGGTCACGGCGTCAACCTCATCAGTGACCCCGACACCATGCGCCTGATGCGCAACGGCGCTTATCTCGTGGAGATCAACCTGGTGTCGAATCTGCTTTTGGAATACGTCCGGGACTACAGCGAGCACCCCTTTCCCGAGTACCTGCGCACGGACATCCCCGTGGCCCTGTCCACAGATGACCGGGGTATGTGGGACAGTAATCTTACGGATGAATTCTATGTGGCCGTGAAGGAGTTCAATCTCAGCTGGGACGAGTTGCTGCTCCTGTCCCGGAATTCCATCGCCCACGGGTTTCTGCCAGAGGTCAGGAAAGCGGAGCTGCTGGCCTTGTTTGCCGCGCGAATCGATGACTTCGCCCGGCAGATAGCCGCGAAGCCCGCCGCTGCCCTGTCATCGGAGGCCGAGAGCTATGGATTTATCTGCGACCGCTACGAGCTTTGTGAGTGGTAGAGTTATCCCCCTTTTTTTAAAACTATCGACGTCATAACCGAGAGGATCTCCATGCGAAACATGCTCGCCCTGATGTGCTTACCCCTTCTGAGCCTGGTGCTCAGCGCCTGTGGTGGTGAAGCGTCTGCTCCAAGCGTTGCAAAGGTGGATACCACGCCCGAGCCCATACCTGTGAAAGTGGTGGTCGTCACCATGTTTGAAATTGGCGAGGACAGCGGTGATCAGGCCGCGGAGTTCCAGCTGTGGAATGAGCGTCGCAATCTCGATCAGGTGTTCGAGTTCGGTGCTCATCACGATCTGCATTTCGACAGCGAGAATAGTGTGTTGGTCATGGTGACCGGTATCGGCACGGCGAAATCCACCGCATCGACCATGATGCTGGGTATGGATCCCCGTTTTGATCTGAGCAAGGCCTATTGGCTGGTGGCGGGCATCGCCGGTATCGACCCCGAAGATGCGTCCATCGGTAGCGCCGCCTGGGCGGAATATCTGGTGGACGGCGACCTCGCCCATGAGATCGATCCCCGGGAAATGCCCGAGGACTGGAAGTACGGTTACATTGCGCGAAACACCAAAAAGCCCTTTGACGAGAACAAGCCCGAGCCCACGGGGGAAATGTTTCGAACCAATCCGGCGCTCACGGAGTGGGCCTATCAGCTAACGAAAGATATTGAGCTGCCCGATTTTGAGTCCCTGGACGAAACCCGCCAGCTTTACACCAATTACCCTAACGCCCAGCGGCCTCCGTTTGTGCTCAAGGGTGATCACCTGGCGGCTATGACCTTCTGGCACGGCACTTTGCTGAATGACTGGGCGAACGATTGGGTCGATTACTGGAGTGACGGTAATGGCAACTTTGTGACCTCGGCGATGGAAGATACGGGCACCATGCAGTCCCTCGCCTGGCTGACCAACGCGGGGCGGGCAGATCGGGATCGGATGATGGTGCTGCGCACAGGCAGCAATTACACCTTGCCGCCGCCGGGTGTAGATGCAGCGACCAATCTCCTGTCGGAGAACGAGGGCTATGCCGGACTGGATGCCTCCCTGGAATCTGCCTACATCGTTGGCTCAAAAGTTATCGACACGATTGTCGAGGGCTGGGACGTATACCGTGATCGCACGCCAACGCCCGAGGATCTTTCCGCTCCCTAGGCGCTGACTCCGGGCATGCTCTCGGATCTTCCAGCGCTGCTTCCGGCGTTGTTAGGGGCCGGTGTCCTCGCAGGACTGCTTGCGGGCCTCCTCGGTATTGGCGGCGGCCTGATCATCGTGCCGGTGCTCTTTGAGGTCTTTCTCCTTCAGGGGGTGCCCAAGGCATCGGCGATGCTTCTTGCCACGGGTACGTCCCTCGCCGTGATTGTGCCCACGGCTATGAGTTCCTCCCTGTCCCACTGGCGCCGGGGTAACGTCGACGGCGCTATTCTTTTTCGCTGGTTCCCAGCGATGCTCGCGGCGGTGGTGTTTGGCGCCTGGCTGGCGCCATCGCTGCCGGCGGAACCCCTGATCGGGCTGTTTGCGGTGTTTGCGCTGTCCTTAGGGTTTTTGAAGCTGTCTGGCGGTGACGGTGCGGGGGATGGCAAGCTAGGTGTGGAAGGTCCCGACGAAGAGAACATCCCGATGCTTCCCGCGGCCTATCTGCAGCTGGGCATCGCCGCTGCCATCGGCTTTGTCTGCGTGCTCCTTGGCGTGGGGGCAGGGACCCTTGGCGTTGCGGTGATGACCCTGTTCCACGTGCCCATGCACCGTGCGGTGGGAACCGCGGCCGTATTGGGTCTGGTCATTGCGGCCCCGGGGGTCTTGGTGGCCCTGTGTCATGTGGTGCCTGCGGGCGCACCGGTTTACAGCATCGGTCATGTCAGCGTGCCGGGGTTTCTCAGCATTGCGCCCCTGGCTATTCTCATGGCACCCCTGGGTGTGCGCATTGGCGCAGCCCTGTCCGCGCGACGTTTGCAGCAACTCTTTGCAGGCTTCCTGCTGGCGGTCGGACTGCGTATGCTGTCCCGCCTGTTTCTTTAGTATTGAAAGCGCATCTCGAGGCTTATCCCATGAATTCCGTTGAGTTTTTAAGTTTTTCCGCGCGCGCCGTCGTCAGAGTGCTCGCCGTACTAGGGGTGTTGTATGTGACGCCCGGTCTTGCTGGCGAGCGCCTGCCGGTAAAAGTGGTGGTGCTCAGCATGTTTGAAAATGGCGAGCCCACCGGGGATAAGCCGGGGGAATTACAGCTGTGGTTGGAGCGTAACCCGGGTTTGCGGGAAATGCCTTTTGCCCTCGGGGAGTACTCACTGTACTACGACGACAAAGGCCTGCTTGTGGCCTGCCTCGGCGGTGGGATACCCAACGCCACGGCGTCAACCATGGCTCTGGGTCTTGACGAACGTTTTGATCTTACGAAGGCCTACTGGCTCATCGCCGGCATCGCCGGGGGCGACCCGGAGGATCTTTCCCTGGGCTCCGCCGCCTGGGCCAATGCGGTGGTCGATGGCGATCTGGTATATGAGATTGATGCCCGGGAGATTCCCGAGGACTGGCCCTACGGTTTTATTCCCCTCGGGGCGTCAAAACCTGCGGATGGCCCCCAGGATGTTTCTACCGGCTGGACTCTCGATACCATCAGTTTTGCCCTCGACAGCGGTCTCAGCGAATGGGCGTACCAGTTGACGCGTAACACGCCGCTCATGGACACGGAGGCGATGCAGGCCTTTCGCAAAGAGTTCACTAACTATCCTCTGGCGCAGCGTCCCCCGTTTGTGACCCGGGGAGACACGCTTTCGGCGAGCACCTACTGGCACGGTGAGAAACTCAATGAATGGGCAAACGACTGGCTGAAGGTCTACGCGGGTGAGTCGGCAGAATTCATGACTTCGAATATGGAGGATTCCGGGACATTGACGGCGCTTCACCGTCTCGGACGCATCGATCGCGTGGATCCCCGGCGGGTACTGATCCTGCGTACGGCGAGTAATTACACCATGCCACCCAGGGGCAGGAGCGCGGCCTGGAGCACCACGGCGGATTATCCCGACGGTGGTCTGGGTGCTCTGGAAACTGCCCAGCGCGTGGGACAACCCGTGGTGGACGCTCTTCTTGGGGGCTGGGACGTGTACGAAGATCAGCTGCCATCTGCCCCGGCCCGTATTCCCGTGGTGTTCGATACGGACATGGCGATTGATGACTGGGCGGCGCTGCTGTTCCTGGCACGGCATCCGGGGGTTGAGCTTCTGGCGGTGACCGTTGCCGCCAGTGGTGAAGCCCATTGCGAACCGGGCACCCGTAATGCTCTCGCGCTCCTGGACCTCGTTAACCCCCACAACGCGATACCTGTGTCCTGTGGCGACGCCTATCCTCTGGACGGCTATTTCGTGTTTCCCGTGCCCTGGCAAAAGGATATGGATACGCTGTCGGGGGTTCCCATTACGCCCAGCCTGCGCGAGCCCGATGGGCGTCATGCGGTTGAGCTCCTGCATGATGTCCATGCGGCGGCCGATAAGCCTGTGACTGTTCTGGCGACGGGGCCCCTGACCAATATTGCCCAGTGGCTGGAACGGTACCCCGAAGACCCGGCCAAGACCGAACGCCTCGTGATCATGGGCGGGGCCCTGGATGCGCCGGGCAATATCATCGTGCCGGGTTTTACCGACGATAATCCCAACACTCGGGCCGAGTGGAACATCTATGTCGATGCACTTGCCGCCGACAAGGTGCTGCGCTCGGACCTGGCGATGGAGTTGGTGGGACTGGATGTGACCAATCACGTGAAGGTCACGCCGGCGTTTGCCGCCGCGTTTAAAACCCGCGTGGACAATCCGGCTGCCGCTTTTTGGGATGCGGTGCTTGATGCCAACACCTGGTTTATTGATTCTGGCGAGTACTATTTCTGGGATGTGCTCGCGGCCCTGGCGGTGATTGATCGCGAGCGTTTCTGTGACGGTGAAATGCTGGCCCTGGGCGCGACGTATGAGGAGACGGAGGAACCCTGGTGGGCGACCTCGGATAAATCCATGCCGGATAGCAATTGGCAGGGTGCGCCGCGACGCCATTTTGCAGCGGAAACCGCCGGCGTCATCGAGCGGCGGGAGGGCGCAAAAAATACGCTCTTTTGCAGAGATACCGATCCCGAGGCCGCTTTCCGGCTTTTCATCGATACCTTAACGGCCAGGCCCCTGAGCAGTGGAGATAAGTAAGTGAGTAACGTGACAAACGATAGCTATGGCCCCGTCACCCGGTGGCTGGCTGCAATGCCCAAGGCAGAGCTGCATCTGCACATTGATGGCAGTCTGCGCGCTCCGCGTCTTCTGCAGCTTGCGGCCAAGCACGGCGTGTCCCTGCCATACGCTTCCGTGGAGGAGGTGGAGGCGGCGTACAACTTCAGCGATCTTCAGAGTTTCCTGGATCTTTACTATCTGGGGGCATCGGTACTCCGTGACGCCGAGGATTTTTATTTTCTGATGCAGGACTACCTCGAGGTCTGCCGTGTCCAGAACATCGTGCACTGCGAAATTATGGTTGAGCCCCAAACTTACCTACCCCAGGGCGTGGAGCTGTCCGTGGTGCTTGAGGGCTTTGATAAAGCCATTGCTGAGGCGAAAAGCGGCTGGGGGCAATCCGTGGGTCTCATTCTGAGTTTTCTGCGTCACCTGCCCGAGGCTGACGCCCTCGCTATGTTGGAAGCGGCGGATCCCTATCGGGAACACTTTTGCGCCATCGGTCTGGCAAGCGCCGAGCGAGACTTTCCCCCGGCAAATTTCCAAACCCTGTACCGCGAGGCAAAAAAACGCGGTTATGAACTCACGGCTCATGCGGGGGAGGAGGGGCCTGCAAGCTTTATCCGGGACGCCCTGCAACTTCTCAAGGTGACGCGCATCGACCATGGTGTGCGGGCCGTAGACGATGCCGATCTCCTCCAGCAGCTGGCGGCGGATCGCGTGCCCCTCACCGTCTGCCCTCTGTCCAATGTGCGTCTCTGTGTTTACGACAGCCTCTCGGAGCACCGAATTTTTGATTTACTGGAACAAGGCCTGTGCATCACAGTGAATTCCGACGACCCCGCTTACTTCGGTGGTGATTTGCTGGAGAATTTCGCCGCCCTTGAATCGGAGCTCGACATGAGCCGCGAGCAGGCTGTGATGCTCGTGCGCAACGGCTTCGAAGCGGCATTTCTCCCCAGCGACGCAAAACTGGCCCTCGACGAACAACTTAAGGACTATCTTGCGCGCCACCCCTGAGTCCCGAAGTTTCAGAGCTGTCGGTGTCGCAGGTCTCCTGGTCTGCTGCACGGTGCTGGGTTTGGCGGGCACGGATCTGGTGCTGCCCGCGGTGCCGGGTCTCCCGGACTATCTGGGCGGGAGCATAGCTCAGGCGCAGTTTGTGCTGGCGACCTTCGCGGCGGGGACCGGTATCGGTCTCCTGCTCTTTGGTGAGCTGGGATCTTTTCTTGATCACCGCAAAATGCTCGTAAGCTCTTTGCTGGCCTATGGGTTCTTGTCCGGCGCCGCGGCTATGGCACCGAACCTTGAACTGCTCATTGCCCTGCGCTTTTTGCAGGGGGTGGCAGCGTCCTGCGCCGCGGTTGTGACACCGGGGATGGTCAGGGCGCTGTTTGATGAGCAGGGCGCTCTCCGGGCCCTGGGCGCGCTGGGCAGCATCGAGTCTCTGGCACCGGCTATCGCACCAATTATCGGGGTGTGGTTGCTCAGTGCCTATGGATGGTCTGCATCCTTCTGGGTGACCGCAATGCTTGCGGTGGGTCTCAGTGTGCTGGTGGCCGTATCAGGGCGCTACGTTCCCGCCGTATCTGGCAACCCTTCGCGACTGGGTTACTGGTTACTTGTGCGCAATGCCGTGTTCCAGCGCTACGCCCTGAGTCAGGGCTTGAGTCTGGGTTCGCTCCTCGCCTTTGTGTTTGCCATGCCCACGGTTTACGTCGTTGCCTTCGGGGGTGAAATACAGCAGTTCATTGTGATGCAGCTTCTGGGTATCTCGACCTACATTGTCGCTGCGAATCTCTCCAGTCGTCTCGTGCGGCGTTTTGGTGCCGAGCGGACGATCTACGGCGGCAGCATCCTCGCCTTTGGAGGCAGTATCCTGATGCTTGCCTATGGGCTTTTGGGAGGACGGGAGCCCTGGGTGATCTGGGCGCTGTTTCTGCCCTTCAATATGGGTTTCGGTTTTCGGGGGCCGCCCGGTTTTTATCGATCCCTCCAGGCATCTGATGGTGATGACGCCCGCGCATCAGCCCTGGTGATCCTTTATGTCATGTTGATTACCGCCGCTGCCACGGCCCTGATCTCTCCCTTCGTGGCCAGTGGTCTGTGGCCCGCGGCATTGGCCGCCTGCCTGCTCGGCGCCTTATCTCTCGTGATACTGCCGTTGCTGCCAGCCCTGCCCGAGGACACATAGCAGCCGGCGAAGGAAACGTAGAAGTCAGGGCGTTTGGTTTAGCCGCCAATCATAGGCGAGAAACTCGATATCGATGTCGCCCTTTTCAAGCTGTACCAGCTGTTGAGAACTGAGATTCAGAGCGCCCGCGTAGCGTGCGAGAAACAGTTCAAGGCTCTCAGCGCCACGCCAACCCTGCTCAAAATCGTCGCGGTACCATTTGAATATCGATGAGATCTCAAGCTCGTCACCGCGGAGGCGGTTGCGGCTGGGATCGCCAAGAAAGCTGCGGGTTTGTTCCTCGAGTTGGCTGTCCAACACCTCTCCACGATAAGCCTCCCTACGCAGGGCAGGGCAGCCGATACTCGCGCAATTCACTGCAAAGTGAATACGGGGATCGTCGAAACGACCGGGCTCCCGGATCATGCCGTGCTCAATATCATCCAGGCTCACGATGCCGCCAAGGAGGGGGATAAACGATTTCTTCCAGGGAGAGAGGAGCAGGCTTCCCAGGTCTCGAATAGAGTCGACACCCGGCCAGTTGTTGAGGATCAGTTTTACGGTCCAGGCATTGTAGGCGTTGATGAGAAAGGCCAGCTGCCTGTGGTCGTTTAGGCCCAGGAGTTCATCCTTGCTGACAGCCTTGAGGGCATGGAGATAGCCGTCGAGCGCGCTCTCTTTTGAAGCGAAACAGTCGTAGTTGACAGCGGTGCTGTAACCGTCCTCTGTGTCCTCTACACAGCTCTGAAGGAGCGTGTTCCAGCTTGCGTGAAGGACATCGTCAGGGGCTTCTGCCCTCGAGGGCGTAGGGATAAGCATGAGACTGCATAGGAATCCGGCTACCACAGCGCTCAAAGCACCTGCGGAGCGCCTTCTGTATTTAGCGTGGCGTCTTGCGTTTTGAATGGAAGCTGCTTCGGCAGTTTCCCGGGGCGCTACACCCTCGTTGTTTTTTGTCGTCATCAACCACATCCACCACCACTCGGTGCTCGTTTGATCTCCATTTCCACTTTTGGTTCAAAACTACCCTCAAAGAGCCGAGGATTAGGGTCTGACGCGGGGTGACGATCACCGAGGGCCAGCCGTGGCGCTACCGGCGGCGCCGACGGGTTGGTGAAGCGCCTCAACCAGCCCTCGGCACCCCCATCGAGAATGTAGAGATTGGGCACACTCTCAGCGCGTAGTGCTCGCCAAGGTTGCTCCATATCGTCACCCGTCCGGCCGATGAGCACAAAAACCGTGTTAGCTGGCATGGCGATGAGTTCTGCCGCCAATTCAGGGAGGGGGCTGCCCGCCAGATGACGGGCATCGCGGATATGAAATCGGTTGAATTCAAATTCGCCACGCAGGTCCAACAGCTGGACCCGGAGGGCGTCATCATGAAGGAGCGAGAGCACTTCCAGAGGATCAACATGCACCTCCCGATGATCCAGGCGTAACTGTTCTACCGAGGCAATGCGCTCCCAGCGCTCGGCACTGCCGGGCTGACCGTTTAAAGCCACCAGCACAGCGCCCAGGATCAATAGTGCACCAGCACCGTAACGCCATCTGGGTGCTTGGGCGCGCGGGATCTTGCCGACACGCTCCTCCAGCCATTCCGCGCCGGCGAAAACCCCGATGGCGCCCAGTACGATGACCACCGTGAGAGTGCCTTCAGTCAGCCCGGTGCTGTCACTGAGAGTGATACGACCTAAAAAACTGCTGTTAAAAAAATGTTCATAAAAGCCGATGGTCTCTCCAAAAAGCGCTATTCCGAAGAGCGCGCCCAGGACAAAGAAAATGCCGTCGACCTTCAACGTAGCTGCCGCAACCAAAGAAGTCCCGGGGCAGAAACCTCCGATGATGAATCCGACGCCCATGACGAAACCACCGACGATCCCGGGCCAGATATAGGTGGGTGGCACCCAGAGCAGGTTGTAATCCAGGAGGCCGGCACCGCTGGCTGCGAACACGAGCGTCATGGCCGTAACGATGGCCGTGAACATAACCTTGAGCACCGTGAGCTCCTGAAAGTAAAACTGCGCTGCCAGTTTTCGCGAGTTCCCAAAGCCCGATGACTCCAGTACCCAGCCAAAGGCAAAACCGATAACTGCGTAGATAAAAAATGCCTGCCCGGTGCCGAGGCTGGCGATAACATTAAGAGGAAAATCAGTCATGGGCCCAGCCTCAATTCCAGGTCTTTCGGAAGCTATAGGCCAGGAGGTAAGCGCCCCCGAACACGCCGATCATCATCAGCCAACTACCCGTGGACATGACGGCTCCGCCCGACAGTATCTGACCCGAGGTACACCCCCGGGCCAGGCGAGCGCCATAGCCCATAAGGGCGCCACCGATGAAGGCGAGTATCCAGCGTGTGCCCTTGCCGATCTGCGGACCTTTGTTGGTTTCCCAGTGGGAACGTCCGGACAGCAGTCCCGAGGCAAAGCCGCCAGCGATGGTTCCGATGGTGAGATAGACAATCCAGTTTTTTAAGGGGTTGAGTTCGCCGCCGGCCATTTTTAGCAGGTAGGGGACCTGATCAACGTGCTCAGGCATCAATGCATCCTGGACCCAGACCAGGAGACGATTCATACCCCCCGAGGCCCCCAGTCCACTGCCCGTGATCAGGTAGGCGATGAACAGCACGACGCCCAACATGATGCCGCCAAGGTAGGGGTTCCAGTAGGGTTTCCCCGTGCTGGGCGTTACGGGAAATCGTGCGCTCATAGCGTGTCGCCTCCTGCGGATTCCTCGACGTCTTCCCAGCCCTCGAGCATGGCCTGAATGCCAGACAATGGTTTTGGACCGGAGGTCGTCGTCAGGTAAATATGCATGATGAGAAAAGCAGCAAAGAGCCAGGCCATGAAGCTATGCAAGGGTCCGAGGACTGCCAGTCCACCCAGAGCCGTGGTCTGGGATGGCCAGTGCTGTGCTCCCCACATGAGAATGCCTGTGACAATCTGCGCCGGCAGCAGGGTATTGAGCAAGCCAAAGTAGGTGATCTGCTGTAAAGGATTCAGCTTATGCTGAGCATCTTTTGCGAAGGGATGAGGGTCGCCGCGGAAAATGCCCCGGGTGTAGTAGCGCGCCTGAAGAAACATGCGACCGAAGAGATCGCTGGTGCCCGGTAGATATTGCCGTACTTCGCCACTGGCGAGGTGGTAAAAAGCGGCGAGGATCGCGTTAACAAGCAGGATCAGTCCGACGAGATTGTGCAGGGCAACCATGTAAGCGAAGTTCAGGAAACCGAAGAGATAGGGCTTGTGGATTGCGGCTCCGGTAACCAGGAGAATGAGAATCGCCGTGGCTTGAAGCCAGTGCCAGAATCGCTCATAGACACCGTACATGTAGACGCGCTTCCGGGCTTCTCCGGTCACGCCTCGCCGCCGGGAAGCCAGAAACCTTGCAACGCCGTGGAGAAGTACCGCGGCAAGCGTGCCTGCAGCGATAAGCATCCCTATGCGGTCTGCCCAGGCAAGCTGCTTAGCACCGAGCATGTAGCGTGAGGCGCTTTCGGGATGGCTTCGCGCCTGGAGCTCTCCGCCCACGTGCTCGAAGGCGGGGGCGGCGACCTCCGCAGGTGCAACGAAGACAGGCGGGTCTGACGTTGGGGATTCCCCCAGGCTAAGCAGGCTCTCCGTGAGGCCCTCGGGCCAGTGGCAGGTCGCGCAATCGCGGTGGGCGGCGTCACGAACAACGCCATGGTTCTGAGGTACCGCGAGAACGCTTGTTTTTTGCTCGGAGGATTCCTCGAAGTTCACAGCAATCAGGTTAAAGGGTGCCAGTTTGTCTCCCTTGGCTAGCAATACCGGTGTGAACCCCCGCACCAGGCCCTGCTCATCGCGCCCTCGGAATGTTGCGTAGGCGCTGTCAAGATCAATGCTTTCCAAAGCAGCCCCAAATAGTTCCGGGATGTGGCAACTCTCGCAGGCGAGAGCCGACATGTGTCGCTGGGTAAAGGGTAGCCAGCTGTGGCCGGCGCCACTGCGATGGCAGTCATCACACTGCAAAGTGGTGCTCAGGGAATGATCAGGGTCATGGAGGTAGCCACGAATGGAAACATCTCTCGGGTCCTGTTTCAGGTGAGTCTCCTTCAACGCTGCTCCCACGGTCCTGATGCCCGGGCGGTTGCCAGCCCGGTGGCAATCGCTGCAAACCATGCCCCGGGCGAGATGGATGTCGAAGGGGTCGCTCCGCGCCGCCTTGTCAGTGACGTTTATTGCACTCGCGTTTATGCCTTGTCCGCTGAAGAGTGCGCCGCTGAAGTTCGCGCTGTCCGCAGGGGCAAATGTCTCCCCCGGAGCGAATTCCTGCCGATTGTGGAGAACGATTTCTCCGTGGCAGTCGCTACAGGCCTCGGGGTTCCGCCCGGATTGAATGCCTGCTCCGTTGATCAGCCCCCCGTCACCGAGGCTCAACGTGCCTCCATGGCACTGCGTGCAGCTGCTGGTGAGATCCCGCCGCAGTGTTTGTTGTCCGATGCGATGGCGAAGAACAGTTTCTCTGGTGAGCGTTCTGGGACTCTGGCGGTGAGCAAGGGAAAGACTGTCTGCAATGCTTGCGCTGTCGTGACAGTTGTCACAGCTTTTCAGTTCTGACGCCTTTGACAGATCAGTGACCACCTGGCCCTGCGCGTCGCGCAGAGGGAAGTCGGGGTGTATCGAATCGAATTTGCGCTTACTGTCGTTGCGAGTAGCAGCAGGGTAGCAAAGGCGGCTTGTTTCATGGCCTTGCTTCCGGGGGCGTCGGACGGGGAGCCATGTTCCCACGCCCGCCCCAGCGGACGGGGTCGCCGGGATAACCAAGGGACTGCCAGTCGAGACGGCCTTTCCCTTCTTCGCCGTGACAATCAATACATTGAAGAGCCTGTTCCTTCGGGGCCACCATGTGGGTCTGGGGCCAGTACATAGAGGTATCTGTAAATCCGTAGTCGCCGCTGTACGCCAGGCCCGTGTGTTGTGAACCGCTGCGCAGGGCACGATCCCAGTCGAAATTTTTCCAGAATCCCCGAGGACCGCTGGTTTCCGGTTGGAGGAGATAGCGGTTCAAGCGGTCATAGACTTGGGAGGCCCGATGCACTTTGAAAGGCCAGATACGCGCCTCCGGGTCCTCGATGCTTCCCAGAGGAGCATTCAGTGCGGTGACCTCGTTGGGATCTATGGGGTCGCCCAAAATGTAACGACTGGCCTTGCCGTTGAACCACATATAGCTGGGCTTCAGCTGCTGTTCATAGGCAAAGCTGCCCTTGATGCGCAGATATTGATGATCATCTTCCTCCCGGGATTCGTCACCGGCGGTAGACCAGTCCCAATGGGTCTTTGTTGCACGACGACGGGCGGTCTCCGGAATATGGCAAGTCTGGCAGGCCAGGGCGCCTCCATGACTGTTCAGGCGACGTTCCCGGTGAGGAGCACGGTCATGACAATCGGTGCAGTGGATCTGGTTTTCATTGTCCATGGATACGGATGTGGAGCGTCCCGCTATCTGGTGATCCCTGGTCCGATGACAATCCGTACATACAAAATCGAAGCGACCCATGTGCACATCAACATTCTCGCTGGGGTAGAAAAGAGAGGAATCAAGGTCCCCGTGCTTCACTGCATCACCGCCGCCACCATTGAAGTGGCAGCTGCCGCAGTTGTTGCGACCGGGCTTGCCGACGCTCATGGCGACCTCCCGCAGATCCACCCCGTCCACGGGAAGCCCGGCGTTGCCCTTTACATAGGTCCCTGAGCCGTCGTGGCACACGAGGCAATCGATGTTTTCAGTCGCGTCAAAGTCATAGCTGGCATCGGTCCAGCCGTAGCCGGCATGGCAGGCGGTGCAACTGGCCCAGTTGCCCTGGATACCGATACAGAAATTGTTGATGACATTGCGCTTACCGCCTGAGACGGGCTCGCTGCGGCCGGCGACGGCAACCGGCGGACGGTCCCAGGTCCAGTGAGAGGAATGACGAAGGTCCTGATCGACACCGTCATGGCATTCCAGACAGCGTGCCGTGACTGCCTGGGGAGATGCAAAGCTTTGATCCAGGAGCGCGGTGTGCTCAACGCCCGGCAACCGCCCGGGCACAGAGTCCCAGGGCGAATCACCGGTGACAGAGGGCGGTGAAAACACCCAGAAAAGGGGTAGCAGTATCACAGCCGCGATACCTGCCCATATCCAAAGCCAGCGTAGGGAACGGGCACTCATGGAATATGCGGTTCTCCAAGGGGTTAAACATACCAAACTAGCATTCGGCCAATGACTTGTATTGATATAGGTCAGTATTCGGGGCAGTTGCACACTTCTGACAGCGCAAAAGACTCTGCAGCCTGTGCTGCGGGATGATTTCTATGCCTCTTCTGCCGGATTTTGGTGGGAGCGTGGGTATTTTGCTTTTTGAGATGTTCGATCCGTGGCACTCTAGCTCGTCCTCCAGATCTTTGAGCTTGCCTATGGAAGTTCCCCTGATTGACTGTGACCCCAGGACCCGCAGCGATGCAGAAGTTGCCCGAGATATTGACAGGGCGCTGCGGGATGTCGGTTTTATGGCTGTGCGCAACCTCGGTGTCACCCCGCAGCGCATTGAGGAGGTTTTCGGCACCGCAAGACGTTTCTTTGATGGCGCTGAGGAGGAAAAACGACGCTGTGCCTATGTCGCGGCGCGGGAGAATTTCGGCTATCAGGGTCTCGGACAGGAAAGTCTGGATCCCGATCGCCCCGGGGATCTCAAAGAGACCTTTACCATGCGCAATCTGCTATCGGAGCAGGTTGCGACGGAGCGCTGGCCTGATGACGAGTTTCGCGCATCGATCTCGACATTTTTTGCTGATGCCCTGGCCGCGGCGCAGCGCCTCCAGCGTTTGCTTGCTCTGGCCCTGAGTATGCCCTCGGAGTTTTTTGTCGATCGGCATAACGGCGAAAACATCACCCTTCGCTTGCTCCACTACCCCCCGGTGCTGAGGTCGGTCATCGATCCCGAGCAGATGGGGGCGGGCGCCCATACGGACTATGGCATGCTCACCCTACTGTTCCAGGACGCCGTCGGTGGATTACAGGTGCAGTCGGAGAAGGGTGCCTGGCACGATGTGCCGCCCCGGCCCGACGCTATTGTCATCAATTCGGGGGATCTTCTTGAGCGTTGGAGCAACGGCCGCTATCGCTCAACCTGCCATCGTGTACTGCCCCGGGAGCAGGGCGTGGAGCGTTACTCAATCGCGCTTTTCGTGGATCCCGATAGCGATACCCGCGTGGAGGTGCTTCCATCGTGTATCCCCGCCGGTGGCGCTGCGGTATATCCGCCCGTTAGCGCCGGCGAGCATCTGCAGGCAAAGATAGAGGCAACGCATCGTGCCTGATCCCGCACTTCCCGCAACCCGGGCGGGCCTGTTCTCACACCCGGGGCTTCTCATGGCCGGGGCGGCGGCGTTTGGCATGTCGACGCTGTTCAGCGCGCTCAAACCGGTTCTGGTGACGCGGTTTCTTGAGGAAACCAGCTGGGGTGCGGGGATGGCGGCTGTCGTGGTGGCCGTGCCCTTTCTGGGCATTGCACTGTCATCGCTGTTGTTTTTTCTGAGACCTCCGCGGGCGAGTGTCCGACGCCTGGCGCTGACCTTCGGGACGGCCCTGGTGGTTCTCGAATTGCTTAGCGCCATACTCTTTGAGAAGCAGCTGCTGTTGCTGGGTCTTCAGTTCGTCGCGGGTTTCTGCGTGGGCGCGCTGATGGCCGCGACATCGCGTTTGGTGGCCGTCAGCGCTGCGCCGGATGAGAGCTTCGGGTTTATCGATATGTCTGCCGTCGCACTTATGTCGGTCATGGTGGCTGGCGCGGGGGCGGCGGTAGCTGCGGCGGGGATCAAGGGTGGCTATGGTTTCGCGGCCGTTGTGGCGCTCATTTACGCAGGGATCATAGCCAGCTATCGCGAAACCCCTGCGCTCATGTCCCACCACGATCATGCACTGCCATCCCTTGACCTGTCTTTGCGTCCTGTGATGGTGGTGTCCATGGGCATGCTCTTTGTGACCTGCAGCGGTCTGGGCTTTGCTTTTATGTTCAGCCTGGCCGCGCGTCTGGGCATGGGCTATGAGGAGGCGGGGTCGCAAATCGGCGTGTTACTGCTGCTATCGGCGCTCGCCTGCCAACTCGGGGGCTGGTGTAGCGGACGTTTCGGCCCGCGGTATCCATTATTAGGCGCTTTCCTCGCCTGCGCCGGCGGTTGGTGGATCGTGGTTCATGCCCAGAGCCCCGGCCTATTCATGCTGGGTCTGGTTCCCGCGGTATTCGCCCTGCAATTCAACTTTCCCATTCTCCTGGCGTTGGCGGGCTCTTTGGATGAGCACGGCCGCTGGGCCGGCATTGCTGCGCCCCTTATCACCAGTGGTTTTGCCTGGGCCGCTATTGTCGCGGGACAGGTGGTGCAACTCCGTGGCCTCGACGCCCTCGCCGGTGCAACGGCCCTGGGAATGATGCTTTGCGCCATGTTGCTGTGGCCCGCAACGAACCGCTCCTTGCCTGCGATACCTGCCGCAGCAGTGGAATGATTACTGCTCCTCGTGCGCTGTTTCCAGCAGCGCCGCGATGGCGGCCAGTTTGTGATCCTGCCAGCGCTCACCGATAAGGGAAACACCGATCGGTAGATTTGCCAGCTGGCCAAGAGGCAGCGTGATGTGGGGGTTGCCGGCGACCGCCGCCTGGCCGGCCATGCCCGGACCAAAAAACGCATCGCCATTGACCCAGTCGATCATCCATGCGGGCCCGACGGTGATTCCCAGCAGAGCGTCCAGCGCATGTTCTCCAAAAAGCTTGTCCAGACCGTCCTCGCGCATGGCTTTCTGGGTTGCTTTGCGCTTCCGCCGGTATTCCTCTTCCGAATCCGGCAGGCTTTGCGCCTTGAGGAAAATGGATTGATCAAAGTACTTGAGCTCGTCCTCGGCATGTTCCTCATTAAAGGCGATGAGCGATGCGAGGGTCATACTGCTCAAGGCATTGGGCAAGCCCGCAAGATAAGCGTTCAAATCGCGACGAAATTCATAAAGCAGCACGTCGTAGGAGTCCTGGCCGTAGCCCTCGTAGGGTTCTATGTCCAATCCGGGAATGAGGGTGGCACCCTTGCTCTTCAGTAGCGCCAGAACGCGATCCAGCTCTGCGTCCCGCCGGGGGTCGTAGTTCTGAGTGCGGGCGAAAATGCCGATGCGCAGACCTTCCAGTGATGAAACGGCGTCCAGCGTCATGAGCCCCTTGCGGATGCTCCTGCTGTTCTCGGCCTGAGGGTCACTCATGACCGCCAGGGTGCGTGCGGCCAGGGGTACGCTGTTGGCAATGGGCCCCGCTGTGTCCTGGGTGCTTGCCAGAGGAACGATGCCCTCGCCCGACACCAAGCCCTGCGTGGGTTTAAAGCCCACAACGCCGTTGATGGAGGCGGGGCAGACAATGGACCCTGAGGTCTCGGTGCCAATGGCAACATCCACATATCCCAGGGCAACGGCGACGGCAGAGCCGGAGCTTGAACCGCAGGGAGTGCGCGCGGGGTCAATGGCGTTGCGGGTCTGGCCGCCGACACCGCTCCAGCCAGAACTGGAAAATTCCGAGCGGAAATTTGCCCACTCGCTGAGGTTGGCCTTCCCCAGAATGACCGCACCCCCTTGGCGCAGCTGCGCAACGAGGGGGGCATCCCGACCCGTGCGGTTCTCTGCCAGCGCTAAAGACCCCGCGGTGGTTGCCTGCCCTTTTGATTCGATGTTGTCTTTGAGCAAAATAGGCTCACCGTGGAGAGGGCCCGGCGCTCTGCGCTGAAGATCCAGACTGCGAGCCACTGCCTGCGCCTCGGGGTCCAGGGCAATGACTGCCCTGTATTGCGCATCACGGTTTTTAATGTCGGCAATGACGGCGGTGATACGTGTCAGCACCGGTGTGGCGTCCTGGGCAGCAAACACCACAGGCAAAGCTGACAGGGTGAGCATGCCGCTGGCGAAGACGCCCAGTAATCCACGGGTGTTTATGCTTTTCATGATTTGGAAAGTCCTAGGCTAAGTCCATCGATGCCGTACGGGAAAACTACGGGTCTTCCGCTACTTTAATCCCGTCTCGCCTGCTGATTCAAATGACGTTGCATGAGTTCAGCGCTTTATGCAGAGTACAGAGTCTAGATGGGCAGGGGAATGAACACCGAGGTCGCCGTGTGAACGACCTTGGTGACTCTGCGATCGCCGGCGTCCCCGGCGATACGGGACATCATGTCCTGGAGGGCGATGAGTTTTCCAAAAACCCGCTCGAAGCTGAGGTTATCGATACGGCCCTGATATTCACTGGATATGAGGAATGGCGCGCCGGTGCTCTGCCGGTTGTTTTTCAGTCGCCAGAGGAGAATCTCAATGTTCCTGGCACTGGTGCTGAGAGCCCGGGAATCCAGAGAGTCGAAGAGAAACGATTCCGTGTTGTAGCCATAGGCCCGTCGCAGCATGCCGCCCAGGCCCACAATAAGCGCAAAGACGCGGTCCCCATGGAAAGACTCCTGGAACACGAGCTCCAATGCTGCAATCTCCTGGGCGTAGCCAAGCTCCTCAAATGCCAGGGGGCCGGGCGTATCCCGTAGCTGCCGTAGACGATCATCGGCGGTGCTCAAGGCCCCGCGGCGAAGCTGATCCGGATTGCGCGCGTAGAACTTAGCCATAAGCTCCCGCACCAACAGCCTTGTCTCGGTGATGAATTCATCGGTGACGAGGTCAATGTCGGACTTTACAAGGTTCTTTACTTCGTAGCCGCCGCAGCCCCCGAGCATTGAGCCGAAGAGCAGGGCGACAAACGGCCGGCGACCCAGGGTCGTCACGGCGGACCTCAGGAAGCCTGACGGATCTGCGCTGCCATCTGCTCCAGGGCTTGAAACGCGGCAACAGGATTATCCCGCTTGAGTTCCAGGAGGCCCATTTCCGGACCGATACCCACGGCGATCTCCGGTTCACCTTTTTCAAAACCGTCGATGATAACGTCAGCGCAGTCGTCGACATTCATGCCGCCGGCGATGTCATCGTCGGTTGTGCCCGTGGGTTTGCCGTCGCCCGCCAATGCATTTTTGGAGACGTTGGTGCGAATGAATCCCGGTGTGATGGTGGTCACCTGCAGACCGTCGCTGGCGACTTCCGTGCGCAGGGCATCAAAGAAACCCATGACCGCATGTTTTGCGGCACAGTAGCCCGTGCGCAGGGGGGCACCCACCTTGCCGGCGACACTGGCGGTAACGGCAATGTGCCCCTCACCTCGGGCAATCATAGCGGGCAGGGCGGCCTGGGTCAGGGCAATCTGTCCCAGTACATTGATGTCCATCATCTGCCGATAGACCTCGAAGTCCGTATCCACGCAGAGGGAACGTTGGGACACGCCTGCATTGTTGATCAGCAGGTCGATCTTTCCGAAATGTGCGAGCACCTGCTGCGCAGCGGCTTCCATAGTGTCGTATCGGGATACGTCCAGGGGCAATACGATCACGTCGCCTGCGCCTGCATTGCGGCAAAGGGTGGCTACCCGCTGAAGCTCCGACTCGTTACGGGCTGACAGTACCAGGTGGCTGCCGCGCGCTGCCATGCGCTCTGCAAGCGCCTCACCAATACCGGAGGAGGCGCCGGTAATCCACACCACTTTGCCGTTGAATTGAAAGCCTGGGTACATGAATACTCTCCAAAAAAGGTCAGCACGAAGGATAACGTGAAAACCAGAGACCGAGGAGTTATATGTCCCGGGAGCGTAGACCTGCATAAAAACAAGGGGTACCGTTAAATCTGCCCTCAAGCGTTAAGCGGGGCAAGCAAACTTCTTCCACTGAATAGCCGAGTTTTTCTATGCCAGCACCTAATAGTATTAAAGACTGCATGCGCAGAAACCCCTTAACAATCAACAGTCGTGCAAACCTCGTACAGGCCGTTGAGACTCTGGTCGAATATAAGCTGACAGGCGTTACCGTCGTGGACGACGATGGCAACCCCGTAGGCGTGCTGTCGGAACTGGATTGCATAAAGTCGGTGTTGGCTGCGATTTATAACGACGGTGATCCGGAGCACTCCCTGGTGCAGGACGCGATGACCAGCAGTATCGTGAGTTGCACGCCGGGTGATTCAATTGTCGAGGTGGCTGCGGACATGCTCGCCACCCGCCAGCGTCGTCGCCCGGTTATTGAAAACGGACGCCTTGTGGGGCAGGTCAGTTCCAGTAACGTCCTCTGGGCCCTGATGGAGAATTCGCGTCGGCGGGTGCTCTCCAAAGACGCTTGAGAGACGGCTGAGAAAGTCCTCTCAGACTCAAAGCAGAAAAAAATGAAAATAAGGGGAATAAACCATTCCCCATCACCGTCACCTTAACAGTGGTGGAGTGAAACACCCTATCCGAGGAGGTGCCGGCGGGTATATTGGGAACGATAGTGATCCAACATAGGAGCGCATCGAGACTCCCGGCACCGACCTCACACTGCTTTCCTGCGACTTTTTCTTCCTCTTCCTCTTCCTCTTCCTCTTCCTCTTCCTCCTTTGCATCTCGCGTTGGCAACTCACTCATGCCCGGCTTTTAGCCGCGCAGCGCACATTGCCTTGTGAGTCACCTTCCAGTGAGGCCAAAGCATGGACGGCTTAGTAAAGCTTTGTCGGGTTAGGTATTGGGAGAACGTCCGCGGGGAGAAATGGAGGAACTGCGGAGAGAGGTGCGCCCGCGGGTAGAACCTCGCAGGTTTGCGGCGTTGGCAGCTGTTACCGCTGCCAGTTGTTGTTGATCATAGCGTTCTCGGCCTCGCGTCCCAGCGCGATGTCACCGGCATGCTGGGTGATGAAGCTGGCAACGGGGGCCGACTCGGCAGCACCGGCAGGGCGGTAGGCGTCCGCGGCTTCGAGATAGGATTCAAGGCCGGCTGCCTGAGTCACCCAGCGGCTGTCGTCACGACAGGCCACAGCGCGCCAATCGGACGCTCCGCCTCGCAGCAAATACTCTCGACACCAGCGGCCGTCTTCGTGGGGGAAGCTCAGCACAGGCTGTATTTCCCGGCCGTCCTCAAGTGCGGTCCAGCCATCGCCGGAGGGCACGCTGTCCAAAGCGGCGGACACAAAACCATCGTTACCCGGGAGGCGGCTCCCGGTGCCCTGATTGCCGGTGTTGGATATCAGGCTCAGGGCGATGGCACCGACAAACGATGCTGCAACGGCATACATCCAAAAGGGTTTCGTGGCGGCTGCAGTGCCGCCGATGTTTGCCGTGCGTCCTGGAAAGCTGAGAACGGTTGCGCTTTCGCCATAATGAGCGTCGTCGCCCTGGCTTGCACCGGCTAATAGCGCCTCCACGGTCTCGGGCACCTGATCGTGCTCCGCGAGGGCATCACGTAGGCGTTGGTTGAGCTCCTGCATACGTAGCAAGCCGGACTGGAGAGCAGTTTCCGAATGCAGCCGGGCTTCCAGCGCCCGGGATAGCTCTGGCGCAAGTTCACCATCGAGATACTGCGATAGCAACTCGATATCCCGCTCACTCAATGCCTGGTTCATGCCTGTGCCTTCCATGTTTCTGATGCTTCGTTGCGCTCATGGTTTCCATGAAGCGCTACTCTTTTCCCTTGGTCTTTCTTGCTTGCCTATCTTTTCTTTCTAATTCTTTTCTTTCTAATTTTTCTAAAGCCTAACTCTCTGACAATCTCTCAAACACGCTTTGTCAGCGTTCAAGCTCGTGAGCTAGTCGAGCGCCGGCAGTAGTTGCTTCCTCGCCCGGGCGATGCGACTCATGATGGTGCCAATGGGCACATCCAGAATCTCCGCCGCCTCGGCGTAGCTCTTACCCTCGACCGCTACCAGCGTCAGGGCCATTCTTTGCTCTTCGGGCAACTTGGCCATGGCCTCGTTAACCGCTGCCAGGCTTCGTTCCCCGGCGGATTGTGTCTCCGCTGAGGGCGAGAGTTCTCTCGCCTCGCCCGTCTGTGCAACGGTGTTGGCGTGGCGTGTTCGCACTTCCCGGGATCTCAGCTCGTCGATCCACAGGTTCTTGCATACCCGGTACGCCCAACGGGCGGTGTGAGCGTCGTCGGGAATGCCCCGTTCCAACAGCCGCTCCACAGTACACTGGAGCAAGTCGTCAGCATCCGCATCGCTGCCTGTCAAAGACAGGCAGAACCTTTTGAGGCCTTTCAGCTCCGCCATCAGTTCCTGGCGCTGCCGCTTGCCTAGTTGTCGATCACTGAGCGACGTCATTCATTCCCTGCTAGAATCTAAGACGCTTGCGAGTGCGCTTTATTCCCTGATTTCTTCCAGGGATTAAACAACGCGTTGAATCGTCAGTATAAAGAAGCGGGGGTCCGGCATACAGGCGTTCTGTGCTGCTCGGAGATGCCCCGTCCTGATTAGTGGTAACGCCATGATTTCATTAAATATTTTTTCAAATCTGCCGTTCTTCGAAAGACGAGATGGCGCCTTTGGGGACCACGGAAGCTCACTGCTTCCGGCGCCTGCCGGTGCCCCGAGAGCGATTTGTGGCAAAAATACCAATGTTCGCCGCAGACCCGGATTATGGGCGTTCCTTGCTGTGGGCCTATTGCCGTTGTCCCTCAATGTCTCTGCTCAGCTGCCCGTGGGAGGCTATCTCGGGCCCGACCCCGTGGAACAGGAGGTAGAGGAGCGTATCGAGCAGCAACTCGAGAAGCGCGTTGAGGACAATGTTGAAGAAAACATCGAAGATGTCGTCGAGATCGCCACTGAGCTGAATATTCAGGAAAACATCGAAGATAAAGTTGAAGAGACCATCGAGCAAACGGTCGATGCAAGCGTCGAGGGCACCATTGATGATGCGGTTGCCCAGACGGTGGAGGAACGCCTCGAGGAGTCCGTGGAGTCCTCCGTAGAGACAGGCGTCGCTGAGGCAGTAGAAAGTTCTGTGGAGGATGGTGTCGAAAGCAGCGTCGAAGAGGCGGTGGCTGCTACGGTAGAAGACAGTGTTGAAGAGGCCGTGGAAAATGAAGTCGTGGCCAGTGTCGAAGACAGCGTGGAAAATGCCGTCGAGAGCAGCGTAGAGAGCAGTGTAGAAAGCAGCGTAGAAAGTGCAGTGGAAGAGAGCGTTGAGGCTTCCGTTGAAGAAACCGTAGCGTCATCCGTAGAGGAGTCGGTGGCCGAAACCGTGGAAGCCGTGATTGAGGAGTCCGTCGCGGACACGGTGGCTGCTAATGTCGAGGACAATGTTGCGAGCGCTGTGGAGAGCTCCGTCGAGAGCTCTGTCGAAAACACCGTTGAGGACTCCGTAGAAGCTGTGGTCGAATCCTCTGTGGAAGATGATGTGGAGCAGCGGGTCGTCCTTGCCATCGAAAGCCGTCTGGAAACAGAAATCGATGAGATCCTTGATAATCTTGAAAGCGATCTTGAGGTAGACGAAAGCCGCATCCTCAAAGAACAGTGGCTCGTGATGGCGGAGCCCGTGGTGTTCGATGAGCTTACGTCTCAGGGCTATCTGTTCGACACGGTGACGGAGTTGCCCGGTCTGGGGTTGAGGCTGGCCGAGGTGGCCGCGCCGTCAACCTTTGATATCACGCAGATCCGGGATGGGGTTCTTGATGTTGTCGGTAAAGACCGCGCGGAAGTGGATCTCAATCATATTTACACGGCGGGTGTCCCCGAGATGGTCGCTGGTAGCGGGGTCATGCCTCGCGCTGCCATGGCGTTCCCTGCGGACCTGGACGACATGGATCTCCGTGTCGGCATGATTGACAGCCGCGTAGATACCGCTCATCCGGCTTTGGCACAATCGAGAATCCACACACGTTCCTTCGCGCGCCCCGGCGCGGAGTCGCCGGACTTTCACGGCACGGCAATCGCTTCCATTATCGCGGCGAATTCCGCGGAGTATCAGGGCCTGGCGCCCATGGCGGAGGTTTACGCGGCCTCGGTCTTTGAACTCGATGGTAAACGCGGAGAAATCGCCAGCACCGTCAGTCTGATTCGTGCGCTCGATTGGCTCATCTCGTCGGGTGTTGATGTGGTCAACATCAGTCTTGCTGGTCCACCCAACCGACTGTTGGAGCGGGCCCTCGATCGCGCCTCGTCCCAGGACATGGTGGTTATGGCGGCGGCTGGTAACGGTGGCCCCGTGGCACGTCCCATGTATCCCGCCGCCTACGATAGCGTCGTAGCGGTGACGGCGGTGGATTCAGCACAGCAGGTGTTTCGTCTGGCAAATCGCGGGGATTACCTGGCGTTGGCGGCGCCCGGCGTGGATCTGCGTCACGCTCAGCCGGGAGGTGGCTATGCCGCATCATCGGGAACATCGTTTGCGGTACCTTTCGCGGTAACGGCGGCGGCACGCTTGAGTCGCCTGAGTCCCGAGTCCGATATCATCACCATGTTGCTCGAGAGTGCCATGGATCTCGGGCCTCCGGGGCGCGATACGATTTACGGCTACGGCCTCCTCACCCTGGGTGCTCTCTGACGAGTGCCCTGAGGCGTTTTTTGTTTTCCAGCGCAGCTCCTACCAACTGTACTGCAGGCGGGTACCGAGAATGGTCTGCGTGAAGTCGGCGCGGGGTAGGTTGGACACGTAGTCTCCGTAGCTCAGGTACCACTGCCAGTAGACCTTCTGGGTCAGGGGAATCTCCAGATCGAACTTCACACGGAACCGGTCGTCCTTCCGCGGCTCGCCGATGGTGGGCTCATCAAAGCGATAGTCACGGACCTCGTAGCGGAGCGCTGCCTCAGCTTTGATTTTGCGCTCTCCCGCTGTGAAACGACGGATGTAGCGCAACTTTAGGGAATGGGCATCAAAATCCAGTTCATCGGCGATAGCGTCCTCGTCCCTGTACCGATAACCCAGATTAAAGTAGCTGCGTAAGCCGCGATGGAAGTAGTACAGGTCCAGTTCGCCGGTCTGGGTTTCTGCGTTGCGCTGGGAGCGGTTGTCGATCTCCCGCTCGGAGTACACGTAAGCACCGCGACTAAACCAGCGTCGGGACAGGAACCCCGAGAGGGAGGGCGAGATCCGCGTGTATTTTAAAAAGGCATCGCCATCAAGACGCGAGTCGATATAGTAAACCGATAGAGAGGCATTGCTGCTCCCAAGATCGCTATTGAGATCAGCGCCGAGGATATGCGTCAGTCGGTCGACCTCGGAAAACTCCTGATAGGTGCTCTTGCTGACGTCGTAGTTGACGGACACTTCCGTGCGTTCACTGAACTCGTGTTTCAGTCCAAGCTCCAGATCAATGATTGCCGCGTAGTCACTCTGGCCGCTGGACAGGTCCACTTCGTCCACCGACACGTTGGTGTCGTATTCGCCGCCCACCCCCACTTCGGCGCTCCAGCGGGTTTTGCTGGCAGCGTTCTGGGCATCAGGATCCTGAGCGAGGGTGCCCACGGGCAGCCATGCGCACAGAATCGCTGCTACGAAAGCTGGGTGTCGGGTTGTACTCGCGGACACAGGGGGACTCAGAGGTAAAAAGGTCGGCGCAGACTAATCAAAGCACAGCGGTGGCTCAAGACTGCCAAAGGGTCGCTGTCTGTGTTTACGATCCGATGATAAACTCCGCGACTTTTCCCGTGGACACTCCTAAGGAGTTTTTGTGAGCGACGATCAGACACAGCAACACGACGATTGCATGCAGCGATTTATTGATTTGGCGAATACCATGAAGGACGAGGGCGTTCCCGTGAACGTCGTCTCATGGTCTCTTATGACGGCATCAGGCATTTATGCGACCTATTCGGTCACGGGCAACAGCGGAGGCCTCAATCCTTCCGGGGTCGATAAAGTGGCGGATGCCTATAAAAAGAATCTGACAAATATTCAGGCGCTGAAGAAAGCAGAGGACGAGCGAAAGCGGGCGGGTGAATAAGCAACGCTCATGCTTCTTCGAGCGTAATCGCATCGTCGTCCTTGGTCTGGCTCCCCTGGAGTCGCTGGAGCTGGCGAAGAAAGTGCTCGGGTGCCAATAGGGGGCTGAGCTGCGTGAGGGGTACGGGCTGACTGAACAAAAACCCCTGTATAACGCTCACGCCCTGACCCAGGAAAAACTCCAGGTCTTCCATGCGCTCAACGCCTTCAACCACGATCTCCAGTCCCAGACTTTTGGCCATGGCGATGATGGCTCTCACCAGTTCCACATCCTGGCTTCCCTTGGCCAGTCCAAGGACAAAGCTCCTATCGATCTTGAGCTCATCGAGGGGGAAGCGGGTCAGATAGCTCAAGGACGAATATCCCGTCCCGAAATCATCGATGGAAAGGCGTATCCCCAGATCCTTAAGATTCTGCACCATGGATACAACGCTTTCCTGATTGCTCACCATAATGCCTTCGGTCAGCTCGACTTCCAGGGACTCCGGCGGCAAACCTGAGTCCTGCAGCGCCGAGCTCACCGTGGCGACAAATTCGTCGTGAAACTGCAGCGCGGAAACGTTGACTGATACCTTGGGCAAGCTGTGACCCTGAGCCCGGAGTTCCACGAGATCAGCACAGGCCCGGCGCAGGACCCACTCACCTACGTCTTCGATGAGGCCCATTTCTTCGGCGATGGGTATCCACTTGAATGGCGGAATAAGGCCCTGCTTGGGATGGTTCCAGCGTACCAGGGATTCCGCGCCCGTGACCCTGCCGTCCAGGGCGTCGACCTGGGGCTGGTAGTGCAGCAACAGTTGATCCAGCTCCACAGCCCGTCGCAGATCATTCTCAAGCTGGAGGCGCTCTCGGTTGGCGCTTTCCATGGAATCGTCATAGATCACCACGCGATTTCGCCCGCGTTTCTTGGCATTGACCATGGCCGTGTTTGCCGCGCGGAGGAGGGTTTCCACATCCGCGGCATGATCCGGTGCCAGGGCAATGCCTATGCTGGAGGAGACAATGACCTCCTGGCGATCTATGAGATAGGGCTCCGCGATGGAACTGGCAAGACGGTCGGCGACGCGCTTTGCCATATCGATACTTTCGATGTGGTTGAGCACGACGGTGAACTCATCACCGCCGAGGCGTGAGAGATCCATGAGAGAGCTCTCATCGTCGGTACCTCGGTGGAGGACATCGCTGTCGCGCACACCCGCAGCCAGTCGCTCGGACACCTCACGGAGTAACTGATCTCCGGCGGTCGCACCCAGGGAGTCATTGATGCGCTTGAAATTGTCGATATCCACATGCAGGAGACCGACGTTCTGGTTGCCTCGCTGGGCCAGGCGAAGGAGGAGGGTGAGCTGCTCCGTAAACAATTTGCGGTTGGGTAAGGAGGTCAGGTTGTCAAAGTACGCGGCGTGGCGCAGCTTGCTGCGTGTTTCCGTTACCTTTTGCTCCGCAGAATCCAGTTCCTCCTTCCGCCGGCTGAGCTGCTCCGTACGCTCGTCGACTTTCATACTCAGCATTTTTCGGTCTGTATCCATTTGCCGGGTATAGCTGTGGAGGCCTGTGATGATGCCGTTGAGCACTTCAGCAATATCACGCACCTCACCGCTGCCGCGGATGCGCAGGGGCTCGGTTTGTTTGCCCGATGCTATGTCGTCGGCTACCTGCGCAAGCATGCCCAGGGGCGCGGTAATGCGCCGGGTGATGCTTCGCGTCAGGAGCCAGAAGAGAAACAGAACCACCAAACCAATACCGGAGGAGAGCGCTACCGTGGGAAGTGTCAGGCTCCACAGAGCGGTGCTGCTGATTTCTACATCAAGATAAGCGATGACGTAAACGCTGCTGACGAGCTCCGGATAGGCGAGGGCTGCGGCGAAATCCTCGCGGCCCAGCCCTTTTTTCGTCGGGTCAACCACTGAGATGATGGGTAGGGTGAGGGAAGTGGTTTTTTCCCCCAGGGTTAGCTTGCTGAGTAGCTCGAGATCTTCGGGAACAGCGCCGCCGGAGGTGGTGTAAATCCCCCGGTCCACGGGAGACAGATCCTTGCGCATATCAATGAACCGCGGAAGGGCGTCGCCCTCGGCCCAGGAATAACTCTCTTCGCCGATGACCTCACCCTGACCGTCAAACAGCACGGCCCGTTTTACCGCCGGAGAGAGCGCGAGAAACTCTTCCAGGGTGCTCTTAACTTCCGCGGATTCGCGATAATAGCTGGTGAGCTGAAGGTGGGGCTGACTGCCTACCAGACTCGACACGGAGAGGATGAGAGCGTCACGCTGGTAACTGTAATCCCGCTGCCCCACGAATGCGGTGAGCACAAGGCCGGCGAGGACAGCCAGCAGGGCAATCAGTACATTAATCTTTGATGCAATGCTCACAACAAAGGGATCTGTCTGCGCGCTGCACATGGCGGTGTGAATGGCGGTGTGAATAGCGCTGCAATCTGCGCTGCAAATGGCGCTGCGTATGGAGATGTAAACAGAGCTGCTGACAGTAGTGGTGTAAGCATGTTGAACCCCAAGTCCCGGGACAGTTTATCGGGGGTAGTTAACGGGCTGAGCGTTCCGCAGACACTCGATACTCCCGTTAACATCGACGTTCTTCGGCATCGTCTAGCGGTCCCTGCGCTCGTGACAATGTTTAATGTTGTGAAGCTAACACGCAACGCAAGTGGTGGCTAGCGGCGATACGGGCAGCGGTCTAGGCGTTTTTGACGACGTCGCGGCGGTATTCCAGCAGTGCTGCCGGAGCCAGGGGGCGTGAAAACAGAAAGCCCTGGCCCAGGCTGCAGCCATCGTTCACCAATATCGCCCGTTGCTCTTCCGTTTCCACACCCTCGGCAATCACCTCGAGATTAAGGGCGTTGCCCAGGGCGATAATGGTCTGCGCGATTGCCCGGTCATCAGGGTCGATGACGATGTCCCGGACAAAAGAGGCATCAATTTTCAAACGGTTCAGCGGGTATTGTTTCAGGTATGCCAGGGAAGAGTAACCGGTACCAAAATCATCTACGGAGATTGCGATGCCCAGTTTGCGGATGGCCTGCATAGCCTCAGCCGCCAGCTCCGGCTCGCTGAGAAGTACGCTTTCTGTGATCTCCAGTTCCAGTGCCTCGCCTCGGCAGGTCCCGGTCTTGATCATTCCCTCTATGAACTCAAGAAAGCCCTCGTGAAGTAGCTGTCGTCCCGACACGTTGACGGCAAAGCGGATTCCGGCGAGGCCGGCATCGGCGAGGCGTATCTGCTCGGCGCAGACTTTCTGGAGCACCCATTTGCCCAAGGCCAGTATCTGGCCGTTCTCTTCGGCTATGGGGATAAAGTGCTTCGGCGATATGGCGCCTTTTTCGGGGTGATCCCATCGAAGGAGCGCTTCTACGCCAATCAACGCGCCACTGTGCATGTCCACCTGAGGCTGATAAGCCACGTGGAACTCCTCACGCTCCAATGCACGGCGCATGTCAGATTCCAGAGACAGGCGGGCCAGCGCCCGCTCGGTCATATCCGGGGTGTAATGCATGAAGGTATTGCGGCCATTGCGCTTTGCCCGATACATGGCCGCGTCCGCATTACGCAGGAGCTCCTCCGTGGTCAATCCGTCGTCGGGACTCACACTGATCCCGATACTCGTGCCCACAGTCAGTGCCCGTTCTCCGATGATAATGGGCTGTTCAAAAGCCAGGAGTATTTTTTGAGCGACCTCTACGGCAATCACGCTGCTACCCACACCCTGGAGCACGATGGTAAATTCATCGCCCCCGAGTCTTGCGATGATATCGGCCTTGCGCACACAGTCACTGAGACGTCGTGAAACGGCACGGAGTACTTCATCGCCCAGACTGTGCCCCAGACTATCGTTGATGTCTTTGAAGTGGTCCAGGTCAAGAAAAAGCACGGCGAGGGACGCGGCCTGTTTATCGGGGTTCTGCAGGGCGTGATTCAGTTTATCGATGAGGTAAAGGCGATTGGGTAGGCCCGTCAGGGCGTCGTGATGGGCCAGGTGTTCCAGGGAGCGCTGTTGGTACCGGAGAGTTTCTTCTGCTCTTTTGTGTTCTGTGATGTCCCGGGCGATGCTCACCATGCCGCGAACCTTCCCCCGGGCGTCGCAAACGCATCAGTCTCGCGCTGAGGAGCCGCCGACTGCCGCTGGGATGATCAATCCACCGCTCTACGACTTTGCTGCCATCTTTGAGCACCGATTTTTCGGATTCACGGCGGATGTCCGCTTCTTCGGTATCAAAGAAGTCCTCGTCGGTTTTACCGACGATGTCCTCGGGAGTTCGGCCCAGAAATTCCGCATAGGCATTGTTGCAGCCCAGGTAGCATCCGTCGCTCCTGGCGTAGTCCTTGTAATATATGAGATCGGACGTTGCGTTAATCACGGAGCCGAGCAGCGCCAGATCCTCGAGGGCAATACGCTCCAACTCTTCCCGTCGAGACATTTGCTCCGCGAGATCCCGGTTGGTCTTTCTGAGCTCGGCGGTGCGTGTGGCTATGACTTCTTCCTGGCCACTCGCCTGTGCTTGCAAGGCGTCGAGCAGTGATTGGTTTTCTGCCGCGAGGGCAAGGCGAGCGAGGTAAGTCCGGTTCGTCGTTCGAGTCAAACCCAGCAGGATAAGGTAATAGGCCCAGTAGGCCACGAGGAGCCACCCCAGCGAATCGATGGACCGGAACAGCATGATACAGCCACTGATGAACACCGGTGGGGCCGAGTAAAGGATAAAGGTGGGAATATGCGGCCCCAGGGCGACGGATGCAGCGCTCAGGACGCCGAGCATCAGCATCCAGGGAGCTGCCAGGGCGGCCAGGTTGCTCCAGTCACTCACGGAGAGAAACATCAGACTCCAGGATGCTCCCACCATGACAGAGCTGGCGCTGAAGAGTCTCATCCAGCCTTGGTCACCGAATCGTTGGGGCGACCGACGGCGCTGGTACCAGATGGAATAACGGACCGCCACGGACCCTGTGAGTGTGGCAGCCCAGATGTTCAAGGCGGCGAGGTCTGATTGGTCTTTCAGCGCAAGCCAGAAAATCGCGACGACGAACAAAATGACTGCGCTGGACACCGGCGTTTGACGGTAAAGGTCCTCACAGACATGGGAGGTGACGTAATCGCCAGACGTGGAAAGCTGCGGAGCCGGCATGGTCGTTGATCAGCGACCGACACTGGTGTACTGGAGTCCCGCAGCTTCCATGAGGCCCCGTTCGTAAACGTTGCGAAGATCCACAAAGACATCCCCACGCATGGTGTCGCGGACGTCCCTGAGGTTGAGCCCGCGGTACTGATTCCACTCAGTCATCAAGACCACGGCATCTGCGTCCTTAAGGGCTTCCTCAATCGTGTCCGCGTATTCCATCGCCTCGGGAAGGAGAGGCCGGGCTTCGTCCATGCCCTCGGGATCGTGAGCGCAGATGGTGGCCCCGCGATCGATCAGTGCAGGCAGTATGGCGAGCGCTGGAGCATCGCGCATGTCATCGGTCTCGGGTTTAAAGGTCAGCCCGAGCACCGCAATCCGTTTGTCTGCCTCGGATCCTCCCAGGGCTTCGCGGATTTTTGACACCATGCGGGCCTTCTGCGAGGCGTTCACCTCGACCACGGCCTCGACAATTCGACTTCCGACGCCATATTCCTGGGCCATACGGTTGAGTGCCAGGGTGTCCTTCGGAAAGCAGGAGCCGCCGTAGCCGGGCCCCGCGTGGAGGAACTTGTTGCCGATGCGTTTATCCATGCCCATGCCTTTAGCCACGGCGTTCACATCGGCTCCGGTTTTCTCGCAGAGCTGACTCATCTCATTGATGAAGCTGATCTTCGTGGCAAGGAAGGCATTGGCCGCGTACTTGATTAACTCAGCGCTCTCCAAACCCGTGACCAGCAGGGGCGCCTCGATGAGGTTCAATGGACGGTAGAGTTCTCGGAGGCGCGCTTCGGCGCGCTCGGACTCCACACCCAGCACCACGCGGTCCGGGCGCAGAAAGTCACTGATGGCAGATCCCTCGCGGAGAAACTCGGGGTTGGATGCCACATCAAAGTCTGCGTCGGGATTTGTCTTGCTGATTACCCGTGCAACCTCGCGGGCCGTGCCCACGGGTACCGTGGACTTATCCACGATGACCGTATATCCCTGGAGGTTCTCTGCGATCTCCTGGGCAGCTGCGTAGACATATTTGAGATCCGCATGGCCGTCGCCGCGACGGGTGGGCGTGCCCACGGCGATAAAGGCCAGATCCGCTTTCGCAACGCTGCCCGCCACGTCCGTGGTAAAGGACAGACGGCCGGCGTCTGCATTCTTGCGCACCAGGTCTTCAAGCCCGGGTTCGTAGATGGGAATCTTGCCCTGGCGGAGCGCCGTGATCCGTTCTTCCTGTTTGTCTACACAGACCACACTCGCGCCAAATTCTGCAAAGCAGGCGCCGGATACCAGGCCCACATAGCCTGCGCCAATCATCACTACGTTCATTACGCTTGATTTCCTATGGGTAAGTCGGCAAAGGCTTTAGGTTATCCGAGCTCAACGGGGCTGTCTGTAATAGTCGCGGTACCAGTCCACAAAATTTTGAATTCCCGCGTTGATATCTGTTCCGGGACGATATCCCACATAGTCAGCGAGGGCCTCGATGTCTGCATAGGTCGCAGGAACATCCCCGGCCTGGAGGGGTAAAAACTCTTTCTCAGCCTCCCGCCCCAGGGCTGTCTCGATGGCGGCTATAAAGTCCATGAGCGGCACAGGCTGGTTATTGCCGATATTGAAAAGGCGGTAGGGCGCGCAGCTGCTTCCGGGGTCGGGTCGGGCCGAATCCCATTGGCTGTTGGCCTTCTGCCGGTTTACCCAGCAATCGCGTAATGCCCTCCACTATGTCGTCAATGTAGGTGAAGTCGCGACGCATCTGTCCCTGGTTGAAGACCTTGATGGGTTCTCCCGATAGGATCGCTTTGGTGAACAGAAACAGTGCCATGTCCGGTCGGCCCCAGGGGCCGTACACGGTGAAAAAGCGCAGCCCCGTAGTGCGCAGTCCGTAGAGATGGGAATAGGTATGAGCCATGAGTTCGTTGGATTTTTTCGTGGCCGCGTAGAGGGATACGGGATGATCCACGTTGTCGTGCACGGAAAAGGGCATCTGGGTATTCAGCCCGTAAACGGAACTACTGGACGCATAAATCAAGTGCGCCGTATTGGCGTGGCGACAGCATTCGAGGATATTCATGAAACCGTCGATATTGCTGCTGATATAGGCCCGCGGGTTCTCCAGGGAATAGCGGACTCCCGCCTGGGCGGCGAGGTTTACCACGGCATCCAGGGCGTGATCGGCAAACAGTCGCTCCATGGCGCTGCGATCCTCGAGATCCAGGTTGGCAAAGGTAAAACCCTCGCGTGCCTGCAGCTGCGCCAATCGGTCCCGTTTGAGTTCAACGGAGTAGTAGTCGTTGAGATTGTCGAGACCCACAATCTCGTGGCCATCGTCCAGGAGGCGGTGACTCAGATGAAAGCCAATAAAGCCGGCAGCGCCGGTAACGAGAACACGCATAGAGGGGGCTCCTGTGAACAGGTCGCTATGGTAGCAAACACCATCCTGTGACTCAGTACCTGTTCAGCAGGATCGGCGACTGGTAGCGTTGGCTTTTGCCTTCAATGGATTGCCAGATGGTCAAGTCAAAACGCGTGTTGCTCACCGGCGGTGCGGGTTATATCGGCTCTCACAGCTGCGTGGCATTCAGTGACGCCGGTTTCGAGGTCAGTCTTCTCGACAATTTTTCCAACAGCTCGCCCATTGTGCTTGAGCGCCTGGAACAGATTCTCGGCTATCGGCCGGCACTCTACGAGGCAGATATCCGTGATGAACAGGCAACCCGCCGGGTGCTGGAAGAGACGTGCCCCGACGCCGTGATTCATTTTGCAGGTCTCAAGGCCGTGGGCGAGTCCGTGGCCATGCCCCTGCGGTACTACGACAACAATGTGTCGGGCACCCTTTCTTTGGTTCGCGCCATGGAGGCTGCCTCGGTGTTTCGCCTGGTGTTTAGCTCCTCTGCGACGGTGTATGGCGATCCCGCGTCCGTGCCCATCACGGAAAACTTTCCGCGCAGCGCGACAAATCCCTACGGGCGCAGCAAGCTGATTGTTGAAGATATGCTCATGGATCTGGTGGCCTCAAACCCCGCATGGAAGGTGGCTCTTTTACGCTATTTCAATCCCGTGGGCGCCCATGAGAGCGGTCTTATTGGTGAAGACCCCTCGGGTATACCCAATAATTTAATGCCGTTTATTGCCCAGGTGGCCGTGGGGCGTCGTGAAAAACTCAGCGTTTTCGGGGGCGATTACGATACCCGCGACGGCACCGGTGTTCGGGACTACATCCACGTATCGGATCTGGCGGCGGGGCACGTGAGCGCCATGAGCTGTCTCGGAAATCATGGCGGTGAAAAACCTCTGATAGTCAATCTGGGTACAGGCACGGGCTACAGTGTGCTTGAGCTTGTGCATGCCTTTGAAAAAGCCAGCGGCCGTGCCGTGCCCTACGAGATTGTTGATCGTCGTCCTGGCGACGTCGCCCAGTGTTATGCCGACCCGGCTTATGCCCGCCAGGAACTCGGATGGGAAACCCGCTTCGGCGTGGAGCGCATGTGTGAGGATGCCTGGCGCTGGCAGTCGCAGAATCCCGAGGGCTTCAGGAGCTGAGAACGCGCCTGATTCCCTGGTCGCCCCATCCCGTGTTATTGCTTTTGGTTACTCAGGGGCTGTCGCCGCTGCGCAGAACCCGGATGCTACGTGCCGTCGCGGCGATATCCGACTCATGGAAAGCCACTTTTCGCCACTGCTTCTTCGCATAGAGCGCTGTCTGGTCGCGAAAGTGAGGGCTGCGGGGATTGCCGGATTGACTGTAGCTCAGCAGCGCTTCGGCGACGGGCCCATGGTCGTCGAAGCCAAGGGTGTAGATAAAACTGCTGCCGTGGACCACGGGATACCCCTTATCGGTGAGATAGCGACTGTCGGCGATCTTTGCCGGCTTGATGCCTGCGATGGGCGAGGCCGCCGGGTTACCTGCCATTTGAAGATTGGCCACACCCTCAAAACCGTTGCCCCCGTGCACGGGTATTGCCTTGCCTGCGCGCCAGGCGAACTGTGTGTCTCGTAAACTGGCATTAAGAGGCATTCCTGCCGCGTTCATGACCGCCACGGCGTCTTTGAGAGATTGAAGGGCAAGCTCGGCGTCTCCCAGGGCAGTGGGGGTCATAGCGGGCTGGCTCGCGTCGAAGGGCTCCTTGAACAACTTGCCTGTGCTTACGGTATCCAGGCGGTCGTAGCGGGTTATCCACTCTCGGAACAGCGGTGCGCCCGGGCTATCAAGATTGAGGCTGCCGTCATAGGCCGCCAGCACATCGCAGGCATTTTGCAGGTCTTCAGCCGAAGCCCTGCAGATCGTGATCAGCTCGGGCAGGAGTAGCTCGGCGGTGAGTCCCCGGTTGGAAAACAGCGCCTTTTGAATTTCGTGAATGGCGAAGAGACCGTCGTCGCCTGCATCGCCATAGTCATTCTCCAGCATCCGGACGTTCATTCGCGTCCGCAGGGAGCGAGCCGATTCCGCCGGTCCATACAGAATCGAGTGTCCCGTCGTGGGTTGTCTGGGACTGCTCAGCCAGTAGCTGTCGTTGGAGTTGAAAACGTAGTCCCTGCGCTCAATAAGGGGGCGTTCTGCGAAGGGCACGGTACCTGCGATGGGCGCCGAGTCATCGTCAATCCAGGTGTTGCGGGGATCCCTGGCGTTCAGCAACACCATACGTCTTCCTTGATATAGCTGGGCGGCGAGGGGGTCAGATGTCAGAGACGCCTTCCAAAGGGCCTGGGCCTCGTCACTGAGGTTGCCCACGGTGGAATTATCGAGGTAGAGCGCACGGCCGTCGGCGCTCGTGGCAATGGTATTCACCCAGGGCATGGCGTTGTACTTGCGGTGGGCCTGAATAAATTCATCCAGACTGCGGGCCTCTCCCATGGCTTTCCACTGGGCAAGGAGGGAGTGGTTGCCGACATTGGCGTCCCGGGCGGCGTAGGCGTACGTCCCGTCCCAGGTCATGCCGGGCATGCTCAACAATGGGCCGTGGTCGCTGACATAGACCGTGTGTTCGTGCTGGGTGACCTCGCCATTGGCGTCCCGCAGCGGGAATGTGACCACCCGGGCCTCAATATCGCGCCAGTCGTCCCCGTAGCGATAGCGCATGGGGTTTTCCGGGTCCAGTTCCAGACGATAGAGCACGAGGCGCTGGCTGGCGGACACGGTGTGGGTCCAGCCAAGATTCTCGTTAAAACCAATGGACACGCCGGGGCTGCCAAGGAGGTGAGCGCCATAAATGTTCAGCTTTCCGGGAATGGTGAGGTGCTTCTCCCAAAAGCGGCTTTCGCCGTACCAGGGGTAGTGGGGGTTGGCGAGGAGCATGCCCCGGCCGTTCTCCGTGTACTCACTGCCCAGTGCCCAGCCATTGGATCCCATGCCCTCGAGGGACGCGGCATCAAGGGCTGCAAGCTCCAGTGCCGCGCTGCCGTTCCCTGCCAACTCGGAGGCTTCTGTCGGTGGCTGCACGTTTGCAATTGCGCCGCTCATGCGCGGGAGAGTCTGAGCTGCCATGACCATACGGGTCATATGATCGAGGGGCGTGGCATTGCGGAGCCATTCGGCACCACTGCACCAGGAGCTGTTCCGGGATCCCCTATGCTTATCCAGGTAGCGGTTGTAGCCCGCGCTGTAGCCAGCGAGCCAGCGACGGGTTTCCGCGTCCTGGGCGGCGAGGGCGATCTCGGCCTGGGCCCGAAGATCCAGACCATGGACCACCGCATCGAGGGCTATGTTGCTGTTATTGGCGCCTGCACCGAGATAGCGGGCACTCTCACCCCGTGCCTGAAGCAATGCCAGCGCCATATTACAAACATGGTCGTGGGCCGCGGCATACGCCTCGCCATAGCCCAGGGAACCATAGTCATCTGCCTGAATATGCGGGACACCATAGGGGCCCTTGCGGATAGTCACGCGATAGCCGCCTTCGGGCATCAGTGATGCATCGGAATCCGTCCTCGCCATGGACTGTGCCGTGTCGGCGAGTGACACGGGGGCGCAGAGGAGCGCCTGGAGAAGCACAAGCCCCCCAAAAAACCGGGTGCGAGTGCTGGTGCTGGCTCCACGGCGGTTTTCGGAGTTTTCGTTAACGCTGCTGGAGCAACGGGTGAGGGACGCGAGTGCTAAAGGCATAGCTATCAATCTCTTTTTATCGTTGGGTTTTGCGGTGACTTTATTCTGCACAGCCAGCGCGGGCTGTCTACGTGCGCGGTGCTCAGTTCGCCTATGAAGAGGCGCTGACGGTGTCACGCCACAGCCAGGCAGCGCCACGAACACCACTACTGTCGCCATGCTGGGCTGGGTAGATCTTTGTGCGACAGACGTCGGAGAACAGCTTCCTTGCAAGGAGCGCAGGGACTTCCCGATACAGGGACGGGATATTGGAGAGACCGCCGCCCATCACAATAAGCTCGGGGTCCAGGAGATTGACCACGCCCCCCAGGGCTGTTGCCAGCATGTCTGCGTAGAGTGACAGGCTTGCGCGGTGCGCGTCGTCGGGGTGTTCCAGGGAAAGCTCACCGACGGAGATGCCGTCGCCGTGGAGCTGTTCGTGGCTCAGCGCCAGCCCCGGGCCGCTCAGCCAGGTCTCGATGCAGTTTTGTCTTCCGCAGTAGCAAAGTCGGGACGGAGAGAGAGCGGGTGGAAGCGTCGCCAGGCGATCCAATGGCATAGGATTGTGGCCCCACTCTCCGCTGATGGCGTTGGGGCCCTGAAGCAGGCTGCCCCGGATGACGATGCCGCCCCCCACGCCGGTACCCACGATGACGCCAAAGACACTATCGGCTTCTGCGCCCGAGCCATCGCTGGCCTCCGACAGGGCCAGGCAGTCAGCGTCATTGGCGATACGCACGGGTCTTGCGCAGCAGTCCTCCAGGTCCGCGAGCAAACGCTGGCCGTTCAAAGCGGTGCTATTGCAGTTGCGCATAAGACCGGTCTCGGGAGAGGGGGAGCCCGGTGTGCAGATACCCAGGGGACGTCGGTCGGGTAGGCCTGTTTCGGATTCCAGCTGCTCACAGAGCTCGCGAATTGCTGCAAGGGTGTCCTCATAGCTGTTTTTAGGGGTGGGGCAGCGTGCTCGATGGGTCACGACGCCGGCGGCGTCCATGATCGCGGCTTCGATTTTACTGCCCCCGAGATCCACACCCAGGAGTGATGTTGTTGTTTCCATGGGAGCGTCCTCGGGGTACTTATCTGACCTTTTTGCCCGTTTCATTGACAGGGATCATTGCAGGGGAAAACGGCCTCCGGCTCAATATCCCCAATGGCTAATCAACGAGGATAAATGCAAATGAGTGATTCGGGAAAGCAGGCTCTGGAACGTCCCATGGAATTCGATGAGGTCAACGGCATCGGAGAGGACACCGGCAGTGCCGAGGAGCTTAGTGATCGCGCCCAGCGTCTCCGCCAGCTGGCAAAAATGCGACATGATCCCGCGGCTATCCGTGAGCTGTTTATCTCCGGTGATTACCCTTATAAAAGTAAAATGCCCCGGCGGGAGTACGAGGAAAAAAAGCAGGCGCTTCAAGTCGAACTCCTCAAGGTCCAACAGTGGGTGAGAGATAGCGGCCAGAAAATCGTGATTTTATTTGAAGGTCGCGATGCGGCGGGAAAGGGCGGGACCATCAAGCGCTTCATGGAACATCTCAATCCGCGGGGTGCGCGGGTGGTCGCACTGGAAAAGCCCACGGATCAGGAGCGCGGCCAGTGGTACTTTCAGCGCTACATGAAACATCTGCCCTCGGATGGCGAAATGGTGCTTTTTGATCGCTCCTGGTACAACCGCGCGGGCGTCGAGCGCGTGATGGAATTCTGCTCTCCCGAAGAGTATCTGGAGTTCATGCGCCAAACGCCGGATCTTGAGCGCATGCTGGTGCGCAGTGGTGTGCGTTTGTTCAAGTATTGGTTTTCCGTAACCAAAGACGAGCAGCACGCACGTTTTGCCCGTCGCAAGACTGACCCTCTCAAACAGTGGAAGCTATCGCCCATCGACCAGGCATCCATCGATAAGTGGGACGAATACACGGAGGCGAAAGAAGCGATGTTCTTTTACACGGACACCGCCGATGCGCCGTGGACAGTGATCAAGTCCTCGGATAAAAAGCGCGCTCGTCTGGCCTGTATGCAGCACTTCCTGGCGAGCCTTGATTACCCGGAGAAGGACACCCATCTGGTGCGTCGACCAGACCCTCTATTAGTCGGGCACAGTCAGCACGTCATCGGACGTTCCCGGCATATCCTCGGGCCTTCGGTCAGCGAGTGGTAGCCGGGCGGGTCTGCGGCGCCCCTTACTACACGGGTTTTATCCGCGCCAAGAAAAAGCCTCGGGCTCTTCATCATTAACGGGGGACACCGGGGCTCATTAAACTGAATTTGCGGAAACGGTTTAATGGAGAACACCCGATGTCCCACGCAGGATTAATACTAGGGCTTCCAGAGCTGGAGGTCGAACACGTCGATCGCAATGATGCGATCTCGGTCTACGCCAAACCCAAGAAGCGGCCCTGCTGCCTTCACTGCCAGCACCCGAGAGTGCGGATCAAAGCCACCTACCAGCGGACCCTAAAGCATACACGCCAAGGCAACCAGCTCATCACTCTGCATCTCAGAGCACCGAAGTATCACTGCCCGCGCTGCGGTCGCTATTTCCGCCATCGATTCAAAGGCGTACGGCCGCGCTATCGAGCCTCCGAGGCGTTTCGCCACGAGGTCTTCGAGACCCACGATGGCGGGGTCACCCAGGCCAAGCTCACACGCACCCATGGCATCAGCGCAGCCACTACTGAACGCTGGTACCACGGCCACTGTGAGCGACGCGTCTCGGAGATGTCGAACCGCCCCTGCCCCAAGGTCCTCGGGATTGATGAGCACTTCTTCACCCGCAAGCGCGGCTTCGCGACCACATTGGTCGACCTGCGGCGCCACAAAGTCTTCGATGTGCGCCTGGGACGCTCCCAGGCCAGCCTGGACAGCTATCTGCGGCGTTTGCCGGGCAAAGACAACGTCAAGCTCGTGGTGATGGATCTGTCCGAGACCTATCGCAGCATCGCCCGCCAGTACTTTCCCGGCGCCACGATCGTCGCTGATCGATTCCACGTCATTCGCCTGGTCAATCAGCACTTCCTCAACGCCTGGAAAGACGTGCACCCCGAGGGTCGCAGAAACCGCGGCCTGCTAAGTCTCATGCGGCGCCATGCCTGGCGCTTGAAGCCGGAGCAGCGAGAGAATCTGCGGCGCTACCTGAGCGACTACCCCGGCCTCGCCGCACTCTATGACGCCAAGCAACACCTCAACGAGCTGATGCTACTCAAGAATCTGAGGAAGAAAACGGCCCAAAAGAAGCTACCTGAACTGCTGGCGTTGATCGAGCAGCTGCGCCACAGTCCGCTGAGACGGCTGGCGAAAACCCTGAAGTCTTGGCTTGAGCCCATCGTCATGATGTGGCGATTCAGTAAGAGCAACGGGCCCACGGAGGGCTTCCACACGAAGATGGAGATGATGACGCGAAGAGCGTACGGATTTAGAAATTTTGAAAACTATCGATTGAGGGTCTTAACCCACTGCGGGTGGGATGGCATCATCAATCGTGTTTAGTGAGAAACGGTCCATCCCCCGTTAATTGGGGAGAGCCGGGGATTTTTGGGGGAGCGTATGCTCGTTTCCCTTCTAGATACAGAAGAAACGGATGTGTGGTACCGAAGGCCGGACTCGAACCGGCACACCCGTTAAGGCGGGGGATTTTGAATCCCCTGTGTCTACCAATTTCACCACTTCGGCACTTACTGGTAGATACTTTTCGCTGTTTCCGAATCTTCGATAACACCTGTTTGAAGCAGTTCACCGGTCGGTGAGTAAGTGGCGATTTTGTCACAATTTGTCACAGGACGCATGCTACAAGTCTTGCGATGCATCTCGCCTAAGCAGACTGTAAAGCGCATCAATCCTCTTGTTTGTCCGACGGTTCAATTCCTGAGTTACAGCCTGATTACCGGCAACCAACATGAACATCATTAAGGATACAGTGGTGGTCTCCATCGAGCGTCCAGTTTCTGTAGCCATGATGAACCACATGAATAAGGCTATAGCCACGAGGTTGCTGACTGCCGATACAACAGGGTTGTACGAGGGGCGTAGTGACTCAAACTCGTGCATGACTCTCTCATCACGCTGTGCTTCTTCGTAGACTAATCGAGCTTCCGCTTCGTTCATTAGTAATCTCCCATTGAATACTCCTAACTCTGGCAGAACAGTCTCACAGTTGATAGTGCATCCTGCTTGCACTCGTAAAAGTGCCGTGATTTGCATAGTCCGAAAGGTCATCAATATAAGGGCTAAACTCAAGCTGATACTTGGTCGCGGAGGGCGATGCTGTGTCGGCCGTGTTTGAAAAAGACAGAGGCAGTCACCGCTCCTTCGGTGATGCCTCCGCCCAATTCTAGGCATTTTAAGCCGCTTTACGCTCCTCAGCGGTATCACGCACCAAGTAGAGCTTGTTGCCCGCGAGACCTATTTCCCGTGCTCTCAACAGTTGCCAGCCATACGCACCGAGATACGGGCTAACTGCCTTTGTTGCCATAGCTCGTCTAAGTTGGTCCGCTTTGCATCCAACGGCTATTGCAACCTCCGTTGAGCTAGCCTGCTGAGGGCTATCAGGGGCTGCCAGATACCGCTGAATACGTCCCTTGAACGTATCACTCTCAGTGTCATCGTAGCTCTTACGAACAGGTAACGGCGCTCCCCGAAACAGCTCACCCCAGTGAGCCAGCATCGGCCCGTACTCCATCGTCGCGTGAATCGTCATCTCGCCACAGACTCCATTCTTATCGATGTTTCGGACATTGCCACGGCATGCCATCTGCTTTCCGTACATGAGAAGCTCCCCTTGCTGGACCGTCAACGCGTCGCCAGTCATCCCACGCCCGTGCATGCCCTCCAACTTGGCGTCGCTGGCTCGAGTCTCGGAGTACGCACTCGCTTTGGCGATGATTACGCGCTTGGGCTTCAGGAACTCGCTAAACAAGAAGACGTGCTTGCATCCCTTCCACTGGTTACTGCCAGCGCCCGGTCCCCAGTGAGCGAAGTAGACTCTTCGTTTTTCCCAGTCGAAGCTGCCATCCTCCTCGGTACTCTCGGCTGGCTTCGGTATGACCTGGTGAGTAGTCGCCATGGTTAGAGGATAGACCACGAGAACCCTGTCACCCGGCCCCGTGCCATCAAGAACAGCTTTTCGCATGAACTCCTCATACGCCTTTGCCTCCGTTATGTTGGACTTGTTCCATCGGATGCCCTGCAAGCTCTTCGGGACAACCAGGTGAACAGACTTCAAGTTCTCGTAGTTCACCGCCGGTGGCCGTGGGAACTCCGGTCGAGACCTAAGGAGACGGAAGCACCGCTGGATGTCCCCAGTGGCGTCTAGTATCAACAAGTTCGGCGTCGGCCGGTAGTTCAATGCATATCCTACGAACACATTGCCGGACCAGCGCGAGTAGAATGCATAGTCGATTGATGCCGCTTTTAAGAACAGCGCTGTCCGCTGGAACTCAGTGAATCGCCACCAGTTCTCTAGACACTTTCCAGTTGTTTTTCGTGATGCTGTTCGTAGTCTACAGGTGACAGCAGGCTGTTCGAGCCATGCCGGCGTCTGACGTTGTAGAACATCTCGATATAGTCAAAGATATCGGCCCGGGCATCCTGCCGGGTCGGATATATCTTGCGCTTCACGCGCTCGCGTTTCAGAAGCTGGAAGAAGCTTTCAGCGACTGCGTTGTCATGGCAGTTGCCGCGTCTGCTCATACTGCCCTCAAGGCCGTTTGCGCGTAGAAACGCGCTCCAGTCATAGCTTGTGTATTGACTGCCCTGGTCCGAATGAACAAGTACCTTGCTCACCGGCTTGCGACGCCACACCGACATCAACAAGGCATCTAGAACCAGATCGCTCGTGATCCGTGATTGCATCGACCAGCCAATCACCCGGCGCGAGAATAAGTCGATGACCACGGCCAGGTACAACCAGCCTTCGTGGGTCCGAATATGGGTGATGTCGGTCGCCCATCGCTCGTTCGGCGCAGCCGGATTAAACTGTCTCTGCAGGACATTAGGCGTCACATCATGCGCTTTTCCAGCCTTATGCCGTGGCTTGCGATATCCAACCTGCGCCCTGATTCCAGCGTCTTTCATGAGACGGTGGACACGGTTGGGGCCGCAACACTCGCCTATTTCATGCAAATCACGATGGATCTTCCGATAGCCATACACAGCACCGGACTCGAGCCAGAACTGCTTGATCAGGCCAGAGAGCCGCTTGTCCTCACAACGGCGAGTCGATTGCGGCTGTCGACGCCACGCATAGAAACCGCTGGGGTGAACGTTAAGCAAAGAACACAGATGCCGCACCGGCAACTGGTGGCGATGGGATTGAATAAAAGCGTACTTCACTCGGATTGGCTCGCGAAGTACGCCGCGGCTTTTTTTAGAATGTCACGCTCCTCCGTGACACGCTTAAGCTCTTTTTGTAGCCGACGAATCTCGGCCTGATCATCAGCCTCCACTCGATGTTGCTCAGCAGCCGGCCCGTACTTCTTCACCCAGGCATACAGACTGTGCGTCGTCACGCCCAGCCGACTGGCCACGTCCGCCACGCTGTAGCCGCGATCAGTAATCTGGCGAACAGCTTCTCTCTTGAATTCTTCGGGGTAACGCTTGTTGCTCATAAACACCTCTCTGATAGCCATTTTCTATGGCTGAAAGGTGTCTAGCAAACTGGTGGCGATTCACAGGCAGCTTGTCGCTGACCCCAGAAGTCCTCGACTCCTTGACCAGTTGGCGAAGCCTTCTTTCATGGAACAGCTCGGCGTTCGGTATCGATATCAGGCGCTCTACTGGTGCTTCAAGGTTCATTTGCCCGCCGTCCGAAACGGCTTGCATGCGACTCTCCAACCGCTTGAGAATTTCTACTTCATGCTCCCATCCGTCGGCTCCCAAGCAAGCCTCCATTAGCGACACTATGTCCTTACGACCAATCTCGACGGCCGTAGATAACGCGGGACTCTCATCAAGTATCAGCAGGTCCCTCAGCCGACCGTCAGCCGTATAGGTCACACCATTGTCAGCGTCGCTCTCCTGTTCCTGCTTCCAAAGGTCGTGCGTGGCCAATATGAACCTGGCTGACTTGAGAGACTCCCGGTCGTGGCGCTCTTGTCCTTCCACATACGGACGGTCAGCTCGTCGCGACTCTGGAGCATTCGGACAGTGTGCAGACGTCCAGTAGCGAAGCCAGTGCTGCTCGTCCGGCTTCAGTATCTGTTGGACTTCATTGACGACCTCGCTAAGTAATTTAATCGTCGGTAGACACATAGCTGCAGTGAACGATGGGTCGTTCCTCAGCATAGCTACGATGAAGGCCCAGCTGTAAGTGCTCTTACCTGTGCCCGTTTCTGCTGTGATTATCGTCACTGGTTTACTGCTGTCGTCAGCTCTTGCAGCGGTTACTCGGTCACTGCAGGACGAGAAGATGTACTCAGCGGTTTGCTTATTGAATCCTGTCGGTGCGCTGGTCGAACCACGCAGATTAGCCTGCTGCTGCAAAACGAGGTCGAGACGATTTCTCAGTGATACTGATTCCATGGGTATTCCTTTTGGGTGAGCGGGTGTGTTCGAGGAGGAAAGAAAACTGCAAGAAAGCTAAGAGACCTATATCTCTTGCAAAACTGCAGACTTCTTTGGGTGGTGACATTCAGGGACAACGTGATGCAGCAATTGGCTGAAGCCACAGGACTTTCAACGGTTACTTCAATTTCTTTCTCTATTGAGCCGACTTTTTGTCAGATGTCCTTATCTTCAGGTAGCTGTAGGCATCATGTTATCCGAGGTTATAGCCAATAATTATTATATAAATCAATAACTTGTGTCTCTCTTCCGTAAGACTTGCTGTAGTCCGTCGTCGGCGGAAGCCGATTAAGTAGACCGATTCAAGAACAACTGCTGCTTACAAACGATTTGAGGTTAGTCTGGCGGTGAGTTTCATTGACGGTTGACGATGACTAACAGCATTCGTCCAATCTGCTTCGGTGGTCTATCGAATCAAGCTTTCAGCCGCACCCGATAGGAGGTCCGAAGGTAAGCTCGACGTTGCTCTACCTCAGGTCTACCGCTTGTACGCACAAAAGTAAGGCAAATCTCTCTGGGGTCTTAAAAATCTAATACTATCAATGAGTTATCAGTAACCGCTTACCCTGAAGGTCGCACGACTTATAGTATTCCTCAAAAATACATAATAAATACAAAGGGTTACATTAGCTAAAACAATTCCCCTGACCGCCCCTTGAGAGCTACTTTCCGACGTATGTGTCTACAGTCGTATATTCGTGGACAGTTATGACTTGCCAAAGAATCCGCCAGGTATCCGGCGGTGGTCCTAAAAGGACCGAAGGTGAACCCAACGCGAACGTCTGGACTCGAAAGGTATCTGTGAGCTTCTGAGTGCTCTCTTGGTTGCTACTGACGGACGGTTACACTGGCAGCATCGCTTGCTGGTAGTCTTCAAGCGCAGCAGGATGGCGACTCACTACCGTGTCAAACATTGCGATGCCTTCCTTAAGCTCATCAATCAACGTCTCTGCTGCGTCTGAGTCTTCAGCGGCTCTCACCATCGCTGCTATCAACTCATCTCTGCTCATGGCCTCAGCCATCTGTCGTACATCGTCTACCGTGCTTATTGCTGTCTGCATCATTAGGTCTCCTTCTGACGCCTTACGCGACCTACTGTAATCCGCCGGTATCCGATGGGGTCGCATGCCACCGGCGGTATCTGCTTACTCCCCTTAGCTCACTCGAGTCATCGATGCCTCCAGTGTGGGTAACTAACCTACTCCGTTGCTTCTAGTCGCATCTGTCGCATTAGGCTCATCTGCTCGTCGGAGATGCCTCCGATCCCGCGTGAACCGTTGCAAAGGCCATTGATGTATCGACCTTTCTCATCAGGTCCATTCAGAAAGAGAAGGTATTCATCGTTGAGCGTGTAGCCTATGAAACAAGTCACTCTCTTATCAGCGCGTCGAGTAACCACCTCAGCTGCTGAACTACCCTTCAGAGCTTCGATGACTCTGAATCGATTCTCTCTTCCCTCGCACAATCCCATAGGGTCCGTGACGCTATCCGGATCGAAGTCAGGTGAGACCTTCTTGCCTTTCTGCACAGCTACGGCTTCCGCGTGAACCACTAAGCTGGACCGCGCATACAGCACTCGAGCCTCCAGCAGTGGGTTATTCTGAGGTATCGAGCATGAAGCCGCTGCCGCATTCTGTGATATCGCAAGAAGGATAGGCACAGTAAGTAAGACTTTTGCCGCGCCGCGCCTTGCTCTTCGATTCGGTCTCTCTCTGCTTTGGATATCGGTGTTACGGCGTATCATTCAGCGGCATCCTAGTGCAATCCCCGAGATAGACGATGTCGCCTAACTCTCCCTTAGCTTGTAGCCGCAACATCTCTTCCGCAAGTTCTTTGCATTCGGGCTTGTTGGTATCGATCTTGGATACCCATTCCGGCTCTTCTGGTGTCTCGATATTTAGGTCGGCAGGTGACGTTGCCCAGGAGAGAGGAGTCTCAGCCATCACGTTACGCTCGGGAGGGCTTGTAGGAGGCTGAGTCACCCACCACACTACCATCAGTACAGCTATCGTCCCCAGGAGTATCTGCTGAAGCCGTGTCATAGCTCGTAGTCCTCATACGTCTGCATAACCTCAGCCTTGGTAATCCCAAGATACGTCATGGTCACTGCCGGACTACTGTGGTTTAGAACCTTACTCACCATCTCCACCGGCACACCGTCACTATACATAGCCCAGCCGCGAGACTTGCGCATGCTGTGAGTACCCAGCCGGACTCTGAGGATGTCGCCAATCTCTTTGAATGCCTTGGCTACTGTTACGCGTCCGATAGGCTTCTGCATGGCCTTTGAGCGATTCGCATGTGTCTGAAACAGGTAACGGTCTGTTGGGTGCTCTTGCCGCCTGCGCTCTACCAGCTTGAGAACGGTGTCGTTTAACCGCAGGGTCCGAGCCTTACCTGTCTTGCCCTCTACCAGTCGTAGCTCCCGCCGCTCTGTATCCAATGCTCCGTACTCAATCGCCAGTAAATCGGAAATCCTCAGCGCTAGATTGACGCCTATGCGCCAGATGTCACCGTAGACATCACCTTTATGCTTCCGGAGGAGGTGCTCCACAGTAGCTATCTCGGCCTTCGTCTTGACCGCTTCAACCTCAATCATTCTTTGCTACTCATTGTTACAGGATATATATTAAGTAGCTTAGAATAGACACTAACGCAAAGAAGTCAACAAATATATGGTGCTGCTATGCATCACAATGTAAATGTGTAGGTTAGAGGGTTCTGTCAGACCTGGGCGATAAAGGGCACCAGGCGGTTAGCTGGACACCTCTGGACCTCTCACTGACGCCACCCGAATCCTGTAGGTACACCCGTCGACATACAGTCGAAGACTTCCGAACACAGCCGGACCATGGGGCGTTTCAGCTCACAGGGGACACCCCCACCCCCTTATACATGCGCGTAGGGGTGAGCAATCAGTGGGCGTCCGAGTATTTTTTCTCTCAAGATTCTGAGGGTGTTCCTTGCAGTTGTGAGACCCAGTGCTTGGCGTTCTATCGTGGTCTGCTAGATGCTTCGCGCGTCTCGATAAACAGGTTTTGCCGAAGGGTGGCAATCAATCCGACCAGAAAAGCGGTGAGCGCGGAGAACGCTACGATTACATTCCTCTTGAGCGTCGCCTCTTTATTCATACCGTACTCGATCTCAGACACGGATTTGCACCATGTAACTAGTTCGTCCTTGTGGACATCGAAATCAAGTTTATGTGCCAGCTTATTTCGAAGCCGATTGATCTCCCTCAACTGCTGCACTAACGAGTCCATTCGCTTAGGTGGGTTTCGATGCAGTGCTACTGCCAGGTCTATCTTTCGAGAGAAAGTAAGGCCTAACCCCCTCAATCGTTTTTCATTGTTGATGTAGAGCCCCAGCCACTCGTTGAGAGCCTGCTCAATAATTAGATGGCCCTTTATGAGAATCGTCTCGATGTCATAGGCGTCGTCGAGATGTTTGTCCACATAACCGAACACTTGGTTCTCTTTCATTGTCTTCCTCATCGGAGCGTAGATATAGGCGCACTATGACAGCCGAGTCCGCAACAGTCCTCATCGAAGACCTCTGGGCCGCATTAGACGCCCTCTAACTCCTATCAGACACCCATGATACCGGTTGCTACAAACGGCTCGAAAGAGCCGCCAGCGAAGCCACACAGATTCTCGCGCTGAGTGCCGGCATGGTGAAACGCCATTAAGATCTGGCGTAGGCATTACTGCACCGAACCGTTCACTCGAGCGTTATTGGCCGCCAATCACTTCTCGCTCAAAGCAGCAGTGCAGAAGGACACTTACGAGTTCCCTCGAGCGGTCGATAAGGCGTTCGCGGTGACGAGGATCTAGGATTCCGTTGTGAACCAGATTGCCGCGAAGACGATAAAGCTCTTTGGCTTCTCGGACTGCAGCCTTCACCTCGTCTTCAGGCCTACCCGCGCTTGCTAGTATCTCGGAGACCATGGATTGTATCGCCTGCGTGTGAGACATCCTCGAACCCCTCAGGCCATTGGCAGCATGCTGGAGACAGTCGTCAATAGCCGATTCTTCTCCTTTGATTAAGGTCTCTACCACATCAGCTGCTGTAGCGCGCGCTTCCATCTCATCGGCATTTCTCAGTCTATCCCCAGCCAACACTTCCAACACCATCATGAGCGAAAGGAACTTGGCATTGCTGCTGGACTCGCTAAAGAAGCCTGCATATAGATCAAGTGCCGTCCGAAGTGACTCGGAAGCTCTGGCGTCGGCGCCACCTCGTAGCAGGGCGTCCCGGATGTGTTCGAGAAACTGGGTTGAAGTGTTACCCATGGTGACCGTGGCGGGACCAGCCGTGAAAACCTTAATGTGCTCGTCCACAGGAAAAACGGCTGGCCTGTTCCCGGAAACCACGCCATCCACTCTGCCTCTGTCCTCTTCTGGAACACCAAAGGCTCTGCCAAGGTTCTCTCCGGCAGCTTCCGGATCTTCTGGACGATGAATCGGGTCTATCTCCAATGGGTATGTTGCTGCCATCCCGCGCTCGAGCAACCACCAGTCAAAGCCAACTCTGATCCAATCAAAGAAACCTTCGGCGTCCGCGTCAGACTCAAAGCCTCGTAATGTCAGAACCCAGAAGTGACCGGTGAACTCGACATGCGCCTGAAGGTCCCCAAAGGCCACGTACTCTCCCTGCTCGTTCTCGATATTGAGCTTCTGACCCATAGCCAGCTTAAACGGAATACGCAGCTTGTACATTTAGCCTCCCGTGCTCTGCTCGCGCCGCTGCTTAATCGGCAGCTCTCGCCATCCCTGCGGTAAATCCTGCAAAGCCTTGACCTCCCAGCTGAGCTTCGAGAGTTCATCGTAAAGCATTCGTATCGGCTGACCTGTGTTGTAGTTTCTTTCCAGCACGTCCTCCTTCCCCGCATCGGTATGTCCGAACCACTGCTTCATAAGCATCGGACTGATTCCACAGGTCTTCGCCTGAGTGCCGTGGGTTGTCCGGTAGGAATGAAAGTCTTTGAACTGCTCCGCGAAGTCAGGAAAGTTTCTGTCTCTATATCGTGAGTACCAATCACTGGCTTTACTGCCTCTGCCGTTCGCTCCCAGCGGAAACGCCTCGAGAAGTCTTGTTGCTCCGTCAGCGCGCAATGCTTCTACGTAGTCCTCAAAGCCCAGCCGTATTAACTCAGGATGCACAGGGATACGGCGTTCTGCTGCTGCGGTCTTGAGTTGCAAACCTTCCTGTTGAGCGCCCACTAGATCGAGGCACAGCACACCCTCTATCTCCCGCACTCGTTCCAGCGGCATTTGGACTAGCTCAGATCGACGCGCACCAGTGAACAGTGCTAGAAGAGGTAGCCACCAGTAGGCCGCGTTCCCGTAACTGAGATTGTACGAAGACTGAGGTGTCCACACTGGACTTGTGAATATGCGTTCTAGGTCAGCATCTGAGTAGCTCCCGCGTTCCTTCGGTGCGGGCTTTACCTTCTTGCTATCAAAGGGGTTGATTCGCACCGCATCGTTTGACTCTCTTAGCCATTTCATAAGGCCGCTGAGTGCTTGTAGGAACCCGTTAATGGTAGTGGGGGAGTACAGGTCCTTCTTTGGAATCTCTGACGCTAGTAGGTCCTCCACTGACCGCCCTCTATAGGCTTTCCGCTTGTTGCGTTGCGCTGGTAGCCGCTTCATATCCTGCATAAAAGTTGTGACGTGCTCACCAGTGATGTCTGGAGCTGCGACAGGGCCTAGTAGGGCCTCAAAGTTATTGACTGCTTTCCGATAGCGGTCTTGCGCATCCTTGCCTGCTTCGGACGACTCAATCTGATTGGCGATAAAGGGTTCTACCCAATCACTCAGTGTTCGGATGTCTTCCTCCTTGCCTGTGGGCTTTGCCGGCTCATTCGGATTCTGGCCGAGATAGTCTGACTCACCAGCCATTGGCTCGCCTCGATACAGCCCAAGGTGATACCGGTAAAGCTCAAGCGTGGCTCGCGTCCATTCCCGCCTAACCTCCGCCAGGTTCGAGTCGGCCACGGCTTGCTCCTCTGGAACACCGACGAATGCCGCTAGTTTCTTACGAAACCGTTTGAACTCAGGACGTGTGTAAGCGTTGTGTCGTAGCACGTCATCTAACAGTCTGAGTTCATCATGTAGGACATCCTCCTGGGGACTGAACGTTTGCTCGTCACTGTGTCTGCTAAACCAGCCGTCGTCCGTGCGACGCGTTCGCCAGTCATCGTCGATAGCTTCCCTTTGTTCCATGACGTAAGCATGGACGCGCGCTCTGATGTCACTAGATGACAGAATCAAATCTCCTCGCTCAACGGCAGACAGCAGATGCTCTACAGCGGATATGATGTTTCGTGCTCTACGTTTTGCAGTCGAGCGCTGATGTGTTCCTAGAGGATACCGTAGCTCACGTTGACTCAGTAGGCGCGCGTAAATCTTCGGTATTGCGTAGCGAAAGTAGTAGCCAGAGGGCCGGAGGAAGACGTGTTTTGTCACAGCTGTTTGTCCCAATTAGGGACCGATGAGGCTGCGTCAAAAGAAAAGCGCTTGTATTCAAGGCTTTATCAAAAGGTCATACCGAAGGCCGGACTCGAACCGGCACACCCGTTAAGGCGGGGGATTTTGAATCCCCTGTGTCTACCAATTTCACCACTTCGGCACTGATGTGAAACGCTGCTCCGTGGCCAGAGCGGGCGCGATTATAACAGCGCCCTTTCCCCTGTCGCCAGATATTGTCCAGAAGTTCTTCCAAAGAAGGCGTAGGGAGTCCCGAAATCCTGATTTTTCAGGCTGTCGATTCGGGGGATGATTCTGTACACTCCCGTCGCGCAGGGCCCCTAGGGCCTGCACCCACTGAGTATCCGCCCACGCGCCCAAACGCGCGACGACAGAGAGAAAAGAAGTATGACCATGACATTGGTAAAGAAAACCGACGAGTACAGCATCTTTCAGCGTGGTGATGAGCGTTATGCCGTCAAAGATGCCGCCAAGCGCCCGGTAAACGGCGAAGACAAAGTACGGATTCTGTTGGAAGAAGGCCTGATCAAGGTTGCAGAACCCGCCCCCGCCGAGGCCGTCGCTGAAGAAGCGCCTGCCGAGGAAGCGCCTGTCGAGGAAGAAGCCGCGGCAGACGAGGCTCCTGCGGACGAGGCAGAAGCCGCGCCCGAAGAGGACGGGGAAGCCAAAGAATAATTTCCGATACCCTGCAGATCGCGCGGGGCGTTCCCGCGTTTCCCGCGTATCTGTTTCCATCGCAGCCATGCAGCGTTCTGATTTTAGCTATGACCTCCCTCAGGAACTGATTGCCCAGACGCCCCTCGCGGAGCGCTCGGCGAGTCGTTTACTGTGCGTGAATGGCATGCAAAAGTCCTTTGAGCACAAGGTATTCACCGATCTTCCCGAGCAACTGAATGCCGGTGATCTTCTCGTGTTTAATAACACCCGCGTACTGCCGGCGCGTCTTTTTGGCGTCAAGGAAACCGGTGGGCGTGTTGAGATTCTTATCGAACGCCTGACGGGCGACTGCAGCGCCCTGGCCCACATCCGAGCCAGCAAGACGCCCAAGCCCGGCATGAGCATCGCGCTTGCCGCCGACGTTGATAGTCCGGCGACCGATGTCCGGCTGACGGTGCAGGGACGCGAAGGCGAGTTGTTTAAAATCACCAGCGCTGAAAGCCTGGGCCCCTTGTTGGCGCGCATTGGTCACATGCCTCTGCCGCCCTACATTGATCGCGCCGATGCCGCCGAGGATAAGGAGCGTTACCAGACGGTCTATGCCCAGCGTGATGGTGCTGTTGCCGCCCCCACGGCGGGTTTGCACTTTGATGAGGCGCTTCTGAAACGCCTTGATGCCCTGGGTGTTCGTCGAGCGGAGGTCACCCTGCATGTGGGGGCGGGCACCTTTCAGCCCGTGCGCAGCGATGACATCCGCGACCACGAGATGCACGCCGAGTATCTGGAAGTAGATCAGGCGGTTTGCGACGCGGTTGAGGCCACCCGTGCGCGCGGTGGCCGCGTGGTTGCCGTGGGCACGACGGCGGTGCGCAGCCTAGAGACGGCCGCGGCGTCGGGACGGCTCGGGCCCTACGTCGGCGATACGCAGCTGTTTATCTACCCGGGTTACCGCTTTCATTGCGTGGATGCCATGGTTACGAATTTTCACCTGCCGGAATCCACGCTGCTCATGCTCGTGAGCGCGTTCTCCGGTAAAGACTTGATGCTTGCCGCTTACAACGAAGCGGTAAAGGAGCGCTACCGCTTTTTCAGTTACGGTGATGCCATGTTTCTTACACCCCAGACGGGCGTGCGCGACGCATGAAGTTTGAGCGTATTTCCAGCGATGGCGTTGCCCGGCGCTCCCGCCTGCATTTCGATCGCGGCGTTGTGGAGACGCCGGCCTTTATGCCCGTGGGAACCTACGGCACGGTAAAAGGCATGCTTCCCCGGGATGTGGAAGCCCTGGGCGCCCAAATCATTCTGGGCAATACCTTCCACCTTTGGCTTCGCCCGGGCACGGATGTCATCAGCGCCCATGGCGACCTCCACGATTTTATGCAGTGGCAGGGGCCTATTCTCACGGACTCCGGTGGATTCCAGGTATTCAGCCTTGGTGAGATGCGCAAAATCAGCGAGGAGGGGGTGTCTTTTCGCTCTCCCGTGGATGGTGACAAGGTGTTCCTTGATCCAGAAAAATCCATGGAGATCCAGCGGGCCCTGGGCAGCGATATTGTGATGATCTTTGACGAGTGCACGCCCTATCCGGCGACTCGCGAAGAGGCCGAAACATCCATGGAGCTATCCCTGCGCTGGGCGAAGCGCAGTCGCGCGGCTCACGGTGACAGCAAGGCGGCACTCTTTGGCATCGTCCAGGGCGGTATGTATGGCGACTTGCGGGCGCGATCTTTAGAGGGGCTGGTGGAGATCGGCTTTGACGGTTATGCCATTGGTGGCCTCTCCGTGGGAGAGCCCAAAGATGAGATGCTCTCGGTGCTTGAAACCCTGCAGCCCCTGATGCCCGAGGAGTATCCGCGGTATCTCATGGGCGTGGGCACGCCGGCAGATCTTTTGGAAGGAGTTCGACGGGGCATTGATATGTTTGATTGCGTGATGCCCACGCGCAATGCCCGCAACGGTCATCTGTTTACATCGTCGGGCACGATCAAGATACGTAACGCCCGGCACCGTCACAGCACGGCGCCCCTGGACGAGAACTGCGGCTGCTATACCTGCGCCAACTTCAGCCGAGCCTATCTCCATCATTTGGACAAATGTAACGAGATTCTCGGCTCCCAGCTCAACACCTTGCACAATCTCCATTACTATCAGGACCACATGCGTGGCATACGCGACGCTATTGAAGAGAAGCGTTTGGATGCCTTCGCCGAGGACTATTATCGGTCCCAGAGTATGGGGTGACTCCCATTGAATGCCTACCGGTTAGTGGGGGTAGGGCCGTGATTACGGTTGCGGTAAGCCGGCCTGGCAAACATCGCAGACACAGCCGACATAGAAGGATATAGCATGCTGTACAAACTTGGAGATCTCAGTCCGACCCTGGAGGGGGAAGGCCACTTCGTGGCACCCAACGCGGCGGTTATCGGTCAGGTGACACTGAGAAGCAACAGCAGTGTCTGGTTTTCCTGCGTCCTTCGTGGCGATGTGGAGGCCATCGAGGTGGGTGCCGGCAGTAATATTCAGGACGGCACGGTCATCCACGCAGACCCGGGATTCCCAGCGGTCATCGGCAAGAACGTCACCGTAGGCCACAATGCCATGATCCACGGCTGCACTATCGGCGACGGCTCTCTGGTGGGCATTAATGCCGTGGTGCTTAACGGTGCCAGAATTGGCAAGAACTGTCTCATCGGTGCCAACGCACTGGTCACCGAAGGCATGGAAGTGCCCGACGGATCCATGGTTCTGGGGGCCCCGGGCGTCATCAAGAAAACCCTCAGCGCTGAACAGCAGGCAATGTTGTCTCTTAATGCCGAGCATTACTCGGCTAACGCTGTGCGTTTTCAGGAAGAACTGGAGGCCCTTGGGGATGAGTGAGCGTGACGAGCATGCGACAGGGCTCTCAGGCGCTGAGGAGCCGGCGTCACCCTGCGTGTCCATCTGTGCCCTGGATGAGAACGACATCTGCATGGGTTGCTATCGCAGTGCCGAGGAGATCACCGATTGGTTTATGGCCAGTGCGATGAAAAAGCGTGAGATGCTGGCGCTGGCAAAGGCACGACGCGAGGCCGATAATCCCATCAAACTGCTGTAGGGTATCGGCCCCTTGAAGCAGCTATTCCGAGGGGCGGCCTTTAACAGCTCTCACCACGTTCCCCTCGAGTTCGAGGATTTCGAAACAGTAATTGCTGATACGCAGTCCCGCGTTGCCATCGGGAAAGGACTCAAGGTACTCCAGTACCAGGCCTGACAGGGTTTTGGGACCATCTGTTGGCAATTCCCATTTGAGTGCCTTGTTAATGTCCCGGACGCTGGCGCCGCCATCAAAGACGTAGCTGCCATCACGCTGGGGATAAATTTCGTCGGAGCTGTCGCTGAGGTTGGAGGTAAATTCTCCGACGATCTCTTCAAGAATATCTGCGACGGCGACCAGGCCGATAACATCACCGTACTCGTCAACGACCAGCGCCAGGCGGAACTTCTTTTGCTGGAAGTTGCGCAGCTGCGTGTGCAGGGGGGTGCTTTCGGGAATGAAATAGGGCTTGTCGAGGGCAGCTATCAAGCCGCTGCGCGATAGTCCATCGCGATCCACTACGCGGCTGACATTCCGTAAGTGCAGCACACCCTCAATGTTGTTGCTGTCCTCGCGCCAGACCGGCAGGAGCGTGTGACTGCTGCGGTGGATGGTCTCGAGAATGCATTCATCGCTCTCATCAAGATCGATGCCGTAGAACTCGTTCCGGGGCACCATGATGTCATCGACGGTGACGCCTTCGAGATCGAGGATGTTGACCAACATGCCCCGGTGTCGCTGGGGAATCATGGCGTCGGGATCAGACACGATGGTTCTCAGTTCCTCCCGGGAAACCCGCTCTTCTCCCGCCTCGTTGGTGTTGATGCCCAGGAGGCGTAGCAATCCGTTGGTCACCCAGTTAACGATGGCGACCAGGGGTATGAGCAGCCGCATGAGCGGCAGTAACACAACGCTGGCAGGAAAAGCGATCTTTTCCGGATACAGCGCCGCTATGGTTTTAGGCGTGACCTCGGCAAATATCAGAATGACCAGCGTCAGCAGAATAGTCGCAATCACAATGCCGGCATCACCGTAGAGACGAATCGCAATCACTGTGGCAATTGCCGAGGCGGCGATATTCACCAGGTTGTTGCCGATGAGGATCAGACCAATGAGCCGGTCGGGTCGCTCCAGCAGCTTGCTTGCCCGCATGGCGCCCTTATGGTGCTGCTTGCGCAGATGTTTCAGGCGATAGCGGTTCAGGGACATCATGCCGGTCTCGGAACTCGAGAAAAATCCGGACATGAGAATCAGGGCGGCCAGAACAGCAAACAGAAGGCCCAGGGGAGCGTCGTTCAATTCAGCCTCTCTCCAGCACCAGCTCGAGGACGAGTTTGGATCCGAGGAAAGCCAGCATTAAAACTGTCGACCCCGTCACCGTGAGGCGCACCGCGGTCTGGCTCCGCCATCCCAGCCAGTAGCGGCCCCAGAGAAGTACCGCAAAAAGTATCCAGGCGGCGATGCTCAGGACTGTCTTGTGCACCAGATGTTGCGCAAAAATATCCTGCATGAACACCACACCGGTACCAATGGATAGGGTAAGCGCGATAAAGCCGACCCAGATAAGTTCAAAGAGCATGCTCTCCATCAATTGCAGGGGAGGGAGTACGCTGAGCAATCCCCCCATCTGGCGGCGTTTGAGCTGCGCATCCTGTGCGGCCAGAAGCGCCGCCTGGATGGCCGCAAGGGTGAGAATGGAATAAGCCACAACGGAGCTGCCAATGTGTGCGGCCACGCCCAGGGGCACGCGATGCTCCAGGGCGCCCGTGTCCGGGCCCAGGGTGGAAATCAGCACTGCGACGGCCGAAAGGGGAAAAAGAATGATCAGGAGGTTCTGGAGGGGACGTTTGGTCAGGGCCAGGAGGCAGGCGGCGTTAATACCCAGAAAGATCAATGAAAAGATCCGGAAAAAACCAAAATCCATGCCGTCGTGATCAAAAATATTGTGCCAGGTGAGGAAGGCATGGCAGCCCAGGGCAAAGACCGCAATGACGATCAGGCTGCGACTGATGTTGCCGTTGTGCTGCAGAGCGCTCACTAACTGGAGGCCCGCAGCGGCGAGATAAAGCAAGGCGGCGATGAAGGCGAGAAAAGCTATGGACATGGGTTTGGGGGCCGGCTCCGCGGCGCGTATACTTGCGCACCCTTGTACCGACTTGTTACTGCGTAATCAATAGCGCGCCGGCTCGAATGTCCAGAGCGCGCTCCCCAAGAGGACCGTTGACTCCATGTTTCAAAATCTCTCCGAGCGATTAACCCAAAGCCTTCGCAGCGTCACGGGTAAGGCGCGCCTCAGCGAAGACAATATTCAGGGCACCTTGCGGGAAGTGCGCATGGCGCTGCTGGAGGCCGATGTTGCGCTGCCGGTGGTCACGCAGTTTGTGAACTCCGTGAAGGAGCGTGCCCTGGGACAGGAGGTGATGAGCAGCCTCAGCCCCGGTCAGGCCTTTTTGAAGATCGTCCAGGCCGAACTTGAGTCGGTCATGGGGGCGGCAAACGAGGGGCTGGATCTGTCGACGCAACCACCGGCAGTGATCTTGCTTGCCGGTTTGCAGGGTGCCGGTAAAACGACCTCCGCTGCCAAGCTGGCCAGACTCCTGAAGGAGCGGGATAAGAAGAAGGTCACGGTGGTTAGTGCCGACGTGTACCGCCCGGCGGCCATCAAGCAACTGGAAACCCTCGCGGCAGAAGTAGGCGTTGATTTCTTCCCCTCATCCGTGGACCAAAAGCCCGTGGATATCGCGCTGGCGGCGCGGGAACACGCGCGGATTCAATTCAGCGATGTTCTGATTGTGGATACCGCCGGGCGTCTGGCGGTGGATGCGGACATGATGGCGGAAATCGCGGCCCTGGAAAAAGCCGTGACGCCCGTGGAAACCCTGTTTGTGGTCGATGCCATGACGGGTCAGGACGCTGCGAACACCGCAAAAGCCTTTGGCGAGGCCCTGCCTCTCACGGGGGTGGTGTTGACCAAGGTGGACGCGGATAGCCGTGGCGGTGCCGCATTGTCCGTACGCCAGATCACCGGTAAGCCCATCAAGTTCCTGGGCGTCGGTGAAAAAACCGAAGCCCTGGATCCCTTTCACCCCGATCGCCTCGCTTCCCGCATTCTCGGTATGGGCGACGTGCTCTCCCTCATTGAGGAAGTAGAGCAGAAAGTTGACCGGGTGAAGGCCGAAAAACTGGCGCGCAAGGTCAAGAAAGGGAAGAAGTTTGATCTGGAGGATCTTCGCGATCAGCTCCAGCAAATGAACAACATGGGCGGCATGGCGAGCATGCTGGACAAAATGCCCGGCATGGCAGGTATGGCCCAGGCCGCGCAGTCGCAGATTGACAACAAGTCCTTCGCCCGCATGGAAGCCATGATCAACTCCATGACGCCTCGGGAGCGTCGGAACCCTGAGCTCATTCAGGGGACCCGGAAGCGTCGTATCACCCGGGGTTCCGGTACCCAGGTTCAGGACCTCAACCGTCTTCTCAAGCAGCATAAACAGATGGCTAAAATGATGAAGAAAATGAAGGGAGGGGGCATGGAGAAAATGATGCGTGGTATGGGCGGAATGATGCCCCCCGGTGGCGGTGGTTTCCCGCCCATGCGATAGGCCCCCTGGGGCCCCCTAAGCTCCCGCAGTTATTGAAAAAATCAGGGTCCGAAGGGCTTTCCTACGCCTTCGCTTTTCTGTATGATGCGCCACCTTTCGCAGGGGTCCGGAAAGCCTGGTGCTGGCCGGTTACCCGATTTTATTGATTATTAGGCGATAGTCTGTGGCCAGACGCCAGTATTGGCGGGGCTTACAGCTTGTCGCAGGAGTGAGTTGACAAGGCAATGGTAACAATTCGACTTTCACGTAGTGGCGCCAAGAAGCGACCTTTCTACCATTTAACCGTCACGGACAGCCGCCGTTCGCGCGATGGCCGTTTTATCGAGCGCGTGGGCTTTTTTAACCCCGTGGCCCGTGGACAGGAAGAGCGTCTGCGCGTCGATCGCGAGCGTATCGAGTACTGGCAGGGTCAGGGTGCACAGCTGTCTGCCCGTGTAGCCAAGCTGCTCAGTGTCGCTGAGACGAGCAGCGAAGCGGCGTAACGGCCTCTCGGGCATGAATACGCCCGAGAATCAGATGCTTCTGGCCGGTAAGATTACCGGCGCCTACGGCATCAAGGGATGGGTCAAGGTGCAGGTTTTCACCGACCCACCCGATAATTTTTTTGCCTTCCGCCATCATCAGGTTTTGCGGCGGGGGCAACTGGAAACAATAGAGCTTGTCGATGGCCGCAGCCAGGGCAAGGGATGGGTAGCAAGGGTCGTCGGGGTAGATAACCGCACGGACGCCGAGCTGCTCCGGGGCACCGAAATCTGGGTGCCCCAGTCGGAACTGCCGGTTTTGGCATCCGACGAGTATTACTGGCACCAGCTACAGGGTTTGCAGGTGTGGTGTGAGCACGGGGAGCAAAGATTGCTGCTCGGTGAGGTCGACCACCTCCTGGAGACGGGTGCCAACGACGTACTGGTGTTGCGCTCCAGCGAGGGCAGCATCGATGAGCGAGAGCGTCTCATCCCGTATCTTCCCGACAGCGTTGTGCTGGCGGTGGATACGGAAGCGGGAACGATGACCGTCAATTGGCACCCGGAGGATTGATGCGGGTTGCGATGGTCAGCCTGTTTCCCGAGATGCTGGGCCTGGTGAGAGACTTGGGTGTAACGGGCAGGGCGGTGCGAGACGAGCGTCTGAGCTTGACCGCAATCAACCCGCGGGATTACACCCTCGATCGGCATCGCAGCGTTGATGACCGCCCCTACGGCGGCGGTCCGGGCATGGTCATGAGGCCCGAGCCCCTGGCAGCCGCGCTGGAAGCGGGACGTGAGTTCGCAGGTGACGGGGCCACGGTGATTTATTTATCCCCCCAGGGTCAAAGGTTTGACCATGGGCGGGCAAAGGAGTTGGCGGAGCTGCCGGGAATGGTATTGCTCGCCGGGCGCTATGAAGGTGTCGATGAGCGTCTGATTCGATCGGCGGTGGATGAAGAGCTTTCCATCGGTGATTATGTGTTGAGCGGCGGAGAATTAGCTGCGCTGGTAGTGATTGATGCGGTGGCGCGTCTCCTACCGGGCGTGTTGGGACACGAGGATTCGGCAGCTGAGGATTCCTTTGCGCAGGGTTTGTTGGACTGTCCGCATTTTACGCGGCCAGAGCAGTACGAAGGGCAGGATGTTCCCGACGTATTGTTAAGCGGAGACCACGCGGCGATTCGGCGCTGGCGCCTGAAGCAGGCCCTGGGAAGAACCTGGGAAAGGCGTCCGGATCTTCTGGACGCGCTGGAACAGAAGCGACAGTTAACCGCCGAAGAGCAGAAGCTCCTCGCGGAATACCAGCAGGATGCGGTGTAGGCCGCGCTGCGGGGCAGGCACAAGCCTTTGATCCGTCGCTTGAGCGGCGGTCAAAGCAGAGAATTTTTTTTACAGGATTGTCCCGTGGGCAATCGCAGGGAGTTTGGGAGCAAGAAAATGAGCACTAACGCAATAATTTCTCAGCTTGACGCTGAGCAGATGAACAAAGAACTGCCGGATTTCGCCCCCGGCGATACCGTTGTTGTTCAGGTCAAGGTAAAAGAAGGCAGCCGCGAGCGTCTTCAGGCTTTTGAAGGAGTTGTGCTGGGCAAGCGTAACCGCGGTCTGAATTCAGCTTTCACCGTGCGCAAGATTTCTCACGGTGTGGGCGTCGAACGTACTTTCCAGACTTATTCGCGTCTTCTGGAGTCCATCGAGGTGAAGCGTCGCGGTGATGTTCGTCAGGCGAAGCTCTACTACCTCCGTGAGCGTTCCGGTCGTTCCGCGCGTATCAAAGAAAAGCTGGGTTGATGCCGGGGGTCGCCTCAGCGACCTTCCGATAACGGCAGCAAAACCAACAACAGCAGCAACAATAGCTCCAACAGCAGCAACAAAAACAGCAAGACCCGAAAGCGGTCGTCCTCCGGGACCGGCCGCTTTTTTGTGCCCGGCGCTCGCCCATACCGCTGTTCAGGGACAGGTTTGCTAAGCTCTGCGCATGTCAGACGCCACCCATTCCATCGATTCTCCCCTGCTCGAAAGCTATCTGGACGCGGTCTGGATGGAAAAGGGTTTGAGCGAAAACACGCTGGCTGCCTATCGCAGGGATCTTCAGGCCTTCGCCCGTTGGGCGTTGAGCCGCCAGCGCACCGCTACGCAGATTGAGCGCAGCGACATTGAGGCGTACCTGGCCAGTCTCCTGGAAAAAAAGAGCTCCCCAAGGTCTGCGGCCCGGGCGCTATCCTGTCTTCGGGGCTTTTATCGGTATCTGCTTCGCAGCGGGCAGCTCGATACGGATCCTACGCTGGGTCTGGACAGCCCCCGTCTGGGGCGCCCCCTTCCCAAAACCCTGTCCGAGGTAGATGTTGATGCCCTGCTTAAAGCGCCGAAGCTTGATGACCCCATCGGATTTCGCGACCGCTGCATGTTGGAGCTGCTTTATGCCTGTGGTCTGCGTGTATCGGAGCTCACGGGATTGACCCTTTCACAGCTCAGTCTCAACCAGGGGGTGCTGCGTATTGTGGGTAAAGGCGGGAAGGAGCGTCTTGTGCCCATCGGTGAGGAAGCGCTCCATTGGTTGCAGCGGTTCCTTCGGGACGTGAGGCCGGAACTGTTGGGTGAAACGTCATCGGATGTCCTGTTTCCCAGTCGTCGCGCCAGGGAGATGACACGGCAAACCTTCTGGCATCGCATCAAGCAGCACGCGATGACGGCGGGTATCCGCAAACCCATCTCGCCCCATGTCTTACGACATGCCTTTGCCACGCATCTGGTGAATCATGGGGCTGACCTGCGGGTTGTGCAGTTGCTCCTGGGGCACAGTGATCTGAGCACCACGCAGATCTATACCCACGTTGCCCGGCAGCGTCTCCAGAGTCTCCACGCAAAGCATCACCCCCGGGGATAATTGCCCTTGGCCATGTTTCCTCAGTGGCGTTGTTAGCTTGGGCGTCTGCCGGGCGACCCACCATCTTTTGCTGAGTGAACTATTGAACACTGTTACAATCAGACCTTTAAGCAAGCACTTTAATCGCCGTGGGTAGCGGCCAAGCAATGGGACTCATGTCATGTATTTACGCCGGACTTCCCTTCGCCAGACAGTCCTGAGCCTCTTCCTGGGGCTGGGTTTGAGCGCTCTGGGTTTCTCCTACGCAGCGAGCGCCGCCGAGGGCGTTGATCCCGCCATCGAAAAGAAACTCCGTCTGCGGCTGGGTGCGCCACAGATTGGTCTTGAGGTGAGAAGCGTCGAGACCAGTGAGCTCCCCGGCCTCTATCGCGTCGGTATCGTGCAGGGGCCGACGGTGTACGCCACCGAGAGCGGTGATTATTTTCTTGTGGGTGATCTCTATAACGTCGGGCTCACGGGGCTTGTGAATCTTGGAGAGCAGCAGCGCTCCAATGACCGCAAGGCGGCCGTCGCAGCTGTCGCGGAGAAAGATGTCATTGTGTTTCCTGCGGAGGGCGAAACTCGCAGTCAGATCACTGTGTTTACCGACGTCTCCTGCTTTTACTGCCAGAAGCTGCACAAGGAAGTCCCGGAGTTAAATCGTCGCGGCGTCGAAGTACGCTACCTGGCTTACCCGCGGCAGGGTATTGGTTCCCCGGGTTTTAGGCAGCTTGCCAGCGCCTGGTGTGCCGATGACCGCCAGGCGACCCTGACGGCATTTAAAAACCGTGAAGAACTCGAAGAGAACGTATGCCCCGGCAACCCCGTGGCAGATCAGTTTGCCCTGGGACAGCAAATCGGCGTACGTGGCACCCCGGCGATTGTTACGCCGTCGGGTGAAATGATTCCCGGCTATAAGAGCGCCGATGATTTGATGGCCGTGCTGGGTTTACAATAGCGTCGCAGAGCGCAGAGGCGCATCGGCGCGACGCTTTCAGTGAAGTGCTTAACAGCGCTGTTCAGTCGTTTTTAAACGGCGCTGCATGTTGAACAGCGCCGAGAGTTAAACAGCTCTGCACAGCATAGTTTCTTATCAGTCACCCAGCGACAGCGAGTACCCGTGGAACAGCAATTTCAGCGCATTGAGCGCCTTCCTCCCTATGTTTTCAGTATCGTCGGCGACCTGAAGCAGGCGGCCCGCGCTGCGGGGGAAGACATTATTGATTTTGGTATGGGCAATCCCGACCAGCCCACGCCGGCCCATATTGTCGAGAAAATGGTGGAGGCGGCCCAGCGTCCGGATACCCACCGCTACTCCCAGTCCAAGGGTATTCCCCGTCTGCGCAAGGCGATCTGTGACTGGTATCGCAAACGTTACGATGTGGAGCTCGACCCGGACACGGAGGCCATTGTCACTCTGGGCTCAAAAGAAGGGCTTGCGCACCTTGCCCTGGCGACTACGGGGCCCGGAGACGCGATCCTGGTACCCAATCCTTCCTATCCCATCCATCCCTATGGCTTTGTGATCTCCGGTGCGGATATCCGCCATGTACCCATGGGCGACGAGGAGGAGTTTTTTCAGGAACTGGAGAGCGCTATTCGCAACAGCTGGCCCAAGCCGAAGATGCTGGTGCTGAACTTTCCCTCCAATCCCACGACCCACTGTGTCGAACTGCCATTTTTTGAGAAGGTGGTGGATATTGCCCGGGAGCATCAAATCTGGGTGGTGCAGGATCTTGCCTATGCCGATTTGTGCTTCGACGGCTATGTCGCGCCGTCGATTCTGCAGGTGGAGGGGGCGCGAGAGGTGGCCGTTGAAACCTTCAGCATGTCAAAGAGCTACAATATGCCCGGCTGGCGCATCGGCTTTTGCTGCGGGAACACTACCCTGGTGGGCGCCCTGGCGCGCATGAAATCCTATTTGGATTACGGCATGTTCACGCCGATTCAGGTAGCCGCGATCGCAGCCCTGGAGGGAGATCAGAGCTGCGTGTCGGAGATCAACGCTATGTACCAGTCCCGCCGCGATGTGCTTTGCGAGGGGCTCACCGCGAGCGGCTGGCCGGTTACGCCCCCCAAGGCGACCATGTTTGTCTGGGCGCAGATACCCGAGGCCTACAGGGAGATGGGATCTCTGGAATTCAGTAAAAAGCTGATTCGCGAGGCCAAGGTGGCCGTGTCACCCGGCATCGGCTTTGGTGAGTATGGCGAGGGTTATGTGCGCTTCGGGCTGATTGAGAACGAGCACCGAACTCGTCAGGCGATCCGCAATATCAAGCGTATGTTCCGCGAGGACGGCGTCAGCGAGGGCTAAGGCGTCCGCTGATCTCACCGCCATAGTATTAAACGCGGCATCCACAACAAGCAGTATTTGGAGAGTTTTTTAGCATGAGCGCATTGCGTATTGGAGTCTGCGGCAACGGCACTGTCGGAGGCGGCACCATCGAGCTGCTCCGCGATCAGGCTTCTCTGTTGGCGAGCCGCGCGGGCCGCCCCCTGGCCCTGACGCGCGTCGGTGCCCGGCGGGACCGGGATGACTGCCCCCTGGGGGATGTGCCGGTGCATCGCGATCTCTTGGAGGTGGCGCAGGCAGAGGATGTTGATGTGCTCGTCGAATGTATCGGCGGGACAGAGCTGGCCAGAGATCTTGTTGAGACCGCACTGCGCAGTGGAAAGTCCGTAGTCACGGCCAATAAGGCGTTGATAGCCGAGCACGGTAACGCACTCCTGGCCCTTGCGGAGGAGTGTGGTCAGAGTCTCCTTTGCGAGGCCGCGGTTGCCGGCGGCATACCCATACTCAAGGCCCTGCGCGACGGTATGGCCGCGAACACCGTGACGGAGGTGTCGGGGATTATCAACGGCACAGGGAATTTCATCCTGACCGAAATGGGCGCTCACCAGCGCTCCTTTGACGATGTTCTGGCGGAAGCCCAGGCCTTAGGTTACGCCGAAGCCGACCCCACTTTTGACGTTGAGGGCGTCGATGCGGCGCATAAACTCAGTATTCTTGCGGCCATGGCCTTCTCTACGCCCTTGAACTTTTCGGGGGTTTTCTGTGAGGGCATCAGTGCGGTAACGCCGGCGGATATTCAGTTCGCCGACGAGTTGGGGTATCGCATCAAGCATCTGGGTATCGCCAAGGCGCATGCCGACGGCGTCGAGCTCCGTGTACATCCCACACTGCTTCCCAAAGATGCTCTCCTGGCCAACGTGGACGGGGTACTCAATGCCGTGCGCCTGGAGGGGCATGCCGCAGGAGAGACCGTGTACTCCGGAGCGGGAGCCGGGCGCCTGCCAACCGCGTCGGCGGTGGTCGCCGATATTGTGGATCTCGCCCGGGCCGGTGCAGAGCCCGTGCACTGTCTTGGCGTGCCGGTCAAAGCGCTAAAGGCGTTGCCAACGCTGCCCATGGAGGCGGTGAGCAGTGCCTGGTACCTTCGCTTGCAGGCCGAGGATCGTCCGGGGGTGATGTCTCAGCTGGCCAGCTGCCTGGGCGCAGAAGGCATTAGCATCGAAGCGCTTATACAAAAGCCGCCAAAAGCGGCAGCGGCTACGGTGCCCGTGGTTGTGCTGACAAATACGGCCCGGGAGGACGCGCTGCGCAGAGCCGTGGCGGCTATTTCGGCCTTGCCGGGCATCACGGAACCCCATTGCATCCGAATAGAATCCTTAGACTAGAGGGAAAGCTGTGCGTTACATAAGTACTCGCGGTTCGGCACCAACGCTGAGTTTTGAGGAGGTGCTTCTCACCGGTTTAGCCAGTGACGGCGGCCTCTATGTCCCCGAGAGCCTGCCCAGTTTCACCTCTGCGGAACTTGAGGCAATGGCGTCTCTCGATTACCCCTCCCTGGCGCACCGCATCCTGCTGCCCTTTGTGGAGGAGGCTTTTACTGGCGAAGAACTGCGGGAAATCATTGATGACACCTATGCCGTGTTCCGCCACTCCGCCGTCGCCCCCCTGGTGCAGCTCGATCACAATCAATGGGTGTTGGAGCTTTTTCATGGACCTACGCTGGCCTTTAAGGATTTTGCCCTCCAGCTTCTGGGTCGTTTGCTGGACGCGATACTCAAACGCCGTGGTGAGAAGGTCGTCATTATGGGCGCGACCTCGGGGGATACGGGCTCAGCAGCCATCGCGGGCTGTGAGCGCTGCGAGAATATCGACATCTTTATTCTTCACCCTCATGGGCGCGTGTCCGAGGTGCAGCGACGGCAGATGACGACGCTCAGCGCGCCGACAATTCACAATCTGGCTATCGAGGGTAACTTCGATGATTGTCAGGCGATGGTGAAAGCCAGTTTTCGGGATCAGAGCTTTCTGCCTGACGGGCGACGGCTGGTGGCGGTCAACTCCATCAACTGGGCGCGCATCATGGCGCAGATTGTCTATTATTTTTACGCGGGCCTGCGCTTGGGCGCACCCCATCGCGCTGCCGCTTACTCCGTTCCTACGGGGAATTTCGGTGATATTTTTGCGGGGTATCTCGCGTCCAAGATGGGTCTTCCCGTGGCGCAATTGATGATCGCAACAAATCGCAATGATGTGCTCCACCGCCTCCTGAGCACCGGTGATTACGCGCGGCAGACCCTGGAACACACGCTCTCGCCCAGCATGGATATCTCCGTATCGAGCAACTTTGAGCGACTGATGTTTGATCTTTACGAGCGTGACGGAGCAGCGATTGCCTCGTTGATGGCGGCCTTTGACGACGGTGATATTACGCTTTCGGACGCCGCCATGGAAAAGGCCCGACAGCTGTTTGCGAGTCACCGGGTGGATGATGCCCAGACCCTGGCCTGCATTGCGGATGTCTGGGGGAGGACCGAATACCTCCTGGATCCCCACAGTGCCATCGGTTACGCGGCGGCAACCCAGCCGGGGGCAAACACGCAGACACCGTGGGTAACCCTGGCTACCGCTCACCCCGCCAAGTTCCCTGACGCTATCAAGGCGTCGGCCGTGGGCACGACAGCCCAGCTGCCGGTGCATCTGGCAGATCTCTTTGAGCGCTCGGAGCACTTTGATGTGTTGCCGAACGATATCGCTGCCGTGCAGCGCTTTATGTCCGGCCACCTGGGCGCCTAATTGTCCCGCGGAACCCGGAATATCAGCCGACGGGACTGTAGCGGCGCAGAGAGTCTTAGGGAACTGCCGCCCATTCTTGCGCGTGTTTTTGCCGCCCGGGGGGTGCAAGACGCCGGGGAATTGGATCTTGCCCTGTCAGCCCTTCACCCTCCGTCACTGCTGACGGGTTTGCCGGCGGCTACGGAGCGACTCCATGAGGCCCTCGACCGGGATGAGCGCATTCTCATCGTCGGTGACTTTGATGCCGATGGGGCAACGAGCACCGCGCTCGCTATCAAAGCGCTTCGTCAGTTCGGCGCAAGCCATGTCGATTACCTGGTGCCTAACCGCTTTGAATTTGGCTACGGCCTTACGCCGGGCATCGTTGCCCTGGGAGCCCAGCGACAACCGGACCTGATTATTACCGTGGACAACGGCATTTCATCCGTCGATGGTGTGGATGCCGCCAATGCCCTGGGGATTGAGGTTCTGATTACCGATCACCATTTGCCGGGAAAGGAGTTACCCAGAGCCACAGCCATCGTAAACCCCAACCAGACGGGGTGTGCGTTTCCCAGCAAGGCGCTGGCGGGGGTAGGCGTGATGTTCTACCTGCTCCTGGCCCTGCGCAGCCGCCTTCGCGACGAGGGCTGGTTTGCCCGGCGGGGCCTGGAGACGCCCCACCTGGGTGCCTTTCTTGATCTTGTTGCCCTGGGCACCGTGGCCGACGTGGTGCCCCTGGATCACAACAACCGCATTCTTGTGGAAGGGGGGCTGGCACGGATGCGCAGCGGTCGTGCCCGTGCCGGCATCAACGCGCTCCTCAGCGTGGCGGGGCGGGATCCTCTCCTGGTGGTGGCCAGCGACCTGGGTTTTGCCGCGGGTCCCCGCTTGAATGCCGCAGGACGCCTGGACGATATGTCTCTGGGTATTGAATGTCTCCTCGCTGATGATCCCCAGGAGGCGCGACGCATTGCGTTGCAGCTCGACGGCATGAACCGGGAGCGTCAGCGTATTGAGCGGGGCATGGAGGAGGAGGCCCTCGCGGCCCTGGCAGCCCTCAGGCTGGAGGATGCGGACCTGCCGGCGGCCCTGGTGCTTCACGATCCTCATTGGCATCAGGGTGTCGTGGGTATTCTGGCCTCGCGCATCAAGGATCGTTTTCATCGTCCTGTTATCGCCTTTGCCCACAGCGGTGAGGGCGAGCTCAAGGGCTCGGGACGCGGTATTCCCGGTATGCATCTTCGGGATCTGCTCGACGAGGTCGCCACGGGGCACCCGGGCCTTATTGACCGTTTTGGCGGGCACGCCATGGCCGCGGGGCTGTCGCTGCCGGAGGCCCATTTTGACGATTTTGCCGAGGCTTTTACCGCCGCGGTGGAAAAGGCCGGCGGATTGAACCTCGAGCCTGTGCTCGACAGTGATGGGGAGCTGACCCCCGAGGACTTCGATCTCACTACGGCGGAAATGCTGCGCCAGGCGGGTCCCTGGGGCCAGATGTTCCCCGAGCCGCTGTTTGACGGCGTGTTTGAGCTGCGCTCCCAGCGCATCGTCGGAGAGCGTCATCTGAAGATGAGCCTCGCCAAACCCGGTGATGGCGCTTCCCTGGATGCGATTGCCTTTGGGATTGATGTGGAGCGCTGGCCCGACCCCTCCGTCAAGGAAGTCCGTCTCGCCTATCGCCTGGATGTGAATCATTTCCGCGGTGAGCGGCGCCTGCAGCTGCTGGTGGAGCAAATCGAAGCGCTCTGAAGATGTCTCTTTGGGCCTTCCCTAAGGTAGAATAGCGACCTTTTTTTGGCAGGCGTTTTCTATGTTGGAGATCAATCCCCTTATTCAAAGTCTCAAGGATATCGAGGCACGTACGGACGTGCTTAGGGGGTATCTTTGACGTCGATCAGCGACGGGAACGTCTTTCGGAAGTAGAGCTCGAGCTGGCGGAACCCAGCGTTTGGGACAACCCCGAGCGGGCCCAGGATCTTGGCCGGGAGCGCTCCTCCCTGGAAGCTATCGTGAGCTCCATTGACGCCCTGGACACGGGGGCGTCCGATACCCTCGATCTCATTGAGATGGCCGCGGAGGAGGATGACGAGGCCGCCGTCGCGGAGCTGGAGCAGGAAATTCAGGGACTCCTCAAGGTGCTGGAGAAGCTTGAGTTCCGGCGCATGTTCAATGGCGAGATGGATCCCAATAACGCCTTTCTCGATATTCAGTCGGGTTCCGGCGGCACGGAAGCTCAGGATTGGGCGGAGATACTCCTGCGCATGTATCTGCGCTGGGGTGAGGCCAAGGGGTTTTCCACGGAGTTAATCGAAGCCTCCGGGGGAGACGTTGCGGGCATCAAGAGCGCGACCATCAAGTTTACCGGTGAATACGCTTTTGGCTGGCTCCGCACGGAGACCGGTGTGCATCGCCTGGTGCGCAAGTCGCCCTTTGATTCCGGGAATCGTCGCCATACCTCCTTCGCCTCGGTATTTGTGGCGCCGGAGATCGACGACAACATCGAGATTGAGATCAACCCGGCGGATCTGCGCGTGGATACCTACCGCGCCAGCGGCGCTGGCGGGCAGCACGTCAACAAAACCGATTCAGCGGTGCGTCTGACCCACAATCCCTCGGGGATTGTCGTGCAATGCCAGACGGAGCGCTCTCAGCATCAGAACCGGGACAACGCCATGAAGCTTCTTCGGGGCAAGCTGTACGAGATGGAAATTCTCAAGCGCAACGAAGAAAAACAGATCATGGAAGACAACAAGGCAGACATAGGCTGGGGAAGCCAGATCCGCAGCTATGTTCTCGATGCCTCGCGAATCAAGGACCTGCGCACCAACGTTGAAACCAGCAACACCCAGGCGGTGCTTGACGGGGATATCGATCAGTTTATCGAGGCCTCTCTGAAGAGCGGGCTGTAATGCCGGATACGGTTTGAGGAATCGGTCGACAGACGACCGATAAGCGACAGACGAGTGATAGATAGCTAACGGATGCGTTCTGTTTCGAACGGGTTCGTCAGGAGTCGGGAAAGAATTTATGAGTGATACAGACAACACAGCGCCGCAAACTGCTGAGGATGAAAACAAGCTCATTGCAGAGCGGCGGGGCAAGCTCGCCGGTCTGCGGGAGCAGGGTAATCCCTTTCCCAACGATTTTCGCCGAAGCGCCACTGCGGCTCAGCTGCAGCGGGATTATGCCGAAGACGATAAAGCCACCCTGGAAGCGCGCAGCGAAGAGTTCGCCGTTGCCGGTCGGCTTATTCGCAATCGCGGTGCCTTTTTGCTGATTCAGGATGGCGAGGGGCAGATCCAGCTATACGTCGATCGCAAGGGGCTTGATGAGGATACCCTTGCCGCCATCAAGAGCTGGGATCTCGGTGACATCGTGGCGGCCCGGGGGCCTCTGCACCGCTCGGGTAAAGGGGATCTCTACATCAATATGCGCGAGGCGCGACTTCTGACCAAGGCGCTGCGTCCCCTGCCGGACAAATACCATGGCCTTGCGGATCAGGAACTGCGCTATCGTCAGCGCTACGTCGATCTCATCGTTAATGAGAGTTCCCGGGATGTATTTCGTACCCGCTCAAAGGTTATCAGCTACATCCGGAAATTCATGGATGCCCGGGAGTTTATGGAGGTGGAGACACCGATGATGCAGCCGATTCCCGGCGGCGCGGCGGCAAAGCCCTTTGTGACACACCACAATGCCCTGGACCTGACGATGTACCTGCGCATTGCGCCGGAGCTGTATCTCAAACGCCTGACGGTGGGTGGCTTCGAGAGGGTCTATGAAATCAACCGCAATTTTCGCAACGAGGGCCTGTCTACCCGGCACAACCCGGAATTCACCATGCTCGAGTATTACTGGGCCTACGCGGATTATCGCGATGCCATGGATCTGACAGAAGCCATGCTCCGGGGTCTCACGGAGGAGGTTCTGGGTACGCAGCAGGTGACGTATCAGGGGCAGGTCTTCGATTTTTCCAAGCCCTTCGCCCGCATGACCGTTATCGACGCTATCCTGGCTCACAACCCGTCCTTGAGCGCTGCGGACATCGCTGAGCGCGAAACGGCAAAAGGCGTTGCCGAGGGCCTGGGCATCGAGGTTAGCGACGCCTGGGGGCTTGGCAAAATCCAGATAGAGATCTTTGAAAAAACCGCGGAACACCGACTGGAACAGCCGACCTTCATTACTGCTTACCCCACGGAGGTCTCCCCCCTGGCCCGTCGTAATGACGAGGATCCTTTCGTGACCGATCGCTTTGAGTTTTTTGTTGCCGGTCGTGAACTCGCCAACGGCTTCAGTGAGCTTAATGACGCCGAGGATCAGGCCCAGCGTTTTCAGGAGCAGGTGGAGCAGAAAGACGCCGGCGACGAGGAAGCTATGCATTTTGATGCGGACTACGTGCGCGCTCTGGAATACGGAATGCCGCCGACGGCGGGGGAGGGCATCGGCATCGATCGCCTGGTGATGCTGCTCACGGATTCGCCGTCCATCCGCGATGTGCTCCTGTTTCCCCACATGCGTCCGGAGTGATCAGCCTGCGGCGGCAGGTGCTACACTCGACCCCGTACTGATTGCGAAGAACAGACTATGCTACAGAAGCTGATTCCTCTGGCATGCACCACACTTCTGGTTGCCTGTGCGGCGACGCCGCCGGAGCCGGTAGAACCCCCTGCGCAGCGCTCGCCCGAGGACGTGAAGTTAACCCTGAACCTGCCGGAAGAGCCGGAGAACTGCGTTTGTCAGTCAGCCGAAGAGAACGACCGGACGTTCCTGGAGCGGGGCATGGAGACGCTGGCCGATGGTGAGTACATCGAGGCGGTGCAGTATTTCCAGCGTTACCAGCGTCTGGAGCAGTTACCCCTGGCGCAATGGGAAGGGGATCTTGCCATCGCCTATGTGAGCATGTTGCCCAGCAGCCCTTTCTACGACGTGGATGCTGCGCTCCTCGCCTACACGGATTTGCAGTCCCGGGAGCCCGCGGGGCAAAAGCATCACAGCATTGTGATCATGCAGCAGGCGCTGGAGTCCTTCGTGCTGATGGAGAGACACATCTGGGATCTGGAGAGCCGAACGGGGATGTTGCAGGAGGATCTCGATAAACGGGAGCAGGCCCTCAAGCGGCTGCGGGAACTGACTCTGGGTCAGCCGGAAGACTGACGGTAAACACTGAGCCTTCTCCGGGGCTGCTCTGTACCGCAATCGTGCCCCCCATGAGTTCGCAGAAATCCCGGCAGATCGCGAGTCCCAGACCCGTGCCGCCATAGGTATTGCTCGTGGTGTCCTCCGCCTGCACAAAGGCATCGAAGACCAGGGCCTGCTGCTCCTCAGTCATGCCAATACCGGTGTCGCTCACGGCAATAGACAGCTGCGCCGAAGACGCCTCAAAGGAGGCACTCACCCGAATGACACCCTGTTCCGTGAACTTAGCGGCGTTGCTCAGGAGGTTGACAATGACCTGGCGGAATTTGACTGCGTCGTTGTGGATCTGGGGGAGGTCGCTGAAGTCATCGCATTCCAAGACGTTGCCGTTTCTTCGCAGCAGAGGCGCAAGGGCATCGACGGCCATGGTGAGTGCCTCTCCGGGATGAAAGGCTTCCCGCACCAGGGTCATCTTTCCCGTTTCGATCTTTGACAGATCGAGAATGTCATCAATAAGCGCCAATAGCTGGCGGCCGGACAGAACAATTTTGTCGAGATCGCTCTGATACTGCTCCCGGTCTACCGGGGCCTCATCATCGAGTTCATCATGAAGCATTTCGCTGTACCCGATGATGGCGTTCAGCGGGGTGCGCAGCTCGTGGCTCACGTTGGCGAGGAAACGGGATTTGGCGGCATTCGCCTCATCGGCGCTTTGTTTGGCGTCGATCTCCTCGTCAATGGCGCGCCTCAGTTTGTCTGACATGGTGTTGAAAGCAATGGCAAGGTCGCCCAGCTCACCGTCATCGTCAATATCGTCGATGCGATAATCGAGCTCCCCGGCGCCGAGACGTTGGGTGCCACGTTTCAGACGCTTGAGATTGTCATTGGTGTAGCGCACAAGAAAAAAGCCCAGGGTCGCCGTTAAGAAGATTGACGCGATGAACCCCAGCACCGTGATCCTGTCCGTCAGGGCGATGGTGCGATCAATGACGTTGGCGCGCTGCACCGCAATGAAAGCCTGGCGTTGTTCCAATTCCTTCAGGCGCTGACTGGCCTCGAGATAGGGGATAGGGTCGTCCACGTCTGATTGCCAGTCGGGGTCGTTGTAACGTTCGTAGAAGTCCCGCCAGCTCGCCAGGAGACGTGTGCTGCTTTCGCGCAAGAGATTGAATTGCAGGGCGGTGACATCGCTTCCCATACCCCCGAGAGCCTCCACGGTGCTTCGGGTGGCGGCTATACCGGCAAGAGCGCTGCGCAGATCTTCCTCGGCCAGGCGGTCATCGGTGTTCTCTCTAAGCGTCGAGAGGACAAGGATCTTCTGACGCTGGTCCTCCAGCTGCTTGGCAAGCTCACCGGAGAGCTGACCCGCGGTCACCGCCTGGCGGTAGGCGACCATACTCTCGCTTCGCGCATAGCTTCCCCAGAAATGCGTGCCCACGTTGATGGCAAACAAAATGAGGATGGTGAACAGGGAGAGGGTTAATCGCCGGCGAAGACTCATGTCTGGAGTTTCCGGGATTCAAGGAGCCGTTTGATTTTCTCCAGGAGCGCCGGGAAATCAATGGGCTTGGTGGCGTAGTCATCGCAACCCGCAGCGATCGCTTTGTCGCGATCTTCAGGCATGGCGTGGGCCGTGAGGGCAATAATCGGTGTCCCCGCGAGGGCGCTGTTGGCCCGTACCCGTTTGCAGACGGTCCAGCCGTCGATAAGAGGCAGGTTCATGTCCAGCAGCACCAGGTCGGGATGCTCGGACTCGATGCAATCCAGGGCCTTGGCGCCATCCTCGGCAATGAGAGCATCAAAGCCGGCGCGCTTCAGGCGTCGGCTCAGCATGTCGCGATTGAGCTCGTTGTCCTCGACCAGTAAGAGTTGCGGATTGCTCATGGCAGCTCCTGTTCCAGGGGATGCACCAGCAGAACCTCATCAATGCCCGGGGCCTGAAGCTCCCGGCTGTCGCCCAGGGCGTAAGCGGCACCCAGAGCCTGGCGTGTGGATTCGGCGATGAGTATCTCTCCGCGCCGGGCAATATCCTCAATACGCGAAGTCACGTTCATGGCGTGGCCAACAAAACCGTACTTGCTGCGACGCTCGGAACCGATGTTACCGGCGATTACGTTGCCCGTGTTCAGCGCGATGCCCATGGCAAGCTCCGGCAGCCCATCCTCGCGATTCGCCGCGTTGATGTCTTCCATGGCCGCCTGCATGGCAAGGGCGCAGCGGGCCGCCCGGTCGGGATCATCGTCGTGACGCCGGGGGGCGCCGAATACCGCCAGAATAGCGTCACCCAGAAACTCATCGATGGTGCCACCGTATTCGAGAATGATGTCCGTCATGGCGCCCAGATAGCGATTGAGCATACTCACAACGCGGTCCGGAGGCAGCTGCTCGCTCATGGTGGTAAAGCCCCGAATATCCGACATCATGATGGTCACCTCCCGGAGATCACCGCCCAGTTCCAGCCCTTCGGGACGCTCGAGGATTTCCGTGACGATGTCGTCAGAGAGGTAGCGTCCGAAGGTGGCGCGGATAAAGCGTTCGTTGCGTTCCAGTTGATCGCGGTAGAGCTGCTCCCGGTCATGCCACTGCTTGCGCTCAATACCCGCCTTGATGCGCGCCTGGAGAAGCACGGGATTGAAAGGTTTGAACAGATAGTCGTCGGCGCCCGCTTTGATGCATTCGATAATCCCCTGCATATCCTGCTCACCGGAGATCATGATCACCGGTGTGGCCCTCAGCCGGGGTTCCGCTTTGATGCGCCGGAGCACTTCCCGACCATCCATGCCGGGCATCATGCGATCGAGAAGCACCACGTCAACATCGGCGTTGGCCAGCATCTCCAGAGCTTCTTCGCCACTCGGTGCCGTGACGACAAAATGCCCGCTGCGCGTGAGGTAGCGCGCCAGGAGCGCACGATTTTCTTCCCGGTCGTCCACCGCCAGAATAAAACCAGGATCGCTGGTGATCTTGGCGATCTGTTGTACGGCGCCCGTATCGGCGGCCGTACCGGACAGGGCCGGCTCCGCGGTGCCCTCCATAACGCGGTCGATGGCGCTTTTCAGCGCGGCACCGGGTTGGGCGACAACTTCGCTAAGCATCTCTGCATAGCCCCGGAGCGCGCCGGCGAGATTGCGCAGTTCATGGGTGTCTTCCGTTTCTGATTCAAGAAGAGGCGCGATGTTGGCCGCGCAGGCCGTGAGAGCCGCCCAGTCTTTTTTTGCTTCCTCGTTAAGTTCCGGCAGCTCCGTGGCCGCCAGGGTCGTGACTTCCAATACGGCCGACTGCAATCCAACGCGGATGCTGTGTGCAGACACGACGGACTGAACGGCGGTCTCGGGGACGCTGACGGTACTCTGGGGGTCATCGTTCACGCGCTTATCTCACTGACGGCCGGAGCCGGGGTTCGCTGCATGATGCTGCCTGTTAATTGCGAGCTGTCGAGTATAGCGAGAGCCATGATTGTCGGGGAAGGGAGGCCGGTTAACGCGGTTTCAGGAATTGGATGCGCTCGGCGGAAAATTTGAGGTAACATAAGCTCACCGCGAAAGCAGACAAACACGGGTGGCCTCAGCGTACTCCATGTTGCAAAAGGTAGAAATTTTTCAGGGTCTTTCGGACGACGAGCTTGCGGCCCTGGCTGCGAGCAGCACCAGTCGCTCGTTTCCAAAAAACACCGTGGTGATTCATGAGAATGACCCGGCGGATTCCCTGTTTGTCATCGAGGCCGGCAAAGTCAAAGTCTATTGCAGCGACAAGAACGGCAAAGAGTTCATCATGAACACCCAGGGCGAGGGCGACTATTTCGGTGAGCTTGCGCTTCTTGATGATTCCACGCGCTCTGCGTCGGTGAGAACCGTCGAGAAGTGCAATTTCTGCATCATCTATAAAGAAGACTTCAACCGCGTCCTCGAGGACCATCCCAGTATCTCGCGCAAGCTTATCGCCAACCTTGCTTCCCGGGTGCGCAAACTCACCGCTGACGTCAAGAGCCTGGCTCTTCAGGACGTCTATGGTCGAGTGGCCAACGTACTCATGGATCTTTCGGAAGAGCGGGGCGACGGTACGCTGTATATCGGCGAGAAACTGACCCAGCAGGATATCGCGGATCGCGTGGGGGCTTCCCGCGAGATGGTGGCCCGGATCCTCAAGGATCTCACCATCGGGGAGTACATCCGCTTCGAAGGGCGCCACATCATTATCAATACGCGCTTACCCGCCAAATACTGATTCCCCTCGGCTTCCACTAACTCCGGGAGGGCAGATTTTGTTGAGAGTTCCTCTTGGTGAGACTCGCTCTCCCTCAGTCCTATTCGCTACTCTCGACCCGTAGTTTGAGACGTCCCCTTGCAAGCCTTGCTTCCAGGACCTGCTCTGGCGATACCGCATCGCTGGCGCGAACCACGCCGCCCTGCGCGTCGCTGATGATGGCGTAGCCGCGTTCAAGAATTGCCAGGGGATTGAGGCTTTTCAGAACCTGCTCCCGGCGTTCCAGGCCCTGCCTGTGCCATGCCAGTTTTTGCGCCATTGCTGCCTCCAAAGCAGCCTTTTGACGCGCCACCTTCTCGCGGCTGATTGTCAGTCGGCGCAGGGGGCTGTGACTCAGGAGCCGTTCCCGGCGAGCCTGCTGCGCGTGCTGCAGCTGCGCCAGCCGCTGTTTGATGGCCCGGTTCAGACGGTTTTCGAGTTCGTCCAGGCGCTGCGCCTGCTCCCGAAGTCGATCTCCCGGGTGTTTCAGTCGCGCTCGCATACGGTCCAGGTTCATGCGCTCCCGCTCCAGACGATGCACCATGGCGCGGTGCAAGCGCTTTTGAGCCTCTGCTAGCCGTGCAATCAGCTCAACCCGGTCCTCGCTGAGAAGTTCTGCCGCCGCACTGGGCGTGGGCGCACGGACGTCGGCGGCAAAGTCTGCGATGGTAACGTCGACTTCGTGACCCACACCGGAAACAACCGGTAGCTTACTGGCGACGATCTCCCGGGCAAGGGCCTCATCGTTGAAAGCCCAGAGGTCCTCCAGAGAACCGCCGCCCCGGGCGATGATCACCGCGTCAAAGTCGCAGTCGTATCGGCTGCGAGCGTATTCATTGGCCTCCTGAAGCGCCTGGCGAATTTCTCCCGGGGCATCGGTACCCTGAACCGCCACGGGCAATATGGTGACGCGAATCGACGGGTTCCGCCGGGCAAGCACCTGGAGTATGTCCTGCAGGGCGGCGCCCGTGGGGGAGGTAATAACGGCGAGATGATTCACGGACCGGGGTAGGGGCTGTTTGTTGGCTGCGTCGAAAAGTCCCTCCGCCCGCAGCTGATCCCGCAGGGCCTCAAAGCGTGCCTGCAGGGCCCCGGCGCCGGCGGGCTCGAGGAACTCGCCAATGAGTTGGAATTCTCCGCGACCTTCGTAGAGCGAGACGCGGGCACGGACACGCACCTGATCCCCGTTATTGGGGCTGAAGCGCAGGCGCTGGTTATAGGTCTTGAACATGGCGCAGCGCACTTGCGCCTTGTCGTCCTTCAGCGTGAAGTACCAGTGCCCTGATGATGGCCGCGCAAAATTGGACAGCTCTCCCTCAATCCAGACGTAGCTGAAATGGCTCTCGAGGAGGCTCCGGGCCTGTCGGTTGAGCTGGCTGGGAGACAGTACGTCCGCCGCAACGGTGGTGCTGGGCATGGATTTTCCTATAACTAATTGCGTTACCGGGCGAATTCTGTGTTACGCCGCGGGCTCTAAAGTTTTATAATAGGGAGTTTACTCGACCGAAAGGCGTCTGGAGGAACCACCATGTTGCGTATCGAACAGGAAGCGCTGACCTTTGACGATGTTCTCCTGCTGCCCGGCTACTCCGAGGTCGTGGCCACCGATGTGTCGCTGCAGACCCGTCTTACCCGAGAGATTAATCTAAATCTGCCCCTGGTGTCTGCGGCCATGGACACCGTAACCGAGGCCCGTCTCGCTATTGCCATGGCGCAGGAGGGCGGCATCGGTATCATCCATAAAAGCATGGGGATTGCCGAACAGGCCGCTGAGGTACTTCGCGTTAAGAAGTACGAAAGTGGCGTTGTAAAAGATCCCATCACGATTCAGCAGGATGCCACGCTGGCGCAGCTCATCGAGCTGACCTCCGCGAACGGTATTTCCGGTGTACCGGTGCTTGCTGGCGAGGATCTCGTGGGTATTGTGACCCGCCGCGACATGCGCTTTGAGACCGAGATGGACAAGCCCGTGGCTTCTCTTATGACGCCGCGGGACAAGCTGGTAACGGTCAACGAGGGCGCGGATTCCGCTGAAGTGCAGCGGCTTCTTCACCAGCATCGCATCGAAAAGATCCTCGTCGTTGATGATAACTTCGATCTGCGCGGCATGATCACCGTCAAGGACTTCGACAAGGCGGAGAACTATCCCCGCGCCTGTAAAGACAGCTATGGTCGTTTGCGCGTGGGAGCCTCCGTGGGCACCAGTGCCGATACGGAGGAGCGGGTAGCCGCCCTCATGGAAGCGGGTGTTGACGTGCTGGTGGTGGACACGGCGCACGGTCACTCGCGCAATGTTCTTGAGCGCGTAAAAATGATCAAGGCAGCCTATCCGGGTGTTCAGATTATCGGCGGCAACATCGCCACCGGCGAAGCGGCGTTAGCGCTGGCAGAGGCGGGCGCCGATGCCGTGAAAGTGGGTATCGGCCCGGGATCTATTTGTACAACGCGCATCGTCACAGGTATCGGCGTTCCCCAGGTAACTGCCATTGCTGAGGCTGTGGCGGCCCTCAAAGACAACTACGACATCCCCGTCATCGCTGACGGCGGCATTCGTTTTTCCGGCGATATCGCCAAGGCCATCGCTGCCGGGGCCCACGCCGTCATGATGGGCAGCATGCTCGCCGGTACGGAAGAAGCGCCGGGCGAGGTGGAGCTTTATCAGGGGAGAACCTACAAGTCCTACCGGGGCATGGGCTCCCTCGGAGCGATGGCGTCAAAGCAGGGATCCTCTGATCGCTATTTTCAGGATGCCACCAAGGGTGCGGAGAAACTAGTTCCCGAGGGGATCGAGGGCCGGGTGCCCTACAAGGGGTCGGCCACGGCAATTATTCACCAGCTTATGGGTGGTGTGCGCTCTTCCATGGGTTACACCGGCAGCCCTGATATCGAGACCATGCGAAGCCGGCCGCGCTTTGTGCGTGTCACCGCCGCCGGTATGTCAGAGTCCCATGTACACGATGTATCCATCACTAAAGAAGCGCCCAATTACCCGGTGAGCTAGGCTTTTTTTGGGGGCGACGCCCTCTGCAAGCCTTGTATTAATAGAACATTGAACAGCGAAGCTGCGTATGACTGATATCCACGCCAGCCGGATCCTCATTCTGGATTTTGGTTCCCAGTACACCCAGTTGATCGCCCGGCGTGTGCGGGAAGTGGGTGTGTATTCGGAGATTCGTGCCTGGGATATCAGCGAAGAAGAGCTGCGTGAGTTTGCACCCAGTGGAGTGATTCTGTCGGGAGGACCCGAGTCGGTCACGGAGGAGGGTTCTCCTCGTGCCCCTGCGTGTCTTTTCGAAGGTAATTGGCCTCTTCTGGGGATCTGCTACGGTATGCAGACCATGGCCGCACAGCTTGGCGGTGAGGTGCAGGGCTCTGATACCAGTGAGTTTGGTTACGCGCAGATCCGCACGGCGGGTGAGACGGCTCTTTTACACGATATTCGTGATCATATGACGGACCACGGCGATGGCCTCCTGGATGTGTGGATGAGTCATGGTGACAAGGTGACGGCACTTCCGAAGGATTTTTCCTGCGTGGCCTCAACTGACTCCTGTCCCATTGCGGCGATGGCACACGGTTCGCAGCCCTGGTTCGGTATCCAGTTTCACCCGGAGGTGACGCACACCCTCCAGGGCACCCGTATTCTTGAGCGTTTTGTTATAGAAATCTGCGGTTGCGAAGCGCTCTGGACTCCCGCTCGAATTGTGGAAGACGCCATCGCCCGCGTGCGCGAGACCGTAGGCGGGGATCACGTGCTTTTAGGCCTCTCGGGGGGCGTCGATTCCTCTGTGGTGGCTGCGCTCTTGCACAAGGCCATCGGCGATCAGCTCACCTGTGTGTTCGTGGATAACGGTCTGCTGCGCCTCCACGAGGGCGATCAGGTTATGGAGATGTTCGCCCGCAATATGGGGGTCAAGGTCATCCGCAGCGATTCGGAAGCGCTGTTTCTCGACCGTTTGGCGGGGGTCAGTGATCCCGAGGAGAAGCGCAAGATTATCGGCAATACTTTTATCGAGGTGTTTGACGAAGAAGCTGCAAAAATCGAGGGCGTGCGCTGGCTCGCCCAGGGCACGATTTATCCCGATGTTATCGAGTCCGCGGGCGCAAAGACCGGCAAGGCGCATGTTATTAAATCTCACCACAATGTCGGTGGGCTGCCGGAAGATATGGCTCTTGAACTGGTAGAGCCTCTGAGAGAATTGTTCAAGGACGAAGTACGCAAAATCGGACTGGAACTTGGTTTACCTCATGACATGGTATTCCGGCACCCCTTCCCGGGCCCCGGCTTGGGCGTTCGTATTCTCGGTGAGGTGAAGCACGCCTACGCGGAGATACTGCGACGGGCCGATGCTATTTACATCGAAGAGCTTCGCGCCGCCGGGTGGTACGAAAAAACCAGCCAGGCCTTTGCGGTGTTTTTACCGGTGAAGTCCGTGGGCGTCGTCGGTGATGCGCGGCGTTACGAGTACGTGATTGCTTTGCGCGCAGTAGAGACCGTGGACTTTATGACGGCGCGTTGGGCGCACCTGCCTTACGAGCTTTTGGAGAAAGTCTCCAACCGTATTATCAATGAGATCACCGGCGTGTCGAGGGTGACCTATGACGTGAGTTCGAAGCCGCCGGCGACCATTGAGTGGGAATGATTTCACGTCTGGCATTGGCTGGCACCTGCAAGCAAAAAATCTCATGAAAACACTATAAAAATAGAGTTATTCTCCTTTTTGTCTAGCAACGACTGGCACTCTCTGGCACCTCCAAGCAAACTTTTTCAATGGTATAAAACATGGTACTGTTCTTTGGAATGTCAGGGCCAAGAAAAAATACCATGCTACTTTTTCAAGTGCACTCATGGTATTAGATTCAGTTAACTCCCTGATATAAAAGAAAATATACGAGATAAATATACCATATTGGATCATGGTATTTTTCCTACGGGAGGACTTGTGATGCTGACAGATACCAAGCTGCGCAACTTGAAGCCAAAGGACAAGATCTACAAGGTCAATGACCGCGATGGGCTCTACGTGGCTGTGACACCAGCGGGCGGCATTTCCTTCAGATACAACTACTCGATCAGCGGTCGACAGGAGACCTTGACGATCGGCCGGTATGGCAAGCGCGGTGTCACGTTGTCAGAAGCACGAGAGCGACTCAGCGAAGCAAAAAAGATGATCGTTGCAGGGAAGTCACCGGCCAGAGAAAAAGCACGCGACAAGACGCGCGTAAAAGATGCCGAAACGTTTGGTGCATGGGCCGAGAAATGGATGCGTGGTTATCAGATGGCTGATTCGACGCGTGACATGCGTAAGTCAGTCTACAACCGTGAATTGAAGAAGCGCTTTGGTAATCAGAAATTGTCTGAGATCACGCATGAGGATCTTCGGGCTGTAACCGATGCCATAGTAGAAAGAGGGGCGCCAGCAACAGCAGTTCACGCCCGAGAGGTGGTAATGCAGGTCTATCGTTGGGCGATCGAGCGCGGACAGAAAGTAGAGAATCCTGCGGAGCTGGTTCGGCCTACCAGTATCGCCAGGTTTGAACCTCGCGATCGGGCTTTGAGTCCTCCAGAGATTGGTCTGATGTATCGGTACATGGACCGAGTTGGAACGTCGCCCCAATATAGAGCTGCTATCAAGTTGCTGTTGCTGACCATGGTGAGGAAGTCCGAGCTGTCCAACGCTACTTGGTCGGAGATCAGTTTCAGCGAAGCGCTTTGGACGATTCCAAAAGAGCGTATGAAACGACGCAATCCGCACTTGGTGTTTCTGTCTCGTCAGGCGTTGGATATTTTTATCGCACTCAAGACTTTTGCCGGCGGTTCTGAATTCGTACTTCCCTCTCGGTATGATTCAGACTTGCCTATGAGTGCAGCAACGATGAATCGCGTTCTAGCATTGACCTACCAGGCGGCACAAAAGAATGATGAACCGCTTGGGAAATTCGGTCCTCACGACCTGCGTCGCACGGCCAGCACACTACTGCACGAGGCTGGGTATAACACCGACTGGATTGAAAAGTGTCTTGCACACGAGCAGAAAGGCGTGCGGGCGATCTATAACAAAGCCGAGTACCGGGAGCAGCGGGCTGCGATGTTACAAGATTGGGCAGATATGATTGACGATTGGACTACTATGAAGCGGCAGTAAATCCAGGACGGTGTGCTGGATCCTCGGACTCTATGCGCGACTCAATCCAATCCTCTACCTCGGCCAGGTCCCACGCAACATTGCGACTTGTTAGTACGATTCGGCGCGGAAAGTCGCCGCGTTTTTCCATGTTGTAAATGGCGCGATCTGACAGTGGGATCATCGCCAGAAGTGTTTTTCGGTTTATTAATGTCTTGCTTGGGCGGTTTTGGGTTCCAGCATCCATTGATTGTTTCTGTTGCCCCTGACGGCACCTCTCAGAATTGTGTGGTTGTGATAACTGAACATTAGCACTGTGCAAATCATTTAGGCAAAAGAGAATATTTAGCAAGGTGATAAATATCTTGCCGGGTCTTCTGATGGTTTTAGGGGTCCTGAGGAGTGGGACTGTCTGCAGTGAAAAGCCGGTCCACTATGTTTGTATCTTGGTTTAACCCCACTGGCTGGGTTCTTGACGCGTATCGCTTAGGGAGGTGAGGCCGTTCAGAGCGCCTCTCCCTTGAAGATAATGACACCGCAAATCGGGGTGTCCGGGTTCACCTCAATAATGCGATTGGGCCAGTCCGGGTTCAGCGTTTTGAGATACTTCTTTCCTTCTTCCAGGATCAGTTGCTTGAACGTCACCTCATTGGACTCTTCCAGCCGAACCACGACAAACTTACCGTGTTCGACTGGTGCCTGTGGGTCAACGAAAATCAATTCGCCCTCCCGGAATTTGGGCTCCATGCTCGCACCGCGCACGCGCAGCACAAAGGTCTCCGGGCTACATTCTACGGGACACCGTAAAAGCGTTGTGCCGTATGGGGGTGGCAGGTCTTCTGAAATATCGTGCCCCTTGCCGACCTGGTCCCACGGTATTAACCGATGCTGACTGCCTGTATTGGATTCGTCGCGCTCGGCTGTCAGATCTGGGCCAGTAGGGTGTTCCTCGTCCATCCACCCTGGAGGCTTGTTCATCGCCGCCTCTAATTTGGACGCCAGATCATCCCCGATTGCGCGCGGAGTTCCCTTCTTGGTAGGGAGCTGATTGCGCACCTGACTGAGGTAGGAGCTGTTGGTTCCTGCGGCACGCGCCAGGCGCACGGCTGAACCCGCTTCGCGAATGAGGGCCTCAAGGTTCTTGAGTCGAATAGGGATATGTTTTCTTGTCATTGAGGTAGTTTAGCAAAATTTAGCAAAATGATAAATAAAAAGTTATCACGTTAGCTTGTCGGTCAATTTGCTCGGTGCGAATGTATATTCGCATGGAGCTAAAGTATTTTCTCAAGATGGCAACGAAGAGGGAGCGAGCAGAAGTCGCCGTCGCCTGCAATGATTCGGTGTCTTACCTTTACCAGATCGCGGGCAACCACCGTTACGCCAGCCCCTTGCTGGCAACCCAGATCGAACAATCGACGAGACTGGTTGCAGAAGCATCGGGGGGGCGACTTCACCCCGTGCCTCGCGCCTCAATGGTACGCCACCCCGAAATCTTTTATGGGGTAGAGGAACAAGAAGCGCAGCAACGGCCTGCAATGGTGTGTGACGTCGATGCCACAGAATAATCGATCTTCCACGACCGCTGCGTCCACACCCGACGATGTCGTTGCCACACGCATCGAGGTCACCCGTATTCACCACTACGGGCGCAATCCCCGCCGTCAGCAAAATCCGGAGTATGACCGTATCAAGGCGTCTATCCGTGCCGGCGGTCTGGATCAGCCGTTAGTGATCTCGCAGGAACCCGGCGCGGCTGACTATGTGCTTCATGCCGGGGGCAATACCCGGCTGAGTATCCTTAAAGAATTGTACGAGGAGACAGGGGAAGAGCAGTTTTACTGGATAGATTGTGTGGTCAGAGGCTGGTCCCAGGAGTCGGCGTTGTTGTTCGCGCACCTGCGGGAGAATGAACTGCGCGGCAGTCTGCCCTTTATCGATAAAGCGCATGCCGTGTTTGACGCCAAATCGTTGCTCGAAGCGGAACTGTCCGTGGAGACTCTTTCACAGCGGCAACTGGAAACCCTGTTCAGGGAGCGAGGCTTCAGCCTCGGTCACAGTATGATCTCTAAAATGGGGTACGCCGTTCAGACACTGTGGCCGGTGATGCCAACCGCATTGAGTGCCGGCCTGGGTCGCCCTCAGATAGAAAAGATTCGGGCTTTGGAGCGTGCGGCTCGCCACATCTGGCTACATCGCCAACTGGGCGATGAAAGCCTGTTTGATGATGTATTCGCTGAATTGTGTCGGCGCTACGATGGCAGTGAGTGGGATATCCAACCACTGCGCCATGCGCTGCAACATGAGATCGCAGTGGAGTCAGAGCAGAGTGAGCACATCATCCATCTCGAAATTGAAGCCTGCCTGGCAGGCCGCCCATTTGAATATCCCTCCACTCCCGAACAAGACTGCGATGACGCGCAGCCAAAGGACGAGCCAAACAAACTAGTGGCCTCGAGTGAAGCGTCGGGTAAAAGCACAACCGCCTACACGTCGCCGTCCCATCAAACTGCGCCAGCAGGCCCAGTAATTGAAGAAGGTGAATCACCGGACAACTTGAGTAACACCACCGAGGGCTCTGCCGAAAGTGTAACGAGTACTCGAGACCTGAACTCATTGGATATTCCCTCATTGCGCCGCCACCTGTATGCCACCGCTTTGCGCTTGGCGGAACATCATGGCTTGGGCGATCGCGTCATACCACTTGAAGATCACGGCATGGGTTTTTTAGTGACCGATGTCCCGCCCGCGGAACTGACGGAAACACTGGATCAGGAGATGCTCGCAATGGTGTCCTTACTGTGGTGGCAACTGGCAGCCTGCTCGGAGGTTACCGCGGCTCCCGTGGATGTCCTCCTGAATGACCTTGACGAGTTCTCGATATTGCACCGGGCACTGGCATCGCAGGATGCGGAGTTGTTGTTTAGCAATGTTTGGACGCTAGACCCTGGTCACATGGGCTGCCAGTTTTGGCAGCAGCTCAATCCCGAGGATTGGCGGCTTCTGCTGCAGATGATGGAGACTTATCGTACGCTAAAACGGTGTGCCTTTGATGCTGGCTTGGCGTTGTGGGACACCGCGGAAGGTGACAGCTGATGTCATCAAATAAGGAAGCGGATCTCACCTCTGCCGTTCTCCTGTACGCGGTCCGTTGCTTGGCCGAAGGTGACCAGCAGGCCCTGCGAAGCATGAATTTCGGTCCCAAGGAGCTGGATGCTTTACAGGGGATCAACCTGGCTGACCTGTATCGAGCCGATGCGCTCCGCGTGCATTGTCTGAAGATAGACCTGGACAGGGAGGTGTTCTGGCCCATGCTGGCACACCTGCGCCATCAGCGGGAGTCTGAAGAGCTACAGCGCACGCTGATAGTGGCCGATGCCCCCTTGGATATGATGCAGCAGTTGTTTGGGATGAGTTCACGTGAGTACACGCGATGGCGTCGAGTGCTGACGCTCGCGCCCTCTGTGGGAAGACCGCCTGAGCTCGATGAGACCGATACCCATACACTGTGGTATGCCTGGCAGGAACGGGTTCAGGCGTGTGCGGAAGCCCCGCTGGCGGCAGTAGACTATCTCGGTCTCTACCACGAGACGGACATCGCGCTACGGTGTATTTGGGCACTGGTGCAACGGTGGGAGGCATACGGCGAGCCTATGGCAGGCGCCGGAGCGAATCAGGTCATCGAGCATGGCCCATGACGATGCCGTACCGCGACCGGAAACAGTTGCCCTCGATGCCCTAATCAAAGCAACCATTGCGGAATTCAAAGGTGAGGGTGCAGTAGCGTCGTCCGACGCTATGTTATTTGTGGGCAATTGGCACCAGGCGGTTCCCGCCATGGTGATTCAGGATCCCATCCTGGAGCCGGTAGATAAAGTGGTGTGGATGGTCATTATGTCTCACGCCAGAGAAACCGGAGGACGAACGGCTTTCCCGGATTACGACACCATTGCTAACCAGACTAACGTTTCCTCCACGTCAACCGTATCGCGGGCGATTGCGATATTGCGGCTCACCCGCTGGCTAACCTTATATGCCAGGCTACGTCAAAAATCCGGCCGCTTTACCGGCAATATCTACGTTCTGCACGACGAGCCCTTGCCGCTGGTTGACGCCCTGCATCTTGACGATGCCTATATGGCATTTGTCAGTCAGTCTCAGCAACATCACCACGGACGTGTGCGTCTCGTTGCGCAGGGCATATCAGACAGTCTGGATGAAACTATTCGGGACGGACAAAACCTTGCGGAAAGAGAGGCGGGGTCGGAGCGTCGTCTGCGTGCGGCGCAGTTTCTGGCAGAGAAAGGAAAAAACACAGACGGCTCGAGTCGCTACTTCGCCTTCACCGGCGCATCTGTTAACCGACTTAAACAGCCGTCGCCTCAGAGATCTGGCGGGGCCGGTGACCGTGACCAAAATTCAAAGACGGAGGAAAAAGTACACTACAGTAGTGATTGTAGTAGTAATTATAAAACAACTACAACAACAACCCCTACGCAGAATGCCAACAGCAACGAGAGTGCTTTACCGGCAGCAAGCTCATGTTCTGATAAACCCCTGATTTATCCGCCCCGGCTGTCGGAAAACCAGAGACTGCTGGCAGATCGTTACCTTGGCATGATCGCCCCCGAGGCTCGTCAGTCTGTCTTGGATGAGTTGCAGGGTCGGCTGGACTCAGAGCAAAGAGGGATGAAACCGGTCTACGACGAATTGCGTTTCCTGCATTCGCTGTGCAAGGCCGCGGACAAGGGTGAATTTATACCCAATCTTGGCATCAAGGTGGCAGAAGGCCGATTGTCTCGTGCCCAGTCAGCTCCGCCACCTGTGGATCCACAGCAAGAGGCACTCAAGGCTGAGGAACGCGAACGCTCGCGGGCCTATGGCATCGAACAAATTGCCAAACTGCGTCTCTCATTCAACGCGAAGGATGATTCCTGATTCAGCCCATCTGCCTGCCGTCCAGTTGTTGAAGCGTGGATGGAACGCCATTCTTGAGGTGGTTCCACTGTCACCAGTTTGAAGGACCAATACCTCATAGCAGGACGTAAACCTCCACGGCACTTGGCGAGATACTCCGTGGTCGGCGGGAGGGATTCGTGGGTTCATAGCGTGGTGAAAAATTGATAGGAACCGCGCTGATGAATACTCATGACGACATCCCTCGCGAACAGCCTGTTGATCAACCGGATAAAACGGGTCCCGGCGCGTTGCGTGGCGAGGTCTGGTTGAACGTCCAGACCTATCAGGCCCAAAGCTTGATCCGGGGAAGGCGTGGCGGCGAAGGCAAGCCGGCGATTATGGGCCTGGTTGGTTTTGCAGAGCGGTTGAAGGTGCTCTGGCAAGCCATCCGATCGGATGACCCATTCGCCGACTGGTGGCTGATCAAGGTGGAAGCCAGTATTGGTGATGCGCGTACGCAGTTAAATCGCTTGCAGGAACAACTTCAGGCCGTGCTGGTCAGCGTCGAGTGCTTCGACGTGACCTTTGCGCAGTCGAGTCGACCCCAGCGAGTTTCGCTACAGTTTGCCAATCCTTATGCTTTTCGGGCGGCGCAGATGCTTGCTGACTATGACCGCATGATGTGCGCTTGGATGACAGTCCGACATTTGGGCATGGATTCACCGGCGGATATCGCTGAACAGGTGAGTGGGAGTGGCCGGTGGCTGCGGCGCGTATTTGCACTGCCCCAAAGCTACCAGTATCTGGAGGTCAGTCGAAGCGACATACATCAAGGCACCGCGCGAGCAGCGAAAGCGCGTGAATGTATGGGGGACTTGCCACAGGAGATACTCGACGGTGACAAACTACCTTCGCTACGCCCCGTCACATTCCAGCGTGCGAGTGCGACTTGTAATCCTGCTTGCCAGGATGGATAGCTGCCATGCTAGCCGCGACTCAACAACGCCTGAATATCATTCTCGATACGCGTATTCCCCTGGAAGCGATGATTCTCAATCGTTTACAGCGATTGCCGCAGCGGCGGCGAAAAGATTGGTTAAGAGGCTTGCTGATGACTGGCTTCAATACGGAGTGTCAGGTTATCAAATCGCAAGCACCGCCGATCCCTCAGCAAGATGATGCCGAACGCCGATATTTGCATTGGCGTATGCCAGCGACGCGCAGTGGTGCACGTAGTTCCAAAAGCGGTGCATCACCCGGGTCTGGCGACCAGCAATGCGCTGAAAACGCCCAGAGTAGCCCCAATGCCCATTGTGAAAAGCCCTTTGCGCAGCTGCGAAGCGTTATAGGCCATTAGCGTACAGGGATTGATTTCGAGGAAATAGACTGTGACAGAACGCATCGATAAAAAGCCAACACAGGCTGACAAAACTTCGCAACTGACCTCGGATCCTATGTCTGTCGTTCAGGTGGGTCTTGATGACGGGTATGCCTATACCAAGGTGGCGTTAGCCGATGGGCGGCTGTTTAGTGCGCCCTCCAGAGCGCGAATTGGCTCTGCTGGTGTCACCTGGATTCGAGAGCAGGAGCAACGGATTTTTGAGTACGAGACCGGTGGAACCGTTTACTCGGTGGGTGCCGTCGACGGTGAGGCGACACAGTTCGACGAATACCCCAGTTCTGCCCTCAATCGCGTGATTGTACAGCACGCCTTCCAACAGGCGGGCTTGTCGGGCCGTTCTATTCATCTTGTGACGGGCTTACCTGTCTCTGCGTACTACCGCCACGACGGCCAGCTGCGTCAACAGGAGATCGATCGAAAGTGCGAGAGTCTGAAGCTATCGGTTGAACCTAAGCCGAACAGCGCAAAACCGGGCAAATCCATTTTGAGTGCCAGTGTTGCCTTTCATGAGGTGATTCCCGAAGCGCTTGCTGCCTGGTATGACCATGTCATCGTAACGCAGGCCGATGGTGTAACACTGGATGGTGATCGACTAAGTGCACCCATCGCTATCGTTGATATTGGCGGGCGCACGACGGACTTTGTGGTGGTGCAAGATCAAGGCATCGTTCACGGCTCGTCCGGGTCCCTCAACCGGGGCATGCTGAATGTGAAGTCCCGGGTCGCTGATCTTATTCAGCAAACCTTCGATATGAGCGAACTGGGTGAGCAGAGTATCGCCAGGGCGGTGGACAGCTCCCGATTACGCCTGCATGGCAAGGATCATGATATCTCGGCCATGGTGGCTGCTGCGAAGCGAGAACTGGTGGAGCTGCTCTACGCCGAGACCCGGCGCAAGCTAGGACTGGGTGTCGAACTTGATCAGGTGCTATTTGTGGGTGGTGGCAGTGCAGCGCTCGCAACCGACATAGCCAACTGGTTCCCGAATCAGACGATTCCCGATCACGCAGCTTTTGCGAATGCACGAGGAATGCTCAAGTACCTACAATATGTCTGTGATGACACAGCAGGTGGTTTCTAAAGGCTTTATACGTGGTCACTGCGGTCTCAGTGGCAACAAGTATCGTCGGATTGTGCAAGCGATACTGCGGGTTACCGTCAATCCATTGTCAGGGCTTGCCCTGATTTTACTCACCCTGTCGGGAAGCGCCTTCCCGTCAGGGAATCGCGTTCCCTGACAGTTCATTATGTTCAAGGAGAATGTGTTATGACCAGTAGACAAACTACCTCTGAAAAACCGAAGTATTTCGATCTTGATATCCACGGTATTGGTTACCTTAATCGTGCGCGTGAAGTCACGCTCGAGAATGGATCTTCCTTTCTCAGCGTGACGATCGCCGCATTGCGAGGGCCTGCCGACAACGTCCAACATACCCATTTTGATTGTGTGGTATCGGGCGAAGAAGCGAAGGATCTGGTGCGCCAGCTAATGCCTGCAGTCGAAGCCGACATGAAAGTGTTGGTGGGGTTTCACCTCAGCGATTTACAGGCAGAAGCATTTACCTTTAAACAAGGTGAACGTGCCGGCACAACAGGCATTGGTCTGAAGTCCCGGTTGCTGCGATTCCAGTGGATCAAAGTCGACGGACAACCGTTTCTGGCGCCTGTCGCCAGAGATGCCACCGCCTAGCCACAATCCCTGGCGGCATCTACCGATGCTGCCAATCTTTCAATCTCGTGAGGAAACCACTTCCTCGCGGGACTGGTCTCCCCGCACCATCGAAGGAGACCAGTCATGGCCTCGAAATCATCGCCTGCAAAGGTGAATCCTAAAAACCGTTTGGCGACGCTGAAGATCGCAACGCTCAACGACAATGAAAAGCAGTCTCTGATGGAACTGGCTCTTGCGGTTCTGCAGGACCTGCATCGACCGGGGCTCGAGCTGCCCAGTCCCAACGCCACTCGCGACTATTTGCGGGTGCTGTTGGCCGACCGGAAAGCAGAAGTGTTTGGTTGCATGTACCTGGATAATCGGCATCGAGTGATCGAGACGGCTGAACTGTTCCAGGGAACGATTGACGGTGCAGCAGTGTACCCCCGCGTGGTGGTGCAGCAGGCGCTAACCCTCAATGCCGCCGCGGTGATGTTTTTTCACAATCACCCCAGTGGTGTTGCCGAACCCAGTCACGCGGATGAGGCAATTACCCGGCGGTTAAAGGATGCTCTGGCACTCGTAGACATACGTGTGCTGGATCATTTCATCGTCACAGCCGGTGAGTCACTGTCGTTCGCAGAGCGCGGACTGCTTTAAATCACCCTTTACTCAACCCACTGGGGAGTTTCTGCTTCCCAATGGGAAGGAGGGACTCCCTGAACTCTTTAATCATATCCTCAGGGAGAAACTTTATGAAAAACACAGAGAACACTTCACTGCAAGATGTCTTTGGTCCTGTCATCTCATGCTACAGCCGAGCACAGGCAATTGAAGACGGTGTGTTGGTCGATGTTACCAATATGGCGCGGGAAGCTGGTTTCAAGTGGCCGGTGGCCCTAACACATGCGGCATGGTGTGATTGTGTCGCCTGGACTGAACAAGATAGCCGGAGTCAGATGCATCAGGATGAGTCCGGTCGCTTGTGGGACGTGTTATTCATGGCATTTGTAGCCATACGCACGGCCGCTGATTCCGGTGACCGGCTGCGCTTCTCGTTGTATCGGGTACCCAGTGATGGTTGCACGATGGAAGCTCAGGAGGTTACCTTGAAACTGATGGTGGGTCCCGGTGATGCCGGAGAACCTGTTGTCACCATCATGCTGCCCAACGAAGATTAATGTCGCCGATGTGAATCGGCTCCTTGCCCTGGCCACTTGGGATAAAGTGGCGCCTCTCTCTTCCGTCTGCTCCGCCTTCCAGCTCCGTTTGCTTCCGCGATGTGCCACTACGGCCCCACCTGACGCTTTGTCGCTGGTTCCACTGTAACCACTGCCAGAGTAGATAGGCCTATTCGACTGCCATGACAGGTCGAAGACCTGGCGTCGCAGTTGATACGAACGAAGCCCTCGTCACTGCAGAGCGAAGCGGGGTAGTGACGAGGGCGGCGGAGCACCGAACGACAACGGATTGCGCTCGGATTGTTGAGTTCACGGCGAATTCGGTCTGACTATACTGATGGCCATTGCTTGATAGCAGAACAAAACGCGGCCACGGCGGTAACGTGGATGGGGGGAGTTGCCCTCGCCATCTTAAATGGCAAAAAACAGCACTAGCGTCCTCAGAGCTTGCAAGGCGCACAGTGAAAACTGCAGCTCATCTTCAATGGGTCTTCAACAACAGGACGTTCGTCCTCCCTTCACCGTGGCATTAGCCATTTCAAACCCGGCTCGCAAGTAGCCGAAACCCAACGTGCCGTCCTACTGACGGTTTTTTCAACACGCGGACTGATGGTTCCGCCTATTTAAAAGGAGGTGAAACACTCACCATTGAATGTGGGCTTTTGAGCCCATTTGGTTTACCCGGCACCATCTTCATCAGAAGAGCAGCCAGGTTGCCTGTGACCAGGCTTATCAGGTCAAACGGGGAGTAGTGTCCCTTGACCCTTCCGCGTAAGCGGACCCGGTCAGGCTACGCGCCTGCCGGTTGGTCATAAACACTTACCAGACTGGAAAGTACACGATGAAAGACCTGAACTACCAATTGAAGAAAATGTGTCAGCGCAATCGGGATGGCAGCTACAGCACGCAGGCTAACCGGGCGCGTATTCTCAATCAAATCGCGAATCAACTGCAAGAAATGGGGTACCGACGAATGACCGCTCAGTCATTAAAACCAAAACACGTTGATGCATTGGTGAAGCGTTGGTTCGGTGAGGGGATGGCGGCCGGTACCATTAAAAATCGCATGAATTGCCTGCGCTGGTGGGCTGCCAAAGTGGGGCGGTCCAATGTGGTGGCGCGATCTAATAGCTTCTACGGCATTCCCGACCGGCAATTCGTTAGCAACGATTCCAAGGCCGTTATTGCCGATAGAGACACATTGGCGAGTATCAGAGATGACCACGTGCGTGTCAGCCTGGAGTTGCAGCGCGTCTTTGGCCTGCGCCGGGAGGAGGCAATCAAATTCATACCGGCATATGCTGATCAGGGCGATCATGTTCGCCTGAAGGCATCCTGGACGAAAGGGGGCAAGACGCGGATCGTGCCGTTGCTCACCGAGGAGCAGCGCGCAGCGCTGAATCGAGCCCACCGTCTCGCGGGAACCGGTTCATTGATTCCGCCGCAAAAGAACTACATTCAGCAACTGCGCACCTACGAACGTCATACTACTCTGGCTGGACTGTCGAAGCTGCACGGACTACGTCACGCCTATGCCCAATCTCGCTATCAACGGTTGACGGGGTGGGCGTGCCCTGCGGCGGGTGGGCCGGTCGCAAAGAGTTTAAATGCAGAGCAAAGAAAGCAGGATCATCAAGCGCGATTGATCATCAGCCGCGAATTAGGCCATGTTCGCGAACAGATCAGTGCTGTGTATCTTGGGCGATAAGTCACCCAAAAAAGCACAGCACCCCGAGCATGGATTACGCATTCACGCACGCGAACGATTTGGCGATCATGAGGCTCCTCACCATAGCCAGGGCCAAACCATGCGAATCCATCGTCTATTCTCTACGCAAAGGTTGATGCTGCTGGGCGGCCTGGCTGTTGCGATAGCAAACAATGCAGTGCTGGCAGCAGCGCAACCCATAACCTCGAGCAAAACCGTCTCCCAGGTTGATCGCTATTCAGAACTGACAGCTGGGCCGACGTTGGAGCAGCGCGATCTGCTTGCTGTGACTGTAGCCGTTTCCATACCCAATAACATCGCCAGCCTCGGTGGTGCGTTGCGTTGGATTCTGCGTGATTCGGGCTACCGCCTCGCCGCCGACTCCGTCATTCCTCCTGAGGTACATTCGATGCTCAAACTGCCGTTACCCGCAGCCCATCGACGACTAGGGCTGATGCCGCTGAAAGAGGTGCTAGCACTTATGGTTGGCCCTGAGTTTCACATCGTTCAGGACCCGTTACATCGTCTGTTGTCATTTGAGCGTTGTAACACAGTACAGAATTCTTCACAGGCACAAGGAGAGCTGTAATGGACGTCTTTTTAGTCGCTCTCGTGCTGTTTGCTGTAATGGCTTTTGGAGCAGGAAATAGCAAGCGTGAGGATCAAGCAGATTCTTCCAATGTTTCATCCGAATCGGAAGTTCACCCAGTAACTCGCAAACACTCGGATCAATTCTGTAATCCATGGGTCGAACACATTACTCAGCGTGATCTCACTTTCCCACTCGACCAGAGGGTCATTGACGATGAACAGTAGCGCCAGAGGACGCGGCCGTGTTTTTCGGATTGTCGGGTTCGCTATCCTTACTGCCTTATCCACTCTCGCCGGAGCGGGAGAACAATCGAATTCACACGTGTCTACACAACATACGACCGAAGCATCTGCAACACAGCAGTTAGACCATCAGGCCTCCCTCGCTGCACGGTGGGGCCTGGATGATAACGAATGGCAGCGTTATGAAGTGCTGAAGCAGGGCATTCGCGGGAGTGTGAGTGCCGCAACCTTGTCCCCCATAGAAGTCCTCGGTATTCACTCGCGGAGTACCGAAGAGCGGCGGCGGTACGCCGAGCAATGGGCCGTAATGATGCGTGAGGATGCCGAGCGTATTTTGGCATTTCAACGCGCGTACGATGAAGCCCAGCGACGTTTATATCCCAATGGTTTACTCATTGACGCCAGTATGCTGAATGCCCACAAGACAGACCATGAGGCGTTAGAACAATTGGCGTGGCAGCCCGCCGACCGCGTGCTGTTCTTTACCGACACGCAATGTCCGAAGTGCGATGCTGTACTTGAGCGTCTTGTCAGTCAGTTAGCGCAATTCTCCGGCATCGATGTGTACCTGATCAATGTGTCCCCCGGTGAGGAATCCCTGATACGCGAATGGGCAGCGTCGAAACAGATCAGTCCGCAATGGGTCAAAGAACACAAGGTTACGCTGAATGTCGACGCAGGTGCGCGGGACAGAGTCGCCGCGCACACTGGGCAGGACGGTCAAGCATTACCCGTGCTCGTGTTACGCAGGGGAGACCAGTTCACGCCTTTGCCGGCGTGGCGATTTTGAAGAGCATGACGATGCATCGTCAATCCATTGTCGCGTGGATTATCGGTCTGCTGTGTGGATCCCTCGTCTTCGAGGCCCAGTCCATACCGGCCGGATATCAGCGAGTGGCGATTGAGTATGATTTGCCCCCGGCGTTGCTTTACGCGGTGGCATTGACTGAGAGCGGGCAGAGCACACTCAGCGAAGGTCGGTTCCGTCCCTGGCCCTGGGCGCTCAATATTAATGGTGAAGGACACTATTTCTCCTCAAGACAAGAAGCATTGCAGGTGCTGCAAGTGGCCCTGATACACCCGAACAGTTCTGTCGATATCGGGTTAATGCAAATCAACTGGCGCTACCATCGCGCCGCACTGGGTTCAGCATGGCAAGCACTGGATCCCTACCATAATTTGCGCGTCGCGGCGGCGATTCTGCGAGATTGCCTCAATGAGCATACTAACTGGATGCAGACTGCTGGCTGCTATCACGCACCCAACAATCTCACCAGAGCGCGAGCTTACGCCAGTCGCGTCCAACAATATTTGACGCAGCACGCCGACATTGAGCCGGAGGGTCGGTTTGAAACTCCCTAGTCGTCACTGTTTGCCCAAGTTACTACCTGTTATCTTCGTAGGCGCGTTCGCAAGTGTATCGGCAATCGCCAAGTTGACCGTCATTTATGATGCGGGTCACACGAAACCGATAGCGCCTTTACAGAAGCCCTTTGTGTCGGATCAGGTCCTGCCGGCCCATCCGGGCACTGCTGCGGATTCAGCTGACCAGACAGTGTTAAATGGCCCTACGCTCAGCAACTTACTACCCGTGCGTTCTCCCGGCCTACTGGTCGGTGATCTTGCGGGAAGGCAACTCAAGCCTGATGTCCGTGAGCGTCTGGCACAGGGCAATCCGCGTCCCTTTTTCTTGATCGGGTCCGACCGGGTATCGCTGGAGTGGCTGGCAACCCATCGAGACACCCTTAAATCGCTTGGTGCGGTGGGGATGCTGGTGCAAGCTGACACCGAGCAAGATGTCCGGAGTGTCACCGAGATTTCACAGGGCCTTTCCATCACACTCGGATCTGGCATCGATTTGGCCAGTGCCTTGGGTATTGATCGGTACCCGGTACTCATTACCCGCGACGGCATCACGCAATGAGCGCCCATCCTATGGAGGCGTTGCTTCGACCGCCGGTCGAGTTGTGGTCTTGTTTCACGGCGATCGCTGCAGGCTTACTGGCCTTGCTTGCACCGTGGGGCCTGATGATGCCGCCGGGGATTGCTGCCACCAGCAGCCTGGCTTTCTTTGGGTTTGGCCTCTGGCGGGGCCATCAAGCCTGGCGTGTGTTGCGCTATCAGCGTCACATGAAACGCTTACCCGAGTATCGAATAGCGGCCGATCGGGTCCCTGTCAGTCAGCACAAGCTATTTTTAGGCAAAGGCTTTCGCTGGACCCAGCAACACACCCAGCGTCTACGCGACACGTTGAAACCCGAGGTTCAGCGTTACGTTCAACCGGGTGCACTTTACCATTGGGCGCGGCAAAAGGAAGTCGCCTGGGAGTCGATACCGGGGCTGACCTTATTGGCGAGGCTCTTGCGCAGTCGATCCCGCTGGAACCTGTTGGCGCCGTTACCGCCAGTGGGCGGCAAGCCCGCTCTACATGCGGTTGAACCCCTTGAGCAACCCGTGTGGATGGATCTGGGTGAACGGGTCGGACACACACTGGTGTTAGGCACCACCCGCGTCGGGAAGACACGGTTGGCAGAACTGCTGATTACCCAGGACATCCACCGCGGGGATGTGGTGATTGTCTTCGACCCCAAAGGCGATGCAGATCTGTTGCGCCGCATTTATGCCGAAGCCAAGCGAGCTGGCCGTCTGGACGACTTCTATTTGTTTCATTTGGGCTTTCCCGAGCTATCGGCGCGCTACAATGCGATAGGGAATTTCTCCCGCATCACAGAGGTCGCAACCCGTATTGCCAACCAGTTGCCCAACGAGGGTAACTCTGCCGCTTTCAAAGAGTTCGCCTGGCGCTTCGTCAATATTATTGCCCGAGCGTTGGTGGCGCTGAAACGCCGACCGGACTATCAACAGATCCGCCGTTACATCAACGACATCGAACCGCTGTTTGTGGAGTATGCGGGCTACTGTGCGGCGATTGCAGGTATCGACGCCTGGGCGTCTCTGGTCGAAGAACGCGCAGCGGATATCAAGGAGCGCAATCTGCCCAATGCACTGCGCGGAAGGTCGATGGAAGCCATCGCCTGCATGCGGTTGTTGCAGGAGAGGGCCATCTACGACCCCGTCCTGGATGGCCTTATTTCCGCGTTCAAGTACGACAAGACTTATTTCGACAAGATCGTCAGCTCCGTCGGCCCGCTGATGGAAAAACTCACCACCGGTACGATCGCCGCCTTGATTTCTCCGGATTATCAAGACGAGCAGGATGCACGACCCATCTTCGAATGGATGGATGTGGTGCGCCGCAAGGGGATTGTCTACGTGGGGCTTGATGCACTCACCGATACTACGGTGGCCAGTGCGGTGGGCAATTCCATGTTTGCAGATCTCGTGTCAGTGGCGGGCCGTATTTACAAACACGGCGTGGCGTCTGAACAGGCTGGACACGCGCGGGGCGGCGACCTGGACGCGTCAGGACACGGCCCCGGACAGTCCTCCATGTCCACAATACCGACCATCTCCCTACATGCCGACGAGTTCAATGAGCTGATCGGTGATGAGTTCGTACCGTTGCTGAACAAAGCAGGCGGAGCAGGGTTTCAGGTAACGGCCTACACCCAGACCTGGTCGGATGTGGAGGCGCGGATTGGTAGCAAGGCCAAGGCGGGTCAGGTGGCCGGTAACTTCAATACGATGCTAATGCTGCGGGTGAAGGAGCTGGACACGGCAGACATGCTGACCGAACAGTTGCCCAGGGTCGAAGTGTTCAGTCTGATGAGTGTTTCCGGCGTCGACGATTCATCGGATCCCGGATCTGGTGTCGACTTCAAGTCCCGTAACGAAGATCGGATCAGTGTCTCGGAAGTGCCCATGCTGACCGCTGCTGATATGGTCACGCTACCCAAAGGGCAGGCCTTCGCGCTATTGGAGGGCGGTCAGCTCTGGAAACTCCGTATTCCCTTGCCGGATAGCAGTGGGGATGCCGCCATACCTAGCGATTTTGAAGCGATGGCCGACGCGATGCGGCGCAGCTACATCACCAACGATCATTGGTATCGGGTGACCGATCACTGGTGGCACGCGGTATCTGAGACCACACCGGATTCATCTAAACAGGTCGATTCACCTTAAGATGGCGGAACCAGCCGATCCCCGCCGGTCTGTAGCAAGCCCGGGCATGTTCTCCCGGATTCTCACCGGTATCGCCCAGTGCTTTAAATGGCTATTGCTCTCCCTGGTCTTCTCCGTTTTGATCGAGTGGATTGGCATGGTGTTCTGGTGGGAGGAACAGGGTCTAACACATAGCCGGCAGATGCTGGTGAATGAGTTGCAGTTCCTCGGCGCGGACTTTCATCGCAGTTGGTTGACCGAACATCCCATGCGGTTCGCCAGTGAGTTGTCGGAGCGCTTCTACTACATCGCCTTTGAGTGGACCGGGTTTGTCGATCTCCTCCAGTGGATTACGCAGGCTCCATCTATTGAAGAATCCGGCGTGCGCCCAATACTGCACCGGCTCTACCGGCCCATAGCTGACTTTGTTCTGGCAGCAATGCAAATCACCCAGGTTTTTGCGGTTCGCCTGGCCATCCTGGCGCTCGCCACACCGGTATTTGGACTGTTCACCCTGGTGGCGCTGGTCGATGGCCTGGTGCAGCGGGACCTGCGGCGCTGGGGCGGCGGTCGGGAAAGCTCTTTCGTCTACCACTACGCCAAGAAAGCCGCCATACCACTGATCATCATGGCTTGGGTGCTGTACCTGGCGCTACCGTTCAGCTTGCACCCGTCCTGGATTATCCTGCCGTTCGCTCTGGCCTTCGCCTTCGCTGTGACCATCACGGCCAGCACCTTCAAAAAGTATCTCTGACACAGTTGACTGTACTATTACAGTTTGCTAGGCTGTATTTGAGCACTGTAAATATACAGTCTAAATGCTGTTCAGGAGGTAGTCATGATCGCGCAAGCCGAACAACTGCTGCAACGTGGTTCCAGTGTCACCAGTTCACTGCTGCCAGCGATTTTTCGTATTTTCAGCCAGTGGCGTCTGACTGGCGCCCAGCAGATGACCTTGTTGGGGCTCAGCAACGAGAAGACCCTCTACAACTGGAAGAGCCAGCCTGAAAAGGCCAAGCTGACCCGGGATCTGCTGGAGCGGGCCAGTTATATCCTGGGTATCTACAAATCCCTGGAGATTCTGTTGCCTGATGAGGGTCTGGCCGATCAGTGGCTGGCTACCCCCAATGACAACCCCCTGTTCAATGGTACGGCACCGCTGGACCGGTTGCTGGCAGGGCAAGTGGTGGATCTGGCCGTAGTCAGAGATTTCCTCGATTCGGAGCGGGGTGGTTGGTGATCGATATCGATACACTACCCAGTAGCGAGGCAGATGAACCGGTCTATCGGATCATTCTGTCGCGCTATCCTCAGATCCACCTGTTCGAGCGCGTCTCCAGTGCGCAGGATTGGGACGTACTTTATGCGGTGGAGTCCCTGACTAACCCCAGGTTACGGGATGAAGTCGGTGATATTCGCCTGGTGCCACCGGAAGACCGGGTGTACGGCGATGGCGCATCCTGGATCATGGCGGCCTTCACTCACCCGCCGGTGGATGGACGTGGTGGCCGCTTCAATCGGGATTTCGGTATCTATTATTGCGCCTCCAATGAATCGGTGGCGATCGCCGAATCATCCTTCCATCGAGCACGATTCCTACGTGAATCCAGAATCGACAAGACCACCCAGGAGATGCGCGTTATCCGTGCGCAGCTGGGGCCGACAACCCTTCACGATGTACGGCACCTGATCGAAAACGCTATCTACGATCCCGACGATTACGGCGAAGCACAGACACTTGGCTATACGCTGCGAGCTGCTAATAGCTTCGGCATTCACTACCAAAGCGTGAGAGCGAAAGGGGAGTGCTACGGGGTGATGCGGCCCAAGGCGCTCACGGATGCCATCCACTGGCGCTATCTGCGCTACCACTATGAACAGGGGGCAGTCGTGAATGTTGAATCCCTGGACGGCAGTGGCAGGAGGTGATGGCAATGTATAAAGAGTTACTGTGGGTCTTTACCCAACTACCAGACGATTACATCGTACTCGATACCGAAACCACCGGACTCCCTGACGAAAATGGGCTGCCGGACATCGTGACGCTTGGGATCACGGTGGTGAGGCAGAGAGAGATTGCTAAATCCGTAGAGTTCAAAACACGACCGAAAAAGCGAATCTCAGAAGAAGCGCAGTCGATACATGGTATTACTAACGAGCAAGCTGCCGAATTTAAATCCTTTGATTCCCAGTGGAGCCATATGGCCGAATACCTGAAGGATCAGCTCATTGTCATTCACAACGCCAGTTTCGACTGGCCTATCCTGCGGGATCACGTCGTCCGATACAACTTAACCACGCCGTCAATAAAAGGTGTATTTTGTAGTCAGAAAGCCGCAACTCCCTGGGCGCAGGCAATGGATCTCTCGTGCAGCCACAGAGGACCGTCGGTAGATACGTTGACGAAGTCTCTGGGCGTTGAGAATCTCAGAGCTAAAAAGGATGGGGTGCATGGAGCGGAAATTGACAGTCAGCAAGCTGCGCAGATCCTAGAAGTTATGAGACGTTTGGAAAAGTCCAATACTGTTTGGTCCAATTAACTGACGATGGCTTTGAGGGATAAAACTTTATCCAAGTTTCTAGTGTATTCGTCTAATGGCACAATTTACGAGACGAGACTTCGAAAGTTTAGTCACCGAAAAGGGGAAGTTAGCTTTGTGGAGTGATAAAGAATCAGATAATGATTATCTGAATTTTGGTGAAGTATCGCAGATAACGGTCGACATACTGACTTCTACAGGTATGTTGCCTGTTTCCATTGGTGTGTTTGGCAATTGGGGTGCCGGTAAGTCTTCACTACTGAAGCTAATCGAACAGCGCCTTGAGGCAGATGAGAAAGACTGGATTACCATCAACTTCGACGCTTGGTTGTATCAAGGCTACGATGATGCCCGAGCCTCTCTTCTGGAAGTGATTGCTACTGCGTTAACCCAAGCTGCAGATGGGGATGAAGGCCTGTACAAAAAGGCGAAGAAGCTTCTGGCTCGGGTCGACGGATTTCGGGCAATGGGGTTTATGACTGAAGGCGCCGCCTTACTCGCCGGTATCCCCACCGGAGGACTCCTAGCCCGCAGTGTTAGTGTCTTGGGCAATGCGACTGACGGCATCCAGGATCAGGGAGAATATCAAAACTTAGGTAAGACCGCCAAAGAGGCCAAGGAACAGGTTGGTGGCCTGTTGAAGCCCGAGACGAAGAAGAGCCCGCCCCAGCAGATTGATACATTCAGGAAAGAATACGGAGAGATTCTGGAAGAGCTCGGCAAGCCTCTGGTGGTGGTTATCGACAACCTTGATCGCTGCCTTCCTGCTAACGCCATCCATACGCTCGAGGCCATTCGGTTGTTTCTGTTTTTGACGAATACAGCGTTCATCATCGCGGCCGACGAAGAAATGATACGCTCATCGGTGGCTGACTATTTCAAAGGCGCTTCCGACCGCCACCAGATCGACTACCTGGATAAGCTGATTCAGGTACCCATCCGCGTGCCCAAAGCCGGCGTGCGGGAAATCCGCTCCTATCTTTTCATGTTGTATGCCATCGACCACGGCTTGCCCCCAGATAGGCTCGAAGTGCTCCGGGAAGGCCTGGAAAAGGCCCTACAGCAGTCTTGGAAGGAGGATCCAATCACTCGGCAGGACGTTCTGGTTCTGACTGGTGAGCCAGAGGAGGGCACCCTAGCGAGGGCGTTTGCGCGGGCCGACCGCATTGCACCAGTTCTGGCAAATTCCCCTATCATCCACGGTAACCCCCGGATCGTGAAACGACTGTTAAATGTCGTGAAAATGCGCTCGCAGATTGCGCGGCGCCGCTCTATGCCTCTGGACGAGGCAGTGATCACCAAGCTGGTGATATTTGAGCGATGTGTTGGTGTGACGGCAACGGCTGACTTCTACCGCCTTGTGGACGCCGAACAGGGGATGCCCATGCTTCTCAAGCAGCTGGAGGAAGGGGGTGGCCAGATACCCGATGATGCCCCTAAGACATGGACGGACAACCCGTCCACCAAATCTTTCATCAGCGAGTGGGCTCAACTCGAACCTCGGCTTAGCGGGGTCGATCTAAGGGCCGCGATTTACCTGTCTCGGGAAACCATGCCGATTGGCGCTTACGTTGTGGGTTTGTCCCCTGTAGGGCGGGAAGTGCTGGATGTGCTAGTGAGTACCAAGAACACCAGTTCACCGACAGCCGAAAAGCTGCTGGATACCCTACCGTTGGAAGAGCAGATCCCGGTGATGGAGGGCGCTATCAGCCACTTGAGGCAGGTCTCAGATTGGTCTCGCAGGCCCAAAGGATTTGCAGGGGCATGCTTGTTGGCCCGCCACTCAACCGGCGCAGCCAAGATTCTGGTTCGATATTTACAGGAGCTGGAGCTGGGGGGTAAGCCGCCAGCGTGGATGACCGCACTGTTAAAAGAAGAAGAGTGGTATAAGGACGACTAATGGGGACTTCACAATCTAGTACCGGCCCAGGGGGCGGTTCACCACTGGTGCCGCCATGGGCCGATGACCAGCCACAGCAACCTTTACTTTCTCCACAAACTCGTAGATTTGCTCCGTTTCGAGAATCCTTGGGCAGAGCTGTGTCAAGCGGCGACCGAGGAGAGTTAAAGAGGGCTGTTGGCCACTACGCTCGTAAATCTAGTGGCGGGGGTGGTAGCGCGGCCAGGCGGATGGGCAGTGTCACCCAAGCTGGCGCTGGCCTCTTTGGTGTGTTGTCGGGGGTACCTGCTGGCCCGGGAGAGGCCAGTGTAGACCTTGCCAGTCTGGCCGGCCTCCCTTGCGAGTTGGCGATTTCTGCTATTACCCAGGCGCTGACCACTGAAGATGGGGATTCGGACAAGATACGTGTGGCGATGAATCATGCATTGGTGGACGCATTGGACGGTGTGGACACCTTTGACCCCCAATGCATCACTGACGATGTGATTGTCGACACCATGATCGGGTATCTGACCGAAAGTATTTTCCTGCAGATGGTGATGGACTCCGGCAAGGCCTGGAACAAGGCAGATACCCCTGCGATGGCAATACGCGCCGAAACGGAACTGCGTGAGTTGATCAAGGTTGTGGTCGACAAACATATGGCACCCAAACTTGCTGGCAATGTTCGGGCACTTACACGGCAGCAAATGGCACAGGTCGAACGTCAGGCCATCATCGATGCATGGACGGAATGGGAGGCCTACCGGTGACACAATTAGTATTTCACCACAATCATCAGCTACTGCCACCGGCCAGTGATGTTTTGTTGCCTGTACAACTGTATGGGCTAAGCGGGCAGTGTCGTGGTGACATTTCCGTAATCGGGAATCCGGTCATCGAAAAGGTTAAGCGGTTGGGGGTACGAATTCCCACACAAGTTATGGATTTCCTGACTATAGCGCTTGCAGTGACGGCAGCGGACACCTTTGTTCGCAGGGCAGACGCAGAAGATGGCTGGACTCGGCAGTTTTCCCTTCGGCTGCCGCTTCATGAGCCTGCACGTTGGCAACCACTGAAGAAGGATTTAGATCGAGCCTTGCACTTCCTTAGCGGTGACATGTGGGATGTTGCTTTCCAGGAAGGTGGTTGCCCTCCCCCGGTACCATATCGCCGACGAGACCGGTTCCAACGGGTTCGGCTCAGAGGGCTTGATTGTGTGAGCCTCTTCTCTGGCGGACTGGATTCAGCCATTGGGGCGATCGATCTGCTTGCACAAGGGCGGACTCCACTATTGGTAAGTCATGCCTATAAGGGCGATAAAACGCATCAGGACCGGATCGCCGAAGCGCTTGAGGGGCGATTTTCACGCTTTGAGGTCAACGCGGATCCTCACCTCTATACAGGTGAAACAGATATAACCATGCGAACACGAAGCCTCAACTTTCTCGCGTTTGCTGCTGTCGGTGCCTGTGCTGTACAGGCAGTTTCGCAGGAAGAGACGGTTGACCTATTTGTTCCTGAGAATGGCTTTATCTCGCTAAATGCTCCATTGACGCCGCGGCGAATTGGCACATTGAGTACTCGCACCACTCACCCACATTTTATTGAAAGCATCCAAAACCTCTTTGGGGCGGTCGGTATCCCCTGCCGAATTGTCAATCCTTACCAGTTCGAGACGAAAGGCCAAATGGCCACTAAATGCCAAAACAGACAGCTGTTGGCAGATATCGTGGATAGTACGGTGTCATGCAGCCATTGGAAACGGTCGAATCAGCAGTGCGGGATCTGCGTGCCTTGTATCATTCGTCGGGCTGCGCTTTATGCAAGCGGGATTGGTGAGGACACTGAGTACACATTCGGCGCTGTAGCTGACGTTCTGAATGAGACTGACCGCAGGGATGACCTCCTAGCGCTGTCCATTGCTGTCAAACAAAAAACAACTCGAAAATCAGGGCCATGGATTGCGGACAGTGGACCACTTCCTCCGGCGAAGTTCGAAAACTTTCAGAAAGTCTTTTTAGATGGACTAGTCGAAGTTGAAGCCTTCTTGAGAGCTGAGGGCGGCCTGTGAGCCCTGTGAGTATCGATATGCATTGCCACCTCGATCTGTATCCCGAACCGATAAAGGTGGCGGCAGAGTGCAAGGCGAGAGGCACTTATGTGTTATCGGTGACAACGACTCCTAAGGCATGGGATGGGACATGTAAGCTTGCTGAGGGAAGTCAGCGGATCCGTACTGCGTTAGGGCTACACCCCCAACTCGCTCACCAAAGATCAAATGAATTAGAGCTATTCGATGCCCTGCTGCCGGGCGCTAAGTATGTGGGGGAGATCGGGCTCGATGGAGGAAAAGACTTTAAAGAACACTGGGAAGTTCAGCTGATGGTATTTCGCCACATACTAAGCAGCGTGAATCGAGCTGGCGGGCGTATAGTGTCAATACACAGTCGCGCCAGTGCAGAAGCTATCTTAGATGAGCTTGAGAGTATCGATAGTATTCCCATTCTGCATTGGTTTACTGGAACAAAAACGCAGCTAAAGCGAGCAATTGACCTTGGCTGTTGGTTCTCCGTTGGGCCCGCAATGCTAAATACCAAAAATGGAGCTGAACTAGCGCTGAATATTCCCAAAGATAGGTTGCTAACTGAGACAGATGGTCCATTTGCGAGGCACAGGCGCGAGCCACTGCAGCCATGGGATAGTGAAATTGCTGTTAATCAACTTGCAGATTTATGGAATTGTCCAGTGTCCGATACAACTCATATATTAAAGAATAACTTTCGATCACTTCTGATCAGCTAACCGACGCTCCATCACTGGACCTAAAGAAATACAGAAAGAAACTTCAAAAAACCGCCCCACCAACCGAATAGATTTCCCATCGTCCATCCCGATTAATATCCGCATTATGCCCCGTAACAATACACGGGAGCAGCAGTACCATGAAACGCCCATTCTGGTCATCGACGTTTCTCATTCTAGGTTTGTCAGTCACGTCAGCGGCGTTTGCCGATGCCGACGCCGAGCGCGAGGCTTTGGCGAAAATCATCCATGAACTCAATACCCTCGAGCCGCTGATCAAGCAGGCGCAGGCTAATGCTGAACAAGATGCCCGTATCCGATTTCGCTATGACTGGCTGCGTCAGGACTTTAAGCAGATCAAGGACGGCATCCAGTCGCACATCAATTCTCCCCGCGCTCAGCCTCGCTCGTTTCCGCCTTTGCGCGGTGATTACCGTCGATAGGTCTTGTCCGTGACTGCCGCACAACAAACTGCATTCCAAGCCGGTTCCGGCATTACCTCAGGCACGATGTTGACTGCAATCGCATCGATGATCCTGGTGTTGGTGTTTGTTTGGGTGATCTGGGTGGCTTTAGGCGCATTTCGGGCCTGGCAGGACGGGCAAGCCACGGTCTTTGATCTGACCTGGAGCACTCTGCGGGCAAGCATTGTTTTGATGGTATTGGGTTTCTATTTGCGGTGAGTCAATCGAGAAAGTCCCGCAAGGGCAAGCGGCGGAGCATCGCAGTGGGATGCGGGGATAGTCCCCATTTTTATCAGCGTTATAGAAGAGGAAAGTTGTTATGGGTACATCAAATACCAAAATCAGTTTCAGCAAAAAAACTGCTGCCATCCGCAGAGCGTTATTGGCAACGGCAGCGGTGGCTGTTCCACTGCCGCTCTGGGCGGCATTGCCGACGCCGGTCGCGCCGAGTACCGGTCCGCCAGCAGGGGACTGGATTGGCCTGATTCAGGGCTATATCAAAGATGGTGGCCTGGTGCTTGGGTTGGCCATTGCGGTTTTGGGATTTCTCTGGATCGCGTATTTGGGCTTTGCAAAATTCAATGAAGCTCGCCAGGGCAAGGCTGAATGGGCCGAAGTGGGTGTGCTCGGGATTGTCGGTGCGATCGTGCTGATATTCGCCAGTTATCTGCTCACTGAAGCGGCAGGCGTCATCTAATGGCTGACGTCAACAATTGACTGCGATAGGAGACGTGAGTGTCCAACGACCATGAAATTCTGGCGGATCGGCTCAATGCCGAGCCCGCCATCTTTAAAGGCTGCTCATCCTCTGAGCTGGGCATGATTGTGGTGTTGGCCATTGTAATATGGTTCCCCCTCAGTCTATTGCTGGCCTGGTTGCTGGGCGCAATCACTATGGGCTTTGGGATCGCCGGTGTCGGCGTGGTGGCCACAGTCGTGGTCATGGCGACGCTGTTTCAGCGTATCAAACGTGGGCGGCCAGAAGGTTATTACCAGCAATGGTTACGTATCCGCCTGCATTCCATGGGGCTGTACCGCGTACCCTGGGTACTACGGAGTGGATCCTGGGATATCGGGAGAACGCAGCATGCGCCGCTACCGTCTCGAAATCGATAACGTACGTTCGCATTTGCGCTCCCTGTGGGCCGTCATCGGCCTACAAGGACTGATCATTCTCGCGCTCTGGGTTGGTTGGAGCCAGGCCCCCAAACAGCTGCGCGTCTATGTGCCACCCGATCTGCGCTCCGGAGCAGTGCTGGCCGCCGAGGAAGTGCCTGCAGCGAATGTCTATGCGTTCGCGTTCTACATTTTTCAGCAACTCAATCGCTGGCCCGAGAACGGCGCGACTGATTATGGCAGTGCAATTTTTCGGATATCGCCTTACCTGACGCCCCGCTACCGCAATGATCTGATTGAGGATATGGAGCTAAAAGCCAGGCGCGGTGAGCTGGCTTACCGCGTACGGGGAGTTCATGAAGTTCCCGGGCATGGTTACGAAGAACGTCGCGTTGACGTGTTGTCTTCAGGCGCATGGATTGTATGGCTGGATCTGGATTTGATGGAGTCGGTGAAAGGCATGACCGTTAAGCAGACGACTATTCGATATCCGATTCGCGTGGTGAGACAAGCGATCGATCCAGAAACTAATCCCTGGGGCATGGCTCTTGATGGGTACGGAAGTGAAGGCCCGCGTCGATTAACCGATGCCGAACTGGCTGCTCCCGGTGCAAAGGGTACCAGCACTGAAGAGGAAACCTCTAGATGAAAGCTCCGAATTGTTACTCTCCAGCCCAATGGGTTGCTATTCTAGGGTTATGTTTTTTCGTGGTGTGCTTTGCGCAAGCCGATGACGCGGCCTCGAATGGTCCTGAAAGAATTGTCTGGAACAAATCGCCGATTGTCATCCCGTTGGTCGTGGGCGAAGAGCGTCTTGTTCATTTCCCTGATTCGGTGAGTATCGGCTTGCCGCAGACGCTGACGCCATTGCTACGTACTCAAAGCATCAACGGCACCGTTTACCTGCTGGCTAGACAGTCTTTTGAGCCTAGCCGTGTCATGGTGCGATCGGAAACCGATGGTCCGATGTACGTCCTCGATATTTCAGCAGCGCCTGGCGAAGCAGAGGGGCGCTCACTGCCTGATGTGCAGATACTGTTGGAAACACCGCAAGATACAGGTGCAGCTGAGTCGAAATATGGCATGCGATCACGTCCATGGGGCTACGCTGCATTAACCCGGTATGCCGCTCAACAACTCTATGCGCCTACGCGACTCATTCCCCGTCAGTCGGGTGTGGTTGCCATGCCGGTAACTGGCGAAACGGTGGATCTGGTGTATGGCGCCAAGGTTGAGTCCGTACCAGTCGCCGCCTGGAAGGTAGGTCTGCAGTATGTCACCGCCGTAAAACTGACCAATCGTACTCAAAGAGCAGTGGTGCTGGATCCGCGCGAGCTGCGCGGGTCATGGCTGGCTGCCACGTTTCAACATAATCGCCTGTTACCTGCCGGCAATGAGGCCGATACGACAGCCGTCTATCTGGTCTCTGACCGGCCCTTCGATGTGGCACTTTGAGAGAGGATAGGAATTAACCATGTCGATGGTCACCAGTAATCGTTTGTTACCTATTCTTGCCGGCTCCGTTGTGTTGACGGCAGTGCTAGTTGGGCTGAAGTCCTGCTCCCCGAAAGAAGGGCAACCTCAGCTGTTGGAGGCCGTACCGCGGGCGCCGAAACCGGATGCCGATACACCCGCAGACACCATCAAGACACTGACGGCGAATGTCAGCGCCATGACCTCGGAACTCAATGCCCTGCGTCGGGATAACACCGCCCTCAAACTGGAGAATCGCGGCCTTGTCGACGATAGAAAACAGATCGAGAACAACGTGTTATCGAGAGTGCAGACAGTATTGGAAACAAAGCGCATGGACGCAGCACCTACCGAAACTACGTCAGCGATCGCCGAACTGACAGCGAAGGTCGATTCGCTGACCAATCGGTTTGTAACTTCATCGTCACAGGCGTCGTCCATCGGTTCTGATATTCCGATCGGACTCGGTCTGGATGGCATTGGAGCATCAACGGAGGAGTCGGAGTCGCTGGTGTGGGTTACTCCCCTGGAGTTCACGCCATCGCCTGACGGTGATAAGGAGACGTTGATCAACCGGTTCACTCGCACCAGCCGCAATGCGTTAGACACTACCCGGCCGGAGGTGCAATCGCTTGTGTCGAAAGGGTCCGATGCCCTCAATACGGCGCTCCCCGTCTACACAGTGCCTCGCAACGCCACACTGATTGGATCCACCGGTATGACCGCATTGGTGGGCAGGGTGCCTATCCAGGGGCAGGTCCGCGACCCCATGCCGTTCAAGGTGATTACTGGCAAGGAAAACCTGGCTGCCAATGGTCTGCGCATTCCAGGTGTTGAAGGCATGATCTGGAGCGGCACGGCGATCGGTGATTGGACGCTCTCCTGTGTGACCGGGAAACTGGAATCGGTGACCTTTGTTTTCGAGGACGGCACCATCCAGACCCTGTCCAGTGACGATAATCAGTTGGGTGGTTCCAGTGGAAACAGCGATAGACCCCTGGGTTGGATTTCCGATGCGCGCGGTATTCCCTGTATTACGGGAGAGCGCAAGACGAACGCACCGGCGTTTCTGGCACAGCGCATTGGCGTGATGGCGCTGGAAGCCGCCGGTGAAGCGGCGGCGCAGTCCGAAACCACTACGCTGATCAGCGACTCGGGTACGGCCACCAGCGTGGTCTCAGGTGAGACGGGTAAATACGTATTGGGCAAAACAGTAGGCGGGGGAAGCGACGAAGTCGCTCAGTGGTTGCGGGAGCGTCAGGCTCAGAGCTTCGATGCGGTATTTGTGCCCGCGGGTATCGAGCTGGCGATCCATGTCGATCATGAACTCCCCATTGATTTCCATTCCAACGGCAGGAAACTCCATCATGAAACGAATCTTTTTGAACACGCAACGATTACCACTGGTTCTGGTCTGGACTAGTGTGCTGATGGTCGGCTGCGCCAGCACCAAGGAGTCGGTGTTACCGCAGGACGGCCCCACCATGAAGTCCATTTACGATCAGCATATGGTTGATGTTCAGAAGTCTGACCATCGTCGAACAATCGCTGGTCAGCCGTTACCGCAATCCGGTATTGACCACTATCAGGGCTTCGTTCGAGAGTCCGCCAATGAAATCGATACGGTATTTCCCCGACTGCCGAACCCCACACTGGTGATGTATATCTTTCCTCATCTATCGGGCAGTGAACGCACGCCGGTACCGGGCTATGTGACCACATTCCCGTTTTACGAAAAGGCGGAGTATGCGTTACCGGGGGAAGTGCCCGGTGAGGTGCCGGCAGCGGTCGTACCTTCGCCCGACAAGCAGTAGGGCATTCATGACGAACTCAAAATTCCTCGATCCTTCGGACGCTTCGCCCTTAACTTCCGAATCGGTAGAAAAGCAGTACCATCGTCCGTCGTCGTTTACCGACCTGTTGCCCTGGATGGAATATCTGCCTGAGAGCAAAGCCTTCTTGTTGGAGGATGGCGTTAGTCTGGGGGCCCTATTCGAGGTTCAGCCGGTCGGGTGCGAAGCCCGCACGCCAGCGTTTATGACACAGCTGCGCGATGCGATTCAAACCGCAATCAACGAGGCCATCCCCGAGCGCGATGACGCCCCCTGGGTATTGCAGATATATGTGCAGGATGAGCCCAAGCTCACGCAGTTTGATACGTTACTGGCCAGATATCCGTCTTCGAAGGTTCGTGCCTCGGAGTATTCACAACACTACCAGTCGGTGATGACGAAACACTTGCATGCAATTTCTCGACCAGGAGGCTTGTTTGACGATACCACGGTCACCGGCTCGCGTTGGCAGGGGCAGCAACGTAGGATTCGTGTAGTGCTATACCGTCGCTTGAAGAGCAATGGTAATACTCCAGCTGCTATCGAGGTGGAAGAGGCGCTCAATGATGTGGCAACTAAATGGATCGCCTCGTTGGCCGCCGCCGGGATCACGGCCCAACGCGCTAACGGTCAGGCGTTCTATCAATGGTTGCTTAGCTGGTTCAATCCTAATCCACCGTTAGCAGAGGGTAATTCAGAAGCACTTCTACAGTTGGCGCCATACCCAGGTGATGACAACTTGCCATTCGGTCATGACTTCGCGGAACAGTTGGCCCTGTCGATGCCCCGTTCGGACCAGGCAACGGCGAGCTGGGTTTTCGACAATATGCCTCATACTGTCGTGAGTATTCAAAGCTTGCGGCGGGCACCGGACATTGGGCATTTTACGGCAGAGCGCCAGGCTGGGGATCAGGTATTTTCGCTGTTCGATCGTCTGCCTGAACACACCATCATGGCGATCACACTCACGCTCAAGCCGCAGGACACCACCCGCAATCATATTGCCCAGATCAAGCGCGCATCAGTGGGCGATTCCGCTGAGGCGTCGATTACTCGGGAAGATGCCGAGCAAGTGGAGCGGGAGATGGCCCACGGCAACAAGCTGTATCCCGTGAGCATGGCCTTCTATGTGCGGGGAGAGAATCATAAGACGCTGCGCAATAACCTGAATCGACTTCACGCGCTGCTCTTACCCAACGGCCTGCAGCCCATTACCCAGGAAGCGGACTTACTGTCACTCGACAGCTATATCCGCAACCTGCCCATGGCCTATGACGCCGACCTGGATAAATCCCGACGTCGCTCACGTCTGGTGTTTTCTCGCCACATTGCCAATCTACTGCCGTTCTACGGTCGTTCGCGTGGGACTGGCCGTCCGGGCCTGGTTTTCTACAACCGAGGCGCCGAACCGCTGGTCTTCGACCCGCTGCACCAAGATGACCGCAAGAAGAATGCCCACATGCTGATACTGGGGCCCACGGGGGCAGGGAAATCGGCGTTGTTGGTGTATCTGCTGCAACAGATGATGGCCCGGCATCGACCACGCATTTTTATCATCGAGGCCGGGGCTTCGTTTTCGCTGTTGGGACAACATTTTGCCCACCACGGCCTGTCGGTTAACCAGATCACGCTAAACCCCAATGTCGATGTCAGCCTACCGCCCTTTGCCGCCGCGTTGCGGTTGCTTGATCGGGGACATGCGTTCAATCCGCTCGATGTCGATGAAAGTACCTTGGAGGCGATATTAGGTGATGACGATGAGGTCGAAGAAGAGGGGGGCGGTCGCGATATTCTCGGTGAAATGGAGATCGCCGCACGCATCATGATCACCGGCGGCGAGGATCGCGAAGATGCGCGGTTGACTCGTGCGGATCGACTATTGATTCGCAACGCCATATTCCTGGCCGCAAGAACCGTGAAAGAAACAGCTAGAAGCCAAGTGATTACCCATGATGTGGTCAATGCCTTTCAGACCATCGCCACCAACACGGAGTTGCCCGAGCATCGACGCAATCGCGCTCTCGAAATGGGTGACGGCATGGCATTGTTCTGCTCGGGCCTGGCAGGCCACTTCTTCAACCGGCCGGGGCAGTCCTGGCCAGAGGCTGATGTCACTATCCTGGAAATGGGTATGTTGGCCAGAGAGGGCTATGAAGATCAGCTGACCGTCGCCTACCTGTCCATGATGGGCCACATCAACGACCTGGTGGAACGCCACCAGCATGATGACCGGCCCACTCTGGTAGTCACTGACGAAGGCCATATCATTACCACCAATCCCTTACTGGCCCGTTACGTGGTCAAGATTACCAAAATGTGGCGCAAACTCGGTGCCTGGTTCTGGATCGCGACCCAGAATTTGGAGGACTTTCCCGACGCCAGTCGCAAGATGCTCAATATGATGGAGTGGTGGTTATGTCTGGTAATGCCGAAAGAGGAGGTGGAGCAGATCGCCCGCTTTAAAGATCTCAATGATGAGCAACGAAACCTGCTGCTGTCCGCCCGCAAGGAGCCCGGCAAGTACGTGGAAGGGGTGGTTCTGGCCGACAAGGTCGAAGCGCTGTTCCGCAACGTACCGCCTGCCTTGTCACTTGCCCTGGCGATGACCGAAAAGCATGAGAAGGCCGAGCGCGCAGCGATTATGCGTGAGAAGAACTGCTCGGAGCTGGAGGCGGTTTACGAGATCGCCAAGCGTATCGAACAGTCTCGTGCGTAGCAGGTTTACTGATTTCGGGGGTGTTTCATGACCCCACGGCAGGCTGGATAGGTTGCGCATCCCCAAAATTGATTGCCCGCGTTTTGTCCCTTTCTGGCCGTTCTTAGTACCACCGTACCGCCACACTTTGGGCACTGTTTTTGACTTTGGGACGTCGTCGACGCAGTGGTTGGCGGAACGATTGCGGGGGTGACTGGCGGTGAGGGGGCTTTCTTCTGGCGCAGATGGTTGACGTGTTTTCGGTTGGTGGTAAACACCCGCTGTAATCTCAGCTGCTCGATTTGTGTCGTCACGGTCTCCACGTCGGCCTGGCTGAGGATCACTTCGTGGCGCGCTTTGATATACCGGATATACCCACCGGCATTAACCACATTGTCGGGTAACTCCGTCTTGAACGTCGAATCACCGACAAACACAACCAGCGAGTGAATTGCGGAAGCGGGAATATCCAGCAAAGCTTCCAGCGTTTTGACGTGCTTATAGTTCTGGTGCAGTGGATTCTGAAATTTATGGGTGTGTTTGAAGATTTTTTGGGTCCAGGTCTTCTGGTTGGCCGAACCGAATATCCAGCCCTTCATGTTTTTGGTTTCAATTACGAACACGCCGTAGCGCGACACAATAATGTGGTCGATCTGTGTGCTGCCATCATCGGTTTGTAATGTCACATCCTTGATCAGGTGGTATTCGTCCTTTGCAAGAAACAGCCGTGCGGCCGTATTCACCAGAAACTCACCGGTAATGCCTTTGAACCAGGGTGACTTGAGAATACCTGCCAGGATAGCGAGAGGTATGAGGTACCACAGCGCGCTGTAGACCTGATGGATGATGGGGCTGAAATCCATTCCTGCATTTCTTCCGTTATGAATGTTCCGCCATTATAGGAATGTCGCTTCCGGTCGGCCAGAAACATCAACGCTTCGTGTCTGGGTTTTCTGTTTATCCCCCACAGTCAATCCTTCAGCATGAATGCTCTGTCAAAGGTATGTGGATCTGGATGGCTGCCAGTGAATAGTGCAAGAGCTCATCTCATTCTTTCGATCGTTCTAACAGGGATGCTCTGTGAGCCGGTTTTGGCTGACGAACCCTCAATTGCGATCGAGGTATTTACCGGTTCAATGAACCCTGTTGCGAATGGTACGGACGGTATAACCGTGTACTACATAGATCGTATTGATCGAATTCAGCAAGAACTCTCCAAAGATTTGCCAGCGAATCCCGAAGCCGCAAAACAGACTGCCCTTCGTCGCTTTCAGCGTATGGACAATAGACTCAGCCATGAACTGGCAAACGCCTCTAACGGCCTTGTGCAGGCGATGCACTACGGCATTGATCGCTACCCGGCCATCGTCTTCGATGGCAATGCGGTGGTTTACGGCATCACCGATGTTCGAGCGGCAACCCAACGGTATCGGCAGTGGCAGGCCAGGGAGGCTCGACCATGATGCGCGCTATCCGCCGTTGTGGATTCATCCTGCTGATGTGGTTGCCCCTCATGAGCCATGCTGGAACCATCTCCACCGCGGAAATCGTGTCTCAGACCACGAGTGCCGCGCTCAGCTGTATGCGCTGGATGCCGGTGGGGATGTGCTTTTGGCTGCGCTGTTCCATTTACGAATGTAATGTCGAGACATCAATCAAAGTTGGCCATTACCAGCCGGATGCAGTGGTGAGTAGTTACAACGAACTCGGTAGCAATCCCTGGACAGAGATTCGCAGCATTCTTGGCGCCGCCCAAAGCTACGCCGCGACAGGACTGCTCGGTAGCTTGCTGGCCGTGCCCATCGAGAGTGCCGGGAATCGAACGGAAGGTGGGCAGGGCAACAAGGATCACCGCAATCTGATCTTTCGGGAGACCGATGTCATCGGCCATCCTTTAGGTTCGCTGTCGGATGTCCTGGCGGGTACCGGCTATTTGTGTGAATCGGAAACCACCTCCTTTTATCCCTATTTCATGTCGAGCCTGGATGCGCTCTCCTGGCGTATGGAAATCCCGGAGATGTTCTATCCAGCGAGTCTGATACCCGGCATGCGGGAAATCGGCACCTGGCCTCTGCAGACCTGGGGTGGTGTCTACCCCAGAACAGGCTGGACCACACAGGCAGAGGAGCCCAAGGCCGCGGCAATCAATGCGCAGCGAGCCGGGGATATCGTGACCCGGAACGGTCAGCCGCATATTTACGATCAGATCGAACCGTCTTCCAGCTCCGACCAGCGGATTTGGTCGCCGGGTCCATTGGTTGAAGACGATCCTGCCACCGGTGAGTGGCAGATGTTGCTCCCCAAAGCAGAATCAAGCTGCGCTGTTTTTGGCACCAACGATCTCGCCAGCGCCAATGGTTGGGGTGGTGGCCGCGTGGACGAGGAGGGTGATTACGCCTGGAACCTGTGGAGGCCTTATCAGTGCTGTGAAAAAGAAGGCCAGTTTTTTCTGTTCGACATCAACTGGATCAATTACCCGCCATGATCAAACACAACCCTATTCGCTGTCTGCTGATCGCTTTGGCGGTCGCCATTGGCCCCGACAGCTATGCCGCTCAGGCGCCCACGGAAGATGGGCTTTGGTATTACGAGATCGGTGGCGCCGAACCGGTCTCGGTACCGGCCAATCCTGCCGTGGTCTCCACGACGTTGGGTGGCTCTGCTCAACTGGGACTCGGCTACAGCTGTGGCAAGTTCGATCCGGTGGCGGCGGTCACCAATACCTTGAACGACATCGGATCTGGTGTCGATAACATGATGAACGCCATGACAGCAGCGGCCACCAGCGCCATAGCGTCCTTACCTGCGCTCATTCTGCAACGAGCCAACCCCGGCCTGTACGATCTCTTCCAGAATGCCTTGATCAAAGCCGAAGAAACCCTGCAGCTGGCCACCAAGTCCTGCGAACAGATGGAGGCGGAAATCGCCCAGGGCAAGAACCCCTACGCTGATCTGATCACTTTATCCAAAGGTAATGATTGGAAGGTGCAAATGGGTATTGGCGGCAATGACGCTGTCACAGCCAAAGACACGGTGGAATCCTCCAACGGCGATAACGGTGTGCCCTGGATCGGTGGGCAGGCCGGAGGAACCGGCCAGCCAGTGCTGGAGTTCACTGGCGATATCGTCGAGGCCGGTTACAACATCAATATGAATCGCGCTGTGACTGACACCAGTCCGGTACCGGCCGCGTCGGCCACCCGTCTGTCGGAAATCTGGAGTACGCCCGGCGAAGCCCGGGACTGGACCGTGGATGTGGTGGGCGAGAATATCGTCACTACCTGCGATACCTGCCGCAAGGACAGCATTCCCGGTACGGGCCTGCTGCCGAAGCTCTATCAGGAATCCGCCACCGTCACCACCGAGATTCAGAACCTGGTCAGTGGCGCGACACCACTCACTCTGACTAATCTGGAGCAGATCACCGCACCCGGCGTTGCCATTACCCGCCAGGTGATCGAAGCCATCCGCGAGATGCCGGCCTCAGAGCAGAGCCTAATCATGGGCCGCCTGGTCTCCGAGATCAGCACCGCACGCACGGTCGAGAAAGCACTGTACGCCCGACGTCTGCTGCTGTCGGGGCGGCAGGTCCCTGAGGTCTACGCCACCGAAGTGGCCCGCGAGCATGCCGACAACTCCATCGCCGAGCTCGATAAAGAAATCGAAAACCTGCTGTTTGAAACCCGTGTGCGCAAAGAAGTGGTGTCCGACACCGTTGCCACATTACTGGAGCGAGCGGCTGCCAAACGGCAGAGTTCCCTTACCATGCCGGAAGTGCCGACCCTGGATCCCAATCCGTTGCGAGGTGGGCGTGTTCAATAACCTCCGATCACGGCGAAAAAACTTTCTGCTATTCACCACCATGGCCGTGTTGCTGACAGTGCTGGTGGGGTATCTCCTGATGCATCGATTGCACACGGATTCCGTGCAATCCGTCCAACAAAGCATCGATGCCTGGCGGACGACATTGACAGCCATGCGCTGGACAGTGATCGCTGTCATTGCCTTTGGCTGGAATCATCTGGTTGCCTGGCTGGTTGATGCGGAGATCCTGAGCCGGGCCAAAGCAACCCGACTAACAGGCTTACGCTGGCGCGCCGTCACCTGGTTGGTTTTGCTCGAATTGGTGTTAGGGCAGGGTGTATTGGTCAATGCCCTTAGCTTGATGGTTAGAGCTTGATCATTGGAGCAGGGCAATGAGTGTCGATAGCTATCTGGAGCTCTTTACTTCCCTTTTTGGCTGGACCTTCTACGGTATTCTGTGGGATGTGCTGGTCAGTACCGGCATCGTCTATCTCCCGTTTCTGGGCATCCTGATCGATAACTGGCGCGAACCGGCGCAGGGCGGTGAGGTGGGTCATGCCAGCGGCCTCTCGCTGCGGCGCATGGAGATCGAGCTGTTCATTGCGTTGTTGGTAGTCGTGCTGGCCGGGCAACCCGCTGCACTCACGCCACTCAATGCGGGTACCTTGTCCTACTCGCCGCCGCCGACCTTGCTGAACCCAACGCCAACAACCGCGACCGTAGCGGCCCCACAGAGCACCTATGGCACGACGGGTTTTACCGGCTCTGCCGCAACGGTGAATGTGCCGGTGTGGTGGTACGGTGTGATCGCCCTTAGCTCCGGTCTGAATCACGCCATTGTCGAAGGCCTGCCGACCGTGGCAGATATGCGCACCTTCGAGCAACAAGCACACCTGGCCACCATTGCCGATCCGCGACTCAGGCAGGAGGTGAGCGATTTCTTCAGCCAGTGCTATATCCCGGCCCGCTCCAAATACCAGGCTGAACGGCCAAACACAGCGGCCATCAATGGCATTCTCACTACCTACGGCGCCGATGACCCCGACTGGATGGGCTCACACGTCTACCGCGATACCGCAGGCTATTACGACACCCTGCGCCCGACCAACCAAATTACCGGCTGGGCTTACAACGCGGCCAGGGATACGGAATACGATCCGACGACTCCGCCAGCCTGGGGCAAACCCTACTGTAAACAGTGGTGGGAAGATGGGGCTATTGGCCTGCGTGAAAAGCTGATCAATGAGGCAGACGCCACCTCGGCCGGCTTCTCCGGTCTGGTGGTCGCTATTGCGCCGGCACTGGCCAGCGAACAACAAAATGATGCCGTCGCCAAAACCGTTCTCACCAATGCGCCACCGTCCTGGTCGAGCAATGAACTGATCGCCAACAATGCATCCGGGGCAGGATTGGTCAACACCGCTGGATCCATCGTCAAAGGCGGCCTGGCGACCGGTGGTGTGGTCACCGCATCGGCCCTGTTTTCCGTCACCATGACCGCCGTGCTGCAATCATTGCCCATGGTGCAGTCCATTATGTTGCTGGGCATCTATGCCCTGCTGCCGCTGGTGGTAGTTTTGTCCCGCTACTCGATTGCCATGATGGTGGTCGGTGGCATGGCCATCTTCACCATTAAGTTCTGGACAGTGCTCTGGTACCTGGCCATGTGGGTCGACCAGAACCTGATTCTGTCAATGTACCCCGACGTCAATGTCTTTCTGCAGATCTTCGCCAACCCTGGCGAACACGATGCCAAGCGCATGTTGCTGAATATGATCACAACCAGTCTCTATCTGGGATTGCCGCTGCTGTGGAGTGGGATGATGGCGTGGGCGGGGGTGAATATAGGGCGCTCTATCACTGCAGCTACTTCCCCGCTCGCAAGGCCTGCTGATGATGCAGGAAGGCAGGGCGGCAGTTTGGGTAAAATGGCCGTCTCAAAAGGGATGAAGAAGAAATAGGGAGCTGTTACAAGTCCTCCTCATACCAGCCATCTGGATCAGCTCCAGAGTCCATACGTCCAGTACGAAAATTGTGCTCCCCAAATCGGTCTGAGCCATCTCCTAAGGGACGGTCTTCGCTTTCGTCGTCATCGGCGCTGAATAGAATGCCCACAGCGGTTACGAGCAAAGCAGCACTGGCTCTGAGGATATTGGCAATGCGGTTGACAGTATTCATCGGCAGACTCCACCTGCGGGTTACTCCAGCTCAGATTTAAGTATAGCGCCGTTGGACAAAAAAACTTAGCTCAGCCACTCAATCCTGACGGGGTGGGCCTCAAGTCAATATTTGCAGTTCTGGCGCTTAATGGAAGTATCCGTTGATTGATCTATGTCAATCATCAAGGGCGTTATGTTTGAACTTTCGAGAGAATAAGGTATCTTTCCTAATGTTAATATAACCATTTGCAGATTATGTGGCTTAGCAGATTCAGATTTTACATGGCGATCTTCGCGTTACTGGCTTTTACCAGCCAGTCGTTCGCTGTTGCGAAATTGCCCTGCCACAAGATGAGTCACGAACCTGATGTTCCAGTAATGACGGGGGCAATGGATCATGGAAGCCATACCAAGGCAAACAATATCCAGATCAATAATGCCCTTACGGCTGATGCCGCTGATTGTTGCAGCCAGGATCACTGCTCTCAGTTGGATTGCATCTCTGCAAGCGTTGCGGTGGTGAGTACACTGTCGCCGTTTTCCGTTCAGTTTTCTCAAACCCTCAATACAGCGTATTCGGTTTCCTTCCTCTCCCAGGCAGCTTCCTCGCTGTTTCGCCCCCCCATTTCCCGCTGAAGTAGGGTTGGTACGCCTGAAATTCAGGCGTCTGACGACTCGATAAGCGGGAGATAAAAACTCCCATAACGTATGTTTAAAACGCGCCATCGCTACGAGCGCGTTCACTGCAACTCTTGATTGGGAGTCATCATGAAGCCGTTACATACCTATCTGCGCTTTCCGGCGCTGATCGTATTCCTGTTATTTCTTACCGCTTGTTCAGAAAGCGAAAATCACGCAACTAAAAGCGCAACGATTGCCACGTTGGATGTTTATAAAAGCCGCACCTGTCAATGCTGCCAGCAATGGGTTCACCATATGGAAGATGTTGGTTTTGACACAAAAACCCACCACCCGTCGGACTTGAATCGCATTAAAAATGACTATGGCATAGCACCTGAGTTCCAGTCCTGCCATACAGCAGTGACGAGTAACGGTTATGTGTTCGAAGGCCATATCCCTGCGCGCTTTGTTCAGCAGTTTCTGGAAAACCCTCCTGATGACGCCATCGGCCTTAGTGTGCCCGGCATGCCGGCAGGCAGCCCGGGTATGGAGATGGGTGACAGGTTTACGCCTTACAAGGTATGGCTGCTTAAAAAAGACGGTTCGGCTGACGTGTTTGCATCTGTGAATAGTCGCGATCAGCAATAGGACATATAACGATGAACATTCAATGGGTATTTTTATTGTTTTTGCTGGTGGGGCTTCCTGTATTTGCGCAGAGCCCGGCTAATACGTTGAGTCTGGATGAGGCCATCGCCCATGCCATTGCCACGGATCCCTGGCTGAACGGTAGCCGGCATCGCGAAGACGCTTTGACCAGCGAATCAATTTCAGCATCGACGCTGCCAGACCCCAAGGTCAGCCTGATGGCGGCTAACTTTCCTACCGATAGCTTCGATATCAACCAGGAGCCTATGACGCAGCTCACTGTAGGTGTTAGTCAGATGTTTCCTCGCGGCGATAGTCTGGCGCTGTCCAGCCGTCAGAAACAGGAGTTGGCGGAACAGGAGCCATTGCTCAGGCAGAATCGCCAGGCCAAGGTAGCGGCTACTGTCTCGCAGCTGTGGCTGGAAGCATTCAGGGCCCAGGAGAGCATTCGATTGATTGAGCGGGATCGCTCGCTGTTTGAACATTTGGTAGATGCAACCAAAGCGAGCTATTCGTCGGCACTGGGACGTGCCCGCCAGCAGGATATTATCCGGGCCCAATTGGAGCTTACTCGGTTGGACGATCGTTTGACGGTGCTGCGGCAACAGTCGGAGTCAGCCCAACAGCGTTTATCCGAGTGGGTCGGCGGTCGCGCCCGTCTGCCGTTAGCGCAGCTTGTGCCCAGTCAGTACGGTGATGAGCCGACGTCGGTGGGAGGTCAGCCGGATAGTGATCGTTGGCTCTATGAACAGGTCAATCGGCACCCACTCTTGCTGGCACTTGATCAGCGTATTGATGCAATGGAGACCGGGGTCGAATTAGCGCGCCAGAAATATAAACCTGAGTGGGGTCTTTCCGCCCAATACGGCTATAGGGACGATGATCCCATGGGTCGCGACCGCGCTGATTTGTTCTCTGTCGGTGTGACCTTTGATCTGCCGCTTTTCACCGGCAAGCGACAGGATAAAGACGTCAGTGCGGCCACTTCTCGGGCCGAGGCCTTGAAAACTGACAAGTTACTGATGGCGCGAAAGCTGATGGCGAACCTGGATACGGCCTTGGTTCAGCTACAGCGTCTGAATGATCGTCGCGCGCTCTACGCCGAGCAGTTATTGCCGCAAATGTCAGAGCAGGCCGAAGCTGCCCTGGCCGCCTACAACAACGACGACGGCGACTTTGCCGAAGCGGTGCGCGCCCGCATTGCTGAGTTAAATGCCAAGATCGACTTTTTAACGATCAGGATTGATCGGCTGAAGATGATTGCCGAGTTGAATTACCTCTTGTCCAAAAATGGTTCAGAACCGTTTCCCGCCACCAGCAGTAACCACGCGGAAGGATTAACCCCATGAAGATTCAATTGAATAAATCTTTTTTCATTACAGTTGCCTTGTTGATTGCGACAGCGACCCTTGCTCACTATTCGGCCCTATGGCGTATGAAAGGGACCACGGGCGATGATGACGTTGCAACCGAGAAAAAACCACTCTACTGGGTCGCGCCGATGGATCCCAATTATAAGCGCGATAATCCGGGTAAATCCCCTATGGGGATGGATCTGATACCAGTGTATGAAGACGCGGGCGGCGATCAGGAGATTGGCACAGTCACCATCTCTCCCGATGTGGTCAACAACCTCGGCGTACGTACAGCGCCTGCCACTCGGGGGCAGCTGGACGTCTCTGTCAATACCGTGGGCTATGTGCAATATGATGAAGACCGTCTAGTTCACATTCATCCACGGGTGGAGGGTTGGATTGAAAAACTCCATGTCAAAGCCGCCGGAGATCCGGTCACTCAGGGCGAGCCGCTCTATGCCTTATATTCGCCTACCCTGGTCAATGCTCAGGAAGAACTGTTGCTGGCATTAAAGCGAAAAAACCCAACACTAATCACTGCTGCAATGGAGCGGCTGTCGGCTTTACAGGTGCCGGAATCGGAAATCCACCGACTGAAAAAATCTGGCAAGGTCAGTCAGACCATCACAATCGCGGCCCTGCAATCCGGCGTATTGGACAATCTTATGGTCCGTGAAGGCATGTTTGTGAAACCCGGTATGGAAATGATGGCCATCGGGCAGCTGGAACATATCTGGGTCATAGGAGAAGTGTTCGAGCGTCAGGTCATGAGCGTACGGGAGGGTGATGCAGTGAGCATGTACCTCGATTATCTGCCAGGACGCACGTGGTCTGGCACGGTTGACTATATCTACCCGTCACTGAATACCCAGACTAGAACAGCTCGGGTGCGCGTACGATTCGACAACCCAGACGGCTACCTGCGACCGGGTATGTTTGCGCAAATGACGATAGCGACACAACCCGCTCGGGAGGCGTTGCTCATTCCCCGTGAAGCACTGATTCGCACGGGTAGTCAATCGCGGGTCGTGTTGGCTAAAGGTGACGGGCGCTTTAAATCCATCGCCGTCGAGGTGGGGCGGATTGGCGAGAACCGGGTGGAGATTCTGTCGGGGCTCAACGATGGCGACCAGCTTGTGACTTCCGCGCAATTTTTGATTGATTCCGAATCCAGCAAGACCTCGGATTTTCGTCGCATGAACCACAGCCCGGATGACGATACCCAGCCTGGAACACCGGCATCGGTATCAGTCGGCGCCCGTATTGAAGGCGTCATAGTCGAACACCGAATGCTCAAGCTGGCCCACGACCCCATCGATGCCTGGCAATGGCCGGCCATGACGATGGATTTTACTGTGGACCCCGCGGTGGATCTGGGTGGGCTGAAACCCGGCATGAAGTTGCATGTGGAGATTCAGCGGAACGGGGACAAGCACTACGTGATCAGCCAGATCCATCGACTGGATCAGGTGTCCGAAGATGCGCCCAGGGAGGGGGACGGGCAATCCATGGACAACAGCCAGCATCAGGGTATGAGCCATGATGCGATGGATATGGATCAAGGCCAGCGCAAAGGGGAGGACAAGCCATGATTGAAGGTATTATCCGCTGGTCTGTCCAAAACCGCTTTTTTGTGCTGCTGGCCACCCTGATTCTGGTAGGGGTCGGAGGTTGGTCCCTGAAAAACACGCCGGTAGATGCCATTCCCGATTTGTCGGACGTGCAGGTGATTATCAAAACCAGTTATCCGGGGCAGGCGCCGCAGGTGGTGGAAGATCAGGTCACCTATCCGCTGACTACTGCCATGTTGTCAGTACCGGGTGCGGTCACCGTACGCGGCTACTCGTTTTTTGGCGACTCCTATGTCTATGTCATTTTTGATGAAGATACCGATGCTTACTGGGCCCGCTCGCGGGTATTGGAATACCTGTCGCAGGTGGCGCCGACGCTGCCACCCAGTGCCAGACCACAATTGGGACCGGATGCGACTGGCGTGGGATGGGTTTATCTCTACGCGTTGGTAGATAGAACTGGTCAGCACGACATCAGTCAGTTGCGCAGCCTGCAGGATTGGTTTTTGAAATACGAACTGCAAACGGTGCCGGGGGTGTCAGAAGTCTCTGCGCTTGGCGGTATGGTCAAACAGTATCAGGTCAAAGTAAATCCGGACAAGCTTCGTGCTTTTAATATTCCTCTCTCTCATATCCAGATGGCCATCCAACGTGGTAATCAGGAAGTTGGTGCTTCTGTTGTGGAGATGAGTGAAGCGGAATATATGGTGCGTGCCAGTGGCTATATCCAGGGTATTGACGATCTGAGAACCATTCCTCTGGGTTTGGATATGAATGGCACACCGCTGTTATTAAAGGATGTGGCCGATATTGAACTGGGTCCGCAAATGCGCCGTGGTATTGCTGAACTTAATGGTGAGGGAGAAGTGGTAGGTGGGATTGTCGTCATGCGCTTTGGCGAGAATGCCCAGAAAACCATTGATGGCGTCAAAGCAAAGTTGGAAAAACTCAAGGTGGGTTTGCCGGAAGGCGTAGAAATTGTCACGGTTTACGACCGATCTCGATTGATCTCTAGCGCCATTGACAGTTTATGGAAAAGTCTGGTTGAAGAGCTTGCTATCGTCGCGTTGATCTGTGTCATTTTCTTATTTCATGTCAGGTCATCACTGGTGGCAGTCGTTAGCCTGCCGCTGGGAATCCTGACGGCCTTTATTGTGATGTACTGGCAAGGCATTAATGCAAACATTATGTCCCTTGGAGGAATCGCGATTGCCATCGGTGCCATGATAGATGGTGCGATTGTGATGATTGAAAATATGCATAAGCATATGGAACGTACGCCGTTGACGCCAGAGAACCGTTGGAAAGTGGTGGCAGAGTCTGCCAGCGAAGTCGGCCCGGCATTGTTTTTCAGTCTGCTGATTATCACCGTCAGCTTTGTGCCGGTATTTACCCTGGAGGCTCAGGAAGGCCGAATGTTTAGTCCCCTAGCCTTCACTAAAACCTATGCCATGGCCGCCAGCGCCGCGTTGGCAGTGACAGTGGTGCCGGTGTTGATGGGGTATTTTATCAGGGGCAAGGTGGTCGCCGAGAGAAAAAACCCCATCAATAGGTTGCTGATTGCAGGCTATATGCCGCTGCTCAAGGGTGTTTTGCGCTTTCCAAAAATCACACTCGCCATGGCTGGCGTTGTGTTTCTTGTTGGGATCTGGCCGCTTAACAAGATTGGCAGCGAATTCATACCCGATCTGGATGAAGGCGACCTGATGTACATGCCCACTACCTATCCGGGCCTGTCCATCGGCAAGGCGCGGGAAATCCTGCAACAGACTGACAAGCTGATTGCCACAGTTCCGGAAGTAGAAACCGTATTTGGCAAAATTGGACGGGCTGAAACTGCTACAGATCCGGCGCCGCTAACCATGATTGAAACCTTTATTCAGTTGAAACCCAGAGAGGCGTGGCGCGATGGCATGACCACCGACAAACTCAAGAAGGAGCTTGATGCGCTGGTGAAGTTTCCCGGCTTGACCAATGCCTGGGTGATGCCCATCAAAACCCGCATCGACATGCTGGCTACCGGTATAAAAACCCCGGTGGGTATTAAGGTGGCTGGCCCCGACCTCAAGGAGATCGAAAAAATCGGCAAGCGTTTGGAGCAGGTGCTCAAAGATGTACCTGGCACAGCCTCAGTATATTCCGAGCGAGTAGCGGGTGGCCGTTATATCAAGGTGGATATTCAGCGAGAAAAAGCCGCACGCTATGGCCTCAATATCGCCGATGTGCAGCTAGTGGTTGCCACCGCTATAGGCGGTATGAACGTAGCGCAGACTATCGAAGGGCTGGAACGTTACCCCGTCAACCTGCGTTACCCACAAGATTATCGCAACTCTCCCGAGCAGTTAGCTCTGCTGCCTATTGTCACGACCAGTGGTCAGCGCATTGCATTGGGGGATGTTGCTCGTGTTTATGTTGAAGACGGGCCGCCTGCCATCAAGAGTGAAAACGCCCGTCTTAATGGTTGGACCTTTGTCGATATCGACGGAGTGGATGTCGGCAGTTATGTGGAAGACGCTATGAAAGTGGTGGCCGATCAGGTCGAACTACCAACAAGCTACTCCCTGAATTGGTCGGGACAGTATGAATACATGTTGCGGGCCAAAGAGAAGCTCTCCTACGTGGTGCCTCTGACTCTGGCAATTATCATCGTGCTGCTCTATTTAAATTTCCGCAGTGTTGCCGAGGTCGCCATCATTATGGGCACCTTACCACTGGCAATGATTGGGTCCATCTGGTTGATGTATTTGCTTGGTTACAACTTTTCCGTTGCTGTGGGTGTGGGTTTTATCGCGTTGGCGGGCGTGGCGGTAGAAATTGGCGTCATTATGCTGGTCTATCTCAACCAGGCACATACGCTTTTCTTGCTTCAGTGTGAGGAGCGGGGCATCACACCGAGTATGAAAGGATTACGGGAAGCTGTTCTTCACGGTGCAGGCTTACGTGTTAGACCGGTGATGATGACGACAGTCTCTACTATTGTCGGCTTACTGCCGATCATGTTCAGTACCGGTACAGGGGCGGAAGTGGTCAGCAGAATTGCTGCACCTATGGTGGGGGGCATGCTCAGTGCTTTGGTATTGACATTGTTGGTATTGCCGGCGGTTTATTTGCTTTGGAAGCAGAGCAAGGGTAATGACGGAACTTAATCAATGAACCTGGCGTACCCGATTATAAAGTTCGGGTGCGCCGTTCTGAATTCTAACCCTATATTCTTGGCCTCTCCGTTGGTTCTGGTTGTGGAACCGATGAGAAACACATCGGTGTCAAACATTTGATTCAGATCAAGAACTGGCAATATCAGATCTGCTAGATTAAAACGGTCAATAAAGGGGGGGGGCGATATGGTTCATTATCTGGGTATTGTGCTGGTCATTTGGGGGTTGCTTGCGCAACCACTGATGGCTGCATTACCCGGAGATATACAGGTTCACTCTCCAGTATCAGCAAGTGCGCCCAATATTGGCGCGATCGCCTCAGTATCGGATCTGGACCATACGCTCCCAGTCCCAGCGGCCACTTCCAATCCTCTCAACCCGAATGAGTATGGTAAACAGGCGGCAGGGCATAGCCTCACTGCTTCGACAATGCCCTGTCACCAAATTGCCGACAGTAGTGATTTGTCCAAACCCTGCGGTAAGTGCTTAACCGGTCATTGTGACTCAGGCTGTCTATCGGCCAGTCATTGTGCGCCAACCTGTTCAGCCTCGGGAACAGTTGGGGCTGTCGGTTCATTTTATAAAAATACTATGAATCATGCCGCCTGCGATGTGTTCAATACCCCGCCGGAACCACTGTTGGCGCGGCTCCCCTCACGTATTTTTCATCCTCCCAAAACGGCCTGATCAGGCCGGTAATCCCGCTGGTATAACAACTGCGATACCTGTTTCGTGAATGGTTCCGCCTTTGCGGATCCTGGTTCCTGAACCTTTGAAATCCCTGCTGGCGGTTCTCCCGCTTTGTGCTGGGAGCAACGCATGTTCCGACTAGCCAGGGTAAACAGGATTACACATCCATTACAGCAATGTAATACACGGGTCATCTTAAGGTCAGAAACGCCGCTCTACTATGACAATGGATAAGTCCAGGTGCAGCTTGGGAGTTGTGTACGGGTCGATTCAATGCAGAAACGCCGCGACAGGATATCTGGCCAATATTAACGGTTGACGGCGTACAGGCTACAGATCGAGGTGCGTGTAATAGTGAGTACGAGAGGCCTGATACCTGTTAATGAAAATTGCTTGACCTGTGTCTTGGACACAGGTGTAAGGTGACAAAAAGCCGGACAAATTCTTTGGATTTTCTCTCGGGTTTAGAACTGATGATTAACTCATATCAAGGCAAGGAACAGATCTTCGGGGTTAATCTGAATCCTGCGATAGTCAGACTGAGCTGCGAGGAGGGCTGTGTGAAAGTTATCGAAATGGCCAGGCGTTTAGGGGTTACGGCCGATACCGTGCGGTTTTATACCCGGATCAAGATTCTGAAACCGGGTAAGAACAAAGCCAATGGATATCGGGAATACAGCGAAAAGGATTACAACCGCTTGCGATTCGTGCTGAGTGCACGGCAACTGGGCTTTTCCGTTGAGGATATTCAGGAAATTTTGAACCACGCGGATAAGAAGAAATCGCCTTGCCCGACGGTGCGCCGCCTGATTGATCAGCGCCTGCATGAAACCGAGCGACAGCTTAGGGAAACGTTGAAATTGCGGGATCGCATGCAACAGGCTGTGTTGGAGTGGAGTCAAAAGCCGGATAAGGCGCCAACGGGCCATATGCTTTGCCATCTGATCGAAGAATTCACTGCGGAGGAAAGGTTATGAATACACACAAAACGCCAAGTGCGAATCTACACCGAGGTGGTTGTTGCTGCGCCGGCAAATCATCCGTTTCTGCTGAAGCCCGTGATATCCGCAGCGTTAGCGATACGTCTCTTCCTCTTCATCGTTTACAGGTTCAGGGTGCCAGCTGCGGTGGTTGCGTGAAAAGTATCGAGCAGACGTTGAAATCCGTTGCAGGGGTTAGCGAAGTGTCGATGGACCTGGTAACGGGCATCGCTTCAGTCATTGGTGTGGTTGAACCAAAAAACCTTACCGATGCGTTGGATCGTGTGGGTTTTCCCGCAACGCTCATTCGCTAGTTGCTGTCAAGTAAACCAGGAGTATGGATATGAGTTCAACAAACACGGAATCTGGCAATCCATCCTGTCATGAAGGTACGGAAACTGGCCAGCATCACCACCATCATGTTCATGGCGGCAGCGCAGTAAGCCAGGAATTGATGATCGAAGGCGCTGGTTGTGCCAGCTGTGTGGGAAAAATCGAATCCGCCCTAAAAGCGATACCGGGTGTGGAAAACGCGGAAATGAATTTCGCTCAGCGAACCGTCAGCGTGTTGGGTTCGGCGCCTGCCGAGCAATTGATAAAAGCCGTTGAGGGCGCTGGTTATAACGCCAAAATCAGCCTTGCTGACAATGAAGACGATGCATTGGCGGAAAAAGAAAAAGCTGATTGGGCTTACTACAAACGACTGATGCGGGAAATGACCATCGCCCTCAGCCTGGGCGTGCCGCTGATGATTTACAGCATCGTAGTCGGCGAAATGACGGTAACAAGCACTGGTGAGCGCATTGCCTGGTTGGCTGTTGGATTACTGACGCTTGGGGTGATGGTGTTCTCCGGCAAACACTTTTATGTCGGTGCCTGGCAATCCTTTAAAAATCACTCGGCCAATATGGATACCTTGATTGCTTTAGGCACAGGTACGGCGTGGGTGTATTCGATGGTGGTGGTGTTTGTTCCTCACTTGGTGCCGGAAATGGCGCGCCATGTTTATTTCGAGGCGACCGCGATGATTATTGGTTTAATCGATCTCGGTCTTGCCCTGGAATTGAAAGCCCGCGGTCGTACCTCTGAGGCTATTAAGCGCCTGATTGGATTGCAGGCGAAAACGGCGCGGGTTATTCGCGATGACAAAGAACTGGATATCGCTATCGAACAGGTTCTACTGAACGATGTGGTCCGCGTGCGCCCAGGTGAAAAAATTCCCGTCGATGGTGAAGTGGTTGAAGGGCATACGGCGATTGACGAATCCATGCTCACCGGCGAGCCGATGCCGGTTGAAAAAGCCACTGGGAATACCGTAGCGGCGGGCACCATCAATAAATCCGGCTCAATTCTGTTTAAAGCTACCCGCGTTGGTAAAGACACGGCGCTGGCGCAAATCATCAATATGGTCAAGCGCGCACAAAACTCCAAGCCGCCGATTGGTCGTTTGGCTGATGTCATCTCGGCGTATTTTGTACCGGTGGTGATGATTATTGCTGTGGTGAGTGCCTTGACCTGGCTTAATTTTGGACCGGAACCGGCGGTGGCATTTGCCATAGTATCGGCCACGACTGTATTGATTATCGCCTGTCCCTGTGCGCTGGGGCTGGCCACGCCGATGTCGGTGATGGTGGGTGTGGGTAAGGCCGCAGAGGCGGGCGTGCTGATTCGCAACGGTGAAGCCCTGCAAACCGCGTCGAAGATAACGGCGATGATTCTGGATAAAACCGGCACCATTACCTTGGGTGCACCGAAGGTCACCGATGTACTGGTGGCGGGTGAGTATGATGAGCAGGCGGTGTTGCGATTGGCAGCAACGCTTGAATCCGGCTCTGAGCATCCGTTGGCCATGGCTATTGTTGAAAGTGCTCAGGAAAGGGGGATCGAAACCGGCAAAGTCTCCAACTTTAACGCCATTGCTGGCCACGGCGTGCAGGCGGAAGTAGACGGTAAAACGCTGTTGTTTGGCAATGAAAAACTCATGCGCGAGCGCACCATTGAGCTCGGTGATTTTGTTGAAATGGCCCAGGCGCTGGCCGCCGAGGCTAAAACGCCGATGTATTTCGCCGTTGATAATAAGCTCGCAGCGATTATCGCAGTAGCCGATCCGATTAAGGAAGACTCCATCGCTGCCATCAAGCGCCTGCAGCATAACGGCATCCGGGTGGTGATGCTCACCGGCGATAACCGTGCCACGGCCAAAGCGGTAGCGAAAAAAGCCGGTATCAAGGAATTTTTCGCCGAAGTGCTGCCGGAAGAAAAATCCAAAAAGGTGCAGGAACTGCAGATGGAAGGCGAAGTGGTGGGCATGACCGGGGACGGCATTAACGATGCGCCGGCCCTGGCTATCGCCAATGTCGGTTTTGCTATCGGCACCGGTACGGATGTGGCCATTGAGAGTGCCGACATAACACTGATGCGGGGTTCGTTACATGGCCTGGCGGATGCCATTGCCGTCAGCAAGGCTACGTTGCGCAATATCAAACAAAATTTATTTGGCGCCTTTATTTACAACGTGGCCGGTGTACCGTTTGCGGCTGGCGTGTTGTATCCATTTTTCGGTTTGCTGTTAAGTCCGGTGATTGCCGGTGCGGCGATGGCGTTTTCATCGCTGACAGTTGTAACCAATGCTAATAGGCTGCGCTTCTTTAAAGCGCAGGAGCACTAATGAGAATGTCGGGATGAGGGCGTTGCGATGATGATTATTAATATTGCGGGTTTAGCGCTGATTGCACTGATTGTGTGGTGGTTCTGGCTCTACAAGCCGAAAGAAGCCGAGCTGGGTGAAAACGATCTGGTGATAACTGTGGAAAACGGTACCTATTCGCCTTCGCGCATTAAGGTGCCAGCTGGAGCACCATTTGAAATTAAATTTATGCGCAAAGATCAATCACCCTGTTCTGAGACTTTATTGATCCCCGAACTGCAAATCAGCGACACTTTGCCGTTGAATAAACTGAAGACCATTCAGCTGCCAGCAATGTCATCCGGCGAGTATGCGTTTCATTGTCAGATGCAGATGTACCGTGGACAAATCACGGTGAAATAAGCAGGAGGCCCAATGAACATCAACAAAGTCATGGCCATTTTTGACGAGTTTCGCCTGAAAAACGTGGAAGAAACTTTGATTCGACATGGGGTGAAGGGGTTTACCTTGCATCCAGTTCGTGGGCGTGGTCATTACTTTGACAGTTTTAACGAAAACCATTTGATCAAGCATATTCAAATGGAAGTTTACGCCAAGGCGGAGCAGGCCAAGGAAATCGCACGGTTGATTGTGGATGCGGCGCATGCCAATGCCGATAGCGAAGGGCTGGTCTGCATTGTGCCGGTTAACGATCTGCTATGGATACACGATAAACGCGGCGCAATAGACAACGATTTTCAATTACACAGGTGAGGTGTGACATGGCGACTCAAAAAACATCATTCTGGTTAACACCCAAAGGACTGGCGGCACTGGGACTTATCGGCGCGGTCACCTATTTTCTGCTCGTCGAGCACCGGCAACACGTCTGGCAGTTTCTGCCGTTCCTGATTTTCCTTGCCTGCCCCTTTATGCATCTGTTTATGCACGGCGGACACGGTGGTCATGGTAGCCATGATCAGCATGAGGGCGAGTCCGATCAGGATGCCTATCAGCGGGGGCTGGAGGAAGGCCGTCGGGAAAACGAACACCGTCATCACCATTAATCCAACAATATTACAGGAGAAGAAGCATGCACGGTGAATCCGCTTACGGCCTCTGGACGCTGGTGATACTTAATTCGGCGATATTTATTTTCTTTGCCTTCAGCTTTACCAAGCCGCAAACCAAAACTGACTGGCGAAGCTTTGGCGCTTTCTCGGCGTTTATTATTGCCCTATTTACCGAGATGTATGGCTTTCCATTAACCATTTATTTTCTCTCCGGCTGGTTGGCGGAAAAATATCCTGGTATTGATTTTCTGTCCCACGAAAACGGCCATCTTCTGCATACCCTTTTCGGTTTTGAAGGCAACCCTCATTTTGATCCGCTGCATATCGCCAGTAATGTCCTGATCATTTTGGGTTTCTTTTTGCTGGCCTCGGCGTGGAGTGTTCTGCACAAGGCGCAGCAGACCCGTTCGCTAGCGACTACCGGCTGGTATGCCCGTTGCCGCCACCCGCAGTACATCGCATTTATCCTGATCATGTTTGGATTTCTGTTGCAGTGGCCGACGATCCTTACCGTGATTATGTTTCCGGTTCTGGTAGTGGTTTACGTGCGACTCGCTAAGCGTGAGGAGCGCATGGCATTGAAGGAATTCGGTGATGACTATCGCCGCTATATGGAAGTCACGCCGGCATGGATTCCGAAATTTAACGTCGATAAAACTGTTTCCAACTGATGAGGGTACTCCGATGAAAAAACTAATCTCCAATTTGGTAATAGCCGCCGCGATTTCTTCGCCCGTCTTTGCGGAAAAAGGGCACGAACATGGCGACAGTAAAGATCAGCCGATGGGCGGAATGATGATGGGCCATGAGCAAATGATGGCTATGCATGAGCACATGCAAAAGATGCACGACATGATGGGAAAAATCAAAGCCGAAACCGATCCGGAAAAACGCCAGCAACTGATGCAGGAACATATGCGAGTGATGCAGGAGGGCATGCGATTAATGGGTGATGGCATGGGAATGGACATGAACAAAGATGAGTCATCAAAAATGGACGACATGGATATGATAAAGCGCATGGACATGATGGAAGAACGAATGGGCATGATGCAGATGATGATGGGGCAAATGATGGATCATGAGTCTGAATCCCAAAAAACACCTGTCCACAAACACAAAAAATAGATGGGTTGCTTACTCAACCTGTCGATTGGAGGAAAAACACTATGAATGAGCATCGATCGGGTATCAATCCAGGTTTTTTAACCAAGCATACCTTGAGCGTGTGCGGGATCAATGAAAACAATACCAAAGCGATTGTTGAGGAAATTGATGAGCTTCCCTGTGTTGACAGCGTTCAGTTCGATGCACGTAGAAAAACCTTAAAAATCGCCTACGACGCTTCTCATCACAATATCGATGAAATGATCGCCATTGTCGAAAAGCATGGTGCGGCAATAAAAGACAGCTGGTGGCCCCGAACCAGGCTGAGTTGGCAACGGCAGACCGATGAGAATATCAGGGATAACGCTAAACATGAGGCGCACTGCTGCAACAAGATGCCGCCTCATTAGATGAAAGAGAAAATGAGCAACAAAGAACATCGATTAGGTGTCTCGGAAATTAATCTGGTGAGGGGCCAATTGACGTTGGAACCTGTCGATATGACTAGCAGTCTGTTGAGAAATGCAGTTTTAAGCATCCTGTATACCTTGCAACGAATGCCCAGGAAGAGGGCTGACCATTATATTAAGGGGGCATGAATGGAGGAAAAAGACGATCGTTCGACACATTATGACGAGGGTAGCCTCTCTCTGTCAGGTACGGTGATGCTCGGGACTGGGGTGATGATCGGCGCAGGAATATTTGCGCTAACCGGGCAAATGGCAGAGATGACTGGTGCATTATTCCCATTGGCATTCCTCGCGGCCGCGATCATCGTTGGTTTCAGTGCTTACTCATACATCAAAATATCCAATGCCTACCCATCAGCAGGGGGGATCGGCATGTATCTGCATAAGGCCTATGGCGACCGGTTGCCCACTGCGTTTAATGCACTACTTATGTATTTTTCGATGGTCATCGCGCAGAGTTTTCTAGCGCGTACGTTCGGTTCTTACACCATGCAATTATTTGGCGGTGACCCTTCAGGGCAAATGACTCCTATACTCGGCGTCTCCCTAATTCTGGCGGCGTTCATTGTGAACCTGTTGGGTAATCGGTTGATTCAAGGGGTTGCAGGGTTTATCGGCCTACTGAAAATTGGTGGAATTCTAATCTTTGGTCTCGTCGGCATCTGGTTAGCTGATAGCCTGGCAGTGGACTTTGACCATGTAAGCGAGACCGGTTCAGCCAGTAATTTCCTCGGCGCCACAGCGCTGGGGATTCTGGCATTCAAAGGCTTTACCACTATTACCAATAGTGGTTCCGAGGTGATCGATCCACACCGCAATGTTGGTCGCGCCATTGTTATTTCGATTGCTGCCTGTGTCGTTATCTATACATTGGTTGGTTTTGCGGTGGCCAGTAACCTCTCACTCAGGGAGATTATTCAAACTCGAGATTATTCCCTGGCTGCGGCCGCTCGACCTGCACTCGGTGAGTACGGCGTGTGGTTCACCGTTGCGATTGCCATGCTGGCGACGGCGGGAGGGATTCTTGCCAGTATTTTTGCGGTCTCCAGAATGCTGGCGATGCTAACGGAAATGAAGTTGGTGCCCCATAGCCATTTCGGTATGCCGGGTAGCATTCAGAAACATACATTGGTGTACACCGTGGTTCTTGGACTTGTGCTCACCGCGTTCTTTGATCTTTCCCGTATAGCAGCACTTGGCATCATATTCTATCTGGTGATGGATATCGCCATTCACTGGGGTGTTCTGCGCTACTTGTTGGACGATGTTAAAGCCAAAAGCTGGGTCCCCGTTACCGCGATTATATTAGATTCGCTTGCACTAAGCGGGTTCGTTTGGGTGAAGTTGAATTCAGATCCATTTGTGTTGGGTGTGGCCGTTGTCACAATGATGCTAATCGCGATCGGAGAGCAACTATTCCTTGGATCTGAAAAACGAAAGCAAGCTGTGTCCCAAAGTCAGGCGCATGAACATCATCATTAAAAATCATGTGGAGGAAGCCTGCCAGGCACAGAACGGGACTCTAGTGGTTAACTTTTGTTGTTTGGAGAATGGTAATGGATCAAGTTAGCACACTTAAAGCGATCTATATGGGCATCGACACCCACCAGGAACTGGTGGTGTGTATGCGCAGCTATCGTGACTTTTTGAGACTCTAATCGATGAGTCAATCCACAACTGAGAAAAAATTATGCAAATTGAAACCTTAAAAGATGTGCTGCACTGGACCCGGGAATTTCACCAACATCTCAGTCAGTGCTTATCCCATTGCGCAGACAAGAATACGGATGAACGGGCCCGGATGATTCTTGCTTACCTGTCCGATCACGAAAAAAGTCTCACAAAAGTTGTCAATGGCTTCGAAACCTCGGGCGATGAACATGCGCTGAACACCTGGTGTATGGAATATGTGGCAAAGCATCCTATCGTCCGACATGCACATTGCGACGCGCCTTTTGCCGAGCTTGATGCCGCGCAAATCATGGAGGTGATTGTCGATCAGCATCAGCAGGTGATTGAGCTGTATCGCTATCTCGCCTCAAGGGCGGATATCCCCTCTGCCAAGGAGTTGATAGAATCACTCCGGTCGCTGGAGGAACACGAAATGATGCGTATGGTGCAGTCTGCCAACCGGTTCGGGGATATGTAGAGACACTAATTTATTGCAGATACACCACCATAAACGGAGGAATAGTCATGACACTTAATGCGTTCAAATTCGGGATAGCCAGCGCGATTACCGCGGCGATACTGTGGCTGGCTTGCAGCCTGTTGGTGATGTTAATGCCCGCCATGATGTTATCCATGTCTGGGGAAATGGTGCATATGTAACTGAATGAGATGGGTTGGCATTTGACATTCACTGGCGTTGTTGTGGGACTGGTGGCTTGGTCAGTGTCAGCGGGTATCGCCGGGTGGTTGCTGGCGGCTATTTACAACCGCTTGCAGTAAGCCGAAGGATTATGAGGTGCCATATCAGTGACCATGCCCTTCCGAGTCTTGCCCACGTGCGGTGAGTATCTGGTATTGGTCGGGAGACAGTTCCGGCAACTGCTTCAGGAACGCCACCATGTTCCAGATACGTTCATCGTCATGCCCCGGTCCCCAGGCGGGCATGCCCGAGGCCTTGATGCCATGTTTAACAATCCAGAATTGTCGTTTACTGGCCTCGTCGTCATTTTCGGTGTTACCGGTATGATCGTGTCCATGTTCATCACCCGCTAGAGTTAGGTTGGGTGGTGTGGGATATAACCCCAGGGTGAAATCACTTTCGGTTTTGCCCGGCTTCAAATGGCACCCTACACACATATCATTGTAGTCGGCGCCACCCGCCAGTAACCGCTCCGGTGCGTTTAGGTCGCCAGGAACCTTAATGTCACTGGCAGCACGTGCAACTGAACGCTCACGCAAGGTTTCCAGTAGCCAGTAGGTCAGCCGATTGTGTGGTACATCGGCTCCCATGGGATAGAGGCCCGAATAGAGAAACAGCCCGCCGCCCACCAACGCGATGACAGTGGTAATGACCAGACTCTTGATATACGTGGTGAACGCCGACATGAAAACTCCTTGGGTTGATCAGTGTTGGTGTTCTGAATGTTGCTCGCCTGAGCTTTTTTCGTTGTCCTGATGATCAGCCTGCGCTTGATCCTTTTCAGAGTCGTTATGATGCATGTCATTCATGCATTGTTTCATCATGGCTTGCATTACCGGGTCATTCATATCCATCTTGCTGTGATCCATGTTTTTCATGGCTGCACAATCCGGCTTTTCAGCGTCTTTCATATGCTCTTTAGGATCATGGGCCTGTGCAGATAAAGCGATGCCCAGTGTGGAGAGCACGATGACAGTGGCTAGTGTTTTCATATTCATAAAGGTGTTCCTCATAGGTGTTTGAAAAGTTTCCGTATCAACTTGGTTATTGTTAAAACCAGAATCGCAGTCCCGCGACGAATTGGGTGCCTGACGTATCTTCGCCTGCCGCACGGCGGTAATCAGCTGTGTCGCCATAGGTGTCTGTCCATTCCACACCGATGTAGGGAGAAAATTGACGGCTGAATTCGTAACGCAGGCGCAAGCCCAGCGCGAGATCCGAGAGGCCCGCCCCCAAACTATTATCAGGGTCATCCTTGCCATACAGATTCAGTTCCGCACGGGGCTGTAAAATGAGCCGCTGTGTCAGCAGCAACTCGTACTCGGCCTCGGCAGAGAGTGCGGTCCGACCGTCGTCGCCAACATACGCAGTAACATCCAGCTCAAACCAGTAGGGCGCCAGGCCTTGCATACCAATTGCCAGCCACTGACGGTTCTTGCCTTCGTCATATTGGTCGAGTCGGACGCCGAATTGGGTGTCGAAATAGGCGTTGAGCGCATGGCCCCACAACAGCTCGGTTGAACTTTCCTCTAGTGTGCCGTATGCGATATCACCTTCCGCTTTGATGACAAAGCGGTTGTAGGTGGTGCCATACCAGGCCTGTATATCGTAAACCGTGCTCTCGCTGTCTTCGTGATACTCCAGGCGATCGCCCAGAACGGACCAGAAGGCGTGTTCGTCCGCCAGTTTCAGTTGCCGCGGCCCCGGCTGTGCATAGGGGCCTTCGGTCAAGGTGTAACCGTCGGAATAAGCGTGGGGATCGCGGGCATCGGCCGGAGCGCTGCCGCCCTGCATTTGCATCTCGTCGTGATCCATTTGCGCCAGGGCCGTATTCACTTGAAGGGCACCGACAATAAAAACCAGTGTTGTGAGATATTTCACCGTATTAAGCCTCATGACACTACCACTTCGCGGAACATGCCCGCGTCCATATGAAACAGCAGATGGCAATGCCAGGCCCAGCGGCCCAAGTCATGGGGTGTGGTCAGGTAACTGATACGCTGCGCTGGTTGCACGGGAATGGTATGGCGGCGGGCCCGCAATTCACCCTGATCGGTTTCCAGTTCGCTCCACATGCCGTGTAAATGCATTGGGTGGGTCATCATGGTGTCGTTTTGCAGAATAATTCTAACGCGTTCATTGTGGCGCAGGGAGACCGGTGTGCTTTTACCGAATTCGAGTCCGTCGAAAGACCAGCTATAGCGTTCCATATTGCCGGTAAGATGTAGTTCCAGCTCCCTCGCGGGCGGGCGGCGGTCATCCAGCACACCATCGATGGATTTCAGGTCGGCCAGCGTCAGCACTCGGTGGCCCTGTGGGCGCAACCCACGCTGGCTTAAGTTGCGCAAGCCAATACCCGGATCGTCGAGATTGGTGCGTGGCATGTCCACTCGCATATCCACCGAAGCGCCGTATTCGGTTCGGGCGTGGCGTATGGTGGATGAGGGTTTGGCAAGAGGGTTATCAGAAGCCCGCTGCACGCCGTGCATACTGTGATCCATGGCCATGCCGCCGTGCATCTGGGAATGATCCATGGTGCTGTGATCCATGGCACCCATACTCATGGACCCCTGATCCATACCGCTATGATTCATGCCTTCGTGACCAGTGCCATGACTCATAGCCCCCATCATGTCAGCCATGGTCAACCACTCAACCGGGTCAGGATCTGGTACTGGAGCGGTTAAGCCTTGCCGCACGGTCAGGGTGCCGCGGGCATAGCCGCTGCGTTCCATGCTCTGGGCAAAGATGGTGTAAGCATCGTCCCGCGGTTCGACCATGACATCGTAGGTTTCTCCGGGGCCGAAACGGAATTCATCCACAGTGACAGGTTCAACATCCTGACCATCCGCTTGGATCACCGTTAGCTTCAAACCCGGAATGCGGATATCGTAAAAGCTGTTGCTGGCGGCATTAATAAAACGAAGCCGTACGCGATCACCGCGCTGGAACAACCCGCTCCAATTGCCCGCCGGGGTGGTGCCATTCATCAGGAAGGTGAGGGTGGCCGCCGACAGGTCCGCCAGATCGGTCGGGTTCATCCGCATCTGGTTCCACATCTGGCGCTTTTCCAGGGCTGCCTGTAAGCCCATCTTTGAAACATCGTCTGTGAAATCGAAAAAGGTGGGCTGATTGAAGTTGTAGACATCGCTTTGTACTTTCAGCTTGCTGAAGGTATGCATTGGATCTTCGTCGGTCCAGTCGGACAGCTGCACCACATAATCCTGGTCGGCACGGTGTCTTTCGCCTGCCCGCGGCTCAATAATCAGGGCGCCATACATCCCGGTCATCTCCTGAAAGCCGGAGTGACTGTGGTACCAATAGGTGCCGCTCTGGCGGAGGGTAAAGCGGTAAACAAAGGTTTCTCCCGGTGCGATGCCTGGGTAGCTGATCCCCGGCACACCATCCATTTGATAGGGCAGCAAGATGCCGTGCCAGTGAATAGAGGTAGAAACAGGTAATCGGTTGGTGACGCGGATGGTGACGTCATCGCCCTCGCGCAGCCGTAGCGTCGGTGCCGGAATGGAACCGTTGATGGTGGTCGCCATACGTGTGACACCGGTAAAATTGACAGGTGTTGCGGCGATTACCAGGTCGATTTCACGGCCGCTGAGTACCGGTGCCGAGCCCAGCGCGGTCGCGCCTTTTGCGGCGGCCTGCAACCAGGACGGTGTGGCGGCCAGCACGCCACCGGCTGCCAGGCCCTGCACGAAGCGGCGGCGACTAAGCTGCCAGGGCTGCTTGGGTCGGGGGAAACCATGGGTCATGAGTCAATCTCTTTTCGAATAAGTGATGGTGGTTCCACGTTCTGATTCCGCATACTAGCCAGCCGAGCCTGTCACCCGCATGACTTCAAAATGACAAAGTTGTAATCTGGGTGTCATCTTCTTGTGGGTTAGCCAGGGTTAGGCTGTTTCCAAACCCATTCTGACACGCCATTCTGAACATACGGAGCAGGGCAACGATGCGGCTATTGGTGGTCGAAGACGAAATCAAGACCGGCGATTATGTACAGCAGGGGCTGACCGAGGCTGGCTTTCTGGTCACGTTGGCGCGCAATGGCCTCGACGGCCATCATTTGGCGATGACAGAAACCTTTGATTTACTGGTGCTGGACGTCATGCTGCCGGACGTCGACGGCTGGCGAATCGTGCAGTCACTGCGCGAGGCTGGCCGTCAGACGCCAGTGCTGTTCCTAACCGCCCGCGACAGCGTGGATGACCGCGTAAAGGGCTTGGAGCTGGGTGCTGACGATTACCTGGTCAAGCCCTTCGCCTTTGCCGAGCTGCTGGCTCGGGTGCGCACTCTGTTGCGTCGCAGTACGGTGCCGGTGATGACCGATCAGATCAAAGTTGCCGACCTCACCCTGGATTTACCGCGTCACCGGGCCACGCGCGCTGGGCGTAAGATCAATCTCAGCCACAAGGAGTTTTGCTTGCTGGAGCTGTTGGTCCGGCGACAGGGCGAAGTATTGCCGCGCTCCCTGATCGCCTCCCAGGTGTGGGACATGAACTTCGATTCCGACACCAATGTCATTGACGTGGCCATACGGCGCCTAAGGGCAAAAATCGATGACGATTTTGAGCCCAAGCTGATTCACACCGTGCGTGGCATGGGTTACAAGCTGGAGGTTGAGGACGACCATGAGGAAAGTTAGCCTCGCCCGGAGGCGACCACTGTCACTCAACAGCCGTGTGATGCTGTTTGTCGCGGTCGCTATCGGTTTGAGCTTGCTGATGATCGGCCATTTGGTGCAAAACGAGGTAGAGCGCCATTTTGCTGAACAGGATGCCGACGAATTGGTGGTGATCACTCGTGCTGTTGAGAAGGCTCTGCAAATGGCGAAGGATCAGGCATTGGCTCCGGAGGACGCCCTTGCGCGAGCTGTTTCTGGTCATCACGGCGTCTATTTTCAAGTTTGGGACGATGCGGGACGCTTGGTCTATAGTTCCGTGGACACCGGATCTTTGCCACAAGCGAACACCTATCCCCCTGTGGACCGCATCCAGGTAGACAATCTTTACACCTGGCAATCTGATGGCAAAACCTACCGTGGCACTGCCACCGATACTCGCATCGGTGGTCAGGACTATCGCATCATTGCTGCCATCGATATGGATTTCCATATCCACTTTCTGGAAAATTTTCGTCGCAGTTTGTGGGTGATCATGGTGGCGGCAGGGGCGATAACTCTTCTGGCGGCCGGGTATGGCGTGCATCAGGGGCATGCCCCAATACGTGCTCTCAGTGAGTCTATGGGTAATGTCCAGGCGGATCGGCTGCATGTGCGTCTCGATCCCGACACCGTGCCGGGGGAGCTGAAAACGCTGGTTGATTCGTTCAACCATATGATCAGTCGATTGGAGGACAGCTTTGCTCGACTTTCTCATTTCTCCGCTGATATCGCCCATGAATTGCGCACGCCGCTGACCAACCTGATCACCCAGACCCAGGTGGGTTTGGGTAAATCCAGAAGCCTGGAAGAATATCGCGAACTGTTATATTCAAACCTGGAAGAACAGGAGCGCTTGACCAAGATGGTCAATGACATGCTCTGGCTAGCCCAAAGCGAACACGGTCTGCTCAAGCCCGTCTGGGAACCGCTGGATCTGGCTCGTGAAGTGCGCGAGCTGTTCGATTTTTTTGAGGCGCTGGCGGAGGAAAAGCAAATCGAATTGGTATCGGAAGGCAAGACTCCGATTATACAGGGTGACCGCGCCATGCTGCGTCGTGCATTGTCCAATCTGCTGTCCAATGCCCTACGTCATACATCCGAAGGGGGGCGTGTGCTGGTCGGGCTGGCATTATCGGGCGAGGGTGGAGCATTACTCAGCGTACAGAATCCGGGGCCGAAAATTCCAGCCGAGCATTTGCCCAGGATTTTCGACCGGTTTTACCGGATCGATCCCTCCCGACAACGGCAAAGCGAAGGCGCTGGTTTGGGACTGGCTATCGTCAAGTCCATAGTCGAAGCTCATGAGGGAAACATCGAGGTGATCTCCGAACGCGGCGTCACGCGCTTCACGATCAACTTACCCAGAGCAGCCGATGCAGAGGTAACTGTTATGGGAGAAAGTGATGAGTCAACTGACCATCGGTAAACTGGCGCAAGCAGCACAGGTCAGTGTCGAAACCATCCGTTATTACGAACGTCGCCAGCTTATCGAGCAACCGCCAAAACCAGCACAGGGATACCGACGTTACCCAAAAACTACCCTGGCGCGGGTCTTGTTCATCAAACGCGCCCAGGAACTGGGATTCACTTTGGAAGAAATCGATAATCTGTTGGCGCTTGGAGAATCCCAGTGCGAAGAGGTACAAGGTCTGGCTGAAAGCAAGCTGGCCGAGGTGCAGGCGAAAATTAACGACCTGCACCGATTGGAGCAAGTCCTGGAGCATCTATTGATTCAGTGCCGCACCAATCCCGATAATGCGGTTTGCCCCATTGTGGAATCCTTGCAACCCCCTTCCGAGCAATCATAAATGGGCGATCAATCATAATTTAAACTTGACTCCGTACCTGAGTACGGTGTTTACACTGGTTTCATCACAATTAACGGGTGAAGTCAGCCATGCCCCCAAAACATAAACTCGCTGAAAGCAACATACCCGTTATAAGTGGCGTGATTGCCGCTATCGGTGCGAGTCTTTGCTGTGTTGGACCTTTTGTGTTGCTGACGCTGGGCATCAGCGGCGCCTGGATTGGCAACCTGACTCTGCTGGAGCCTTATCGCCCTCTCTTCATTGCTACTGTGTTGTTGCTGTTCGGTTGGGCTGGCTGGCAGGTCCATCGGCCAATCGAGGCCTGTGAGCCGGGCACTGCCTGCGCCGTGCCGCAAACGCGGAAACGGCGGCAGATTATTTTCTGGACCACGGCAATCATCGCGCTGATCCTCGTCACCAGTAGTTACTGGATTCCCCTGATGGCCTAAAAATGGCGCTTAACCGTTAAAGACTCTGGAGCCAACCATGCAGAAAATCATTCTTAGTATCGTATTCGCCATCGTCAGCTTCTCGGCCTGGGCCAAGCCACAAACCATCACGCTGGATCTGCCAACCATGAACTGTGCCATGTGCCCAATCACGGTCAAAAAAGCGCTGACCAAGGTAGAAGGAGTAACCAAAGCCGAAGTCAGCTATGAAAAAAAGCAAGCGGTGGTGAGCTTTGAAGATACCAAGACCAGCGCCGAAAAACTGATCGAAGCGACCACCAATGCCGGTTATCCCTCAACCATCGTTAGCGAAAAAAAACCATGACAGAAGTCATTCTGCAATCGGAACTGACTTGCCCCGAATGCGGCCATAAAAAGATCGAAACCATGCCGACAGATACTTGCCAATGGTTTTATGAATGCGAAGGTTGTCATACATTATTGAAGCCGAAGGCCGGTAATTGCTGTGTGTACTGTTCCTATGGATCGGTGCCATGTCCTCCGGTACAGCTCAACCCGAAGTCAAATGGTTGCTGCAATTCACCATGACAGGTCAACCCTTGAAAGTGCGCCATAGTGCATAAATGGCAGCCAAGCTCACACACCAGAATAAGCCAATGGCCAAAGCGGCGGGCCAGCTTTTAGGTAAATTAATGCTGCTTTTTTCGACCTGCGTTTGGAACTCATGCCATAAAGGCTCAGGGATTAACTTTACCGCCAGATAGATCCCAAAGGGCAAGAGTATGAGGTCATCCACATAGCCCAGAACGGGGATGAAGTCTGGGATCAGGTCGATGGGACTCAGCGCGTAGGCAACAACAATCACGACGAGGCATTTCGCTGCAATGGACGTTCTTGGATCACGGCCTGCCAAGTACAGGGCTTTAACCTGTTGCTTTATGTCTCGCGCAAAACATTTGAGCCGCTTATTCATTGCCCATCTGTTTCCTTGTCGAAAGACTCAAGGATCGGACAGCCCTCTTTGCTGGCACCGCAGAGATTGGTTAGAAGGCGCAGTTCGTCCCTTAACGTGGTTAATTCGGCCAAATGGTGCTCTATCTCGTCCAGTTTATGATGCGCCAGCTCTCGGACTTTAGGCTTCGCCTTTTGCGGATTTTCCCTGAACTTAAGCAACTGGGTTATCTCATCCAGACTGAAGCCCATCTTTTGAGCCCGCTTGATAAAGCGCAGGCGCGAAAGATCCTTGTCGCTGTAGAAGCGTACACCGCCATTGTTGCGCTGTACCTTGGGCATCAGTTTGATTTTCTCGTAATAGCGCAGGGTATCGGCACTAATAGCCAATGTTGTCACGACTTCGCCTATTCGCATCATGATTCAAAACCAGAAGTAGTATTCATTGAGCAGGTATACGCCGACCAACATCAGGGTGATACCGCCGACTATTTCAAAACCTCGACGCCAATGCCCAATGGTTTGCAAGTTTTCCAACCAACCGATGCTTACGGCGCCCACTGCGAGGGGGATCACCCGGCCAAGGGCAAACGCCAGCATCAGCAGGCCACCATAGACTACCGAACCAGTGGAGGCACTGACACCCAAGCCGACCCACAGCCCCGGTGAACACACGGGGCAGATTCCCACCGTAAAAGGCATTCCGAGCAAAAACGCCCCCCAGAGTGTGGCAGCGCGTTTTCCGCGCAGTGGCAACCAGGGCAATGGAATTCTTAGCCAACCCGTCCAGAGTAAACCTAGCAAGATCAGTAGAGGTCCAAGCAAAACGCCCCATTGACGGCTCAACAGGCTTTGAGCCCAGGCGCCACCCCAAGCGGCTCCAACGCCTAGCACCACATGAGTGAGGGTTAGCCCTGTGGCAAAGGCCACCCCGTAACTTACCGCTTCACGAAAAGCCCGTGCGCGTGTGACATAAGCCAAGACAACGGGAATGGAGGCGAAAGCGACAGGTGTGAAACTGAATAGGAAGCCGGCCAGCAAGGCTGCGCCCAGCCCTGCAAGACCACCCATCTGCATCCAGGTTGCAGTGTCCATCAACGTTGTTCCATGCGCTGATGGATGGCATGTCGCAACTTGGCCGCTGAGGGTAACGCTGGAAAAACCAGTTCACCATTGATGGCGATGGCCGGGGTACTCATAACACCCAATTCCACTGCGTAATCAATGTTCTCCACCACATTAACTTCGTGATACTGGATATTGGCCTCAGAAAACTCGGCAATCACCATTCTGGCCAGGTCTTTAGCCTTTTGACAACGGCCGCATCCTGAAGCTGTTAGCACCTCCACCAATAGGCGTTCGCTTTCAGTTTTTTTGCTCAATTACAGTCTCTCCAGCCACAGCGTGATCGGCAGCAAGGCGTAGGCAGCAAAGAGGGACAACAGCAGAATCGCCGAACTGCTCCATAACACCGCCTTTTGCCATCGCATGTGGTACTTGTCCGCCAGGGAGCACACCTTGATTCGATGCAATCGCCAGTAGCTAAATATCAATACCCCAGTGGTCAGAGAAAAAATTATGACCTTATGTTGCGAGAGTGTGGTCAACCAGGGCATGGCAGATACCATAGAGGCGACTGCACCGCCCATCCCCAGGGTCACCAGTGCAATGGGCAAGGCGCAGCAGGTAGTGCCGATCAGGGCAAGGCCCAGGCCGCTGAATAACGAGGTGCCGGTTTTCATCTGCTCCTTGTCCATAGAGATAAGTCCACTGGGAAGGTTCATTCATTTTTCGGCTTTAACGGTTGCGCCTGGAATTGACGCAAGGTAAAACCGGCATCGTTGATCAGGGTTTTGAGGGACGCTTCTGTCATCGGCTCCGGGGTATCCGCCTGGAAGATCACCAGACCATCGTTCAGCTTGATCTCGACGCTGGTCTTATCGACGCCATCCAGCGCCTTGATCTTCTTCTCGATGCCGTAGGCGCAATAAGGGCAGGCCAGGCCGTCCACACGTAGCATATAGCGCAACTCTGCCGACCAGGCAGGGAATGCCAGGGCTAACAGCATCAGTATCGATAACAGTCGTCGCATGTTGTTTACTCCTATAACTATAAGTGCCATTCCAGTTCAACCAGGGCGCGGTAATCGCCCTTTTCCTGATCTTTCGAAAGATCATAAAACAACGGTAATTGCACACCGGCCTTGATGGCAAAGTTACGGTAGGTCCACATCAAACCCGGTGACAGAAACCATTGATTACCACCTAGTTGTTTTTCGGCACTGCCCGTGCCTTGTGAAACACGTTCGATCAATTCACCATTGAGTTCCAGCATCCATACCCAATCGGGCTCATGATATTCAGTGGGTGAAAAACGAATACCACCCACCAGATCCACCAGCCAAACGTTGGGTCGCTCTGCACCGGTTGTCGCGTCCGCATTGAAACGGTGACGTACCGAGGCCCAGCGGTACCATTTTCGGCCTTCGTAGCCGTAGGTGAGTCCAACCAAATAATCATTGCCGTCTGGTTCGACGCCATGGAGACCTTCGCCATCATCCAATATTACCTTGCCAAGCACAGCCATGGACTCCTGAACCCCAAAGCTGTCGTGCCGCCAGAATCGGTACTTGGTGGATAAATTGGTGGAGCCCCGGTTATCGTCACCATCGCCACTACGTACATAGGGAATGCCAATACCGGCCACCCAATCTCCCGTGAGGCCGTATTTGAATTGCAACTCTGCTTCTGTCTCGGATTCGTCACCGGATTTTTCCCGATGTCCCCCAGCATGAATTTCTACACCGCCCTTAAAAAGGGTATGCGGCCCCAAGCCGAACACCGGGTCGTGGGCTGCGGCAGTTTCGGCTCCCAGAAACAGGATTGTGAGAACCGGGAGAAAGGCGTACTGAGCAATGTTTTTCATGATCGTCGCATATCATCTTGAACAATTGTTGTGAACTTTAAAAGCTTAATACTTGGAGTCAGCTCCAGGTCAAGTGTTCAAACTAATTTCTTGATACGTATCATCACAAACTGTCAACAGCCACCCCACCAGCCTGCTGCACATGATGTTCAGTAGCGGTACCGGCTCGGAAGTGATGAGTTGTATCACCGCACCGATGGTGGGCGGCATGTTGAGTGCTGTGTTGTTGACCCTGCTGGTCGTGTACTACCTGTGGCGCGGGTATTCGTTGAAAGGTTGATATCAACCTGGTAGCTCAATGGAGGAGAAGGGCAGCCCTTGGCTGGCAGGGGTCGTGTCGCCACGGAAAGCCGACAAACTAGCCACACGCTTGACTCTATAGCTACCATAGGGATTACAATTGAGACTAATTATCATTAGCAACAAGCCAAGTAGAGATCTCGTTAATGCAGGCACACTGGATATACCGTTTTATAAGCCCGAAGCTATGTGTTCTGAATGTCTCAGTACTGCTGCTGGGCTTATCGTGTTTGCTTCCAGCGACCAGTCAGGCGGAGATGAGTGATGATAGCTCGGCTCAGATGCGTCAATTGGCACAGCTGGCCGAATACATTGCTGTGGATTACGCGGAAGCCGTCAGGAATGGGCAGGTGGTTAATGACGGTGAATATCAGGAAATGCTGGAGTTCTCCCAGCTCATTGTGACGAATATTTCTGAGATTCAGGATAAATCAGCCGACGCTGGCGACCTGACAGATCAGGCAAAGGCTTTACAGGAAGCCATCCAGAACAAACAGGCTATTGAAACGATTCGGCAAATGAGCAGCAGCCTGCGGGGTACGTTGTTGGCACTGATGCCTCAGTCGTCCTTACCAGATCACCTGTTGCCCAAAGCGAGAGTCGAAGGGTTGTTTGAGAGCCAATGCGCTTCTTGCCATGGCGCAGCCGGTGGGGGCGATGGTGTGATGGCCGCACAGCTGGAGCCAGCTCCAACCGATTTCACCAGCAAAGAGCGAGCCTTGAATCGGTCTCTTCTGGGCCTGTACGACGCTATATCCAATGGCATAGACGATACCGCAATGCCGGCATTTACCCAATTGACGGAAGAGCAACGCTGGTCGCTGGCGTTCCATGTCGGCGGATTGGCATTTCAATCCGGCTCTGAGGATACAGGCGAGGCACCCAGTGTCACCTTGTCACAGATGGTAAACCACACGCCGGCGCAACTTGCTGCAGAACACCCGGATATGACGCAGAAGGGGATCGAACGGTTGCGCGCAAAGCCAGAACTGTTATTCCAGGAATCGACCAATCCTCTGAAAATCACCCGCGACCAACTGCTGCTAGCACAAGAGGCGCACCAGCGCGGCGATTATCAAACAGCACAAACATTGGCGGTCAGCGCTTATCTGGATGGCTTTGAATTGGTCGAAAACAGCCTGGATGCGCAGGATAAAGCACTCCGCCAGACGCTCGAGGCCGATATGATGGCGATAAGGCAATTATTGAAGCAGGCACAGCCCCCGGGCGAGGTGGAAAGCGCTGTGAGCCGGACGTTGGCAAGGTTAGATGATGCGGATCGATTGCTTTCGGAATCTACCTTGTCCAATGCGACCCTGTTCAGTGCCAGCTTGGTGATCCTGTTGCGGGAGGGGCTCGAAGCCCTGCTCGTGGTGATTGCCCTGGTTACTGTGCTGGTGCGAACCGGTCGGCGTGACGGACTTCGGTATGTACATTTGGGTTGGGTAACGGCATTGGTGGCCGGTGTTGCGACCTGGGCTGCCGCGCAGTCCCTGGTCAGTATCAGCGGTGCCAGTCGCGAAGTCATGGAAGGTGTTGCGGCCCTATTGGCGGCGGTCGTGTTGCTCTATGTCGGCATCTGGATGCACAGTAAAACCCATGCTACCCAGTGGCAGGCCTATATCCAGCAGCACATCAACTCCCACCTGACTGCGGGTACCCTGTGGGGCCTTGCGCTGCTGGCATTTATTGCGGTTTATCGTGAAGTCTTTGAAACGGTCTTGTTTTATCAGGCGCTGCTGACCCAGGCTGCAGCCGCTCAATATTCATCCGTATTCAGCGGCTTTGTAGCCGGTACTTCTTTCTTGGCGGTATTGGCCTGGTTGCTGGTGCGTTATTCAGTGAAATTACCCATTGCCAGATTCTTTTCCGTCACCACCTACCTGTTGCTGGCCCTGGCGTTTATCCTCATGGGTAAGGCGATGTCGGCACTTCAGGAAGCGGATTTTATCGGTATTACCCCATTGCCTGTCAGTTTTGAATTCGATTGGGTCGGCGTCAAATCCACCTGGCAGGGGATCCTGGCGCAATTGTCGGTACTGGTGGTTTTCCTGGTCTTTCTGGGGCTGGCGAGAAGGCAGCGGAAAAATGCTCCTGTTGCAGAACGTCTAGGAGAGTTTTTGGAACCGGGTGTCAGACACTCGAAACCGGAGTAGCCGACAAATTCCGCAATATGCCGCACTGCTCCACTGTCCGACGGTTTGAGCAGCTGCGGCGCAGCATTCGCAGTTGCTCGTTCAGTTTAGTGAGTTCCTGAATACGCGCCTCCACCTGCTCGATATGCCTATCCATCATCCGATTCACGTCACCACATTGTGCGCCGGGGGAACGGCTTAATCCCAATAATTGCCGGATCTCCGGCAAACTGAGATCCAGGCTGCGGCAGTGCTTGATAAACAATAATTGCTCAACGGCAACTTCATCGTACAGGCGAAAATTACCTTCACTGCGTTCTGCGGAGGCAATCAATTGTTCCTTTTCATAATGCCGGATGGTTTGCACGGAGCAGCCAGTCACTTTCGACAGTTCGCCGATTTTTATCATCTCTCAATATTCCGATTGACTCTATAGTTGTTATAGAGTTTAAGCTGCACTTCGTGAATAGTACAAGGGCTTTTTATGACAAACACATGCCGCGACAATTGTCATAGTGACGCGATGAAGAACACTCCCCAGACTGCCGAAGTGCACGATGCTTCTCATGGCGGCTTTGTCAGTGAGTATTATGTCCCCAAGATGGACTGCCCTTCAGAAGAAGGCATGATCCGTATGGCGTTGGACAGTGTGGAACCTAAAGTCGCATTGGAATTCGATACCCCCAAGAGAAAGGTGCGGGTCTTTCATGGGGACAACGCTGACGCCATTGAGGAGCGAATGCGCGCACTCGGCTTGGGTGCGACGTTGGAAAGCACAACGCCTGTCGCCAGAGATGACCTCGCCCGAGCACAGGCGTCCGCAAAACAGGAGGCACAAACAGAAGCTCGCATTCTTAAGTGGCTACTTGCCATCAACGGGATGATGTTTGTCATCGAAATCACCGTCGGTTGGTGGGCGCAATCCACTGGCTTGATTGCGGATTCTTTGGACATGTTCGCTGATGCCGCCGTCTACGGCGTGGCACTGTATGCCGTAGGGCACAGTGTGCGGATGAAGCTGCGCGCAGCCCATTTTTCCGGTTGGCTTCAGATCCTTCTCGCCGTCGGTGCTTTGGGTGAAGTGGTAAGGCGGCTATTGTTCGGAAGTGAGCCTATTTCCAGTCTGATGATGGGCTTCGGGCTCGTGGCCCTGGCGGCCAATGTGATCTGTCTGCTGTTGATTGCCAAAAGCCGTAATAGCGGCGCGCATATGAAAGCCAGCTGGATTTTCTCCGCCAATGATGTGATCGCCAATCTAGGTGTCATCCTTGCCGGTGGATTGGTGGCCTGGACGGGCTCACGTTATCCAGATTTGGTGATTGGCCTTATCATCGGTTTGATTGTGTTAAATGGTGCGCGCCGTATTTTGCAGCTAAAGTTCTGATTGAGGAAATGCGATGAAGAGTTCCCGGCCCACCTATATTCCTGCCTTGAAGTATCGTGCCCTAACCCGTTATTACGACTGGGTGGTTTCCTTGACTACACGAGAACAAATCTTTAAAACTGCGTTGGTCAACCAAGCTGCTCCGTTAGCAGGACAGCACTTACTCGATGTGGGCTGCGGCACGGGAACCCTGACTCAAATGTTTGCCGAAAGAGAACCGTCGCTGACTATTACTGGTCTGGATGCAGACTCTGGAGCACTCGAACTAGCCAAAACCAAGTTTGCTTCAATGGATCAGCGTGTGAGTTTGTGGCAGGGTTTCGCACAAGATATGCCCTTCGAAACAGCGACTTTTGACGTTGCAGTGTCGAGCTTGTTTTTTCACCACTTGACACGACTGCAGAAGCTCGATGTCTTAAAACAAATCCATAGGGTCCTTAAACCAGGTGGGAGATTACACATTGCTGATTGGGGAAAGCCTTCGTCATCGATTCAACGAATGCTATTTCTGCTGGTTCAGTGCCTTGATGGTTTTGAAACGACACGAGACAATGTCAAGGGTGTGTTACCCATTTTGATAGAGGAAGCGGGCTTTGTTGTGGTTGATAGTAAAGATTGTGTAGCAACGCCTTTAGGTACTATCCAGTTCATTCAGGCGAAAGCACATTAAACATGAATAAACGAATTCACAATCGCTTTTCAGACATGAGTAACTCTGCATAAGCAATAGATGAACTTTTGCAGCGAGCCGAAAGGTGTTTGGTGGATTTCTTTCTTGTGTCCCAGAAGTTCGAAAGGTGAACCAAATTCAGCGCGCAGTGATCCGGCTGAGTAGCGTTGTACAGGTAAGCCGCTGCATTGTTCTGGACCATCCTCAGTAAAGGTCGCTACCAGTATATAACCGCCTGGTCGGACACTTTTCAGGACTGTCTCGATATAACGATGTCGCGCAGCTTCATCGGTAAGAAAATGGAACACAGCCCGGCCATGCCATAGATCAAACCGATGTTCGGGCAGTACTACTTGCGTAATGTCACCCTCAATCCATTGCACTCGGTGGGCTGCATCACTCAAGCGTTCTTTTGCCACTTGGAGTGCATATGCAGATAGGTCGAGTACCGAGACGTCGGAATAACCTTGCGCCAGCAAGTCATCGACCAGCGTGGATGCGCCGCCGCCCACGTCGATAATGTGAGCCGATCTATCCAATGACAGTCGCTGGATGATCTTCATAGATTGGACTGCTTGGGGTTGAAACCAGCTCACCGAATCTGCTGGCTTGTTGGCATAAACTTTTTCCCAGTGCTGTTTAGTGTCCATAAATTTCTCCAGGAGAAAATTTCAAAGAGAATATAAGGTCAAAGTGTTGAATCGTTCCTTCCATTCTCCTTTTAGACTTTTGGCGTCTCTGTTTACTTCAATTGTGATATGGGCCAATTCACCGATGTCTGATAAACACGCCTTAATGTGATCGGGAGTGAGTTTATCTTCGGCAGACACCGATAAAATGCAGGCGTAATGCTGTTTGCCTACGCGCCATAAATGGAGGTCAGTAATAGGCACTTCCGGTAATGTCGTGTCGATCCGCTGCTTCACGATATTGGCGATAGGCTTATTCATTTCGGCATCTAACAGCACTTTTCCCGTCTCCCGAATGAGTCCGATTGCCCATATGGACACAAGAGCCGCGCCGGCAATTCCCATCACCGGATCAAGCCAGTTGGCACCCCAAAGTTTGCCACCGAATAACGCGATGATGGCGAGTAGCGAAGTCAAGGCATCGGTCAATACATGCAAATAGGCGGCACGCAAGTTCAGGTCATGATGATGGTGGCCATGGTCTTGATGATCCTCTCCATGGCTGTGATGGTGATGACCGTCTTTTAGCAGCCAGGCGCAGATAAGGTTGACCCCGAGTCCCAATATCGCCACCAGAATCGCCTGATTGTATTGAATCGGCGTCGGTGCAATCAGCCGCTCTATCGATTGGTAAAACATGAGTCCGGCAATGCCCACCAGAAAAATGGCGCTGGTATAACCCCCCAGCACTTCAATCTTCCAGGTACCAAAAGCAAACCCTGGGTGTTGGGCGAATCGGCGGGCGGCGGCGTAGGCGGCAACGGACAGACCCAGCGCCAGGGCATGAGAACTCATGTGCCAACCATCGGCCAGCAAAGCCATAGAGTTGAACAGCCATCCACTGGTGATTTCCGCCACCATCATGATGGCGGTTAACAAGACCGTCCAGCGCGTATTTCTCTCCGCTAGTGGATTGCCTTCATCAAAAACATGGTCGTGGTAGCGGTGGGGCAGTACGTCTGCTGTCATGGCGTTGTGTCCGGGGTTATGTTTGCATATACTATACCCCAGTATACTTTACTGCTGGATCCTATCAATGGCCCATACCATAAAACAGCGCGATAAATTGCTGACTCGAGTACGTAAAATCCGTGGACAAACCGAGGGATTGGAAAAGCTGCTTGCTAAGGACGGTGAGTGCAGCAGAATTTTGCAACAAATCGCCGCTATTCGCGGAGCTATCAACGGCCTGATGGGGGAAGTGTTGGAGGGACATATTCGTGAACACTTGGGAGCGCACGATATTACGGCCGCAGAGCGCGACGCGGATGTCGAACAGGTAGTAAGCGTGCTACGCTCTTACCTGAAATAACAAGGTTTCCTTTATACACATGCCAGCGAAGAATCACTCAAGAATACACTTTGCAGCGCATATCATGTTAATGGTGGCGGTATTGCAATGCAGTCTGTGGCTCTCGACGCCGTCGGTGTGGCGCATGGCCCTGCCAATATCGACTAGCATCACGAAACCTTATTAGTATTGGGAAAGATACTATAAAATAGTCAGTCTCAGCAGTTGACCTCTTCACCGGCTAATCGAGGGGAGGGGGTCTCCATAGATTGGTAGTTTTTTACCCGGTCTGCCTGATTCCTGACTCCGTTGAGTGGGGCTATCAGTAAAAAAATGAAATTATTTTTAAGAAATTTCTGAGCATGGTATTTTTCATGGTATTATCGATTCACAGTAAAATAAGCTATTGAAAATAAAAGATAAAAATGGCTTATTGATAATAGAGTGGGAGTGACCTGAACTTTTAACTCATTGATTTATAACAATTAAATTAACCTAGTAAACAGTATATTCTGCATCATCAATGGTATTTTTCATGGTATTTGTTGCGGATAGAAAGGCAGAAAACAACGATACCATGCAAGGCAAGTTGATGCTGGCATGGTATTGGAGAGTTTGAAATGCGTGCGCCCTGGAGCAATCCAGAAACCGGCTAGTTCCCACTTTAGTTGGGTTGGACCTGGTAGGCCGGAGTCATCTAGGATGCAGGAAAAAACATACAAACTGGCTCATTTAGATAGACCAAAGCTGTTGGCAGCTGCGCGCAAGGCGCTAATCACAGCGGATGCGTATTATTACGCCTGGACACCCGAGAAACAGGAACGCTTCCGGGCAACCATGGGTGAAGATGCAGGACGTAAAATACAGTGCGTACTACTGGATGATTTGCTGGATATTAAGTGCCGAACAAATGAGATTGATGAGGTTTGGAATAATCTGGAGTTATCCAACCTCACCCAGCTCAACTGGGCAAGACTTCTGACGACAGGCATTGGTGAAGATTACGTCTATCTCAATGAGTGCATGGCAGAGGGTAAGACTCTGCTGGACTTCCCAACACTCTACGATTTCGACTATGCCGACTACCTGTTTCAGGAAGAGGCCCGCAAGCGGGACTTTACGGATTACAAAGGCATTGAATACTACATCTACCAGCACCCTTCCTGGGTCAGATTGCTCATACAGCAGCGGTTTTAATATGCGACTTTTACCTCCCTGGCTACCTATGTGCTGGATGATATTGAATCTGCGGGGAATGAAATTATCCGTCAGCTCATTCCTCATGAATATGTGGATGGCAAAAACCACGGCAAAGAGGAAAAAGGCGGGTTTGTTTGGGATGTAAAAATTGACGCGGCAGGGCAGGAGGCTCAGTTGGATGAATTAAGAAGCCGCTGGTATGGCTATCAACGAGAACGCTGGTTGGCATTGAGTGAATCAAATGTCCAACGACCTCCTACGGTATATACACGACAAGGATTGGGATGATGACCCGGACAGGTTTTTTGTTTTTGCTAATGAAAAAACTCTGAAGCAGATTCGCTGGCGTCATTTTCTGTCAGATTGCAAATCACTGGTTGCTGAATTTGCGGAGGTGGAAAAATTTCTGGCAGAAGAGATCGACCGGGCGAATGCCTGGTTAGTTGAAAGTCACCAGGATATTTAGGAAAACTTTGATCCCACGGTAGTTAGGCTAAGGAAAAAGAACAAGATTATTATGGCTGAAAGTGCATTGGATGATCTGAGCAAAATAGACGCGGATAGGGAATGATGGCCTGATCATACAGGCGTAACAATCTGCGCGGAGTGGATTTCATGCCAAGGCAGAACAGTGACAGCGGAACGTATCTGTCGGTTGTCGCCGCCATAAACCAGCCATGCCTGTCCGGCGGTTTCACCGGTCAGTTTTCGCCAGAATTCCAGCCCCTTGAAGTAATCTTTGTTGATGGTTTGTCCGGATTTTATTTCCAGCGGTGACAGATGGGTGCCATGGTCAATCAGCAGGTCTACCTCGTGTCCCGCACGGTCACGCCAGAAGTAAAGGTTTGAGGTTTCACCCGCGTTATAACGGGCTTTCAGCAATTCACTAATAACCCAGGTTTCGAATAAGGCACCTCGTTGAACGTGGGTAGACAGTTGTTCGTGGTTTTGGATGCCGAGCAACCAGGTTGCAAGACCGGTATCCAAAAAATAAAGTTTGGGTGTCTTGACTAGACGCTTATTGAAATTCTGGTGATGTGGCGGCAACAGATGCACGATGTAACTTGCTTCCAGCACGGATATCCACGACTTGGCCGTGTTATGCGTAATACCACAGTCGTTGGCTAGCGAAGAAAGATTGAGGAGTTGTCCGGTTCTGCCTGCGCACAATTTCAGGAAGCGTTGAAAGGTCCCCAAATCCTGTACTTTGATTAATTGCCGGACGTCTCGTTCCAGGTAAGTGCGCACATAGTTTCCATGCCAGGGATGTGGTTCAAGTCCACGGTCGAAGATTGGGGGGTAGGCACCATCGAAGAGAATCTTATCGAGGTTCTGGCCAACTTTTTCTGCGCGCTGTAATTCGTCGTAGGTCATCGGTAGCAGCGTCAGCAATGCAGCTCTGCCTGCGAGGCTCTGTGTGATGCCTGACAACAGGCCAAATTGCTGGGAGCCCGTCAGGATAAATTCGCCGGGTTGTTGTCTCTCATCGACGCGTGTCTGAATATAGGAAAACAGGGTAGGGCAGCGTTGTGCTTCATCTAGAATGGCGCCCCCACTAAACTGATTCAAAAAACCACGAGGGTCCACTTCGGCAAATTCCCTCTGATCGAGATCTTCAAGCGATACATAACGATATTCAGGGAAAGCATGTCGAACCAGGGTGGACTTTCCGGACTGGCGTGGACCCGTGATGACAAGCACTGGATAGCCGCTGGCGAAGTGTTTAAGTCTGGATTCCGCGTGTCGGGAGATATAGGTCACGGTTGGTTTCTGCTGGCTTTCCATGACTACAGTATGGAATTAGTTGGCTAATTGTCAATATAATTCTCAATTAGCCAATCTATGGGTATTGGTTAAACCCTGCCTTTCAAAGAGGTAGCTACCGATAAACATATGCTCAATAGTTCTAACTGATCAATAATACTACCGAATTGTCAGGGTTTAATTCGAATCTCTAATTCTTGTATTTGTCCTTGATTGCCTGCGTCTCGCGCTCGACGTTGGTCCGCATCTGCGCCATTTCATTGTTGAATTCGCGCAACATCTCCAGCCGTTGCGCATCAGTCTCCGCGTTTTGCATGTCCGCCTGAAAATTGGCGTTCATACCATTGATTTCGGCAACGAAGGCGTCAGAAAGTGTCTTTATCTCGGCATTCATTTTCGCGTAGCGCTCCGCGGTACTCAGTGTGCTTGTGGGCGACTTGGCCGGTGCCGCCTTGGGGGCTGCCTGACGGGGCTCGTCCGGTGCATGCTGGACCGGAACGTCTGTCGGCTGTGCAGGTGATGCGGCCTGTGTCGATTGGACATGTTTCGAATCCTCAACCACGGGGGCTGATAGCACCCGCAAAGACTGACCGCTCAGGTCGTCCTCTGCCAGGGCGATCATATTCCGCTCAAAGCGGGCGACTTCCGGGCCGGTGCAATCGTAGTTGTTCTTCATCTGTACCAGCCCCTGCAGCACCAGGCGCTTTGCTTTGTTGAGCAGGGGTGAGGTGCTGTCCGGTGCGCCGTAGTGAGAGCCGACCCGTTCCAGCAGTGGGAAGAACTCCGGATTGGTTGTGTATTCGGCCTCATAGGTTTGCCCGGGTTCATAGTCTGTGCTGCCGTCAAAATTGACGGTTTCGATACCGGGTGTGGTGTGCACGAAAGTGCGGGTCTTGGCCCCAGGTTTGAGGCACTGGGCTCCCCAGGCGGCGTAGGCGTACATGTACTTGTTAGCGGCACCAACAATGAACCCGTCATCCGCTTCGATCATGCCGGAAAACAGCTGTGTGATCGGATTCTCTGTCATATTGAGCTGGTCCATCTGACCGCTGAGCATCTCATTCACTTCCGCTCGGTGGAGCTGATCCATCTCCTGTACCAAATCGCCACGGCCGTTGTAGATGGCGTTGAGGTAACGTCCGCCTGGCAGCTCGCAGAATGGTGCGTCGCTGCAGGCGGGCCCGAGATGATTAGCGTTCAGATAGTCCAGATGGGCTTGTGCCCGTTCGCTCAGATGTTGGTCGAGCAGTTTCAGGTAACCCTTGTCATCGCCGAACGCGGAAGCCTGAATGGGCCGGAACTGGAAGGACATGCGATCCCATGGGGTCTCGTCCCCCTCGCGGTAGTTTGAGACGCTGGCGGTCAGCGCGTCGCCGCAATACTCGTTGACCACCTGTCTCGCCCGTTCGCCCAGTGCCTTGGCATAGTTACCGCCGAACGCCTGGTTTCGATCTTCGCTGGGTACCGTGTAGTAAGCGTCCATCCGCCGGTTCATGCACCAGTTGTCTTGGGCCGGATAGAGCGTGAGCTTCTGGCTCTTATAGAGGGCTTTGCGGGTGCGGGCGAAAGTCTGCGGGTCGTCGGCCGTGTCGAGATCCATAGCAGCAAGCTGTTCGTGGAGGGGATCCGTGAACTTGACCCACTCAATACCCCAGAGCCGCTTGAACCCGGAAGGAGAAGGGGTGGACAGGTAAAGCTCATCGCTGTGACCTTTCTCGCCGGCGTCGGCGCAGAATTTCCGAAGCATCTGGACATTGGAATGGCCGCGGTTGATCACCATGGTGAACGAACCCCAGAGTGCGTAACCATCGCGGCTGGTTGCGCATTGACCGTTCGGCCGCTCGCTGCCCGGTTCATACCAGTGCCCGGAAATGGTGTGATGAGACACCCGCGGTGGCGATGTGCCTTCCTGCATATGGCGCTCAATGTCGGTTCCAACCAGGTGGGATCTGAGCATTTTCCCGTAGATGGCCTCGAAGCGCCCGTCCTGGAATCGAACCAGTCCATTGTGGTAGCCCATATCTGCCGGTAGATAACCCTCGGCGATGGTGTTGCGGACGAGATCACTGTACCAAAGCGCATTCTGCGCCGCCCATCCTGTATTCCGATGCATCTCGAACCGGTAGACCGGTCGCGGACTGGCCGGTCGTCCTGGCACATTCACATGGATGATGTCTGCCTGCGGGCATTGGCGGAGTACATGAGGTACCGCTCCGCGCGCGTAGTCGGTTACCCGAGGCAGCATATTCTGTATTTCGGAATGCCCCGTGTAGCCGACCTCGATGCCAACCCGCTCCGCGCAAGCACCTGACCAGTATGTGGACCACGCCTCCAGGGTCGGCCCGTAGCCGGTCTTGATAGCGGCTTCCGGGAGAAAGACGGCACCTCGAGCACCGCTGCCAGCGAGGAGCACGAGTAGACACAGGGCGATACGAATAGACACGAATTTGGCTCCAGAGCGGCATGGGAAAGTGTGCGAATGTAGCACGACGACTGTTGTAGGTTAAGCCGCCAGCGGCTTGTCACTTACCTGAGCTGGCAGAGTCCGGTTATTTGGCCGAACCCATTGTCGAAAGAGGTATTTGGCTAGCTCTCTTTTTTTGCTCTGTATTTCAAGCGCTCAAATACATCTGCATTGGTGAGCAAGGGAATTCCAAATACCAGTTTCCCGGGGCTGCTCCTGATCTTCCCCGCGCCGCACCCGAACCCACCCCGTTGGTATCGGGGTATGGCTATTGTTGGTGCGTTTTACGAGACCGGTAATGGTGCTAATCGATTCCAGGCTGGCATCGTCCAGCGGAATCTTTTTTTGAGTATTTTTTGTAGCATTTTCAGAGCATGGTATTTTTCATGGTATTATGAATTAGATGGAAAGTAAGCCATTGAAAGTAAAGACTAAAAAGGTTCGTTGATAATCGAGTGGGAGTAGGGCGACCGGCAGTAAATGTCTGGCACAGAAATATCTCGAGGGTTTTTTGGTGAGGTCGCTCGTCACCATAAAGCGTCGCTCAGTAACTGAGTCAGGCGTTTCAGGGCCTTGCCCTTGTTGCTGATCTTCCAGGCGATAAAGCGGTCCAGAATCTCTGTAGTGGGCTCGTCGGTCGTCAGTTTGACCAGCGCGCCGCTGTCCAAATGTCCCTGAATCAGTTTGCGTGGCAGATGGCCAACGCCTAGGCCTGCAAGTTGTGCCTGAACTTTCTGCTCCATTGTCTGCACATACAGGGCCTGAGTGCCAGTGGTTAAACCTGCATTGCGCATGACGTTGTGTTTGGCGGTGTCATGGGTCACGACACGGCGGTGATATGGCAGCTGCCTTGCTACAGTCTGGGCGTCATTGGCCTTGGGGGCGAGCGGATGACTGGCCGCCGCGACTAGCAACATGTCGGCAGGGGGGATCGGCAGGGCACGGAATCCTTTTTGTAAAGGGATCGGTGAGGTTGCTCCCATCAACAAATCAATGCTGTCCGTCTCCAGCGCTTCCCATCCCCCGTTCAGTACGCACTCCTGAATATCAATTTCCAGGTTTGGCTGTTCCTCCAGTAGCGTTCCCAGAGCTTGAAAAAATGGTTCGCGTTCTGTGGTCGATTCCAGCCCCAGGCGTAGTCTCGGTTCCCAGCCGGTGGCCAGCTCTTTCACCTGGTCAGCTAAATAGGTCGTAGCGACAAGAATTTTGCGGCCCTCTTCGAGTAATAGTCTACCGCTGGGCGTGAGCACCGAGCGCCGCCCCTGTCGCTGAAACAGCGTCACGCCCAGTTGTTCTTCCAGTTTTTGCACGGTATAGGAAAGCGCCGAGGTGGCCTTCTCAAGCTCTTCAGCGGCTTTGGCAAAGCTGCCGCGGCGGTCGATGGCGTCCAGCGCTTGTAGCGCGTCTAAGGTGATAGGTGAGTAGCTCATGATTGGATCCTTGGGATCAGGGAACGTCATTATTATTGTTCAATTTAATTGAACATTCCAAACAAAAAACCACCCTTATTTGCACGATTATCAAGCTATAAACTGTCTCCATTAGTTCAAAAAACCTTTTATTTCTGTCTGGAGACTACTATGAAAATGTTATTGAAAAAGATCACCACTTCTACAGCGGGCTTTGACACATTGCCGGTGCGGGTTGCCGCTGGAGTTATTTTTGTCGCTCATGGTGCACAAAAGCTGTTTGGCTGGTTTGGCGGTTATGGCTTGGAGGGTACTGGCGGCTGGATGGCGTCTATCGGTCTGGAGCCCGGCGTGCTGATGGCAGCTATGGCAGGCAGCGCTGAATTCTTTGGCGGACTGGCCCTGGTTTTAGGTTTGCTGGTGCGTCCCGCTGCCGTGGTGTTGGCGCTAACCATGGTGGTGGCGATCGTCACGGTTCATCTGGCAAACGGCCTGTTTATGGCGAACAACGGCTATGAATTTGGCCTGGCGCTGCTTGCGGTGAGTGTCAGCCTGGCAATCCGCGGCGCGGGAAGTGTGAGTGCGGATCAAGTGATCAGCGCCAAGCTGAGCTAGTAAAACCAAACATATTTCGACAGGAGATATCCTATGACCGTATTGAAAATTGATTCCAGCGCCCGGGTGGAGGGCGCTAACTCGCGCATCGTTACTGATTATTTGGTGCAACAACTGGGGCAGCCGGTCATCGAACGGGACCTGGTTAAGAGCCCTTTGCCGCCGATGAGTCCGCAGGATCTGGTAGGTGTGCACGGCTCACACAAGGCTGACCGTGCCAGCTTGCAGCAGCATCTGGCGATGTCCAATAAATTGATCGCCGAATTGCAGCAAGCCGACACCCTGGTGCTGGGCGTGGCAATGTACAACTTTAGTGTTCCCCTCTACCTGAAACAGTGGATCGACTATGTCTGTCGCGCCGGGGTTTCATTCCGCTACACAGAGAACGGCCCGGAAGGGCTCACCGGTGTGAAGCGAGCCTTTATTGTAACGGCTTCCGGCGGCACGCCAATTGGCGGTGACTGGGATTTTGCCAGCCGCTATATGGAGCACATCTGTCGCTTTCTGGGCATCAATGAGGTGGTTCATATCGATGCCAGCGGCTCCAAGGGCTCCCCGGAGGTGGTGATAGCAGCGGCCCGGCAGCAGATTGATGCAATGTTGGCGCAGCCCGAAGTAGAGGAGGCCTGATCATGGGTTTACTGCAGAACGGTCAATGGGTGGATCAGTGGTATGAAACCCAGTCAAGTGGCGGCGAATTCCGCCGACAGGATAGCCGCTTTCGCAACTGGGTGACGGCGGATGGCGCTGCCGGTCCGACCGGCAGAGAAGGGTTTAAGGCGGAACCCGGGCGCTACCATTTATATGTGTCGCTGGCTTGCCCCTGGGCGCATCGCACGCTGATTTTCCGTCAACTCAAAGACCTGCAGGAGCTGATTGATGTCACGGTGGTCGAGCCATTGATGCTAGGCCATGGATGGGAATTAAAAAACGATCAATACGACCTGGAATATCTGTACCAGTTGTATTTAATGTCAGATCCAAACTATAACGGCCGGGTCACTGTGCCGGTATTGTGGGACAAGGAAGGACAAACTATTGTCAGCAATGAATCAGCAGACATTATTCGCATGTTTAACAGTGCGTTTAACGAGCTTACGGGTAATGACACTGACTATTACCCCAACGCCTTGCAGACGCAGATAGACGCCGTTAATGAGCGAGTCTACAACTCGATCAACAACGGCGTATACCGGGCCGGCTTTGCCACCACCCAGGAGGCCTACGAGGCTGCCTATTACAAGCTCTTCGACGCTTTGGACTGGGTGGAGGCGACCCTTACTCGTCAGCGCTATCTGGCGGGTAGTGTGTTGACCGAAGCCGACTGGCGCCTGTTCACCACGCTGATTCGCTTCGATGCCGTGTACTACGGACATTTCAAGACTAACCGCCAGCGCATCGTCGATTTCCCCGCGATCAGTCATTATCTGCGCGAGTTATACCAGCAACCGGGCGTGGCGCAAACGGTAAACTTCGAACATATCAAGCAACATTACTACGGCAGTCACGTCACCATTAATCCCACGCAAGTGGTGCCACTGGGGCCCGATCAGGATTTTACGCTACCCCATAACCGGGGCCAGCTTGACTGAAAATACCGGGTTCCCAACGCAGGAGGTTCAAAATGTATAGACAATTATCGCAGGTGTATCCGTCGCGACCATCCCGTGATGGTGATGGCGTCAAAATCAACCGCATTGCCGGCGCATCAATGCACGGGATATTGGATCCGTTTCTGATGGTCGATGAAATCAACTCGGATACTGCTGTGGATTATATGGGCGGCTTTCCAGAGCATCCCCACCGAGGCTTTGAAACCATCACCTACATGAAGGCCGGTCGCATGCGCCATCGCGATCACATGGGTAACGAGGGCGTGATCGGCCCCGGTGATGTGCAGTGGATGACAGCAGGTCATGGGGTAATTCACTCGGAGATGCCTGAGCAGGAGCACGGCCTGATGCACGGCTTTCAAATCTGGTTGAACTTACCCGCCAGAGACAAATACAAACCGGCTGCCTATCGCGATATTCGCAGTGCGGAAGTCGCCTACTACCGGGATGAGGTTGGCAATGAAGCACGACTTATCGCCGGTGAGATTAATGTGGGAAACACGACACTTAACGGTTGCTTACCGGCCATGGCAACCCACCCGTTATTGGCAGATGTTTCAGTCGCAAGCGGCGCGGAATTTATTCTGGATGTCGGAGACTACGAACGGGTCCTGGTGTTTGTTTATGCTGGAGACAGCACAGAGTTAAAGACCAGGCAACTGGGTGTTTACGGCACTGGTGACAAGCTGACACTGCGGGCGGGTGAGCAGGGCTTCGAGGCGCTGGTACTATCTGGTGAGGCCTTGCGCGAACCCATCGCTCAGTATGGCCCCTTTGTGATGAACCAGCCCGAGGAAATCGAACAGGCTATTCGTGATTTCAAGGAAGGGAGGCTAGTGACGCAGTCCACACTGGGCAGAACCCAACTATGACCCATTCCACCACATCGATCGTTGCATCCACCGTACAGCCGGTACTTTTCATCCCACACGGCGCGGGTCCGTGTTTCTTCATGGACTGGATTCCCGCCGATGCGTGGAATGGTATGGCGGCCTATCTCAAAGGCATTGCGGCCTCGCTGCCAACTCGCCCAAGGGCCATTGTGACGGTCTCCGCCCATTGGCAGACGGCAGGATTCAGCGTCACGACCAGCGACCAGCCCGACCTGATTTTCGATTATTACGGCTTTCCCGAGCATACCTACGAACTGGCATATCCGGCCCCCGGTGCTCCGGCGTTGGCTGAACGAATTGCCACGCTGCTGGCCGAGGCGGGGCTGCCCGGCGCAAAGGACGCTCAACGGGGGTTTGACCACGGTATGTTTATTCCGCTAAAACTGATGTTTCCGGAGGCGGACATTCCCGTGGTGCAGTTGTCGTTGCGAGAAGATCTCGATCCGGTGGCCCATCTGGCCGCTGGTAAGGCTCTATCAGTGCTGCGAGATGAAGGGGTGCTGATTGTCGGCAGTGGTATGAGCTTTCACAACATGAGCGGTTACGGCAACCCACAGTTCACACCTCTTTCCGAAGCGTTTGACGACTGGCTCAGCCGAGCAGTCGAGGCCTCTCCAGAACAGCGGTGGGCGCGGCTCAGTGATTGGAGCCACGCCCCACATGCCTATCAATGCCATCCACGAGGCTATGAGGAACACCTGATGCCACTGATGGTGGCTGCCGGCGCTGCCGGTGAGTCAGGCGGGCGTAAGGTCTATTCAGAGAAGGTGTTAAAGACACAGCTGTCGGCGTTCCGCTTTGACTGACGGCCGAATTTATTGTTTGCAGCGGCTGAACAGCCGCGGAGCACACAGAGTGGAAATCAGAGGGTGCTGTGTGGCGGTGTTGATCGGCAATTTTTTCGAGTATTTCTAAGAAAATTCTGAACATGGTATTTTTCATGGTATTACCGATTTACAGGCACATAAGCCATTGAAAATACAAAACAAAAAAGGCTTATTGATAATAGAGTGGGAATGACGGGCACTGCCAGATCCATTCTGGCGATGTTTGGCAATGAAAAGGCATTCGCTCTCCACAGTATCATTAAGCGGGTTGGGGAAGCCAGAAGCTGAACTCTGTGCCGCGCGTACTCTCACTGCGCACGGCAATTTGCGAGCGATGGAGTTCGACGATACGTTTTACGATGGCAAGCCCTAGGCCCGTGCCGCCAATGCTTGAGTCCGTCGTTGAATCCGTATCTCTTTGATAAAACCGCTCAAAAATTCGTGGAATGTCCTGGGAGGCAATACCGTCGCCATTGTCGGACACCTGCACCTGCACCCGTTGCGCGTCTTCGATGACGCGAATGGTGATCTCACCCCCCTGGGGCGTGTGCCGCAACGCGTTGTGAATCAGGTTTTCCAGCAGTCTATGGATCATCGCGATGTCGGCGCGAACCTGCAGACTCTCCCGGGGCGCTTCCGTGGTCAGGGTAATACCGCGCTCCCGCGCAGAGACCTCGTGATCAAGGACAATGTCTTGGATGAGCTCCATCACGGGGAAGTTTTCCCAGTGGGGTTCAACAGATCCCGACTCCAGCGTCGATAGCTCAAATAGTTCGCTAATCAATTCGTTCAGTCGTAGGGCATGTTTGTGGGCAGTTCTGATGTAATCGGTCTGCGCATTCGCATCCAGATCTTTCACCATCAGAGTTTCCAGAAAACCCTGGATAGAGCTCACGGGCGTGCGCAGGTCATGGGATACGTTGGCAATGAGCTCCCGGCGATTGCGATCGATCTCGGTTTGCGCATCAAACTGTTGTTCGATGCGCTCACTCATGTCGGAAATCGCTGTGCCGAGAAGGTCTACCTCATCCCGGGGTGGTTGCCGGGTGTCGAGGCTGATCACACCGGTATACCGGTCCTCTCGGTATCTCCGCACCGCCGTTACCAGAAGCTGGAGGCGGCGGGTCAGGAGGAAGAACAGGAGTAATCCGCCGATCATCGCAAAGCACAGCGCCGCGAGTATCGTGGCAACTCCAGTCTGAAGGTTGTAACTGTCCGCCAGCGTTTGCTGTACGCCGTCGTAGTCCTTGCCGTTTAGCACGGTGTAAAGGTAGGCGGACGCTTCGCCCTCATCGTCCAGGATGGGAGACACGGAGAAAATCTTGCGCTGGGTATCACTGCGCGGGTCATCGGCGAAGATCGGGAGTTGACTGCTATCGCGCATAAAGCGCTGCAAGGGCGTCATGTCTACGCGGTTTCGCAGTACGGTACCCTCCGGTAAGGCGTGGGAGAGAATGTTCCCGTCGGTGTCCAGCAGATAAACCTCGACGATGGGATTGATGAACATTACGTGATGGGCGAGTTCCTTCAATGCGGCCTGGTTGACGCCATCAGGACCCAGTAAGGGCATGTCCTCGGCAGCATGCAGGGCGATATCGCGGTTTATGCGTTGGGTGGTTTCCAGCGCATAGAGCTCACTGGTTCTTGTAGTGATGCCAATAAGTACACCACCCACCACGATAAACAGAAGGCCCGTAGCGAGCGCTAGACGCAGGTACAGACGCCGGAAAGCGCTCATGGCTCCACCTGAAAACGATATCCCACACCCCAGACGGTATTTACGTACTGTGGGTTTCCCGGGTCTGTTTCGATCTTTCCGCGAAGGCGATTTATGTGGGTGTTTACCGTGTGCTCGTAACCGTCGTGCCCGTATCCCCAAACTTCATCCAAGAGCTCCGAGCGACGAAAGACGCGTCCGGGCTGTCGGGCAAAGTGCAAGAGAAGGTCGAATTCTCGGGAAGTGAGTTCTATGCGATCGCCGTGCATGGTGACCCGGTGGGTTCGGTCGCAGATGCAAAAGGGGCCTAACTTCAAAGGCTCAGCAGCACCGTTCTGCTCCAACTCCGCATTCTCTTGATGCCGGTTCATGCGCGTGCGGCGAAGGAGCGCCTTAGCCCTCGCGGTGAGTTCAAGTGGACTAAAGGGCTTGCTCAGATAGTCATCCGCACCTAGCTCCAGGCCCAGAACGCGATCAAGCTCGCTGGATTTTGCGGTCAACATGAGAATCGGGGTGATGTTTCCGCGCTCGCGTAACTGGCGACAGATATCCAGACCACCCATACCCGGAAGTCGTAAGTCCAGGACAATGAGATCCCAGGCGTTGCTGAGTGCTAACTGCAAGGCTTTGTCGCCTTGATCGCAGTGGAGTAAGTCGGCATTCAGGTCTTCCAGATGCATGACAATGAGGCGGGCGATGTCTTCGTCATCCTCAACAACGAGAATGCGAGGAACGGGGGTGGGGCTGACACCGTCGGGACTCGGGTGGGCGGTGGATACTGGTGCGTTGGTCATAGACAGCTCGGAATCAAGGCGGAACAGTTCCTTTAGAGAAGGGTTGTCCGTACGAGTTCCCGAGCTGCCTCCCACGCTATTGCGTCCGGGTGATGCGCAGACGAGCGACGGGGTTGTCGAAACGATGCGTCTGGTTGAGCACTGACCCCATCAATCCGTCATCGGCGGTGACAACACCTCCGTGCATCGTGACCTGATCTGCTATGTCATCGCGCTCTGCATTGAGTCCCTCTCCGCCGTCCGCAGGTCCGGGAATCGTACCCGGCGCCTCACTGTTAGCCTCCGTACCACTATCGTAGGCAACGGTGTTGAAAGTCAGAGCATCACCAACCTCAAGCAGCGACACATCGATACTGTTTAGGCCGGTGATCGCATCGTTGGTGTTGACGAGCATTGTGGCGACGGACAAGCGCAAGCCTGCGGTGTCGTCGCCCTCAATCTCCAGGGACACCATGTCGCTGGATCCGGGGCCCACGGGATCTCCACCGCTGGCGGTAACTGCATCACTGAACTCGTTCAGAAGCTCGCTGTTGTCACCCCCTTCCGCGAGCACTTCCAAGCCGGCAGACGCCGCTTGCCCAATGGTAAAGATACGCTCGGAGCCGTCATGAGCCACGACTGCGAGGGGTGACAGGGGCTGGCCAACGGTCAGATTGACTACGCTGACTTCGAAGACTGCATTAGTCACAGGTAGAGGTGCTGGTTCGGGGGGAGCTGGTGTGGCGATCCCACCGCTGTCGCTGCAGGCGACGAGAGCACTGGCTATGAGGGGAATGTATAAATATCTCATGGTCTGGGTGCTCCCTAGTTAACTGTTACAACGACGCGCACCACGGGGTTCAGCCAGCGATGAACCCTGTTGTCTATATCGCTGCTACCCCCAGTGAGGGTGTCGTCGCCCAGGACGTTACGGTGGATGTGTACAAAGCCTTCGGCCGTTGCCGCTATGCCCGTGCCACCGCTGCCACTGGCAGCAAGTACCGGCGGTGGGGCCGGGTATCCGGGTTCACCCGGTGCTCCGCTTCCGACGACCTCGTCGTTGCCTTCGGTACCCGAATCATAGGCATTCACGCTGTAAACGTAGCGGCCGGGCTCCGTTGGTATTTCAATTGAATTGAGGCCCATAAATCCGTCATTGCTGGGGAGGATCATGGCGACGATGGATAGACGGGTATTGTCCGGTGCGTCATCAGTGTTGAGCATGGCGCTGGTTCGCTGTCCCGGCGCCAGGAGACCCTCAGCTGGGTTCGCGACGACAGTTGCGTTGATAGCGTCGACATCGGCTACCAGGGCTGAGATATCGCCACCTTCCGCCATCGCCTGAAGACTGGCACTGGCGGGTTCTCCGCTGGTGAACAGGCTTGCATCGGACACATGGGCTGCAACGAGGAACGGCGTGAAATAGCTGCCGCGGGTGAGGTTGATGATCTCAACGTCGAATTGAGTGGCGCTGGCCGGGGCGGCGGCAGCGGTGATTGCGGCAACTACCGCAAATGATCCAAAGGTCTTTTTCATGGTGGCGACTCCCGTTGTGTATGGAGTCGCCAGTGTTGCGCGGCGATAAGGTCGGAGTTATCACAAAAGTTTCACGAATTGCTTACATGTTTGTCTCAGTGTTTCGCGCCCTGGATCACGACTCCATGATCCCTCAGGAGACGGTAGCTTGGTGCCTGGTCCCTGCGAGCGCAACCTGCATCAAAAATCATCCGCGCGAAGTTGAATCTCCTCCCGGGTCAGGCTTTGACGCAAACGCTCGGGATAGTCAGACGGGATTTTCCAGAGCAAATCGAGATTCGTAGGAGCAAGTCCGCGCTCTTCGGGCGTAAAGTCGCTGCGTACGGACAACACGACATCGGTACTGGCCCAGGGGTGGTCGAACCAGTAGCGGTGACCGGTAATATCAAATCCCCGACCCTCCCAGTCGCGAGAAACGTCCACGACTTCCAATCGCTCCGTGGCCATGAGCTGCTCCAGTTCATCGGCGCTGATCTCCTGATTTCGCTGGCCGATGCGCGTGCCGCCACCCATAAACAGCTGTGCCATATTCAGAGCGCCATCTTTGGAGGATACCGTGACGACGACCCGAGAACTGACGCTATCCAATGCCGGTAAGGCGTCAAAAAACTCTTCTGCGGGTACATCCGCCGCCGCGTAATACACCGTCCCGAGACGGAACTTTTCCCTGAGATCGACGCCGGGTGCCTGGTGGCGCTCGTAGAGGTCTTTGAGTGCGGCGGTAACCACGCGGCCTCCCGCGCTCCAGCAGACGATATGAATACGCCGGGCTTTGGAGTTTTTCGCCAGTTCCTCAAGAAGGGAGGTCAGGGCGGGCGCGGCCCGGTAGGCCCGTCTTACGTCACCGCCACCGCCATAGGCGATGATGTTCTGTCGCGTGGGCCAAGAGAATGCCAGGGAGGTCATATCACGACCCATGAAGTGATCGAGTTGCGCAGCGAAGGCGCTGGCATTGTAAAAATTGACCTTTGCGCCGTGAACGTAGATCAGAAGATCATCATCGCGCGATGCTTCTATGGAGGCGTTCATATCCCTCATCAGCCACGCCAGGGAGCCGGTCTCATCCCTAGCGTCGCTGGTTTCTGTGCCGGGGGTGTAGGCGCCGATTTCCATCAGCCCGGAAACAGCGAGGTCCACCGCGCTTGAGCGCTCTTCCGTGCGGGAGTACTCGCTAAGATCAGACCACGAAAGCTGTGGGGTTCCAAAGCCGATAAGGGTCATACCCAAAGCAGTTCTGGATCCCTCGTCATTACCGTAATCGATGCGCTGCATATCGTTGATGCGTTGGCGGGTCGTAGCGTAGTACACGCGCCTCGGCGTCCAGCGCTGCTCCTCTGGCACGTGGTCAAGGGGGCTGAAGCCGAGTTCAGAAAACAGCACCGGTGTCGGCATCAGCGGTTGCACAGAGGGGCCTGAACAGGCGGTCATAACCACTGCTGTTAACAGCGTAGTGAGCGCTCCACGGAGCCGGAGCGAGCTGAGCGTTCTGCTGACCACATGGACCTGTTTTGGAGGATGGCCGAACGGGCGTTGCATATCATGCTCCAGGGTGAGAACTGAGAGTCCAAGCCAAGCATAAAACCTTAGGGACTTACATCATAGTTAATCCGTGATTTATCGCATCTCCTGGCAGTACTGCGGGAACGATTTTTGGCGTCGGGCAAAAAACCTCTTAGACTTCTGTCTCTCATGCAGCAAGTGACAGGGCGCGAGTCATCGTGAGCTTCTGGACCTATCAGCGACGCTTCACCTTTGAGACCCATGCCTGCCTCGTTGAGGTCAGTGTGGGTATGCAGAGCATGGTTTCCCGGGTGTTTGTCGACGGCGAGCTTCGGGACCGGCAGGCGCTGTATTTCTCCGCTGGCTATCGCAATCCGGTACATCAGGTGGTGTTGTCCCGCGACGGGAAAAACACCGAACTGCGGATAGAGGTGGGCTATATCAGCTGGCTGTCCGTGGGTATTGAGGTGTTTGCCGACGGGGAGCCGGTGCACAAGAGCCATCCGGACAAGAACATTCACTTCGCCGAGGAGTCGCGGTTTCTCAAAGCCTTGCCGAGTCAGGACCCGGAGGTGGCCCGGGCGGCTGCGGCGCGCTGGCAGCGCAACAAGTATTCCATATACGCTGACCTGGGCCTTGGCGCTCTATTCTTTTTCGTTGGAAAGTTCACGGGCGATCTCACACTCGCCGCTCTTATTGGTGCAGGAGCCGGTCTGGCCCTGGTTGCTATCCAGCGTTTTGTTCGCGTTGACCTTTTAGGGGGCTTTGCGGTCTTCGGTACCGTGATGCTCCTGGTGTCTGCTGTGTTCTCCCTGGCTTTTCAGAGTGATTTTATGGTGCAGATGAAAAGCACGGTTCTGGGCGTACTGACGGCTCTATTGTTTTTTGCCGATGGTGCCATTCGCAAAGGCCAGTACTTTGGGGTGAGGATGCAGCGTTATATGCCCGAAACCATCGATACAGGCCGCATGGCTGTGGGGCTGGGCATGCTCGGTTTGACCATGGCGGGAGCGAACTATCTGGTGGCGACGCTATTCAGTGAAGACGCCTGGCTCAACTACACGACTTTTATTGATACTCCTTTGTCTATCGGTCTGGCCTACGCGGTGTATTTTTGGGCGCGGCGGGGCACAGTTACGGTGCCCGCAGAAGGGGCGTAAACCATCCTGGGTAAGCCTGCCCTGGCCTGGGCAGGCGGGGATGTTGCCAGGCTGAATAGGTTGGCGTGACAGCGTCGACGTTTTGATAGGCACTCTCGCATCGGCGTCGGCGTCGGCGTCGGAGAGAGACAGCCGGGTTTATGGCCTGCCCACCCCAATAATTTTTGCTTTTTTGACGTGCTGAGCCGCCCCGATATCACCGAAGTGAAGCGAGGGGAAAAGCTGTCCTATACATTGACATGCCAAATATGTCGATTATTCTAGACACATGGAAATAAGAAGCGCCGTGTCAATGTTCTCAGCCCTGGCCCAGGAAACGCGCCTGCGCGCGTTTCGCCTCCTGGTTCAGGCGGGTCCTGATGGGATGGCGGCAGGCGAGCTCAGTGACGCTCTGGGCACGCCGCACAACACCATGTCGTTTCATCTCAACCATTTATCGACGGCTGGAATCATCTCCTCTCAAAAGAAGGGTCGGTCCATCATTTATTCGGCCAATTTTAATGTCACCCGTGACCTCATCGCGTTTATGGTCGAAGACTGCTGCAACGGCACTTTTGCAAACATTCGGGACGATAAAAAGACAGGCTGTTCCATCATTGAGCTGAGTGATTTCTGCAGCGTTGAGGACAGCGTTGCCGCCGTTTCCGAGAGAGAATCGCTGTAAGAGTCGAGAACATAATCGTGGAGCAAAGCAGTCAATGAAAAAGGTCCTGGTGCTCTGCACTGGCAACTCCTGTCGCTCGGTGATGGCGGAGGCCCTCATCAATCATCTTGGCGCGGGCCATTACACGGCCGTAAGCGCGGGTAGTTTTCCCGCGGGTTATGTCCATCCGGGGTCTCTTGAAACCCTGGCCCGTCATCAGGTGCCCGTGGACAAGCCGCGAAGCAAGTCCTGGGATGAATTTTCGGCGCACCACTTTGATCTCGTGCTCGCCGTCTGCGATGAAGCCGCAAAGGAAACCTGCCCCGCGTTCCCGGGGCGATTCGAGCGAAAGCATTGGAGCATTCCTGACCCCGCCAAAGCGGAGGGCAGCGAAGCTGAGGTGCAGCGGGCCTTTGATGACGCCTTCAATCTGCTCAAAGACCGGATTGAGGCTGAACTCCTGTGACAGACGAATCATCAGCCATGGGGCTCTTTGAGCGTTACCTGTCTCTCTGGGTGGGTCTGTGCATTGTTGCCGGTGTTGCCCTGGGCATTCTTGTGCCGGGGATTTTTCAGGCGATTGCCGCGCTGGAATATGCCAGCGTTAACCTGGTGATTGCGGTTTTTATCTGGGTGATGATCTACCCCATGATGGTGAGTGTCGATTTCGCGTCCCTCAAGGATGTCGGTAAAAAGCCCAAGGGTCTCTGCGTCACCCTGGTGGTGAACTGGCTGATCAAGCCCTTTACCATGGCGGCTCTCGGAGTGTTTTTCTTTGAGGTCGTGTTTGCCGGCTGGGTCGATCCCGCGAGCGCGAAAGAGTACGTGGCAGGCATGATTTTGCTGGGGGTAGCGCCCTGTACAGCAATGGTCTTCGTTTGGAGCCAACTGGTGCGTGGCGATGCCAATTACACCCTGGTCCAGGTCTCCATCAACGACATCATCATGGTTTTTGCTTTTGCTCCCCTGGCTGCCTTCCTTTTAGGCATTAGCGATATCGTCGTGCCCTGGGAGACGCTCCTGCTATCTGTTTTTCTGTATGTGATCATCCCTCTCGCCGCAGGTTATGCGACGCGCAAAGCCCTCGATGGTGCGGCGAGGAATGATGCCGTCCATCGATTTACGGCGAGGGTCAAACCGTTTTCCGTGCTGGGCCTTCTGGCGACGGTAGTCCTGCTCTTCGGGTTTCAGGCGCAGACAATCATCGACAGGCCCGTACTCATTGCCCTGATTGCGGTGCCCCTGCTGATACAGAGCTACGGTGTTTTTGCTCTGGCCTACGGCTGGGCTTATCTCTGGCGGGTTCCCTTCGACACCGCCGCGCCGGCAGCCCTCATTGGCACGTCCAATTTTTTTGAACTTGCCGTGGCCGTTGCCATCAGTCTCTTTGGTCTGAACTCCGGCGCGGCATTGGCGACAGTGGTGGGGGTGCTCGTGGAGGTGCCCGTGATGTTGTCCCTCGTGGCATTTGCGAACGGCACCCGGGGCTATTTTGCGGATCGTGGCTGAGGCCTCGAGGTAAAGCGAAAGCTAGCTGTCCACCGGTTCCAGAGGCTCTGATTTTGGCAGAGGCTTTGCGGTTACCGGTGCCGACCAGGTGCAGTTTGCCCGAAAAATATCATTAATCAGCATTTCGAGATCCGCGTAGGCCCGGTTCCTCCGAGCTTCCAACAAGGCCTCGATGCGGCTTGTCATATCGCCGGAGGTCCAGGTGATATGGCTGGTCAGCAAGACAAAAGCCTTTTGCGTGAGCACGGCGCCTTCTATGCCGGTGTTTCTGGGCTCCAGAGTGCGAAATCTCAGCAGGTCGTGTTCCGCAAGCCAGACAAAGGTTTCAAAACAGGCCTGGGAGCGCCGGTCCGGTAGTCCCGTCATATCCCATTTGATCGGCCCGGTGGTATCTTCTACCAACAGCAAATAGGGCACCGGGAAAGCCGCGTAAAGCGCGCAAAAAACTTCGGCGCAGCAATAGTGAAAGTCATCGATGTGCGTTGTTCTCATAGCCAGCGGTGTCTTCGCCACGTTGCGTAAACGACCCATAGTATGACGGAAAATCTGCCGCGTGTTTCTGAGGAGAGCACGCCGCTTATGCAGGCCGCCATTGGTGTGTCTGCTACCATCGCGTTTATGTCGAATCACAGAGAAAATCGCCTGCGCCGGGACATCGGGTCCTTCGGCGCTGCCTTCCTGGTCCTCAACGGACTCATCGGCGCTGGGATATTCGCGCTCCCCGGGAAAGTCGCCGTAAACGCGGGGCTCTTTAGCCCCTGGCTGTTTCTTGTGGTGGGGGCACTGTTTCTCAGCGTTGTTCTGGTGTTTGCGGAACTTGCGAGTTACTACGATGAGACCGGCGGCCCGGTCCTCTACGCAAGCGATGCCTTCGGGCCCCTGGCCGGCTTCGGTACCGGTTGGCTGCTGTTTTTATCGCGCACCACGGCCTTCGCAGCCAACGCGACGGTGATGGCGTCATACCTGGGCTCCCTGTTTGATGTCCTGGCGGGGGACTTGCCGCGCATGCTCATTATCACCACGGTGATTCTCGGGCTGACCTGGGCCAATATTCTTGGGGTGCGCGATGGTGTACGTGCCATGGGCGTGTTTACGTTTCTTAAAGCCGCACCTTTACTCATCCTGGTGCTGCTGGGTTTTCAGTACGTGTCGGGAAGCACCCTGTTGCCCTCGGCAGAGTTGCTCGTAGACGATCTGGGAAGCACGACGCTGCTGATGATTTATGCCTTCGTGGGCTTTGAGACCGTGGGCGTGACAGCGGGGGAGACCACCCATCCCCGGCGCACACTGCCCCGTGTCCTCGTTGGAACGGTGGTATCCATCGGGCTTTTGTACTTTCTTATCGTGCTGGTTTTTGTGTCGGTGATTGATCAGGGCGATTATGCGAATGCGACCCTTGTGGACGTGGGCAGGGCCCTGGCGGGAACCGCGGGAGCTTTTGCCATCACCCTGGCCGCGGTCTTTTCCATCGGTGGCAACCTGGCGGGCTCCATGCTCGCGGCGCCCCGGCTGGTGTTTTCTCTTGCCGAAAACCGCCAGTTACCCCGGTGGTTCGCCCATGTGCACCCGCGTTACGCCACGCCTGATCGCTGCATCGTGGTCATGGGGGCGCTTGCTCTGGGTCTCGCGTTGACGGGATCCTTTGTAAAGCTCGCCGTCGCCAGCTCCGTGGCACGACTTCTCAGCTACATTATCTGTATCGCATCGCTACCCGCGATCCGTCGCGGTGCCAGCGACGCCGTTCGTCAGGATGCCTATCGTCTGAAGGGCGGCTATCTGATACCGGTCCTGGGATTGATGATCTGTCTGTGGCTGTTGATGCAGTCAAAGGCGGAGTCCTGGATCGCCGTGGGTGTTCTATTGCTAGCGGGTTTTGCATTTTATGCCTTCGAAAAACGCTTTGGCCTGGCGGAGCAACCGTGAGCTTGGAGTGTTCGGGGGTTACCGGATGACCGATGTGCAGCCTGATTTTATGGCGCGGGCGCTGCAGCTGGCGAAGGAAGCGGCGGAGGCGGGCGAGGTGCCCGTGGGCGCATTGGTTGTGCAGGACGGGCGTATTCTGGGAGAGGGTCGCAATGCACAGATCGGCGCGACGGATCCCACGGCGCATGCCGAAATCAACGCTCTGCGCGCTGCGGCGTCAGCCCTTGATAACTATCGCATGCCCGGCGCGACACTCTATGTGACGCTGGAACCCTGCAGCATGTGCTGCGGCGCCCTGGTCCATGCACGCATTGGCAGCCTGGTTTTTGCCGCGCGGGAGCCCCGTGCCGGCGCCGTGGTCAGCACCCGGAATCTGCTCAATGAATCGGCGTTTAATCATCGTGTGTCGTGGCGGGAAGACGCCGAAAATGCGCCGGCGAGCGCCGCCCTGTTGCGGGCTTTTTTTCGCGAGCGTCGCTGAAATCCCTTGAGGGCCCGGGGTGCTCAGAGGGCCCTGAGCTTCAGGCCGCGCAGCTCGTCAGGCACCAGCTCTTCCACACTTCTCGGTGCCTCGGGGCGTTGGGCGCGCGCCGTCTGCCAGCGAAGAATATTGTAGTAGTGGCGGATGTTCTGCACGTAACGCACGGCCTCCAGCCCCCGGGCGTAGCCGTAGCGCAGGGTGCGATAATGCTGCGGCTCCTCCAGCAGGGGCAGGGTGTCCATGATGTCTTCCCAGAAATGCGGGTCACCCCCCCGTCGCTCCGTGAGCACCCGGGCGTCCTCGAGATGCCCCATGCCGATGTTGTAGGCTGCGAGGGCGAGCCAGCTTCGGTCCGGCTCGAGGATGTCCTCGGGCAATCGGCGCCGCAGCTTCTTGAAATACCGCGCCCCACCGCGCAGGCTTCCTGCCGGGTCCGTGCGATCGTCAACATCCATCTCCTTGGCGGTGGCAAGGGTGAGCATCATCATGCCGCGGACCCCCGTCCGTGAGGTGGCTTCAGGATCCCAGTGCGACTCCTGATAGCTGATGGCCGCCAGCAGTTCCCAGGGGATTTTCTGCTCCTGTGCAACGATCTCAATGAGCTGCTGGTAGCGACTCAGATCTTTGCGGACCTTGCCCACAAAGGTCTGGGAATCGACCCTGGATATTGCCTCGTCCCGATCAAAGTAGCGGGCACCTATGGCATCGATGCTGCCATCGCTCTGATGCCGTTCGAGAAAGTCATTGACGATGGCCAGCAGGGGGGTATTTTTGGCGGAGCGGGGCAGGTACCAGACAACGTCTTTTTCTTCGTCGAGACTGAAGGCGACCTCAAGCCTCGGAACCAGGTTTTGCTGGATGAAAAAGTCCCGGGAATCGACCACCGCCAGATCGCTTTTATCCTCGTTGACCCGCGCCAGAAGGGCCGCGGTATCGCTGGCATCGATGCTGTCCCAGCGCAACCAATCCAGACCTTCGTCCCGAAGCCTTTCCAACAGCTCCTCGTGACTGCTGTCCTTGAGCACCGCAAGACTCATGTTTTTGAGGTCCTCGGGTTTGCGGGGTTTTTTTCGTCCGACCTTGTAAATGACCTGAGGCATCTGCGTGGCGTAGGGGACAGACGCCGCAAAACGCGTGCTGCGCGTATCCGTGAGGGTAAGTCCGGCGCCGGCGATGTCGGCCTCACCCCGTTCCAGGGCCGCAAAAATCTCCTCAATGGAGAAGGCCTGAGAGACAAGGAGCTCGACACCGAGTTCTTCGGCCAGCATCGCGGCAAGGTCGTATTCAAATCCCCGGGGGCCGCCGCGGCCCAGGTAATAGGTGGTGGGACTGTTTCGGGTGATGAGCCGCAGCTCGCCACGCTCCTGTATTGCTTCCCGGGTATCGTTGCTTTGTCCACAGGCAGTTAGCAGCGCAGCTGCAAACAGGGTCAGAAAGCGAAGGCGGGTACGGGGGCGTGCCATCTTCTGATTGTAACGCTTTAAAAGCGCCCAAAGATCGGCTTTTCGCTTAACGCCGCGACGCCGTGGCGGTACAATTCGCCCCTTCGCAGCTTCATGCTTTTGCTACCGAGAGACTCCCCCCTGATGCTCGTTATTCCTGGCGCTTCGGCCTTGTCCCCCTTCCGACAGCAAGCGTTGGAGCACCGTTTACGGGAGCGATGGCCAACGGTCAGCCTCCGGCGCTGTGGCTTTGTCCATGTCGTGGACGCGGAAGCCCTCGACGACGCGCGTTTCTCCCGTCTGGCGGCCTTGCTCAGCCAGGCAGCAATCCCGGATTTTTGCGCGGTGGCGTCTTTTGAGTCGGGCAGCTGGCTGTATGTCATGCCGCGTCCCGGGACCATCTCCCCCTGGTCAAGCAAAGCGACAGATATCGTGCGCCGCTGCGGCTTTGATGAAGTTCATCGCGTCGAGCGGATCTGTGCTTATGAGCTCGACGGTGTCGCGCCGGGGACGCAGGATTGGGATGATCTTGCGATCGAGCTCCATGATCAGATGGTGGAAGCGACTACCGCTACCCTCCCGGGCGTAGCAGCACTGTTTTCCCAGCTTGCACCGGCAGAAAGCCGGGAGATCGATGTACTCGGTCAGGGGCGGGCGGCGCTGGAAACCGCCAACGGTGCTCTGGGACTGGCCCTGGCGGAAGACGAAATTGACTATCTCTGCGACAGCTTTTCCGGTCTGGGACGTAACCCCCGGGACGTCGAGCTCATGATGTTTGCCCAGGCTAACTCCGAGCATTGTCGCCACAAGATTTTTAATGCCAGCTGGACGATTGACGGCGAGGATCAGGCCAAAAGCCTGTTTGCGATGATCCGTAATACCCATGCGGCCAGCCCCCAGGGGGTGTTGTCTGCCTACTCCGACAATGCCGCGGTGGTGGAGGGTCACGAGGCAAGCCGTTTTGTCCCCGACAGTGTTTCCCGGGAGTACGCTGACAAGGCGCAGCCCGTGCATTTGCTGATGAAAGTGGAGACGCATAATCACCCCACGGCCATCGCGCCATTTCCCGGTGCAGGGACCGGCGTGGGGGGCGAGATTCGCGACGAAGGTGCTGTGGGTCGCGGGTCCAAACCCAAGGCAGGCTTAACCGGTTTTAGCGTATCTAATCTTCGCATTCCGGGACAGGTGGAGCCCTGGGAGCCGGACAATGGCAAGCCCGCGCGCATCGCATCTGCCCTGGACATCATGCTCGAAGCACCCATAGGCGGTGCCGCCTTCAACAACGAATTTGGTCGGCCCAACCTCTGCGGATATTTTCGCAGCTACGAGCAGCGAATCTCCGTACCCGGTGGTAACGATACCGCGGCGGAAGTTCAAGTGCGCGGGTATCACAAGCCCATCATGATCGCCGGCGGCTTTGGCAATATCGCTGCCGAGCATGTCGACAAACCGGAGTTTTCCCCCGGGGCTGCGCTGCTGGTGCTCGGCGGCCCAGCCATGCTCATCGGGCTGGGGGGGGGAGCAGCGTCGAGCATGGCGAGCGCCGACGGTCAGGAGTCCCTGGATTTTGCCTCGGTACAGCGTCAGAACCCCGAAATGGAGCGACGCTGTCAGGAGGTTATCGATCGCTGCTGGCAGCTTGGCGAAGAGAACCCCATCGCCTTCATTCACGACGTTGGCGCAGGAGGCTTATCCAACGCGCTCCCCGAGTTGGTCAAAGATGGCGGCTGCGGCGGTCTGTTCTCCCTGCGGGATGTGCCCTGCGATGACCCGGGTATGTCGCCCCTGGAAATCTGGTGCAATGAAAGCCAGGAGCGTTACGTACTGGCCGTCATGCCGGAGCACCTGGAGCGGTTCAAGGGTATCTGCGCGCGGGAGCGCTGCCCCGTCGCCGTGGTAGGAGAAGCCACCGCTGACAAGGCTATTGTTGTCAGCGACGGGCACTTTGATGACACCCCGGTGGCCATGCCCATGTCGGTTTTGTTCGGCAAGCCGCCACGTATGCATCGCAGGGACCATCGTTCGTCGGGGCTTGGCGCAGCACTGAGCGCCGCGCCGTCGGTCGAAGAAGCCTTGCATCGGGTGTTGGGTCTGCCCACCGTCGCCAGTAAAAGCTTTTTGATCACCATCGGTGATCGTACGGTCACAGGGCTGGTGGCCCGGGATCAAATGGTGGGTCCCTGGCAGGTGCCGGTAGCGGATTGTGCCGTATCCCTCGTGAGCTATGACTCGAACAAGGGAGAGGCCATGGCCATGGGAGAGCGCACGCCTGTTGCCCTCTTGAGCAGTCCCGCCTCCGCCCGAATGGCCGTTACCGAGGCCATAACGAATATCTGCGCGGCGCCCGTGGCGCGCATGAGCGACATTCGCCTGTCCGCTAACTGGATGTGTGCGGCGGACACCCCCGGTGAGGGCGCGGCGCTGTATGACGCCGTCCACGCTATCGGCGAGGAGCTGTGTCCTGCCCTGGGTATTGCGATCCCTGTGGGCAAAGACTCCATGTCCATGGCGACACGCTGGCATCAGGATGGCAGGGAGCAAACGGTCACGGCGCCCATGTCCCTGGTCGTGTCTGCCTTTGCACCCGTGGGTGATACCGCGGAAACACTGACGCCCATGATCGCTGGGGACCCGGAGCTGAGTCTGGTGCTTATTGATCTTGGTCGCAACCGGGATCGTGTGGGGGCATCGGCGCTGGCGCAGGTCTACGGCGAGCTTGGCGCAGAGCCGGCGGATCTTGATGACCCCGGCGACCTTCTCGCGTTTTTCGAGCTGTTGCGCTGGGGCAAGGCGCGCGGCGATGTGATTGCCTATCACGACCGCTCCGACGGCGGTCTCGCGGTCACGCTCCTCGAGATGGCCTTTGCCGGACGTTGTGGTCTGGAGATTGTATTGCCAGAGGGCGTCGATGCGCTGCGGCGATTATTTTCCGAGGAGCCCGGCGCGGTGGTGCAGATCCCCAAATCCCAGCTTGCGGACTGGTCCGCCCGTGCCGATGACCTGGGGATCGGTGACTGTCTCCACACCCTGGGCTATGCGCGCGGCGATGAGCAAGTGAGATTCTGGTCCGGCGATACGGCGCTTATCGACACGATGCGCGGTGCCCTCCAGGAGCGCTGGAGCCAGTGCAGCCACGCCCTGCAACGTCTTCGGGACAACCCCGAGTGCGCCGACGAGGAGTGGGCGCGAATCAGCGCTCAGGATCCGGGTTTGTCGATGCATTGGAATCCCCTGCCACCGAAGAGCGCTGCGCCGATGATCAACAGCGGCGCAAAACCCCGGGTGGCGGTGCTTCGCGAGCAGGGCGTGAACGGTCAGGTGGAGATGGCTGCGGCCTTTGATCGCGGCGGCTTCACGGCGGTTGATGTGACCATGAGTGATCTCTTTGCCGGGGACGCGCATCTTGGCGACTTTGCGGGTCTTGTGGCCTGTGGGGGCTTTTCCTTCGGGGATGTGTTGGGAGCGGGGGAGGGCTGGGCAAAATCCATTCTGTTTAACCCGCGTTTACGCGATAGTTTCAGCGAGTTTTTTGCCCGGCCCGACAGTTTTGCTCTGGGCGTGTGCAATGGCTGTCAGATGCTCTCAACCCTCCGGGAGTTGATACCGGGCACGGAGCACTGGCCCTGGTTCCGACGGAATCGCTCGGAGCAGTTTGAAGCCCGACTCGCCATGGTCGAGGTGGGGACGTCGCCCTCAATGTTTTTCCAGGGTATGGCCGGGTCCCGGCTGCCCATCGCCGTCGCCCACGGTGAGGGGCGCGCGGTGTTTGCGAACGGGGCCGCACAGGAGCGATGCGAGGCCGCCCAGCTCGTGGGCCTGCGCTATATCGAAAACAGCGGCGAGATAGCGGAGCGTTACCCCGCGAATCCCAATGGATCGCCCGCCGGTATCACCGGTGTGTGCAATGAGAGCGGTAGGGTAACCATCATGATGCCCCATCCCGAGCGGGTGATTCGCCGACGGCAGTTTTCCTGGGCCCCCGCTGAGATGGGTGACGATTCCCCCTGGCTTCGCCTGTTTCAGAATGCCCGGAGCGCGATGGACTAATACCGGGAGTTCGGGCGCCGCGGGGCGCCCCTGGCGCCTCCCTGGCGAGCCTCGGGCCCTTGAGACCTGACGGTCAGCGTCTATAATGCGCCCCCTTATTCTCCGTGGCCCGGGGTCAAACGGTTTTTGTTTGGCGTTGCGGCTACCCTACTGCAGACCATGGCATGCTCAATCGTTACCCAATTTGGAAATACCTGATCGTTCTGATCGTTGTGATTGGCGGGGCACTGTATGCATCCCCCAACCTCTATGCGCCGGATCCGGCCCTGCAAATCGCCGGGGAAAGCAGCGGGACGATGATCGACGAGCGATTGTTGAGCCGGGCGACCACTGCTCTTGATGACGCGAGTATTGCGCATTTCGGCGAGATCATCGAGCCCGGCGGGCGCAGTGCATTAATCCGCCTGGAGGAGCAGGAAACCCAGTTGCGGGCCCAGGCCGTCGTATCCCGAGCCCTGGGTGACGGCTACATTATTGCCCTCAACCTGGCAGAGACCACCCCCGATTGGCTTACGGGTGTGGGAGGCCAACCCATGAAACTGGGACTGGACCTGTCGGGAGGCGTGCACTTCAAGCTGGAAGTGGACACCGCCGCGGCCATCGAGAGGCGCATGGAGTACTACCTCAACGCTACCAAGCGCTCCCTTCGTGAAGAGCGTATCCGCGGTTTTGTGGGACTCGATGGAGACCGAGCTGTGCTCGGGCGTTTCCGCAGCGAAGATCTTCGGGAGCAGGCGCGCAGCCTCATCGCCGACGCCTTTCCCGAGCTCCTTCTGGATCGTGTGGATGAGGAAGATGAGTTCCTGATTTTCGCCCGCATGACCGATGTCACCGTCGACGAAATTATTGACTACTCCGTCAGCCAAAACCTGACGACCCTGCGCAACCGCGTCAACGAGCTGGGCGTGTCCGAGCCCCTGGTGCAGCGTCAGGGCCGGAACCGCATCGTCGTGGAGCTCCCCGGCATCCAGGACACGGCGGAAGCCAAGCGGATCCTCGGCAAGGTCGCCAACCTGGAATTCCGCCTCGTGGCCAACGCCGACGCGCCTGCGGCGGAGCGCCAGCGTTTTGAGTACCGCAGTGAGGATCGCCAGGGCGCCACAGAATATCTGGAGCGCGATGTCATTATCACGGGAGAGCGCGTCTCCAACGCGCAGGCGAGCTTTGATCAGAACGGTCGCCCCAATGTGCAGATCAGCCTCGACAGCGAGGGTGGCACTCTCATGTCCCGGGCGACGCGGAACAATATCAAGCGTCGCATGGGTGTGCTGTTCATCGAGCGCAAGTACCGCACCCGCTACGAAATGGATGAGAACGGTGAAGAAGTCGCCGTAAAAGTTCCCTACGACGAAAAGAAACTGCTGACGGCGCCGGTCATTCAGAGTGCCCTGGGAGCCCAGTTTCAGATTACGGGACTGGATAATCCCCTGGAGTCATCAGAGCTTGCGCTGATGCTGCGGGCAGGCGCCCTGGCCGCGCCTATCACTTTTGTGGAAGAGCGCACCGTGGGCCCGTCCCTGGGCGCCGAAAATATTCGTCTGGGTGTAAAGTCCGTGCAATACGGACTCGCCCTGGTGGTGCTGTTTATGGTCCTTTACTACCGCGTGTTCGGACTCTGCGCCGTGACCGCGCTGACCGCGAACCTGGTGTTGCTGGTAGCGATTATGTCACTGCTGGGCGCAACCCTGACCCTGCCGGGCATCGCCGGTATTGTGCTGACCGTCGGTATGGCGGTGGACGCCAACGTACTGATTTTCTCGAGGATCCGGGAGGAACTGGGTAATGGCCTGTCTCCCCAGATGGCGATCCACTCGGGTTTTGAACGGGCGGTGGCTACGATTCTTGACGCAAATATCACGACCCTGATTGTTGCTGTGATCCTCTATGCCGTGGGCACCGGTCCCGTGAAGGGCTTTGCCGTCACGCTGTCCGTGGGCATCATTACTTCCATGTTTACCGCCATCATGGGAACCCGAGCGCTGGTCAACCTGATCTACGGGGGACGACGCGTCGAGACCCTGGCAATTGGCCGTATACCCAAGATGGGAGATGCAGCATGAAAATCATTAACTTCATGGGAAAACGGCGCCTGGCAGCGGCGTTTTCGGTGCTCCTGATACTCACTGCCCTGGGTTCCCTGGCGGTGAAGCAACTCAATTGGGGGCTGGATTTCACCGGCGGGACGCTGGTTGAAGTGCATTACGCGGACTCCGCGGACCTCAATGCCATCCGTAGCACTCTCGCGGATGGGGGCTATGCGGGTGCCATTGTCGTGAGTTTTGGTACGGATAGGGATGTGCTCATCCGACTCCCCGATGGTTACTCCGATGCCCAGGGTACGGAAATGCTGGAAACCCTCCAGGGAGCTTCCGGGGTGAACGTGGAACTGCGGCGTATCGAGTTTGTAGGGCCCCAGGTGGGCGATGAATTGCGGGAGCAGGGCGGTCTCGCCATGCTTCTGGCGCTGGGGCTGGTGATGCTCTACATCGCCTTTCGTTTCCAGTTCAAATTTGCCGTGGGGGCCGTGGTGGCGCTTATCCACGACGTGATTATCACCCTGGGGTTCTTCTCCATCATTGGTCTGGAGTTCGATCTGACGGTGCTGGCAGCCCTCCTGGCGGTGATCGGCTACTCCCTGAACGACACCATCGTGGTGTCGGATCGTATTCGCGAGAACTTCCGAAAGCTGCGTAAGGCGGAGCCTCTCGAGGTGGTCAACATTTCCCTGAGCGAAACCCTGGGTCGAACCCTGGTAACGTCCTTAACGACTTTGCTGGTATTGCTGTCTCTTGCCGTGTTCGGTGGCGAGATGATCAACGGCTTTGCCATTGCACTCCTTGTCGGCGTCATGATCGGAACCTACTCGTCGATCTATGTGGCGTCGAACGTGCTCCTGAGCATGGGCGTGAGCAAGGAAGACCTCATGATTCCCATCAAGGAGGGGGCAGAGCAGGACGACCTCATGCCCTGAGACCGGTCCGGGCCGCCGGGCGGTGCACCTTCGGTTCTAGCCGCGCAGGTTTTTTGTCGCCTGCAGCACCGCTTTAAAGCACTTGGGGTTGCCGCAGACGATATCGCCGGTATCCATGAAGTTTTCGGAGCCGTCGAAGTCTGATACCAGGCCGCCGGCCTCGCGCACCAGCAGGGCGCCTGCTGCCATATCCCAGGGAGACAGGCCTTTTTCCCAGAAGGCGTCCAGACGTCCGGCCGCGACATAGGCCAGATCCAGAGACGCCGCGCCGCCGCGGCGAATACCGGCACACTGACCCGCCAGCACCGCCAGACCCTCAGCATAAGCGGGCAGATGGGCGTCATGATGACCCTTGAAGGGAATGCCCGTGCCGAGCAGCGCACTCTCAAGGGAGGCCAGTTTGCTCACGCGAATACGGTGCCCGTTTAACTGGGCGCCCCGGCCCCGGGATGCGGTGAACTCCTCCCGTCGTACCGGGTCAACGATCACCGCATGCTCCAGCTTGCCCTGATAGATACAGCCGATGGACACCGCGTAGTGGGGGATGCCGCGGATAAAGTTGGTGGTCCCATCCAGGGGGTCAATGATCCAGAGGTAGTCCGCGTTCTCCGGACCGCTGCGGCCGGACTCTTCGCCGAGAAAGGCGTGATCGGGATAAGCGCGCTGTAATTGTCGGACAATCTCCTGCTCCGCCAATTCGTCAATATCCGATACAAAGTCATTGGCGCTTTTCTTGCGCACACCCACCCGCTCGAGATCATCAGAGGCACGCACGATGAGTTCTCCGGCTTTGCGCGCGGCGCGTAATGCGATGTTAGTCATCGGTTCCATGAAGACAGACCTGCAGATAGAGTCGAAAAAGGCGCGCGAGTATATCAGAGGAGCGGGCTTCGGGCCCCACCGCTTTGCTACAATGAAGGATTACTTAAGGCCACGAAACCATTCATGAATCCCGAACACATACGCATCGTTCTTGTGGAGCCCAGCCATCCGGGAAACATCGGGGCCGTGGCCCGGGCCATGAAGACCATGGGCCTTGGCAGGCTGGTGCTGGTGGCGCCGGAGCAGTTCCCCCACGAGGAAGCTACCTGGCGGGCCGTGTGGGCCAGGGATGTCCTGGAGTCGGCGGTGGTAGTGGATACCCTGGATGAAGCCATCGCGGAATGTGGCTTTGTGGTAGGTACCTGCGCCCGGGATCAGCGTCTCCCCTGGCCGGTGCTGGACCCCCGACGGTCTGCGCTGGAGGTGTCTGCGAATTCCCGGCGGGGTGAGGTGGCGATTCTCTTCGGTCGCGAGGATAACGGCCTCTCCAACGAGGAACTCATGCGTTGCAATCTGCATTTGGCCATTCCCACCAGCGACGCCTACAGCTCCCTGAACCTTGCCATGGCGGTACAGATTGTGTGCTACGAACTCCACATGCTCGCCAACGGCGATGCTTTGCCCCAGACGAGCAATGCCGAATGGGATGAGCCGCTGGCGAGCCAGGAAAACATCGAGCGCTTTTACGTACACCTCGAAGAGACCCTGAGTCAGATCGGGTTTCTGAATCCAGCCGCCCCCCGAAAGCTCATGCCCCGCCTGAGACGGCTATACAATCGCCTTGGAATGGATGAAATGGAGCTGAACATACTCCGCGGCATACTCACGGAAACCCAAAAGCGCTGTGAACCCGTGGATTGGAGTCAGCAGAACGGAGGAGGGTCCTGATGACGAAGCTGGTCTATTTCGACTATCTGTCGACGACGCCGGTGGATCCCGCCGTGGCGGAGGCCATGACCCGGTGTCTCACCATGGATGGCACCTTCGGGAATCCCGCGTCGAGATCCCATCGCTTTGGCTGGGAGGCGGAGATGGCGGTGGAGAATGCGCGCCAGCAGCTGGCGTCACTGATCAATGCGGATCTTCGGGAAATCGCCTGGACGTCGGGGGCGACCGAGTCCGACAACCTCGCCCTCAAGGGCGTGGTGGAGGCTGCCCGGGAGGCCGGAAATGCCACGCCCCATCTCGTGACCTCTGCCATCGAGCACAAGGCGGTGCTTGATAGCGCCCGACATCTGGAGTCCCAGGGTGTTGCCGTTACCTACCTGAAGCCCGACGGGGAAGGGCTGATTACACCGGACGCGGTGCGCGGTGCGATTCAGGACAACAGCTGTTTGGTGAGCGTGATGCATGCCAACAACGAGATCGGCACCACCAATGACATTGCCGGCATTGCGGCCGTCTGCCGCGAGGTGGGCGTGCCTCTGCATGTGGATGCGGCGCAAAGCGTCGGCAAGATCCCCGTGGATGTCAAAGCCCTGGATGTGGATTTGCTGTCTATCTCAGCGCACAAGTTTTACGGCCCCAAGGGCATTGGCGCCCTCTATCAGCGCCGAAACCCGCGGGTAGCGGTGGCTGCGCAGATGCACGGCGGCGGTCATGAGCGGGGTCTGCGCGCCGGCACCCTGCCTACCCACCAGATTGTCGGCATGGGGCAGGCCGCGGCCACGGCCAGGGAGGCTCTGTCAGCGGAAGTCACGCGATTGACCTATCTCCGGGAGCGCCTCTGGTCCTCCCTGTCGGGCGTTGAAGGACTTACCTTGAACGGTCACCCAACGCAGCGGCTCCCCGGGGCGCTGAACATCAGTGTCGCCGGTGTGGAGGGCGAGGCATTGCTGCTTTCCCTGCCCGAGTTTGCCCTGTCCACGGGGTCGGCCTGTACCTCCGCAAGCCTCGAGCCGTCCTATGTTCTCCGCTCCCTGGGGCTGCCGGATGCCCTCGCTCACAGCTCTCTCAGAGTGAGTCTTGGGCGTTTTAGCGATGAAAACGATGTTCAGCTGTTCAGTGACCGCCTTCGCGAGGTGGTAAGTCGCCTGCGCCGCGACACAGCCTGAGCATTTTTGCTCGATTACTCAGCGACTTAAGGGCCCTGAGATAGGGTGCTATAGCATCGTAAAGCCCGTATAATCCCGCGCACTTTTTCGCCACCGGGTCCAGCGTTCAATTACGCGGTCACCGGAGGTATTCCATTGATCTTTTTACTTGTTCTGGAGAACGCACATGGCGGTGGAACGCACTCTTTCAATTATCAAGCCCGACGCAGTGGCAAAAAACCACATCGGCGAGATCTACGCGCGCTTTGAGGCGGCGGGTTTGCGCGTGGTCGCATCCAAGATGATGCGTCTCAGTGACGTGGTTGCCGGCGGTTTTTACGCCGAGCACAAGGAGCGTCCGTTCTTTCCCGCGCTCATTGAATTTATGACCTCGGGCCCCGTCGTCGTTCAGGTGCTCGAGGGCGAAAATGCGGTTGCCACCAACCGTGAGCTCATGGGCGCCACGAACCCCCAGGAAGCTGAAGCAGGCACTATTCGCGCGGACTTTGCGTCGTCCATCGATGCCAACGCAGTCCACGGTTCTGACTCCACGACGTCGGCGGCGCGGGAAATTGCCTACTTTTTCGCCTCCAGCGACATCTGCGATCGCGACTAGGACGCAGTGACCGAGCTTATTGCCAGCAGCGAGCCCGTCGAGAAGGTCAACCTCTTCGGTATGAGCCGCACCCAGCTTGAGGCGTTTTTCCTTGAGATGGGTGAGAAGCGTTTTCGTGCGCAGCAGCTTATGAAATGGATGCACCATCAGGGGGAGTGCGACTTTTCGGCGATGAGTAACCTGGGCAAGGCCCTGCGGGAGCGCCTGTCTGCGATTGCGGAAGTGCGCCCCCCGGTGGTGGAGTCCCAGCATGATTCCAGCGACGGCACCCGAAAGTGGCTGGTACACGTGGATGGCGGCGGACTGGTGGAAACCGTGCTGATTCCCGATGGCAACCGCGCGACGCTTTGCGTGTCGTCCCAGGTCGGCTGCAGTCTCGACTGCAGCTTTTGCTCCACGGGCAAGCAGGGCTTTCAGCGGGACCTCAGCGCCGCTGAAATCATTGGTCAGGTGTGGCTGGCGATAAAATCCTATGATGCCTTTCAGTCCGGCAACGGTCGTGTGGTGACCAATGTTGTCATGATGGGCATGGGCGAGCCCCTCCTGAATTTCGACAACGTGGTCACGGCCATGAATCTCATGATGGATGATCTGGGATACGGGATCTCCAAGCGTCGGGTTACGCTCAGCACCTCGGGTGTAGTGCCGGCGCTCGATAAGCTCGCCGAAGTCAGCGAGGCCAGTCTGGCGGTGTCACTCCATGCGCCTAATGATGAGCTTCGCAATCAACTGGTACCGGTGAATCGCCGCTATCCCATTGCCCAGCTCCTCGCCAGCGCCCAACGCTATATTGATGCGCAGAAGGACAAGAAGCGTGTGGTCACCATCGAGTACACCCTGATGGCGGGCATTAACGACCAGCCGGAGCAGGCGCGGGAATTGGCGCTGCTCCTCGCGGATTTTCCCTGCAAGATCAATCTGATCCCCTTTAACCCCTTCCCCAACTCCGGCTATGAGCGACCCAGTGGTAACGCGGTGTCGCGTTTCTGGCAGGTACTGGTGGATGCGGGTTTTGTGGTAACCGTGCGTACCACCCGCGGAGATGATATAGATGCAGCCTGCGGGCAGCTTGTCGGTGAGGTGGTGGACAGAACACGCCGCAGCGCCAGGCACCGCCAAAACGCTGAAGCCGCATTGGAGACAGGTACATGATCCGCGCGTTACCCCTGGTAGCAGTACTCTTTTTCGCGGGGTGCGTGACCGAGCGGGAGAGTGTTTTCACCGAAGCGCCGTCTCCCCAGAAGGCCATGGAAACCCGCGTTTCCCTGGCCCGCCAGTACATCGGGCAGGGTAACTGGGAAGACGCCAAGAGAAACCTGAAAAAAGCAGCCGAACTCGACAGCACAAACCCCGAGGTCTATGAGGCCTTTGCGCTGGTTTACCAGAGCACGGGGGAATTTGAGCTGGCAGAAGAGAGTTTCCAGCGGGCGATCAATCTTGACAAGCGCTTTTCCCGGGCCCGTAACAACTACGCGGCCTTTCTCTACGGTCAGGAGCGCTACCGCGAGGCGGAGGCGCAGCTCCGGGAAGTGGTCAAAGACACGCTGTATAGCGCGAGGCCCCAGGCATTTTTGAACCTGGGACTGTGCAGACTCAAACTGTTCGATGAACGCGGTGCCGAGGAGGCGTTTCTCCGGACCCTGGCCATGCAACCTTTGAACAGCACGGCTCTGCTGGAGGTGGCGCAACTTCGATTGGATGCCGACGACAGTCGCAACGCAGCGCTTTATTATGATAAGTATCGGGATCTTGTGCGGCAGCAGAGTTCCCGCGGCCTGTGGCTTGGGATCCGGCTTGCACGGGCCACCGGTGATTCCGATGCCGAAAGCAGCTACGCGCTGGCGCTTCGGAATCTGTATCCCGATTCGCCGGATTACGATGCCTATCGCCGCTCTGTCGATGGAGAGCAGCAGGAGAGCAGCAGCCATGAATAAGAACAAGCCTTCACCTATCAAACGACGAAAAAGTCGTCAGATTCACGTGGGCAATGTTCCCGTAGGTGGGGATGCCCCCATCAGCGTCCAGAGCATGACGAATACCGAGACCTGCGACGTTGCAGCAACCGTGGCGCAGATTGCGGCCCTGGAAGCCGCCGGCGCGGATATCGTGAGGGTATCCGTACCCAGCATGGAGGCAGCGGAAGCTTTTAAGGCCATTCGGGCCCAGGCCACTGTGCCCCTCGTCGCCGATATTCATTTTGACCACAACATCGCCCTGAAGGTGGCCGAGTATGGGGTGGATTGCCTGCGTATCAATCCCGGCAACATCGGACGGGACGATAAGGTCCGTGAGGTCATCGCCTCGGCACGGGACAAAGGTATTCCCATCCGCATCGGTGTGAATGCCGGATCTATCGGCAAAGAGCTTCAGCGGAAGTACGGCGAGCCCACGGCGGAGGCCCTGGTGGAGTCGGCCATGCACCACGTGGATATTCTCGACAAGCACGACTACCCGGATTTCAAAGTCAGTGTAAAAGCGTCAGAAATCTTTATGGCGGTAGACGCCTACCGCTTGCTGGCCAAAGAAATTGATCAGCCCCTGCATCTGGGGATCACCGAAGCCGGCGGATTACGCGGCGGTACGGTGAAGTCCTCCATCGGTCTGGGCATGCTCCTCTACGAGGGGATTGGCGACACGATACGCATTTCCCTCGCAGCGGACCCCGTGCAGGAAGTGAAGGTGGGCTTTGATATTCTCAAGAGCCTCAAGCTTCGAAGCAACGGCATCAACTTCGTGGCCTGCCCGAGCTGCTCGCGACAGAATTTTGATGTCATTGGCACCATGAATGAACTCGAACAGCGCCTGGATGACATCCGCACGCCCATGGATGTGGCCGTGATCGGATGCATTGTTAACGGTCCCGGCGAGGCGCGGGAAGCGGACGTCGGTCTTACCGGAGCAACGCCCAGCAACCTGATCTATGTGGATGGAGAGCCCGACCACAAGGTGAGCAACTCGGAGTTTGTAGACCATCTGGAGAGCGTTATTCGCGAGCGTGCGGCGAAGCTTGAGGTGGAGCGGGCTGAGGCCGAGGCCAAGCTTATCGCAAGTTCGGCAAGCTGAGGCGGGGCTGCGCGACTCGCCTTTTTACCCATTACTGGACCCACTCTCCTTTTTTACTGACAGGACCAACATAGCCCCATGGATGCACTGCGATCGATTCGCGGCATGAACGATATTCTGCCGGCGGACACGAGCCACTGGCAGTATCTTGAACGTCAAGTCGCCGAGCTTCTCGAATGCTATGGCTATGGCGAGTTGCGTCTGCCCATTGTCGAATCCTCTGCGCTGTTCAGTCGCTCCATCGGCGAAGTAACGGACATCGTCGAGAAAGAGATGTACAGCTTCGAAGACCGTAATGGCGACAGCATCAGCCTGCGCCCCGAAGGTACGGCGGGGTGTGTGCGCGCCGCGATACAGAATAATCTGACGGCCACTCCCTGCCGCCTCTGGTACAGCGGTCCCATGTTTCGCTACGAACGCCCGCAAAAAGGTCGTCAGCGGCAATTCCACCAGATTGGCGCGGAGATCTTCGGTTACGCCACGCCCGATGCCGATGCGGAGCTCATTATTTTCCTCGCACGGCTGTGGCGAATCCTCGGTATCGACGATGCCGTGAGTCTTGAGATCAACAGCATCGGAAGCTCCGAGGCGCGGGCAAACTATCGGACGGCACTGGTTGGCTATCTGGAACAGCGCCGGGAGTCTCTCGATGACGATAGTCAGCGGCGTCTGGAAACCAATCCTCTGCGCATCCTCGATAGTAAGAACCCCGATACCCAGGCTCTTTTGAATAAGGCGCCGGCGCTGGCGGATTACCTCGATGAAGAGTCCCGGACGCATTTTGCGGCGCTCAAGGGCTTTCTTGATGGTGCCGGCGTGGATTACACCGTGAATCCACGCCTCGTACGCGGTCTGGATTATTACAACAAGACCGTCTTTGAGTGGGTTAGCGATAAACTGGGCGCCCAGGGCACGGTCTGCGCCGGGGGACGCTATGACGGCCTGGTTGAGCAACTCGGGGGTAAGGCCACGCCCGGCGTCGGTTTCGCCATGGGCATGGAGCGTCTTCTGTTGATGCTGGAAGCCTGCGGGCAGTTGCCCGAGCCCCGTGCGCCGGATCTCTTTGTCGTGGCCACCGGCGACGAGGCGCAGACAGCGGCGATGGCCGCGGTGGAAGGCCTCCGTGATGCCCGGCCGGCACTGCGCATTGTGCAGCAGCTCGGTGGCGGCAGTTTCCGCAGTCAGATGAAAAAAGCCGATCGCAGTGGAGCCGCTCTGGCGCTGCTCTGGGGTGAGGACGAAGTCGCCGCCGGGGAAGTTACGGTCAAACCTCTGCGAGACGGACAGGAGCAGACACGGGTCCCCGTTGCGAGCCTCGCCGGAAAGATAGACACACTTTTACAACAACATTCGAATTAAGCAGGAATCAGCACGTGGAAAGTTACCGCACGGAAGAAGAACAGGTAGAAGCCCTCAAGCGTTGGTGGAAAGAGAACGGGCGCAGCACCATGGTGGGCGTTGTCCTCGCTCTGGGCTTGGGCTTTGGCTGGCAGGCCTGGCAGAAAAACCAGGAAACCGCCGCTCAGAATGCGTCAAACCTGTATCAGCAAATGCTGCAGGCCCTGTCGGCGGAAGAGACCGGCACCATCGGCCGTCAGATAGCCACGGAGTTGAAGGATAGTCATCGGGGTACGGTGTATGCGCAGTTTGCGGCGCTGCATCTCGCGAGGCTGGCCGTCAATGACGGGCAACCACAGGTCGCGGAGCAGGAGCTGCGCTGGACTCTGGCCATGGCCGATGAGGGCGACGACGTCCATCAGGTCGCACAGCTTCGCCTGGCGCGAGTGCTGGCTGCCCAGGAAAAAGAAGAGGAAGCTCTGGCGCTCCTTGCGGGTGCCAATACAGACTTTATCGCTTCCTACGCCATTGCCCGCGGGGATATTCTTCTCGCCCAGGGGCGCGAAGCTGACGCCTTGGCCGCCTATGAAAGCGCCGCCGCCGCGCTGGAAGAGGGCGCCCCCGTGCCCCAGACCCTCCAGGACAAGCTTGAATACCTCGGAGCCCGGGTCGACACCACGGTAGCGGAGGCCAGCTGAGGTGGATCTTTTGCGTAAGGCTGCCCTGCTGACGCTGCTGGTGACCCTGGCCGGTTGCGAGACCGTATCCGGCTTTTTTGAGATGGGGGACGATGAGGATCCCCAGCAACCCGCGGAACTTCAGGATATTGAAAACCAGCTGAACGTCCGCAAGCTCTGGTCCGTGGGCGTGGGTGACGGTCAGGGTGATGGGCTCTACAAGCTCCAGCCCATCATTGATGGTGACACGATTTACGTGGCCTCGGCCGAGGGCGAAGTCCGGGCCGTGGACCGAAACAACGGCGACACGATCTGGCGCCAGCGTCTGGATCTGGATCTATCCGGCGGCGTTGGGCATTACGAGGACGCCTTGTTTCTCGGCGGTAACGACGGTCTCGTGATGCGTCTTGACGCCACGACGGGAGAAACTCTGTGGACCAGCGAAGTTAGTGGTGAAGTGCTGGCGGCTCCCCAGAGCAATGGCCGCGTTGTCGTGGCGCAGACCTACGATGGGCGGCTCTACGGCTTTGATTTTGAGACCGGCGAACAGCAGTGGCGCTATGACAGCAATCTTCCCGTGCTCACGATCCGCGGAACCAGTACTCCGATACTGGATGGCGGTGTTGTGTATGCGGGCTTTGCCACCGGGCGTGTACTGGCCTTTGATGCCCTCGATGGCACTATCCGCTGGGAGGCCCGGGTAGCCATACCCCAGGGACGCTCGGAGATCGAACGTATCGTGGATGTGGATGGCACCATGGCTCTGGCGGGCACGGAGCTCTATGTCGCCAGCTATCAGGGGCGCATTGCGGCCCTGGATACACGCACGGGACGCAAGATCTGGCAGCGCAACGTCTCGGCTTTCTACGGTGTTTCCCAGGGCTTTGGTAACGTGTATATCGCGGAGGAGAGCGGCACGATTACCGCGTTCCTGCGCAACGGACAGGGCATACGCTGGGAGCAGCCGGCCCTCGCCTGGCGGGGCCTGTCCAGACCCATTCCGGTGAGCAGCTACCTGGCGGTGGTGGATTTTGAGGGGTATCTGCATCTCCTTTCGCAGGTGGACGGAGAATTTCTTGCGCGGGTTCGACCTGACAGCGACGGCGCCCGTGCGGATATGCTTGCCGTGGGCACCGTGCTCTACGTTTACAGTAACGGCGGCAAATTGATTGCCTACGATATCCGGCCCCGGTCCTAGCTGACATGTTGCCGTCAATCGCACTGGTAGGGCGCCCGAATGTCGGCAAGTCGACGCTGTTTAACCAGCTGACCCGCTCCCGCGATGCCCTGGTGGCGAACCTGTCGGGTCTGACGCGGGACCGGAAGTATGGCGAGGGACGCAGCGACGACCGGGCCTTTATTGTTATCGACACCGGGGGTGTCAGCGGCGACGAGGAGGGTATTGATGCGGCTATGGCGGAGCAGTCCCTCCTGGCCATAGAAGAAGCGGATATCGTGCTGCTCCTGGTGGATGCCCGTGATGGTTTGAATCCCGTCGACGAGCAGCTGGTGCAATACCTTCGCCAGCAGAGTCGTGATTTTCATCTGGTAGTCAACAAGATCGACGGGCGGGATCCCGATGTGGCCGTGAGCGACTTTCACGCACTGGGGATTGCCTCCATGCATGCCATTGCTGCCTCCCATGGCCGCGGTGTCCGCCAGATGATTGAGTCCGTGCTGGAAACGATTCCTCGTTCTTACGAGCATCCCGAGGCCGAGGGTGACTCAGAGGAAGAGGGCGGTATTGAAGGGTCCGGCGCCGAGCAGGGTGAAGACGAGGCGGAGGATCATGGGGGCACGCGGGTTGCCATCGTCGGACGCCCCAATGTGGGCAAGTCCACTCTGGTGAACCGTATTCTGGGCGAGGAGCGGGTGGTGGTCTACGACCAGCCCGGTACCACCCGCGACAGCGTTTACATCAAGTTTGTCCGCGAGGGGCGTCCCTACACCCTCATCGACACCGCCGGTGTGCGGCGGCGCAAGAATGTCCGCGAGGCCATCGAAAAGTTCTCTATTATTAAAACCCTCAGCGCCATCAGCGATGCCAATGTGGTGGTGCTTCTCGTGGATGGTCAGGAAGGCCTGGTCGATCAGGACCTTCATCTTCTCGGGCATTGCCTGGAAGCCGGTCGCGCCCTGGTCCTTGCGGTGAACAAGTGGGACGGCCTGGATCCCGATCAGAAAGAAATGATCCGCTCGGAACTGGATCGTCGTCTGCGTTTCGTTGAATTTGCCGATATGCACTTTATATCGGCGCTCCACGGCTCCGGTGTGGGCACCCTGTTTGGCTCCATTGACGCCGCCTATGCCGCGGCGATGCAGCCCATGGGCACCAGCCGCCTCACGCGTATTCTGGAAGAGGCAGTCGCGGATCATCCTCCACCCCTGGTCAACGGGCGGCGCATTAAGCTGCGCTATGCCCACGCCGGTGGTCGGAATCCGCCCCGGGTAGTGGTCCATGGCAATCAGACCGATAAGGTGCCCAATAGCTATCAGCGCTATCTGGAAAAAGTGTTCAGTCGTCGCCTGGAGCTCACGGGTACGCCCCTGCGGATCGAGTTTAGAAGTAGCGACAACCCCTTCGCCGGGCAGCGCAACAAGTTGACCAACCGCCAGATCAACCGCAAGCGCCGGCTCATGGCTCACGTCAAGCAGGCGAAGAAGAGCAAGCAGCAGAAAAAACGCCGCTAAGCCCGTGGAAGCGCCCAGCTGTCAAAGGGGCCCAATGGCACCGACCCTAAAGCCCGACGACACCTCCCGGCAGATTGATCAGTTTGTAGATGCTTTCTATGAGCGGGTCCTGGCGGACCCATTACTCTCGCCCTTGTTTCTGGACGTCGCCGGCATCGAACTGTCGGAGCATCTGCCGCGGATCAAAGCTTACTGGCGAAAGATGCTGTTAGGTCATCGGGACTATCAGCGGCATATGATGCGCAAGCATCGGGATGTGGATGCCCGGCAGCCCTTCGCGGACGAGCACTACGAACGCTGGTTGGCACTCTTCGAAGAAACCCTCAAAAAGCACCCCCTTGGAAGCTCTACAGAGCGCGCTGCCGCGCTCGCACGACGAGTTGCAGGGAATATGCGACAGAATATGCAGCGCTTTCGAGCCTAAACTTCATATAAATTATAGATAAAATCAATAACTAATTGAATTATATAATATAAATAGAATTTTTTTGCGTATTTTGGCAGCCTTGCCAGGGGGGAATTGGGTGCTATAGTCCACCATAACACCCACGGAAAATACGGTTCACACTCATGATTAGCCTTCGCAAAGGAATGACTGCTCCCTCTTCGAGACGCATGCTCATGCCCGCCCTGGTCTTCTTTGCCTGCGCGTCACTCAGCGCCGCCGGTGGCGGTGTCATCGCAGCCCTGTGTCTCGTGCCCGCGGGTCTCGCCATCGACGCAGCCCGGGATAACGAACAAAAAAACACGCCGGAGGGTCCCACGAATGCCTAAGGTACTGAGCACATCGGCCCTCTGCAGCGCCCTGGCGCTGGGCGGGCTCTCGACGCCCCTATGGGCACAGGATCAAACCCGTCGCGTCGAGGGTCTGGATTTTGATCAGATCGTGGTACTGGGGGATGCCGAGGTAGAAATCAGTCAGGGTAAGCAAGTTGAGTTGCAACTTCGTGGCCCGGCGGACTATCTCGATACCGAGCCCTTTTACGTGAGCGACGACACACTCGTTGTGGGAGCCCGCAAGCGCCGAAACAAGGACGACGAGCAACTGCGCTTTCGTATTGTGTTGCCCTATCTTGAAGACCTCCAGGTCAAAGGCTCGGGTACCGTGTACCTCAAGCCCTTTGCCTTTGACGATGTGGTCGGTAATGACCCGGTAACGCTTACCGTCGATGGATCCGGCGAGATCAATGCCTTTGACCTCTCCGGTGTCGATGTGGAAATTCGCGTCGAGGGCTCCGGCGATTTTCGCGCAGTGAGCATCGAAGCGAAAGATCTGGAGGCCGTGGTGGCGGGCAGCGGCTATCTGTTTGTAGAAACCCTCAAAGCAGAAAACGGGGAGTTCGTGGTGACGGGCTCGGGAGACCTGCGGGTCACCGAGGGAGGCTCTGTCGATGAGCTTGAGGTCAATATTGTAGGCTCCGGTGATATCCGCATGGCCGGCGTGAACAGCAACCGCGCGGCGACCAACATCGTGGGCTCGGGGTCAGCTACGATTGGTGAGGTGAGGGATCTATTGAGTGCGTCTATCCTGGGCAGCGGCGATGTCTCCTACAGCGGATCTCCCGAGGTGGAGAGCGTGGAGCTGGGCAGCGGGGAAGTTCGTCGCCGCGACTAAGTCGCGCGACGAGATACAGCATGGAATGGACCGAGGGTCAGCCCATCTACCGCCAGCTTCGCGATCTGGTTGTTCAGCGCGTCATGGATGGCAGTTTTCCGGAGGGAGAGGCGATTCCCTCCGTGCGACAGGTGGCGACGGATTACCGCATCAATCACCTCACGGTGGGCAGGGCCTATCAGGAACTGGTGGAGATGGGCTTGCTGGAAAAGCGACGGGGTCTGGGGATGTTCGTCGCGCCGGGTGCCAGAAAATCCCTTACCAATGACGAGCAGCAGCGATTTCTGGATGAGGAGCTGCCGGCCTTCGTTGCCAGGATTCAAATGCTCGGTCTCGAAACCGAAGAAGTAGTGGAACAGATCATGAAAAACCAGGGGAATAGCAATGCAGACCATCATTGAGGCACAGAATCTGCGCCGCAGCTTCGGTGACCTGAATGCCGTCGACGGTGTGGACCTCTCGGTTTCCTCCGGTAACGTCATTGGTCTGATCGGACCCAACGGTGCGGGTAAAACCACGTTGCTCAAGGCGCTCCTCGGGCTCACCCACTGCGACGGTGATCTCTCGGTGCTGGGCTACTCTCCCATGGCTGACCGGGGCCTGATGATGGAGGAGGTGTGTTTTATCGCCGACACGGCGGTATTGCCGCGATGGATGCGGGTGGGCGACTTGCTGGACTATGTCACGGGCACCCATCGCCGCTTTAACCGCGATCAGGCGGAGGCCTTTCTGGCATCCACGGATGTGGAGCAAAACCGCCGCGTGGGTGATCTTTCCAAGGGTATGACGGTGCAGCTGCATCTTGCCATTGTGATGGCCATCGATGCGCGCCTCTTGATTCTCGATGAGCCGACCCTGGGCCTGGACATTCTTTTCCGCAAGCGTTTTTACGAGCAATTGATCAACGATTATTTTGATGGTGAGCGCACGATTCTTGTCTCTACGCATCAGGTGGAGGAGGTTCAGAACATTCTCACCCACGTGATGTTCATGCATCACGGCAAATTGATTCTCCATGAGTCGCTCATGGATATCGAAGATCGGTTCCAGGAGCTTCATGCCCTGGGGGATGCGGCTCAGCGCGCCGAAGACTTACCTTACATCGGTAAGCGCAACATCCTTGGCGGCAAGGCGTTCATCTTTGAAGGTGCAAGCGCCGGGGAACTGGCAGGGCTTGGAGAGTTGCGAACGCCCTCGGTATCCGATCTCTTCGTTGCCAAGGTGGGGGGATAACAGAATGCCTGCTAACCAGACTTCTCAATTTATCACCCTCCTGCAGCGGGAGTTTCGCGAGTACAAGACCTCGCTGTTCTGGACACCCATTGTGACCGCGGTGGTGCTCGCTGTGCTGATGTTAGGCAGCGTGGTGCTGGCAAACCGCATCAGCGTCATCGGCGATACTATTCTGGAAGCGATGATGCGCAAGGGCACCGACAACGTAAATATCAGCATTAGCATCGGGGAGGACGGAGAGAAAGAAATTACCGTGGTGGAGGTGACTGACCCAGACGCGGTGCTGCTAAGTGGCGTGGGTATTCCCGGTGTGCCGCCACCTCCGCCCGCCGCTGATGCACCGCAGTATCGTGTGATTGTGGAGGAGGACGGCACCGATTCGGATGCTGCGGACCGCATCCGGGAGCAGTGGAATTTCTCCCGGGAATGGACCTTCAATCCTGGCGGAGACAGACGCAGGATGGAGGAGGGCGGTGATGATTTTGACGATCTCAATGGTCGGGAGCTCAACGTCATACTCAGTGTTGTCCACGGAATTCTGCTGCTGATCCTGATGCTCACCAGCGTTAATTATCTTCTCAGTTCCCTTTACGACGATCGCAAAGACCGTAGCGTGTTGTTCTGGCGTTCCATGCCGGTGACGGAGTGGCAAACGGTGCTGTCCAAGTTCGTAGTTGCGCTCCTCTGCGCGCCGCTGATCTACATCGCCATCAGCCTGCTGCTTCAGCTCGCTTACGTGCTGCTCATGATGCTGCTGGTGTCGCGTATGGACCAGGATCCCTTTGAGGTGGTGGTCGGCAACATCGATTTTCTTGCTTTGATGCTGGACCCCATCAGCGGGTGGCTGATGACGGCGCTGTTGATAGCGCCGGTCTACGCCTGGTTGCTGTTTGCGTCGGCGCTGGCACGCCGCTCGCCGTTCCTCATGGCCGTCACACCGGTGATTGCCCTGGTGGTGGCCGAGGGCATAATTTTCCGATCAGAAATTGTGGGTGATGCGGTGAGCCGCCATTTCCCCCATGTGTCGGACAGCACTGCCGTGGGGTTTTACCTTTTTGGTCCCGACTGGATGGCGTTGGATCTGCTCAGCGTTGCCAGTGGTCTTGTCTTTGCCGCAATTGCCCTGGCGGGCGCGGTGTGGCTCCGTGCGCACCGCTGGGAGCTTAATTGAGGTGGGGCCCCGGTTGCTAAGACGGCCGCCTCAGCTCACGTTACTCACCAAAAGACGATACTGCGATCGCGGTAATTAGCAACGTCAAAGAATGGAATGGTTAGTTACCCTTCTCGATGAAGTTACTTGAGATTGCGAATCAGGTGAACCTTAAGGGGTTTCAGGCTCAAACAGTCATCTGTGGAGGGCATCGAGCACTGCAAAGCCGATATTCGTTGACAGTTGGAAGACGTGATTTTGGGGCCTGCAGCTGCGCAGAAAGACATGGAGTAAATAAGCCAAACATCTGTAACACGAGTCGATAACCGCATGAAGGCCATCACCTACACAACCTATGGGTCACCTGATGTTCTTGAGCTCAAAAAGGTGGAGAAACCCGTAGCGAAAGATGATGAGGTGCTGATTCGCGTCCACGCGGCAGAGGCGACCAAGTCAGACTGTGAAATGCGGAGCTTCAAGTTTGCGGTGAAATGGTTCTGGCTGCCCTTGCGCATCGCTTTCGGCGTGAGAAGACCAAGGCAGCGCATTCTGGGTGGATACTTCTCGGGAGTGGTTGAATCCTTCGGCAAAGGCGTCACCGGGTTTTCTCCCGGCGACCCGATTTTTGCTGCTACGGGACTAAAGTTTGGCGCTTATGGCGAATATGTCGTCTTACCGGCGACGGGCACTATCGTCGCGAAACCGGGCAACATGACCTTTGCCGAAGCTGCTGCTGTTCCGCTGGGTGGGCTCAACGCGCTTCATTTTTTGCGTCTGGCCAGCATTCAGCCGGGGGAAAAAGTGCTTATCAATGGTGCTGGCGGGAGCATCGGCGCGCACGCAGTGCAAATTGCTAAATCGATGGGTGCCGAAGTCACAGCCGTTGACAGCACAATCAAGGAAGACTTTTTGAGGCGTATCGGTGCAGATCACTTCATCGACTACACGAAAGATAGCTTCACGGCGATGGGCATTCAGTATGATGTCATCTTCGATATGGTTTCTAGGGTTTCCTATTCCGCCAGCATCCGCGCACTCAAACCCAATGGGCGCTACCTGACTGCCAACCCCCGTTTTTCTGTAATGCTTCGCGCCACTATCACAAGCCGATTTAGCGACAAGACTGTGAAGTTCGCGTTCGCACGGGAGTCAAAAGAGGAACTGATGAGCCTCAAGCAAATGATTGAAGATGGGAAAATTCGTTCGATTGTGGATAGAACGTATCCAATGGATCAGGCAGCCGAGGCGCACAGACGAGTCGAAACAGAGCAACGTCTGGGGGCCGTAGTAATTGTTATTGGCGATAGTGCTGACTCTTAGTGCACCCGCGGGACTCGCTCGAGGATAAGCCGTCGCTGCCGCTACGACCCTTTTAAATCCGCTTACGGAAGCGTCGGTGCCACAAAGTGCCAAAATCTCAGCCTGAGGGCGTAATTCACGATATGAATATCACATATAGAAAGCATCGATTAGGCTGATAGTGGTCTGATGGCCTAGACTTTACCTGTTGCTGTAGTCGCTGCTGCGGCTTATTTGTTTGATTGACCTTCAGGGGATGGGATCTATGACCTACCAAAACGAAATTCAGGCTGCCGCAGACATTGTGTCTGCCAACGGCGAAAGCTGGAAAGACATCAATCCGGAGCACGCGGCGCGCATGCGTCTGCAGAATCGTTTTCAGACCGGTATTGATATTGCCCGTTACACGGCGGGCATCATGCGCAAGGATATGGCGGAGTATGACGCTGACACGGCGCAGTACACCCAGTCCCTGGGATGCTGGCACGGCTTTATCGGCCAGCAGAAGCTCATCGCCATCAAGAAACACTTTGGCGATACCAACAAGCGGTATCTTTATCTCTCTGGTTGGATGATCGCCGCACTGCGCAGCGAATTTGGTCCTCTTCCTGATCAGTCCATGCACGAGAAGACCTCCGTGTCGGGCTTAATCGAAGAACTCTACACTTTCCTGCGCCAGGCCGATGCCCGGGAGCTGGGCGGACTGTTCCGGGAACTGGACGCAGCGCGCAAAGCTGGCGATGAAGTCGCGGCCAAAGCCACCGAGAACAAAATCGATAACTTCCAGACCCACGTCGTGCCCATTATCGCGGACATTGATGCGGGCTTTGGTAACGCCGAAGCGACTTATCTGCTGGCCAAGAAGATGATTGAGGCCGGTGCCTGCGCTATTCAGATTGAGAACCAGGTGTCCGACGAGAAGCAGTGTGGTCACCAGGACGGCAAAGTAACGGTACCCCACGAGGACTTCCTTGCGAAGATTCGCGCGGTTCGCTACGCCTTCCTCGAGCTGGGTGTGAACGATGGTGTGATCGTTGCGCGTACCGATTCTCTGGGCGCGGGCCTGACCAAGCAGATCGCGGTAACACACTCGCCGGGTGATCTGGGCGATCAGTACAACAGCTTCCTGGATTGCGACGAGATCGACGCATCAGAGCTTGCCAGCGGCGATGTCGTTATCAACCGCGGCGGCAAGTTGCTCCGTCCCAAGCGTCTGCCGTCAAACCTTTACCAGTTCCGTAAGGATACCGGTGTTGAGCGTGTGGTTCTGGACTGCATCACGTCCCTGCAAAACGGCGCGGATCTTCTCTGGATCGAAACGGAGAAGCCTCACGTTGGTCAGATCGCCGAAATGGTGAACAAGATCCGTGAAACCGTGCCCAGCGCCAAGCTCGTGTACAACAACTCTCCGTCTTTCAACTGGACGCTGAACTTCCGACAGCAGGTGTTTGATGCCTGGAGTGAAGAGGGCAAGGACGTCTCTGCCTACGATCGTGACAAGCTCATGGACGTGAGCTACGACGAGACGGAACTCGCGGCGGAAGCTGATGAGCGCATCCGTACCTTCCAGGCCGATGCCGCGCGCGAAGCGGGTATTTTCCATCACCTGATCACGCTCCCGACTTACCACACGGCGGCGCTGTCCACGGACAACCTGGCCAAGGAGTACTTCGGTGAGGCGGGCATGCTCGGTTATGTGAAAGGTGTGCAGCGTCAGGAGATCCGTCAAGGTATTGCCTGCGTCAAGCACCAGAACATGGCAGGTTCGGACATGGGCGATGACCACAAGGAATACTTCGCCGGTGATGCTGCGCTCAAAGCAGCGGGTGAGGACAACACCATGAATCAGTTCGGCTAAGCCCGAACCGGATTCCACAAGCCCGGCTAGGGATAGCCGGGCTTTTTTGTGCCTGGAAATTATGGAGTAGACTCAGGATTTACGGCCAAGCCGTTGCTATCGGTGTATCGATGCTGCAACGGTGAGAATTCATTCGAGGAGTCATCCGTGCGAGAACCCAGCAACCCGTCTTTGTGTCCATCACTTCTGCGTCCCATCCTGGGGCTTTTCTGGGTCGCCGGTTTTCTCGGGGTAAGCGCCACCAGCGCCGCTGAAGACTGCGAGGCGGTGGGTGCCGACAGCTATATTTGCGGTATTCCCAGCGCCGAGGATCTTGTGCAGGTGCCGGGAACCCCATGGATCATTGCCAGTGCTTATGCCGCCCCCCCCGCGCTCAATCTTATCAATGCGCGGACAAAGGAATGGCAGCCGCTCTACCCCGTGGAGGGCGGAGACGTTAACCCGGATAAGGCGCTGTACGCTGATTGTCCCGGCGCGCCCGACGGGAGCGCCCTGATTACCCACGGTCTGGATCTTGTCGCCGGGGAGGGCGGTTACTCAACACTCTATGCCGTCGGTCATGGCGGGCGAGAAGCCATCGAGGTTTTTGACGTGTTCTCGCGCGGGGATCAAACCCCTACAGTGACCTGGGTCGGTTGCGTGCCGGCGCCGGAGGGTCAGGAGATCAACAGCGTTGCGGCCATGCGTGACGGCAGCCTCCTGGCCACAATCCCTCTCGAGGAAGGGCACAGCTTCGCCAGCGCTCTGGAGGGCGTAGTCACGGGAGCGGCCTATCACTGGTCTGCGACCAACGGTGACTGGACTCGGCTGGACGCCACCGCTCAGCCCTACGCCAATGGTATTGCCCTGTCGGCGGATGACTCCCGGTTCTATATCGCTTCATCGGGGCTGGCAAATATCAGTGCTTATCGCCTGGCAGCTGCAACCGAGCAGGTAGAGGCGAAGGCTCTGTGGAGCACCGATACGCTGCCGATACTCCCCGACAACCTCCATCGTGACAGTGAAGGGCGGTTTCTAACCGCGGGCCTGGTTCCTGAGCATGCGCCCTGTAATCCTTACAATGCCGCCGGTGAGTTCGAGCTTGAGCGCTACGCGACCTGCCCCCGCCCTTACAAGGTGCTGTCCCTGGATCCCGGGTCCCGCCTTGTAAGTGAGGTCTCATCGGGAGGTGCGACGTCCGTGTTCAGCAACGCCACCATGGGGCTCATAGTGGAAGATACCGTGTATGTGGGAACCTTTGCCGGCGATCGCGTCGCCTATCGAAGCCTGGCCAGAGAAGAAGACTGAGCCGGCTTTGAGGCTCGCGGGAGCCCTTGAAATACCTTACTTTTGCGCTGCATCAGTGTTTGACTTGAGGGAAGGCTGGCTGTACCGTGTTCCCAGCTAAAAGTAAGCCTCGTTTTATTATTCTTCGTTACGTGTTCTCTCAGTAGTTCGTCGTCCTGCAGGTATTAACAACAGTCTTTTTTGCGGCTATTACCGCTTTTTAAAGAGCGACCTTGCGACCAACGAGTCAGCAGGTGCTCCTGAAAGCAGCTTTAATTTTTATCTACAGGAAAATGACATTATGTCCGACACAGTAACCGGCACCGTGAAGTGGTTTAACGAATCTAAAGGTTTCGGCTTTATCGAGCAGAAGAGCGGTCCCGATGTATTCGCACACTTCAGTGCGATCACTGGATCAGGATTCAAGACTCTGGCAGAAGGCCAGGCTGTTGAGTTCACTATCACGCAGGGCCAGAAAGGTCCTCAAGCCGAGAACATTGTCGCCGTTTAAAGCGCAATCTTCTCGGAAGAGGCAAGCCAGAAATGGCTTGCCTTTTTTTGTGCCTGCGAGAAAGTTCAGGCATTGGTTTTTACTGCTATCTGGAGGCGCGCATGCGTTGGGATGATATTGATCAGCAGGTTTGTTCCGTGGCCCGTGCGCTGTCCGTAGTGGGTGAGCGATGGACCCTGCTGATTCTTCGTGATGCTTTCTTTGGCACCCGCCGCTTTGATCAGTTTCAGTCCAATCTGGGTATCACCCGGCATCGCTTGTCAGAACGTCTGGGCAAGCTTGTGGACCAGGGTGTCCTCACGCGCGTGAAATACAGCGAAAAGCCCCCTCGCTATGAATATCGACTCACGCGCAAGGGTCTGGGCCTGTACCCGGTGCTGATGATGCTCGGCCGCTGGGGGGATGAATGGATGGATCGCGGTGATGGCGCCCCCGTGGAGTATTTTCATCAGCGTTGTGGCAAAAAAACCCGGCCGCTGATGACCTGTAGTGAGTGCCATGAGGATTTGCGGCCCCAGCATGTTACCCCCATGGTAGGGCCGGCACTGGCGACCCATGTCAAAGGCGTTCGGGTCGGCGAAACATCCCTGCCTGCCTTTCCCCTCCTGGATCGTGTTAGCGATGAAGGAAACTCCACGCCGTAGCCCGCCATCGCAGGGAGACAGGCTCAGATTTGGCAGAAAACCCCGAAACTGTCCGCTACAGTAATTTGCGCGGTCATGCGCTAGCATTAGGCTATACAACAACGTTCAGCCTCAGTTTCAAAACACAGTATCAAGACATACAAGGAGAAGAGATATGGGTGAAGCAGTAGCTGACCTGGTGATGAACCAGGGCGATACCATGACCGCCAATGCATTGCTTGATGATGTTGCCTCGGAGCGACTCAAGCGTAAGCAGCGCCTCGCAGCGTCCCTGCGTATTTTTGGCAAGTTTGGATTTGACGAAGGCGTTGCCGGGCACATCACCGTACGGGACCCCGAGCATACTGATCATTTCTGGGTGAATCCCATGGGACGATCCTTCAAACAGATGCGCGTCAGTGACCTCCTCAAGGTGGATCACGCGGGCAATGTGGTGGAAGGAGAAGGCCTGCTAAACGGCGCGGCTTTTGCGATCCATTCACGTATTCATATGGCTCATCCTGAGGTCACGGCGGCGGCACACTCTCACTCGGTGTACGGCAAGTCCTGGTCCAGCCTGGGTCGTAAGCTGGATCCGCTTACTCAGGATTCCTGCGCTTTTTACGGGAGTCACGCGGTTTTTGAAGACTTCACGGGCGTCGTCCTGGATGTGTCTGAGGGCGACAAGATTGCCAATGCACTGGGTGACAACAAGGCGGTGATTCTGCAAAACCACGGCTTGCTCACGGTAGGTGAAAGCGTTGATGAAGCCTGCTGGTGGTTCGTCACCATGGAGCGCAGCTGCCAGGCACAGCTTATGGCTGAGGCAGCGGGGACGCCCAAGCCCATCTCCCACGAAGTTGCGGCAAGCACCGCGGAGCAGGTGGGTTCCCATGCGGCGGGGTGGTTCAGCTTTCAGCCCCTCTATGACGTCATCGTTGCAGAGCAGCCTGATTTGCTTGATTGACGCCTCAAAAGGCTAACGATGGATGGGAGCTTCAAGCTCCCATTTTTTTTTGCTGGAGGCTTACTTTTTCCTTCTCGCTCATCGGGTTTAAAAACCGTGGACCAGGGCGTTTAAGCAACGCTTGCGACTGTGAAAAATTCCCGCTCTTGAGTCATCTCAGCGTCATTACAAGGTCGTTAAAATGCGACGCGAAACACAAAAATTATAGGAGCCCGCCCATGCACACCATAAAGAAGACTGCTCTGGCCGCCGCCGTAGCCGCCTGTCTGCCAAACCTTGCCCTGGCGCAACTCGAGGAAGTGCTGGTCACCGCGACCAAGCGTGAAGCCTCGGTGCAGGATCTGCCCTTCTCCATCAATGCTCAGACCGCTGCTGACATTCAGCGCCAGAATGCCTTTAACCTGGAAGACCTGGCGAGGAACGTCGCCGGCCTCACCATTCAGAACCTGGGTCCCGGCCAGAGTCAGGTCGCCATTCGAGGCGTGTCCGCGGGACAGGTAGTGCGGGATCAGCCCGGCGTTAAAGAGCAGGTCGGTGTGTATCTGGATGAGACCGTGATTTCTCTTTCCTTGTTCACGCCGGATCTCGATCTCTACGACCTCCAGCGCGTGGAAACACTTCGTGGTCCCCAGGGAACACTCTTTGGCTCAGGCTCCGTCGGGGGCACCGTGCGCTTTATCTCCATGCAGCCGGATTTCGATGAAGTCAACGGTTCCCTCGAGCTCAACGCCAACACCTTGAAAGACGGCGGGGCGGGGGGCCACGTAAAGGGCCACGTCAACATCCCTATCAGCGATACCTTGGCGCTACGTGCCGTGGGCTACGGTACGCAATACGGTGGATGGGTTGATGCCCTCGGTGAAGACGGTTTTACCCGAGACAACGTGAACTCCGGTGATCGCGTCGGTACGCGCATCGCGCTGGCCTGGCAGCCCACGGATGCACTGTCTATTACGCCGCGCGTGGTGTACCAGGAGATTCAGGCCGATGGCTTTAACCGCGAGGAGGATTACAACCTCTTTGCCAATCCCTACACCACGACACGACCCGCTATTCAACTCGGGGAACGCGAGCAATACCTCCTTCAAGGTGAGGACTTTTCTGATGAAACGCTCATCGCCGACCTGGTGATGAACTGGGACATGGGCGGTGCGACCTTTACCTACGCCGGCAGCTACACCGACCGCTCCATTCTCGTAAGCCGAGACGCGAGCGCCCTCACGGGGTCCGTGTCCGTAGATCTCGGGTATCCCGATGCTGCGGTGCTCCTGCCGTCCAATCTGCGGGACACCACGGAACTGACCCAGTACACCAATGAGTTTCGCCTCGCATCCAATGGTGATCAGCGCCTGAGTTGGGTGGTTGGGATTTTCTACTCTGATGTCGAGCGCAATTATTCCCAACGCCTGCCGACGCCTGGCTACGACGATGTGACGGATCAGGTGCTGGGTGACGGCACTGCGGATGCCGTGGCCAATGGTTTTGCCACTGACTCTCCCTACAACGCAGATCTGCCCTATGACATCGAGCAGCTTGCGCTGTTTGGAGAAGCTACCTACGCGGTAACGGACCGCCTTGATTTTACCTTCGGTGGTCGTTGGTACGATTTCGATGAGACCCGTCGCTTCACCAGCGGTGGTTTGTTCTCAAACGGTGATGACCAGACGGACACGACATCGTCGGACGGCTTTAACCCTCGCCTCATGGCCAGCTATAACTTCAGCGATGATATTACCGTGAACGCCCAGGCCTCCCAGGGATTTCGCCTCGGTGGTGTTAACGATCCTCTGAATGCCGGTCTTTGCGATCCCGGCGATCTCGAATCCTTTGGTAGCTTTCAGCAGTACGATGACGAAAGCATGTGGAACTACGAGTTGGGCTTTAAATCCCAGTTCAGCAGGATTCAACTGAATGCGGCGGTTTTCTATACGCAGATTGAAGACCTCCAGGTTACGCTGGATGCGGGTTCCTGCTCTTCGCGTATTGCTTTCAATGTGGAGGATGCGTCTACCGTCGGTGCGGAATGGGAGCTTGCCGCCTATCCCACGGAAAACCTGATGCTGACCTTCAATGGTAGCTTTATTCAGGCAGAGTTTGATTCGACGGTACGTGACAGCAGTGGCCGGGTACTCGGCGGTGTGGAAGATGGCAATCGTTTGGCTTCCGTGCCGGAATTGCAACTCTCGGCCTCGGCGACCTACACCTTTACTTCGGGGATGTTCGGATCCGATGAGACCTACGTCAACGCCATGGTGCAGCACGTAGGGGATCGCTACACCCAGCCCGGGGATCAGGTGCCCGGTGCGGGGGTGTTCCAGTCGGGCCTTCCCTTTGGCGGCGCGACGGGCTCCGAGGTGACCTTCCTTGATCTGGAGCTACCCAAGTACGAGATTGTTAATCTGAGCATGGGTGCCACCTGGGATAGTTGGGATGCAGTGCTTTACGTCAATAATCTCTTTGACGAAAACGCCTTGCTGTCCTTTGACCGGGAGCGCGGTGGGCGTGCCCGTCTGGGCTTCCGCGTCAGTCAGCCCCGCAGCATCGGTGTGACCCTGCGAAAGCAATTCTAAGCGCGCTTCCCCGGCGGACATCGGAGTCGATCCGAGCCCGTCCGAGTCTGCAAAAGCCCGGCCAAGTGCCGGGCTTTTTTGTTTTCGCTACGGGGCGCTGCGCGGAAAAAACAGCCTCGCTGACGTACAATGAGTCGTTTACTTAACGAGGTTTTGCCGTGAAGTTATCGGAAGTGGGGCTCGTGCCGAGAATTATTGCGGGCGTCGTCGCCGGCGCCGCGGTGGGTATGATGTTCCCGACCCTGGCAAAAGAGCTGGGCTTACTGGGCGAGCTCTTTGTTGCGATGCTCAAGGCCGTCGCGCCACTGCTGGTCATGTTGTTGGTGATGTCGGCGATTGCCAACCGTCACGAGCGCTCCGCCGATTCCCGGCGAATTCTCGTGACGCTGGTTTTGTACTTTGTCGGCACCGTGAGTGCCGCCCTGGTGGCCCTTGCGCTATCCACGCTGTTTCCCCAGACCCTGAGTCTTAGCGGCGCAGCGGACGGTGCGCCCCCCGCAGCCGTCGGCAGTGTGCTCCGTGATGTACTGTTCAAACTGGTGGATAATCCGGTGAATGCCCTGCTAAAAGGCAACTTCCTCGGCTGTTTGAGCTGGGCAATCCTCCTGGGACTGAGCTTTCGAAAGGCCTCGGATACCTTTCGTCAGAATCTACAGACCCTGGCAGACGGCGTGGCCGACATCGTGCGCTACGTGATCGCTCTGGCACCCATCGGAATTTTTGGCCTCGTGTGTCTCACGGTGGCCACTACTGGTGTGGAGGTGCTTGCGGACTATCTGAGTATTGCCGGCCTTCTGGTGGCGGCCATGCTAATTGTGGCCTTGTTTGTAAATCCTGTTTACGTCTGGCTTCTCACGCGGCAAAACCCTTACCCAATAGTGTTTCGCTGTCTTGAAGAATCCGGCGTGACGGCGTTTTTCACCCGCAGTTCTGCCGCCAATATCCCGGTCAATCTCGCATTGGCAAAGCGTCTGGGTATCAGTGAAGAGCTGTACTCCGTGACCATTCCCGTGGGGGCTACGGTAAACATGGCCGGCGCTGCCATAACTATTACGACCTTGTCTGTGGCCGCGGCACATACCCTGGGTGTGGAGGTGTCTTTTGCCCAGGCTTTGCTTCTGTGCATCGTCGCGTCTCTGGCGGCCTGCGGTGCCTCGGGCGTGCCCTCGGGGAGTCTCCTGCTCATACCCTTGGCCTGTGGCTTGTTCGGGATCCCCGTAGACATCGCCATGCAGGTGGTTGCCGTGGGCTTTATTATCAGTGTCATTCAGGATTCGGCGGAGACGGCGCTCAATTCCAGCACGGATGTGGTCTATACCTATGCAGCAGAGCATGCACGGCTGGGTAAACCCTAGGGTTCTTCCGGTTACCTAGGGCGCAAAGGGCGTGTTTTTTTGATCCCGGACCGCTTTGCAGATGGCCTCCATACCCTGCAGCAGGCGCAGCGTCGGTCGGTGGAGTAGGTCCGGGTTGACTACGATGATCCTGTCTTCGCGAAGCGCCTGGAGCTGCGGATAGCGAGTCCAATGCTGCCCCTGGGCCGGGCTTTCAACGATGATGATCGCGGGGTCTTCCGTCAGCACCAGCTCCATGCTGACCTGAGGAGCCAGACCGGAAATCCGCCGGGTGATACTGCGACCACCGCAGCGTTCAATGACTTCGTTGAGTAAGTGCTCGCCGCCAATACTCTGCAGGGGTTGATCCCAGAGCTGCAGAAAGACACCGGGTATTTGTGTCTCCGGCCTGTCGCGGTCAGCTTTCATGTTCATCAGGGCGGTGCTCAGCTCTCGGGATGCGAGGGCGGCGTTTTCATCATGAGCGGTTAGTGTTCCCAGGGCCTGGAGACTGGCGCGAAGATCCTCCAGGGATCGGATTTCATCAACGAAGTAGGGGATTCCGAGGCGCTCGATGCCGGCCCGAAGACCCGGGGGTGTGCCCGAGCCCCAGAGAATCACAAGATCCGGCTCTAGGGCGACGATGCCCTCGAGGCTAATGGCGCCAACGCTGCCAAGACGCAGGATGTCCTTTGCGGGCTCGGGATAATCACTGAACTGCACCGTACCCACAATAGTGTCCAGGGCGCCGACGGTGGCGAGGTTTTCGACGATGTGCGGCGCCAGGGCAACGATTCGCTTAGCCGCTGCGGGGAGGCTTATGTGGCGTCCCTCGGCATCAGTGGCATCAACGGCCCCTTGCGCTGCGTTAACGATAAGCAGCAGCAGGAGACAGCGCGTTGCGGACCTAAAACGCATGATGCGCGGGGTCGGGATACACAAGGGGTAGATCGCCATCATCTCGGGGCTGTACTTTCATCGGAAATCCAAAAAGCTCGCTGAGAGTGGTTTCCCTCAGTTGCTCCGCGGTGGCTGCAAGGGACTGCATCCTGCCTTTTTTCAGAAACAAAAGCCGGTCCGCGCAGCGGCTTAGGAGGTTGATGTCGTGCATGACCACAAGCACAGCACACCCACGGTGTCTCAGGGATTTTAGCGTGTGTACAAGCTGCTCCTGATGCCGGATATCGAGGGACGCGGTGGGTTCATCCAACACCAGCACCTGGCCCCGGAGGTCCTCATCAGGCTGTTTGCGCAGGAGTTGAGCCAGTACCCTCGCGTATTGCGTGCGTTGCTGTTCGCCGCCGCTGAGGGATTGATAGGAGCGTCCGGCCAGGTGACGAAGCTCGCAGGTATCAAGGAGGTTTTCAACGATCGCCTTGCCGGCATTCTCGCCATCGCCGTGAGGCGAGCGACCGAGGGCAACAACCTGCTGAACGGTAAAATCAAACTGCAGGTGCATGTGCTGAGGCAGAACCGCCATGCGTCGGGCGCGATCTCTTGGTCTGACCGTTGCCAGATCCTCGCCAGCCAGCCATATCCTGCCCTCACTGGGTGATTGCTCCCTGCAGGCGAGACGCAGAAGACTGCTTTTACCTGCGCCATTGCTGCCCGCTATGCCGACGATTTCGCCGCAGGACAGGGCAAAACTGATGTCGGCGACGACGCTTACATTGCCGTAGCGCAGCGTGGCCTCGCGCATTTCCAAAGCGGTCTCGTTCACGTCATCACCATACGCGCCTGATAGTGACGCAGGAGCACCAGGAAGTAGGGCACGCCGAGGAGGGCAGTGACGATGCCCAGGGGAATCTCTCCGGGCGCCAGAAGGGTTCGTGACAGGAGATCAGCGAGGACCAGAATCAGCGCCCCCAGAAGCGTGCATCGTGGCAACAGGGACCGGTGTTCCGGGCCACTGTAGAGTCGGACCATATGGGGAACGACCAGTCCCACAAAGGCGATGGCACCGGCCAGGGCGACGGTAACGCCCATGCCGCCTGCAATGATTGCCGTCAGTAAAGCTTTGCTCCGCTGGGTATCGTAGCCCAGGTGGCCGGCCTCGGCTTCGCCCAGGGAGAGCGCATTCAATAACTGGCGCAGGGGTAAGGACAGCGTAATCACCAGAGCCAAAGTCCCAAGGGCGAGAGCAAGACTCTGATAGTCCGCTCCCGCAAGAGATCCAAGACGCCACAGTGCCACCTGCCGCAGGGTGCTGCTGTCCACGGTCATTTCCAGAATGCTGACCAGAGCCCCGGCGAGGGCGGTGATGGCAACTCCGGCAAGAAGCAGCGTTGACACGGAGGTGCCCTCGGCGCTGCGGGCGATGCGATAAACCAGGCCTGTGGCAATGAGTCCTCCGACGAAGGCACCGAAGGACAGAATCAAACTGCCGCCGGCGCCGGCGCCAATACCCAGGGCAAGCACGATGGCACCGCCCAGCGACGCGCCTCCCGTAACACCGATAAGGGAGGGGTCAGCCAGGGGGTTGCGAAACATGCCTTGGGAGAGCGCACCTGTGAGCGCCAGGAGGCCGCCGATGGCAGCGGCGAGAAGCACCCGCGGCAGGCGAAGCTGCAGCAGCAGCGTTTCATGGAGAGGGTCGCCGCGCCCGCCAAGTACAGCGATCACCTCTCCTGCACTTAGGGGAACCGCCCCGAAGGAGACCGCAAGAGTCATTGCTGCGATGAGCAGCAAAGCTAATGACCAGGGTGTTCCCAGGGTGCTCGAGGGCACGGCTTAGTAATCGACGCCGCGACGGGCTTTTATACCGGCGTTGTAAGCGTGCTTGATCTCCTTTACTTCCGAGACGGTATCCATGATGTCCCGGAGGCCCTTGCCGCCGCCCCGACCCGTTACGACGACGCTTTGTTCCTCGGGCCTGTTCTGAATAGCGTCGAGAATCTCCTGTTCATCGAGGTAGTCAAAGGACAGCATATAGGTGAGCTCGTCCAGCACAACGAGGTCAAGGCCGGGATCTGCGAGCATGGCCTTGGCCTGCTCCCAGGTGCTGCGGGCTGCGGCGATGTCAGCAGATCTGTCCTGGGTATCCCAGGTAAAACCCGTGCCCATCTGATAGAAGGCGACCTCCGGGCAGCGATCCCGGACGTAAATCTCCTCGCCGGAGAGCTGTTGGCCTTTGATGAACTGCACAACGCCGACCTTGTGTCCGTAGCCCAGGGCGCGGAGGACCATGCCAAAGGCGGAGCTGGTTTTCCCCTTGCCGTTACCCGTCAGAAGAATGCCGACACCACGCTCCGTATCTGCGGCGGCAATGGAGGCATCCACGGACTTCTTCTGCTTTTCCATGGCGGCTTTGTGTTTGGCGCCTTTTTTTTCATCAGAACTCATAGCGCACTCCTGCGTAGGCCGCCTGACCCGCGGTGTTGTAGGTGGGTGTTTCCCGGTAGTCCTCATCGAGGGCGTTTTCGAGACGGGCGTAGAGCGTAAGACCCCCATAGACATTGATGCTGGCGTTTACATCCATGAGCACATAGTCATCGAGGGGATTACCCAGGGTGTCTACAGCGTCTGCAGAACTGCGAAGATTGATACCAAGGCGCAGGTCGGACTGAGGATGGAGATAGGCAAGGCCCAGATTCGCCAGATGCTCCGGTCGGAACGCCCGCTGCACGCCCATCGCTGACGTGGTTTCGTTCCAGGTGTAGTTACCGGAAAGGCGTAATCCGAGGGGCAGGGGGAGCTCCGCGATGAGTTCTACGCCTCGGGAGTCTGAAATCCCCGCATCCTGGATGTAGCCGGAGAAGGCGAGAACGTCAAAGGTGATGAGGTCGTCGATTTCCTGATCAAACCAGGTTAGCTCCAGGTAAGTACCATTCTCTGAGGCCCAGGCGGCGCCAAGGTCATAGCCCTCGCTGGTCTCTTCTACCAGCCGGGTGTCCGACGCAGGTGGCGCCGCAAAGGGACCGCTGTTGTAGCTGATCTCATAGAGGCTCGGGGCGCGAAAGCCCGTGCCGTAGGCACCCTTGAGTTTGAGTTCTCCCCCGGCTACCGCGGTGGTCCAGGCGCCGCTCAGGCGATAACTCAGGTAGTCGCCAAAGTCGTCGTTGTCATCGTGGCGCAGCCCTGCGGTTACCGTGAACTGCTCGTAGAAGCGGCCCTGGTATTCACCGTAGATGCCCGTTTGCCGTCGCGAGCGATCGAAGCTGCCGTCATCAATGGATTCCTCTTCCCGGTCGACACCGTAGACAAACGACAAGCTGTCTCCATCGCGCCACTGGCCCAGATAACTCAGGCGTTCAATCGACCCCTCGGCGCGAAAGAACGCCGCGCCCTCGGCAAAGAAACGCCGGTCATTGCTGTTGCTGCTGTAGGCAAGCTCATGGGAGAACTGCGCCTGCTCCAGCGCCGCTGAGAGGCGCCAGCTTTCCTGTTCGAAGCTATCCTCACAATCATTGCTGGGAAGAAACGCACTGTTAAAACAGCCATCGTAGGCATTATTGCCGTCAACCCGACGGGCGACGGCCTCCAGTCGCAGCTTGTCGCTGACATTCCACCCGGCTCGGGCGTGGAGTGTCTGATTGTCGTAACCGTCGTCGTCTACCAGGTCCGTGTCGGTGTTGCGTGCGTTGAAGCCATCGGTGGAAAAGTCGGCGCCGCTGAGGAGGAAGTCAAGGTTCTCAAACGTCCCTCCGATGCGACCGCTCATTTGCTGGGTGTCGTAGCGACCCTGCTCCACGGCCACGCCGCCCCCGAGACCTTCGTCAGGTGTCGCGGTGCGTATATTGATCACGCCTCCGGCATCCGCACCGTAGGTGAGACCCTGGGGACCCCGGAGTATCTCCACGCGGGAAATACCTGCGGTAAGTAGCTGCTCAAGGCGGGGACTGACCTGGGGACTGGAGCTGTCGCTGATATCGATGCCATCGACGATCACCAGGGTTCTATAACCTTCCTCGCCGCGAATACGCAGGCTTGTAGCCTTGCCCACGCCACCGGTGTTGCTTGCGGCAACGGACGGCTGGGTGCGAAGGAGTTCCGGGAGGCTGAGAAAACCCCGCTGCACAATCTCCTCCTGAGACAGGACGGTGACCGAAGTCCCCACTTCCCTTAAGGGGGTGGGTACGCGAGAGGAGCTGATTACCACCTCTTCGAGAAGGTTCTGCGCGATCAGCTGTTGGCTGATCGCAAGAAGAGCGCAGGCCAGAAGTGGTTTTGCCCGAGAACAAAACGGGGGTCTTAGCGCTGTTTTTGCTGCTGTGACGTTACTGCAAAGCATGTGTGTGTCCTCAATTGCCATAGGGCGATTGAGGGAGGGGATCAAGGAAACGAAACACTGCCTCCGCGGATAGGCTCCGCAAGAACTGCATTTAGCGACCTTTAATGAAGCCCTCCGCTCCATCGGTGCTGTTGCCAGGGCAGGTATCGGGCTCGTAGTGTTTTCACACTACCTACCGTTGCGGGGGCAGCGCAGGCATGCACGCATCGAGGAGAAAACTCGACAGGTGTTGCACCTGCTTCCCTTTTAACCTGTCCAGACACTTTCGCGTATCGACAGGCACCCAAGGCGACGGGGAGAGTAGGCCGCTGTCCGGATATTGTCAAACATTGACCGCTGGGGAGGCCACTGCGGTCAGAAAGGTCTTCCTCGGGTTCGTCAAGACTGGGAGGCTTCCCGTGCAACAGGTATCGTTGCCCTATGAATACGAGTGAGCACACAGCTGTTATTGATGAGACGACCCTCGCCGAGGTGGAGGCCCGCCTGGGTCGCAGGCCCCGGGGTTTGCGGGAGGTCACGGTGGTGGACAGCGCGGGTCAGCCTGCAGTGATCCGCGTGGCTTCCCTGGTCAATGGCAAGCCCTTTCCGACCCTGTTCTGGTTGATCGATCCGGCGCTGAATCTGCGCATTGATCGGGAGGAGGCCACGGGGCGCATTGCGGCATTTCAAACGCTGATCGATGCGCAGCCCGCGCTTCAGCACGCCATGGCGGACGATCACCGGCGGCATATTCAGCTGCGGGAGTCCTATCTGCAACGTGAAGAAAGAGAGCTTCTTGAGCGTCAGGGGCAATGGAGCGCCCTGGCGGAGCGCGGCATCGGAGGTATTGCAGACTTCAGCCGTATTCGTTGCCTGCATACCTGGTATGCGGCGCATCTGGTGGAGCCCAATACCGTGGGACAGATGCTGGATAGCTACTGGGCAGAGACAGCGCAGAGCCCCTCTATGCCTTGAAGGCCTTTTTAAATGCGCGCGGTGAAAAGAACCGTGCGGGCGGTCTCCGCGTACTCTGAGCATGAATCGAAACCCGTACAAAAATCCCAATCCTCAAGGCAAGGGTCTTGTCCCGGTGATGGCCCACTGGCAGGAGACCCGTCCGGCCACGGTAAGGGCCAAGGCGCCGGCGGAGTTGCTGTTTGATTGGTTTGCCTCCGTGCTGGTGCTGTCGGCAAAGTTTCAGTTCAAACCCGCCATGGGCCAGCTGTATTTTCTCTACGCCAAGGGCGGAGAGTGGCAACTCTCTCTTGTGGGCCCCGATGAGTGGGGCGATCGTGACATGGGTGATTGCCTTGGCACCTGCGAGCTCGCCGGGGATATGACCTGGTCCATCACGCCCGACGAGGGCATCGGAGACAACGAGCGTTTGCAGAACGCCCTGGGCTCCCTGGTTGATGCTTTTATGAGCAGTCTGGAGAGTGACGAAGCCCTGGACGCGCATTTACCGGGATATCGACGGGAGCTGCCCTACTATCAGCGCATGCTTGCCACGGGCCTGGGGGCGTCCCTGCGCCAGTCGGCGACCGCAGCGAACTCCCTGCAGTCACCGCTGAAACTCATGCTGGAAGAGGCGGGCGCAGGATTTACCCGGCGACTCCTGCACTCCGACTAGAAATCTCCGTCACTGCAACGCGCTCTTACCTCAGCTGCGCCTTGAGGAAGGCACGCACGTCACTGAGGAGACTGAGCCGCGCTTCCTCGTTGACGTACATCATGTGCCCGCCACCGTAGTATTTGTAATCCACGCGATCCGGCGTGATGCCGTAGCGATTCAGCGTGTATTCCGCATCGAAGAAGGGGGTTACCAGATCGTAATACCCTGAAGCCACCAATACCCTGAGTCCCGGGTTTGCTTCCATGGCGCTCACCAGATTGTGAGAGGTATTCACCCAGTGGGGTTCCCAGGCGGCATCGCGCCCCTTGGGATTCCAGTTCCATTCATCGCTGAGACGGGGATCGGCGGGGGACAGATAGGGGCGCTCCCACACTACAGCCAAATCACTCTGCATATAGCTCATCAATGCTGCTGTGTAAGCACCGGAGATGGCGTTGCTGGCGGCATCGAAGTCGGCTCTCGCCGTGAGATCGTCCACAGGGTCCCCCAGATAGCGGGCATCCAGACTACCGACAATCTTGCCTTCATCACGCAACAATTCCTTGGCAAAGCGGGTACCCCGGACACGGAGATTGGCCTGCTCGACGTATTCCGGAGAAAGCCCCGTCAGTCTCGCAAGCTCATCGCGTACGCGCGCCCGGGTGTCGGCATCCAGGGTATTGCCCTTGAAGAGCGCCGGAAGGAGTTCGTCGACGGCGAAATCCCGCGCTTGCTGTACCCATTCCTCCAGGCTTGCCCCCCGGGCATCAACACGCTGATGGTAGTAGGCGGTGGCCGCCATGGTGGGAACGTAGGTGATATGCGATATCAAATTGTCCGCGACGTAGGGCGTCGATCCGGCGTAATCCAATGCCTGAGAGATAAACACAATGCCGTTAAGTGCAACGCTATGCTCATTCTCCAGAATGTCAGCGACCAGCGCGGCCCGCGTGGTGCCGTAGCTTTCACCGAGAAGAAACTTTGGGGAATTCCAGCGTTGGTTGTCGCTGAGCCAGCGTCTGATAAACGCGCTGATGGACTCAGCGTCCTCCTTCAAGCCCCAGAATTCCTTGCCGTCGTGTTCTCCAAGGGCGCGGGAATACCCCGTCCCCACAGGATCGATAAACACCAGATCCGTAACGTCGAGGATGGTCTCGCTGGACGCGACCAGAGGGAAGGGCGGCGCACCGGCATGTCCCGCGCCCGAAGGTACGACCACGCGCTTGGGTCCGAAGGTGCCCATATGTAGCCACAAAGATGCGCTGCCGGGCCCGCCGTTCCAGACAAAGGTAACGGGTCGGTCTTTGCCATCGCTGATGGCGACATAATCAAAGCTGAAAATGGCGGCGCTGGGCTTGCCTTCTTCATCCCGGAGGTAGGTTTCTCCCGCACGGGCACGGTAGCGCAACTTTGCCCCATTAAACGTGCCGCTGTGCTCCGTCACAAACTCCCGCGGCGCAGCGATTGCCGAGGCCGAATGGCTCTCTATGTCGCTGTCGTTTTTTTCGGTGGGATTGTGGCTGTCGCCGTAAACCGGGGGCGTGTGCAGCGCAATCATGGTCAGCGCTGCGATCCCGGCTTTGAATATCGTGTGCATGTCTTACTCCTGCCGATGTTGCGTCTTAAAAACTGAGGCACTGGATTCCTGACGAAGGGTACATGGACCGGCGACCTTATGACCACTACCGGGGTCAGTCAGGGCAGCTATTCCACAAAGCACATCTAAAAAAATCGGGCATCTCCGGTCCCAGGGTAGGCGGTTTCGACGCGATGCAAGCTAGGTCAGGGGTGGCGGCTTCGGCTATGCTCTACCGGTACTGTGAGAAGGAGCCGGGCATGTACAAAGTGAGTGGGCTACACAGTTGGCTGACAAACCTGGACGCCGACGTGCTTCGAGCGCTCAAGGAGAAATCCCGGCAGCGTGACTACAGTGCAAGGGAGTACGTCTACAAACTTGGCGATCCGTCGTCTTATTGTTATGTGGTGGAGTCAGGGCGGATTCGTATGTGCAACTACACCGCGGACGGCCATGAAATCGTCATGATGGAGTTCTTCGATGGCGACTGCTTTGGCGAATCCAGCACCCTTGAGAACCTGCCCCGCTTTAATCATGCCTGCGCCGTACAGGATTCCCGCCTGAGTGTTATCAGTCGTGATGATTTTCTGCTGCTCTACGACAAGTATCCCCAGATTGCGCGGTCACTGAATACCATGCTGGCCGGCCGCCTTCGAGTTGCCTACGGGAATGCGGAGGATGCCGCGGGTCTGGCCCTTCGGGACCGCGTTGCCCGTCTGGTGCTGCGTCGCGGTTACAGTTTGGAGGCGGACCCCCGGGGACATCGTGTGATCAGCGGTTTGTCCCATGAAGTCGTTGCCAATATGCTGGGTTCGTCCCGGCAGGCTGTGAGCCGCGAGCTCAAGGCCCTCGAGCGCGATGGCTTTCTTGAGCTTCACTACGGCAAGATTGTGGTCTCGGATATCGAAGCCCTGGGCAGTGCCTTTGGCCGGCTCATCAGTGACGAAACCGTCGTGCCCGATTACCAGTTCGGGCACTGACGGCCGATTGCATCGGGCGTTTCCTAGAGATCTCGGAAGCCACCCCGGTCGGCGCTGCTGGCAAAGGCCGCATAGGCTTTCAATGCCCTGGTAATCACCCGTGTGCGCTCCCCCGTGGGTAGCCAGGTGTCGCCGTCACTGGCTTGTTCACGCTTTGCCCGTCGCTGAGCCAGGGCTTCATCGCTGATCCTGAGGTTGATGCTGCGATTTGGGATGTCGATTTCGATGATGTCGCCATCTTCCACCAGGCCAAGGGCGCCCTTGTTCGCGGCTTCCGGCGATACGTGGCCGATGGATAACCCTGCCGTTGCGCCGGAAAATCGACCGTCGGTAATCAGGGCGCAGCTGTCGTCGACTTTCTGTGCCTTGAGACTCATGGTGGGTTTGAGCATCTCCTGCATACCCGGCCCCCCTTTGGGGCCCTCGTAGCGGATGATGACGGCGGTGCCGGGCTCAATCTCACCGCCATCAATCGCATTGAGGGCGGTTTCCTGCTGATCAAACACCCGTGCCTTGCCGTTGTAGCGATACATGTCTTCGCGCACGGCGCCGGTTTTTACAATGCAGCCGTTCTCGGCAATGTTGCCAAAGAGTACCGCGAGTCCCCCCTCTTCACTGTAGGGGTGCTGCATATCCCGAATACAGCCACTCCTGCGGTCAAGATCCATGGAATCCCAGCGCGCGTCCTGACTGTAGGCTTTTACCGTGCGTTTGCCACCGGGTGCGGCGCAGTAGAATTTTTTCACCTCGGGATCGTTACTTCGTACGACGTCCCACTTCGCCAGGACACTACCCAGGTTTTCTCCACTCACGGTGTTCACGGTGGTATCGATCTCGCCCCCGCGCTCAAGCTCACCGAGTATGCCGATAATGCCTCCGGCGCGGTGTACGTCTTCCATGTAGTACGTCTGGGTTGCGGGCGAGACCTTGCAAAGATGGGGGATTTGCCGGGACAGACGGTCGATGTCCGCCATGGTGAAATCCACTTCTGCTTCCTGGGCCATGGCCAGCAGATGAAGAATTGTATTGGTGGACCCTCCCATGGCGATATCGACTTTTATGGCGTTTTCAAAGGCTTTGTAGCAGGCTATGGACCGTGGGAGAACGGATTCATCGTTGTCTTCGTAGTAGCGTCTGGCGTTAGTCACCACCTGCTGTGCAGCGCGTTGAAAGAGTGCCTTGCGATCCAGGTGCGTCGCCAGCATGGAACCGTTACCGGGCAGGGCAAGTCCCAGAGCTTCCGCGAGACAGTTCATGGAGTTGGCCGTGAACATCCCCGAGCAGGAACCGCAGGTGGGACAGGCGCTGTCCTCAAGCTCCTGCATATCGCTCGCGATTACCGCGGGATCAAAGGCACTGATGTAGGTTTCGATGGGATCGACCCTGCGCAGGCCCTCGGGCTTGTCCAGGCGCCCGGCCTCCATGGGCCCTCCGGAGACATAGACCACGGGGATGTTAAGGCGGAGCCCCGCCATGAGCATGCCCGGGGTGATCTTGTCGCAGTTGGATATGCAGATGATAGCGTCGACGCAGTGGGCATTAGCCATGTATTCGATGCTGTCTGCGATGATTTCGCGACTGGGCAGGCTGTACAGCATGCCGTCGTGGCCCATGGCGATGCCATCGTCTATGGCGATAGTGTTGAATTCCCGTGGAATGCCGCCGGCAGCCCAGATCGCCTCGCAGACCAGTCGACCCACCTCCTGCAGATGTACGTGACCCGGCACAAATTCCGTGAAGGAATTGGCCACGGCAATGACCGGCTTGCCAAAGTCATCGGGTTTGACGCCTGCCGCCTGCCACAAGGATCGCGCGGCTGCCGCGGATTTGCCTTTGGTGACTTTGTCCGAACGAAGCTGGGGCATGGGGTTTTCCTTTTATTGTTAATGTTGCTGTTGGTGTGGATCTTGGGGACTCGTTTACGAGATGCCCATAGTCTAGGCGACGCTGCGCTCCCAGACTGTCACTTTTGTAGCAATCAAAGTAGCAATCAGGCCCACCCCTGATTGTCCCGGCAGTAACGCGGCCCGCTGGATTCTGGGGGGGCCAAGCAGGTAGTCTCCGAGTCTTGTTTACAGGCGCAGGACCCTCTCGTCATGACTTCTCGGAAAAGTTCACCTAAAGGCACTGTGTTTCCCAATTTCGCCCTCGCGTGTCTTCTCAGCCTCTCTTTTCCCTCATTACCCGCATTCGCCCAGCCACAGCAGCTGCCGCCGGGTGATGGCAAAGCGCTGGTGGAGAAGCTGTGCATAGGCTGTCACAGCACGTCGCGCATCCTCAACTCTGCCGGTTTTGATTCCGCCGGGGAGTGGCGCGCTCTCATCAACACCATGCTGCCCCTCGCCGATGCGCAGGCGGAGACCATCGCCGGTTATCTTGCGACGCATTTTCCGGCGAAGGAAGAGCGTAAACCCACGCTGATTTCCGGACCTGTTGACATCACAATCGAAGAGTGGATCGCACCTACCCTGGGGCAGCGTTCCCGGGATCCCGTGGAGGCACCTGATGGCAGTATCTGGTGGACCGGTATGTGGGCAAGTCTCACCGGTCGTCTGGATCCCGAGACGGGTGAGATGGAGGAGTATTATCTGCCGCCCGCAGCGCGTCCCCACAGCATTGTTCCCGACGCCCAGGGCAATATCTGGTACACCGGTAATGGCAACGCCACCATCGGCAAGCTTGATCCCGATACGGGGACGATTGAGGAGTTTCCCACGGAGGCCCGGGATCCTCACACGGCAGTGTTTCATCCCAACGGAAACCTGTACTTCACCTCCCAACAGGCGGGGATGCTCGGGCGCCTGAATCCTGAAACGGGAGAGCTCCGCGAGGTAAAAACCCGCGCGCGGCCCTATGGCATCAAGGTAGGACCGAAGGGTCGCTTGTGGGTGGCGCACAATGGCACGAATGCCATTGGCACCATGGACCCCGATACCATGGCGCTGGAATACTTCGACATACCAGATGAAAAGACCCGGATTCGCCGCCTCGATATCGCCAGCGATGGCCGGGTCTGGTACGTGAACTCATCCCTGGGTCGCATCGGTGTTCTCGATCCCGACACGGGGGAGACCCGGGAATGGCCGTCCCCCAGCGGCCCCAAGTCCCATCCCTATGCTCTGGCGGTTATCGACGACGTGGTCTGGTACAACGAGTCGGGAATGCGGCCCGATGCTCTGGTGCGTTTTGACCCTGCTACGGAGACATTCCAAAGCTGGGCGATTCCCTCGGGGGTGGGCATCGTGCGGCACGTCTGGGTAACGCGTGAAGGCGAGCTCCTGATCCACCAGAGCAGCAGTAATCGTATTGGCAGAGTCACGATACAAGGCCCGGACTAAGGCAGCTCGCGCCGTTTGTTGCGTGGCTCCCTGTTTTAAGAGTCCTGGGGAATCGTCGCCCGGCGAATGAAATCGAGCAGCGGATAATTGCTGTTCAGATACTCGCTGCCACCGGATTCCAGAGGACCCTGCTGCCCGCCGCGAAGGCCGCCGCCGGCTTCCTCACCATAGAGTCCATAGAGACGATCGACAACGTCCATACCTTCCAAAACGGTGCCAAAAGGTGCAAAGCCCCCTTGATCAAGACGGGCGTTGTCTACGGTATTGATAAAAACCTGGGTGCTCCGGGTATCCGGCCCGGTCATGGCAAAGGCCACGCTGCCCCGAAGGTTGCTGCTTAGCACCTCGTCGTCGGGAATCATCTGCGTCTTCCAGATTTCCTGAATCGCCGGTCGGCCGTGGACTCCGAATTGTGCGATGAACCCGGGTACTACGCGATTGATGTGCACGCCATCGTAATAGCCGGCGCTAACCAACTGGTAGAAGCGGTCTGCACCAAGGGGCGCAAGATCCCGCGTTACCGCAATGCTGAAGCGTCCCTCGGTGGTGTCGAAGCGCGCCGTGAAATGCTCGGGAGCACGACTGCTCCATACGGGGGCGTCGGGATTCGATAAGGCCGAGTAGTCGCGCGGGGGTTCACTTTCGTCGCCGCCGGTGGCCTTGAGAAAACGCGCCAGGTAGGGCCCCCAAATGCCAGGGAGCGAGTGCGTGCCGTGGCCGCGCGTGAGGCTGCTAATGTCCAGAGTCACCGCCTCGCCCCTGGGCACTCGTTCAATATGCTCTTCCAATAGCATAAGCTCCGGTGGGTTGACCTGGTCGTCGGCGGAATTGATGGCCAGTAGCGGTGCCTTGATGCCCTCAAGGTGCGGCGCCGGGTTGTAGTCCCTCGAGGCGTCAAAAGCATAAATGAGGTCGTTGGCATCCATGGCCGCACTGTAGCGATTGAGGGCGGCATTCAGCATCGCTTCCGCGTCCCTACGCGTGGGCGCAAGCTTCTGGTATTGAAGGGGGCTGGATACCATGAATATCAGAGGATAAAGCGCTTCCCGGAGTCCTGCGGGCTGGGTCGTGTAAAAACCATTCTGGTAGTCCGGGTCATTTTTCACGCCGTCGATGATCATCTTGCGCAGCATGCGATTGCGACCCGCGATTTCCACAGGCAGGCTCGCGAGAGGCATGATGGCGTCCATGAAGTCGGGATGCTCATAGCCCCAGATCCAGCTCAGCATTCCGCCCATGGAGGTGCCCGTCACCAGGCGAAGGTGATTGATACCCAGGTGCTCTGTCAGGAGGCGGTACTGGGCTCTCACCAGGTCGTTGTAGCTGTAGTTTGGGAAGTCGCCGGCGGACCCGGTACTCGGTTTGCTGGATTGTCCGTGACCAATGGCGTCGGTCAGTACGATGAAGTAACGCTCGGCATCGAGGATGCCGCCGGGTGCGAAAAGCACGCCGGCAAATCGATCCCTGAGGAATCCGGCACCGCTGCCCGTGGTGCCGTGCATGATGAGCACCGCGTTGGTGACTCTGCCCTCGGCATTGCGTCGCGGTGTTCCCAGGGTCCGGTAGTGTTGGGTCAGGGGCTCGGCACTACCATCCTCGTAGACAAATTCGTCGATGGTGAAATGCCCTTCCACCGGGGACGGCTCATAGGCAGCACCGGGGAAAGAAACCATCAGGCCAAAGGCGATACCCAGGGCCGACAGCCGGCGCTGCCTCAGGGCTTTGTAAAACAGGGTCATGAGGATCATTCCTTGGCCTGAGCGAAAAATAGTCTAGCCCAATAGCAGGGTAGGTATGCTTGATGAGCGCAAGAGGTCGGCCGTCTTGCTGCCAAAGAGCAGGGTGCGCAGGGGCGAATGACTGAAGGCGCCCATGATCAGCAGGTCGATAGACTCATCGGTGACGGTTTTTGCTATGACGACTTCCGCATCACCCGGTTGCAATCGTTTGTCGACGCTGTAGCCCGCCTCGGTGAGGGTTTTCTCGGCCCAATCCAGCTTTTTGGAACCATCAGGGTTCACCTTCCCGGACATGAGCAACAATATAGGCAAGCCTCGGAACAGCGCGCTGCCGGCGATCATTTCCACACCGCGACGGGTCACGGCACTGCCGTCGAAGGCAAACATGATGCGCTCGGGCTCGCGAAAGCCCTCGGTGACCGTGAGTATGGGCTTGTTGACAGCACGAACGACGCTCTCCACATTGCGCCCCAGATCGCGAAGGGTGGCTTCAGCGGATTCTCCCCGGCGACCCAGGACCATAAGCTGCACGCCAGCCTCCTGCTCATGGAGTGTTTCCACCAGCTGCCCGTAGCGTTGCCGGGTGTCTACCTGGGGTGCGCCCACGGCGCTGGCACGTTCCCGGAGTCGATTGAGAAACAAACGTCCCGACTCCCGTGCTGCCCGGGTGCGTGCTTCGTCCTCGCTGGAAAGCTTGCTGAGAAGCTGCTCCTGGGCGTCAAAGCCAATAGCGCCGCTGTGGTCCTCACCCGAGGGCGGGGTTTGGTGAATATCGATGATATGCAGGAGTTCCATGGGCGCCTGTATGCGCCGCGCCGCCCAGGCGGCGTAGTCCGTCACGTAGTCCGCAAAATGCGACTGATCGACACAGGCGAGAATCTTTTCCTTGTCACTGATAGTCATAGCGCTATTGCCCCATCAAGAGATCGTCAGAGCCGTCTTTGTCGTGCACCGCGAAGCGATCCACCATGGTGGCACTGGCTTCGTTCAGGCCAATGACTTCCACCTCAGTGCCTTCCCGCCGAAACTTGAGAATGACCTTATCCAGGGCGCTGATGGCGGTGATATCCCAGAAGTGCGCGCGGCTCACGTCGATGCAGACCCGCTCTATCACTTCCTGATAGTCAAAGGCGGCGATAAATCGATCGGCACTGGCAAAGAACACCTGGCCGAAAACGCGATAGGTTCTGACCCTTCCGTCGTCGTCCACCATGGAGCGAAGATAAAGAATCTGTCCGACCTTGTGCGCAAAAAAGAAGCCTGAGAGCAGTACGCCCGTGAGCACGCCCCGGGCGAGATCGTGGGTGGCGACGGTCACCGCCACCGTGGCGAGCATCACGACGCTGGAACTTCGCGGATGGTCTTTGAGATCACGGATAGAGGACCAACTAAAGGTACCGATGGACACCATGATCATCACCGCCACCAGGGCCGCCATGGGTATCTGGCTGACCCAGGCGTCGGCAAATACCACCATGATCAATAAGAAGACTCCCGCTACCAGAGTTGAGAGGCGTCCCCGGCCGCCGGATTTCACATTGATCACCGACTGACCGATCATGGCGCAGCCCGCCATGCCGCCGATGAAGCCGCTGGCAATATTGGCAACACCCTGACCGACACACTCGCGGTTCTTGTTGCTCTTGGTATCCGTCAGGTCATCGACGATGGTGGCGGTCATGAGAGATTCAAGGAGACCCACCACCATCAAGGTCAGCGCATAGGGAAAAATAATGCCTAAAGTTTCCCAGTTCAGGGGGACATCCGGCAGGAGAAAGATGGGTAGGCTATCCGGTAGTTCGCCCATGTCGCCCACACGCCGGATGTCCAGGTCCAGCACCATGGCAACAATCGTGAGAACAACAATGGTGATCAGAGGGGAGGGGACCGCCCGGGTGATATAGGGCAGGCCGTAGATGATCCCCAGGCCCGCTGCAGTCATGGCGTAGACATGCCAGGTGACGTCGATGAGTTCTGGCAGTTGCGCCATAAAGATGAGAATAGCCAGGGCGTTGACAAAGCCCGTGACCACGGAGCGCGAAACAAAGCGCATGAGGCTCCCCAGTCGCACCCATCCTGCGATTATCTGCAGTATCCCCGTCAGTACCGTAGCGGCCAGCAGATACTGTAGTCCGTGCTCTTTGACCAGCACCACCATAACCAGGGCCATGGCCCCCGTGGCCGCAGAAATCATGCCGGGACGCCCCCCGACGAAGGCGATGACCACCGCGATGCAGAAGGACGCGTAAAGTCCTACCTTGGGGTCTACCCCGGCAATAATCGAGAAGGCGATTGCTTCGGGGATGAGTGCGAGGGCAACGACCAGACCGGCAAGAAGATCGTTACGCACGTTGCCAAGCCAGTCCTGGCGGATTGTGTCGAACACAGAAAAGACATCCTATGGTTGGGTGATGAGGCGGGTTCGTGGGCCGCGAAGGATACACAGTTGAGCACGGGACGCCACCCGATCGCTATTTTCGCGCCACGGCGCCTTCGGCGTCCAGCAGACCGAGTTGCTGTTGCTGCCACGCGCTGCCATTATCGGCGCTTCCTGTGCGGTACTCGGGGGTGAGCGGAAACCATGGAAGGCGCTGAAGTTCTTCTCCAGATTGCCATCATTCTGGCCGGTGCTCGTTTAGCCGGTGAAATTGCCATGCACCTGGGTGCCCCCGCGGTCATCGGTGAGTTGCTCGTGGGTGTTCTTCTGGGTCCGAGTCAACTGGGCTGGATTCATCCCTCGGAGTTTCTCCAGCTTTTGGCCGATATCGGCATCATTCTGTTGTTATTTCAGGTGGGGCTTGAGACCAATATTCGCCGCCTCAGGGAAACGGGTACCGAGGCCGTGATCGTTGCCGTGGGCGGCGCGGTGATTCCGATGCTGGGCAGCTTTCTCCTCTGTCGCTATGCCTTCGATATGTCTCTGCTGATATCACTGTTTGTGGGAGGGGCCATGACCGCTACGAGCATTGGTGTCACCGTGCGAATTCTTCGGGATGTGGGCAGGGACGACAGTAGAGAAGGGCAGATCGTATTGGGTGCGGCGGTGCTCGATGATGTGCTGGGTGTACTGGTTCTCGCCTTTCTCTTTCAGATGTCGGCTGCTCACGATACGAGCTATGGTGGGCTGCTTAGCCTGCTCGCCTTTATTGGCCTCTTTTTTGTTGTCTCTCCTATCGTTGCGGAACTGGCCTCTGCTGTTATCAGCCGTTACGGACAGGTGACAGAGCTGCCAGGGTTGGTGGCTACGCTCATCGTGTCACTGGTCTTGTTTTTTGCCTGGATTGCGCACGTGGTGGGCGCTCCGGAACTACTGGGTGGATTTGTTGTGGGTCTCGCGCTGTCCCGGCAGTTTTTCCTCCCCTTCGGTGAAAGTATGGCCCCCGATGCGGCCTTCACCAGGCAGGTGCGCCGTGAAATGCGTCCCATCGTACAGCTGTTTACACCGATATTCTTTGTCGGGGTGGGTTTGTCCCTGGATCTGCGGATGATCAACTGGGATTCGCCGTTTGTCTGGTTGTTTTCCTTTTCCCTTGCGGCGGTTGCCATCGGGGGCAAGGTTCTTGCGGGTCATCTTTTGCGCAGCGAGCCCCGCCTCATTCGCCAGGCTGTAGGGATGGCCATGGTGCCCCGGGCTGAAGTGGGATTGATCTTTGCGGAACTGGGTCGCAGTGCCGGCGCGCTGAACGGAGAGGTTTATGCGGCCGTGGTACTGGTGATTGCCTACACCACCGTTTTTGCGCCTTTCTGGCTGAAGCTCTTCTATCGCCGGTTTGGCAGTCATGGGGCCCTGGGTAAGCCACCGTGATGCATCCTCTGTGTTCAACTCCGGGGGCGAACGCTATACAGTGTGCCTTGGAGTTGGATACCTACCGAGGCAAACACCGTGTCTGAGACCAAGCGCATCGCACTACTCATCGATTGTGACAATGTGACGCCCAATGCAATTGCGGGAGTCCTCGAGGAGTTGGCAAAGCACGGCACGGTCAATGTCCGTCACGCCCACGGCGATTGGAACAATCCATCACTGTCCGGTTGGGCTGAAAAGCTCCATCCCCACGCCATCCGTCCCATGCAGCAATTTGCTTACACCAAGGGAAAGAACGCAACGGACTCGGCAATGATCATTGATGCCATGGACCTTCTTTACAGCGGTAATGTCGACGCCTTCGCGCTTATGACCAGTGATAGCGATTTCACGCCGCTCGTGCTGCGTATTTTGGAGAGCGGGTTTCCCGTCTATGGATTCGGCGGCAAGAAAACCCCATCGCCCTTCGTGGACTCCTGTTCGCCCTTTATCTTCATAGAAAACCTCATCCCGTCAAAGGAGGGGAATGGCGAGAGCGACTCCCTGCCCGCACGAACACCCAAGGGGCGCCTGCGACAGAATAGTGCCCTCGTGAAACTCCTGCGCACGGCGGTTGACCAGACTGCCGATGATGACGGCTGGGCGGAAATGTCCCGCGTAGGTAGTTACATATCCAACAATAACGCGTCTTTCTCTTCGGTGAACTACGGCTATCGCCGTCTCAGCGACCTTATTAAGGCGACGGATCTTTTTCAGGTCGACCGTCAGAACAACCGGATGCTGATCCGTGATCCCAAAAGTTAACGCGGTGAGGTCTCCCCGGTTTTTTGCCCGGGCTGTGGTCGCCAAGCGCGAGGGGACCCCGGCGGATGTCTGAAAAGCCTTTTTGGGAGACCCTCGCTCCCGGCGAGATGACGCGGGAACAGTGGGAGTCTCTCTGCGATGGCTGTGCCCGTTGCTGTCTTCACAAGCTGGAGGATGCCTATGGCGGCGGCATCTATTACACCCAGGTAGCCTGCCATCTTCTCGACGAAACAAGCTGTCGCTGCAGTCACTACGAGACCCGTCAGACCCTGGTGCCGGACTGCGTGGTCCTGGCGCCTGATGATCGCGACAACCTGGCCTGGTTGCCGGATACCTGCGCCTACCGCCTGATAGACGCGGGCAAACCCCTGCCCGAGTGGCATCCGCTGGTGACCGGGGATCCTCAGTCCGTACATCTTGCGGGCATATCTGTGCGCGGCCGCACCATCAGCGAAAACGACGTGGACGATGATGATCTCGAGGAACACATCATTCGCTGGGTCAGCAATACGCAGCCCTGATCTTCACCCTTCCCCCTTCGGTTTTATCAAACCCAGGAAGCGCTCATCGCCGGATCATCACGCCTATTGGTAACGCTCAAACCATGCAAGAATATGACTGACTTTGTCGATGAGTTGGCTGGGCTTTCTGGCGATAAAGTGGGACGCCCCGGGTAATTCCACCAGGAGGGTGGGTACTTTGCGGTATTTCAGGGCATGATAAAGCTGCTTGGCCTGGGAAGGGGGCGTACGCAGGTCATCCAGCCCTACCATCACCAGGGTGGGTGTATTGACCTCGCCCACCAGGGAGATCGGAGAAAAGCGCAGATAGTCGTCAGGGTTTGTCCAGGGTGTGCCGGGTATGCGCGTAAAGTAGTAGTTGTACCAGTTATCCGCATTCAGGGTTTTGCTGTACCAGTTCATCACGGGCTTGATCGCGGCGGCGGCGCGGAAGCGGTCGGTTTTTCCGATAATCCATGCGGTCATAATGCCGCCGGCAGATCCTCCCGTGACATAGAGCTGCTCGGGATCGATAAAACCCAGCTCAATCATGGCGTCCACACCGCTCATGGTGTCGTCGTAATCCTGTCCCGGGTAATTGTGGTAGAGCAGGTTTGCAAACTCTTCGCCGTAACTCGTGCTACCCCGGGCGTTGGGATAAAACACCACATAACCCGCCGCAGCGAAGAGCTGCATCTCGGGAGAAAAACGTTCCCCGTAATTGAGAATCGGGCCTCCGTGGTTTTCCACGAGGAGGGGGTATTGCCTGTTTGGATCAAAATCGGGGGGCAGCACCATCCAGCCCTGGATATCCCGCTCGTCGAAGGAGCTTTTCCACCAGATTTCCCGGGTCTCTCCCAGGGTCCGCTGGGATAGGAGGTCGTCATTGAGTCTCGTGATGACCCTCGTTTTACTGCCTTCGTGTATGGCGATGTCTGCGGGATACTCCGGGCGCGTGTGGGTATAGGCGACAACGCCATCCCCGGAGACACTGAAAGAGCCCCCGGCGTAGGGGCGGCCAATGCTCGTGCCGCCAAGATTATCGGCGAGGGTTTTCATGGAGTCTTTCAGGCTGACATAAGCGACCTTGGTACGGCCCTTGTCATCATACTGAAAATACAGGCCGTCGCTGTCTGCGGACCAGGTAATGGCTTTCACACTGCGGTCAAGGTCACCGAGGAGCTCTCGCATCCCGCTACCATCGTGCCTGGCGATGCGCAGCCGTGTGACCTGAAAAGCCTGCTTTTTATCAGCATAACCCAGCCATGCCAGGTGCTTGCCGTCCGGGGAGACCAGAGGATGGTGATCGGGACCATCAGTGCTGGTGACGGCCGCAGTGTCCCCGTCACGAAGAGCGACACGGTAGATCTCACTGTTGCGATAATCGTATTGCCAGTCTTCGGAGCGATTTCCGGAGACCAGGAGGGATTCCCCGTCCGCGCTCCAGCTGGGCTGGCGATGATGAAAATCCCCCCGGGTGATCTGTCGGGCGGTACCGCCCTCGGCGGGGACCACAAAGACATGGCTGAACGCGGCGTCGAGGTAACCGCTGCCGTCCCGCTCGTGATACATCCTGTCCGTGACTCTGGGCATGTCTGACCACTGTGCCCCCTCGGGTTTTTCCGGCCGTGAGGCGAGGCTGGGCGCCTCGGCCTTTACATCCATCACGAAGGCGAGATGCCTGCCGTCGGGGCTCCAGCGAATGTCTTTGGGCGTTGCCGGCAACCGTGTAACCCGTGCGCTTTGTCCACCCTCAAGCCAGTGCATGTAGATCTCGGCGCCTTCGTCATCCCCCGCGGAGCGCACATAAGCAATGCGATCCCCCCGGGGCGACCACACGGCGCTGGATTCATTCCCTTCGAAGCTGCTCAGCTTATGCTGGCGCTGGGATGCAATGTCCACCAGCCAGAGATTCCCGCGGCGGCGGTCCTCCATAATATCGAAACCCATACGCCGATAGACCACCTGCTGACTATCCGGTGAGATCTGCGGGTTAAGCGCCCACTCTATTTCAAAGATATCGAGTGCCTGAAAAGGCGGAAGCGTTTGGGATTCCTGGGCGGAGAGCGATGGAGAAAAAAGCAATGCGCCGAAGGCGGCAACCCCCAGGCTGGCTGTGGCTGCTGCGAATCGTCTGAGACCGAGTGAACGCATGGTAAGGCTCCTTGTTGATCAGGCCCCGATGCTATCACCGGGGACAGAAATAGCGAGGATGGGCATGCTAAACTTGCGCGCCATTTTTAACTGACCGCAGTAAAACACCATGCTTTCCGTGACCGATGATCTCCGCATTCAGAAAACCAACGAACTGATTTCTCCAGAATCGCTGGTGAACGATATTCCTCTTAGCGACGCCGCGACGGAAACCGTGTCCGGCGCCCGGGGCGCCATCTCTTCTATTCTTGCCGGGGCGGACGATCGCCTGCTGGTTGTCGTCGGTCCCTGCTCCATCCACGACCCGAACGCGGCCCGGGAGTATGCCCGGGGTCTCCTGGAAGCGGCAAAAGCTCACAGCGCAGATCTGCAGATTGTTATGCGGGTGTACTTCGAGAAACCGCGTACCACGGTCGGTTGGAAAGGGCTCATCAACGACCCGGATCTCAATGACACCTTCCAGATCAACAAAGGACTGCATCTCGCCCGGGAGCTCCTCAAGGATCTTGCTGAGATGGGTTTGCCTGCTGGCACGGAGTACCTGGACCTTATCAGCCCTCAGTATGTGGCGGATCTGGTGTCCTGGGGGGCCATCGGGGCGCGTACCACGGAGAGCCAGACCCATCGCGAACTGGCGTCGGGATTGTCCTGCCCCGTGGGCTTTAAGAACGCGACGGATGGCGATGTGCAGGTCGCCATTGACGCTATTAACTCTGCGTCCCAGCCCCATCGCTTTCTGTCCGTTACAAAGCAGGGGCACTCCGCCATTTTTCAGACCACGGGTAATGCGGATTGCCACATTATTCTGCGCGGGGGAAAACATCCAAATTACGACATGTTCTCCGTGGATGACGCGAGCGCCATGTTGAGTAAGAGCGGTTTGCCCGCGCGTATCATGATTGACGCCAGCCACGCGAACAGCCGGAAAATACCCGCAAGGCAGGTTGATGTCGCCATGGATGTGGCCAGCCAGGTAGCTCGAGGTAGCCGCAGTATTTTCGGCATCATGATCGAGAGCAATCTGGTGGAGGGTCGCCAGAATGTGGTTCCCGGTCAGCCCCTGGTATACGGTCAGAGTATTACCGATGCCTGTATCGACTGGACGGCGACAGAATCCGTGCTTCAGGGCCTGGCCGACGCCGTTCGCCAGCGCCGAGCCCTCGGCTGATCCCACGCCCCCGTGCCGCTTTCTCCGCCCTCGCATCCAGTCGCAAGGACAGCGAGGATATTGTGCCGGTATGCTAGGGTTCTGATGTCCCTTTGAGCTGCGCAGGAGCGCCGCCCCTGTGAATTCGCCGTCCTATCTTCTCAGCCTCGCGGTGCTTTATATCTGCGCCTTGTTTGGCCTGGCATGGATTGTTGATCGGCGCAGCGGCTCGGGCAAAGGGCAGGGCTCTCCGAAACGCCAGGCACTGGTGTACGCCCTGTCTCTGGGCGTGTACTGCAGCTCCTGGACTTTTTACGGCGCCGTCGGAAGTGCAACGGCATCACCCTGGAGCCATGCGCCGATTTATCTCGGCCCCATTCTGGTGTTCACTCTCGGTTGGGGCGTGTTGCAACGCATGGTGCGCCTTGGCACGGAGCACCGGGTTACCTCGATTGCGGATTATTTCGGTGCGCGTTTTGGAAAACGGCAACAGCTGTCGATTCTGGTAACGGTGGTGGCGACGGCAGCGGTGCTTCCCTATATCGCGCTGCAGTTTCGGGCCCTGACGCAGGCCTGGTCGATCATTGCCGGAGGGGCGATCGGTCCGTCCCTCACCGCCACGGACTCGGGGCTCGCTATCGCCATCGTGCTTGGCGCTTTTACGGTGCTTTTTGGTGCGCGGCGACTGGATGGCCGAGAGCGGCATCAAGGCATGATGAGTGCCATTGCCCTTGAGTCCGTGGTCAAACTCTGCGCCTTTTTCTGCGTTGCTATTTTTGCGCTGATTTACCTGCGCCGGCCGGAGGTTGCCTCGGTGGTGGACTGGTCCGGTCAGGCACCGACACAGCTCGTGCTCTCGGGCGACTTTGTCACCCGGACCCTCATCAGTGCCTTCGCGATTTTTTGCCTGCCACGGCAGTTTCACGTCATGGTGGTGGAGGCAAAGGATAGTGGTAGCACAAAGCTGGCCCGCTGGCTTCTGCCTCTGTATCTACTGCTTTTTATGCTGTTGGCGGTACCCATCAGTCTTGCGGGGAGTCACCTCTTCGCCTCGCCATCGACCTCCGGAGTCAGTCCCGACACCTATGTGCAGATGCTTCCGGCGGTCCTCGAATCGCCCTGGGTATCGCTTATTGCCTTTGTGGGTGGTCTCTCCGCCGCCACGGGTATGGTTATTGTAGCCACCGTGAGCCTGGCCATTATGCTCACCAACGAAGTCGCCGTGCCCCTCATGATTCGCGGAAAGTCCGACCAGGGTGCCTCGCTTTTATTTTTGGGCAATCAGTTACGCATCGTCCGCCAGGTAACGATTCTCCTCATTCTGGCCGCCGCCTGGCTGGTGTCCACGCAGCTGAGTGGCATTTCCTGGCTCACGGAAATCGGTTTCATGTCGTTCCTGGCGGCGGCGCAGCTCGCGCCGGGACTCCTTGCCGGGCTGTATTGGCGACGTGCCCACGGTATTGCCATCACCGCCGGACTGGCAGCGGGGCTGCTGCTGTGGTTTTACTGTCTGGTGCTGCCTGAGGTTTTGCCCGCAGAAAGTGCCCTGCGGAGCAGGGGGCTCCTGGGGATCAGCTGGCTCAAGCCGCAGGCGCTTTTTGGCTGGTCGGGACCGGGTCCTCTGACCTATGCGACGCTCTGGAGTCTGGGCATGAACGTGCTCCTTCTGGGTTTGCTATCCCGATTTTCCGAGGCCTCCCCTGCGGACAAACGCCAGGCCGCGGTGTTTCTGGACAGCGACGATGGCAGGGCAAAGCAGGGAGACGATTTTAATCTCTCTCCCGTGCGAGCGGGGCAGCTTCGTGCCCTGCTACCACCTTTTCTGGAGGAGGGCCGTCTGCAGCAGCTCTGGCGCTCCTTCGAAGAACGCTATCAGCAGCGGCTCCTTCCCGCTGATCGCCTGCCCCTCTTTGCTGTTCGTGAGGCAGAATCCTTGCTCGCCGGAGTTATTGGGGCGGCGTCTTCCAGCCGCGTTTTTTCCGAGTTGACGGAAAGCCGGCAGGTGGACTTTGCCGGTCTCGCATCCCTGGTCTCCGAGGCGGGTCGCCAGCAAACCTTTAACCGGGATCTTCTGGAAACAACCGTGGAATCCATGCTCCAGGGCGTGTCTGTCGTCGACGCACAGTTGCGGCTGGTGGCCTGGAACACCCGCTACGAAACCATGTTTGCCTATCCCCAGCGGCTTCTCTATGTCGGCATGCCCATTGAAAAGCTCTATCGCTTTAATGCCGAGCGAGGGGTTCTCGGTGTGGCCGGGGACTCCATTGATCACGAAGTGGAGAAGCGCCTTGACTGGTTGCGCCGCGGTCATCCCCATCGCCTTGAACGCCGCTTACCCGATGGCCGCGTGATTGATATTCATGGTGTGCCTCTCCCCCGGGGTGGTTTTGTCACGACCTATATCGACATCACAGACTACCGGGAAATGGTCACACAGTTGGAAGAGGTGCGCCTGGAGCTGGAGAACCGGGTAGCAAGTGGAAGCCAGAGCCTGGCGGACACCAATGCCGAGTTGCGCCGGGAAAACCGGCTTCGGGCCGAAGCGGAGCGCAAGCTGCGTGATGCTTCTCTGTCCAAAAATCGCTTTATGTCAGCGAGCAGCCACGATCTGTTGCAGCCCATCAGCGCGGCGCGATTGTTCGTAGAGGCTTTAAAACCAAGGGCGGGAGAGTCCCGGGACACCTCGGAACTGGTTGAGAAAATTGATCAGTCCCTCCATCGTGCGGAGACGCTGATTGCCGAATTGCGGGAAATGGCCCGCCTGGATTCAGGCAAACAGCAGGTCACAATGCAAAGCTTCTCCCTGGATGCGCTCCTCGGAGAAGTTTATGCAGAGTTTGGCCCCGCCGCGCAAAAGGCCGGTTTGGAGCTTCGTTTGCAGAGCTCGTCTCTCTGGCTTCAGACGGATCGCAACCTTCTCTACCGGGCACTACAGAACCTCGTGGGCAACGCCATCAAATACAGCGAGCACGGCAAGGTGCTTCTGGGCGCGCGGCGGCGTCCCGAGGCGGTGGAAATACAGGTCATTGATCAGGGGCCGGGGATACCCGCGCAGGCGCAGGCGCGGGTGTTTGCGGAGTTTGAGCGCCTGCCGGGGAGTGGGGGAGAGGAGGGACTGGGTCTGGGTCTGGCGATTGTCAGTCGCTACGCCAATCTTCTCGACTTACCCCTCCATCTGAGCTCCCATCCCGGTCGGGGCAGCCTTTTCTCGCTTACGGTGCCCCGTGGTGTCGCGGATACGTCCGTTGCGGAGGTGAATACTCCGAGCCGAGGACAACGTTTGGCCGGCATCAGGGTGCTTTGCATTGACAATGACAGACAGGTCCGAGAAGCCATGACGGCCATGCTGTCCGCTGAGGGCTGTGAGGTCACCGCCGTATCCAACCGTCAGGAATTGTTCGAGTCTCTGGGGGATGTCAGGGCCGATGTGGTGGTTGCCGACTACCATCTCGATGACGGCGACACGGGGATTGCTGCCCTCCAATGGGTCTTTGACAGTTTGGCCTGGCGCTGCCCCTGCGTGATGGCGAGTGCCGACGATGGCGCGAACGTCAAAGAGCTGGCACGCGCCGTGGGGTTCCGCTCCCTGGCAAAGCCCGTCAACCCCGAGCGCTTGAAAGCCCTGATACTGGCGCTGGCCAGGGAGGCGTCCTAGGAGCCGCAGGGAACTCGTTGTTTACAGAGACTCCCCGGCGGTCTCTGCGGGGGCGATGGTGAGGTTTCCGATAGCGAGCACGGCCTGGGTCCTCGATTGAACGCCGAGTTTTCGGAACACCTCGGTCATGTGCGCCTTGATGGTCGCTTCTTTTACGCCCAGCTCATAGGCGATCTGTTTGTTGAGCAATCCCTCCACCAGCATAGATGCAACGCGAAATTGTTGAGGGGTCAGACTTGCGAGGGCGTCGGCAACGTCCAGGGCTTTAAGGCTGGCGCCACTCTCGCTGATATCCAGCCCCGGGTGCAGGCCGCGGTTCCCTGCGAGCACATCCCTGATGCAGGCTGTCATGACATCGGTGCCAGAAGATTTTGAAAGAAAGGCCGCAGCGCCGTGGTCAATAGCCCGACGCACCGTGTCCGCCTGAACATGTGCCGATACGATGATTACAGGCTTGTCCGGATAGTTGCCCACGAACCAGCCGAGAGCAGAGAAGCCGCTTGCACCGGGCATGTGCAGATCGAGGAGGAGTAAATCCGGAGCACCATCTTTTTCTACGAGATCATGAAGCTCCGCGACGTTTTCTGCATGGCTGATGTCGGCGTCGATATCACTACCCGATAGCAGCATGGAGAGAGCGTCGCGGAACAGGGGATGATCGTCAGCGATGATGCACTTCATTGTGGGTTGGCCTGTTTTGTATTCTTATGTGCTTATTGTGATCTATTCACGGTCGAAGTAAAGCGAGGCCCCGCTGGGCTTCTTCGACAGGAAGTTCCCCTTTTTTCATAGACTTTAGTCCAAGAAACAGCCCCAACTTGACCAAGGTCGAATACCCCCAGAAGCGTTGGGGGCATACAACACTCCCTGCTCAATAACACTAATTGGAGGAGCGGGAATGTTTTCAAGAAAACCTCTGGGTCTTGCCCTGGCACTCGTTGGATGCAGTGCTGTGGATACGCAGGTCCAGGCAGCAGAAGTCGATGAGCGCATCGCGGAGCTTGAGCGTCAGATTGCGGAGCTCAAGGCCCTGGTGGTCAGTAACAAGACGAATATTGCCAGCAACCTTCAAACCCTCGAGGTCCAGGCCGAGGATATCGAGGAAGCACGGCCCATGAAAAAGGGTACGAAGTTTACCTATGGCGGCTATGTGCAGCTCGATGCTATCGCCAGTAACTACAGCGAAGGTAAACCGGCGTCCGTAATGGACGATCTCTTCGTTCCCTCCCTCATACCCGTTGAGCCTGTGTCGGGAGACGGCGATTCCTATACGAATACCAACATTCACGCCAAGTCTTCACGCTTTTACTTTGGTACGGCGACGAACACGGACGTCGGCAAGATCTCCTCCTTCATAGAGCTCGATTTTATTCTTTCGGGTCAGGGTGACGAGAGGGTGTCAAACTCCTTTAGCTCGCGAATCCGCCATGCCTATTTGAAATGGGATTACGGTGACCAGAAGAGCCTTCTCGCGGGCCAGGCCTGGTCAACGTTTTTTAATGTCGGTGCGCTGCCTGATCTTCTGGACTTTGTGGGTCCCGTGGGCACCGTGTTTGAGCGTCAGCCCATGATTCGGTGGACTTCCGGTCCTGTGCAGTTAGCCATAGAGAACCAGACAACCCGGGTCAATCTCCAGGGAGGCGGCTCTTCGCTGAATGACGCGCAGCTCATGCCCGATCTCGTTGCCCGCTATAACGGAAAGAGCGGAGACCTGAACTGGTCCCTGGCGGCCATAGGGCGGCAGCTCAGCTACGAGGAACGACCCAACGCCAGTACCGAAGGCGCCAGTGACGAAGAGTACGGCTACGGACTCTCCTTTGCCGGTAAATGGAACATCGGCCGTAACGATCTGCGCTTCATGGCCAGCTACGGTGATGCCCTGGGACGCTATATGGGTCTCAACTCTTTTAACGACGGTTATATCGATCGCAACGGCGAGATAAGCACCATCGATCAATGGGGCGGCTTTGTGGCCTATCGTCACTACTGGAACGATCAATGGCGCAGCAATATCTCCATCTCAGCTTCCGAAGCCAGTAATCCCGGCGGCGCGGAGTTTGACGGCGCCGGTAATCTCGCCAAGTCCTATCGTTCCATGCATCTCAATCTCAACTACCTGCCCGCACCAAAACTGCAACTGGGTGGTGAGCTGATGTACGGCGTGAAAGAACTGGAAGATGGTCGCGACGGTGATATGTACCGCCTGCAGTTCGCCGCCAAATACGCCTTCTAGGCATAGACCAAAGTGCAAGGGGCAAGACATCACTGCTTTGCTACAGTCGCAGTGAAGAAACATAAGAATTCTAGAAGAACACCGGGGAGGTGTTAGATGGTTAAGAAAATGACCGAGGCCCAGGCCAAGGAGTACTGGAAGCGCAATCTGTCGCTGATGGTGAAGCTTCTGGTGGTTTGGTTCGTCGTTAGTTATGGCTGCGGCATCATGTTCGTGGATGTGCTCAATCAGATTCAGATCGGTGGTTACAAGCTGGGATTCTGGTTCGCACAGCAGGGGGCAATCTACGTTTTCGTAGTGCTGATCTTCATTTATCGCTCACGCATGGCCGCGCTTGATCGCGAGTTCGGCGTCGAAGAAGACTAGGGGGCCTGAACATGGAACTGCAAACACTTACCTATATTGTTGTTGGCATTACCTTTGCGATTTACATCGGTATTGCTATCTGGGCCCGCGCCGGGTCCACCAAAGATTTTTACGTTGCCGGGGGTGGTGTACACCCGATTTCCAATGGCATGGCGACGGCAGCAGACTGGATGTCCGCTGCTTCCTTTATTGGCATGGCGGGGCTCATCGCTTTTATGGGTTATGGCGGATCGGTGTTCCTCATGGGGTGGACCGGTGGCTTTGTGATTCTGGCGATGTTGCTGGCGCCGTACCTGCGCAAGTACGGGAAGTTTACCGTGCCCGAGTTTATCGGCGATCGCTTCTACTCCCAGACGGCGCGGGTGGTTGCCGTGATCTGCCTCATTATCTGCTCCGTGACCTATGTTATCGGTCAGATGAAGGGCATCGGGGTTTCTTTTTCCCGCTTCCTCGAAGTTGATTACAACACGGGCCTCCTGGTGGGGATGTGTATTGTGTTTTTCTACGCTGTGCTCGGCGGTATGAAAGGTATTACCTATACCCAGATCGCCCAGTATTGCGTGCTTATTCTCGCTTACACGATTCCAGCGATTTTTATCAGTCTGCAGCTGACAGGTAACCCCATTCCGCAACTGGGTCTGGGCGGCACGCTCGTGGGAACGGACACCTTTCTTCTCGATAAGTTGGACCAGGTGGTCGTGGAGCTGGGTTTTCGCGAATACACCACTGACGTGCGAATCTCCGGCATCAATATGTTTGCCTATACCGCTTCCCTGATGTTCGGAACTGCGGGTCTGCCCCACGTCATCATTCGCTTCTTCACCGTGCCAAAAGTGCGTGACGCTCGCTCTTCGGCCGGTTGGGCGCTGATCTTCATCGCAATTCTTTACACCACCGCACCTGCGGTAGCCGCGATGGCACGTCTGAACCTCATGCAAACCATTGAGCCGGAGGCGGGGAACTACCTGGCCTACGAAGAACGACCCCAGTGGTTCAAGAACTGGGAAAAGACCGGTCTCCTGGCATTTGAGGACAAGAACGAAGACGGGCTCATGCAGTACTCCGCCGACGAGAGCAGTAACGAACTCGTTAAGGTCGACCGGGACATTATCGTTCTCGCAAACCCGGAAATTGCTCAGCTCCCCAACTGGGTGATTGCCCTCGTCGCTGCGGGTGGTCTGGCTGCGGCCCTGTCTACCGCAGCAGGACTATTGTTGGCAATTGCCTCGGCCATCTCCCATGATCTGTTAAAGGGGATTTTTGCCCCGAACATCAGCGAGAAACAGGAGCTGCGGGCAAGTCGCGTCGCCATGGCACTGGCCATTGCCGGCGCAGGCTATCTGGGCTTTAACCCACCCGACTTTGCTGCAGGGACCGTGGCTCTGGCCTTTGGTCTGGCCGCGTCGTCCATCTTCCCGGCGTTGATGATGGGTATCTTCAGCAAGACCGTTACTAAGGAAGGGGCTATCGCCGGCATGTTGGCGGGTATCGGTATCACGCTGTTCTATGTATTCCAGCACAAGGGCATCATGTTTATTGCGTCGACGGCCTTCCTGGGTGATATGGCGCCTAACTGGTTCCTTGGCATTGAGCCCAATGCCTTTGGTGTGGTGGGCTGTCTGCTCAACTTTGCGGTGGCGATCGCCGTATCCAAAGTGACTGCAGCACCGCCGGAAGAAATCCGGGAGATGGTTGAGAGCATCCGGGTTCCTGCGGGCGCAGAAGCGGCCATCGATCACTGAGCAAGAGACTTGTCACTGACAGGTTCACTTTCCTGGGAGGCGTCGGAAACGGTGTCTCCCTTTTTTTTAGCAAGAGTGGGTAGACTTACAAGCTAATCTTCAGCTGTTGGCTCCGCGAGGCTACAGCCTCACAAGGGAATCAGAATGTTCACAAACAAACACGTTGTCGTTGCCCTGTTGGTCGCACCGGTTCTCTCGATCATGGCCTGGTTTGCCGTGGGTAATTTTATTGGCGAGGAGGCCAAGCCTGCGATGCCGGGTGAAGCCTACCCCCTGGTGGAGAAGAGCAACTGTCGTTATGCCAGTGGTATCTGTGAGCTCGAAAACCAGGACGTTAAGCTGGCCCTAAGGCTGGATGAAAGCGTGGGCCTGGCGCTGGAACTCAATGCATCCCATCCCGTGGAAGCCGTGTTGATGTCCGTGTCCCATCCGGAGCGGGATCCCGGCCCCCGGCCCATGCAGCCTGCAGATGCCAAGGGTTTGAAGTGGCGCATGCCCCTGACCACGGTTCCCGGGGCAGAGCAGCGAATTCGCATTGTGATCTCCATCAATGACAGCGCCTATTTTGCGGATGCGTCGACGGCCTTTCTGCAGGAGGAGGCTTGAGTTTGAGTGGCAATCTGGCAAGCGGTGATGCGTCTGAGATGGCGTCTGTCCTCGAGTTTCTTCGAGGCTCCTTGCCCTTCAATGAGCTGAGTGACGTCGAGCTTGAGGAAGCGGTGTCCGCCATGCAGGTCTCTTATCACCCCCATGGCGAGCGCTTCTCCGTGGACAGCGAGCAATCGGGTTTGCGTATTTTGCGAAGCGGTGCCGTGGATATCCGCGACGACGACAACAAGCTGCTGGACCGTCTGGGCGAGGGGGAGAGTTTCAGTATTGTCGGTTTGAACGCCGGCGAAAAAGCCGTCGTTGCTCTGGTTATCGAGGATGCCCTGATCTACCGGCTCCCCGATGATGCCTATCAGTCCCTCCGCGGCGCCAATCGCCCCTTTGATCGTTACTTCAGTGGTCAGCGAAGCCGGCGCCTGCGCCGGGCCGCACGCTATCAACCGGAGCCCAATGCCATGCTCGCGCCCGTGAGTTCGGTGATGACCCGGGACATCCTGACGGTGCCCTCTACCGCTACGGTGCGCGAAGCGGCGATGGCCATGGCCGAGCGCCGGGTGTCCTCGGCTTTTGTGGTCGCGGACGATGAGCTGCAGGGTATTCTCACGGATCGTGATTTACGCACCCGGGTTCTGGCGAGGGGGCTAAGCAGTGAGATGCCGGTAAACGAGGTGATGACACCGAATCCCGAGGCCATCGCCAGCGATGAGACGCTGTTTGCGACAACGCTGATGATGACTCAGCGTCGTTTCCATCATCTGCCGGTGCTGGAGGAGGGGCGTCTTGCGGGTATCGTCACAACCTCGGATCTCATCGTGGCCAAGAAAAATGATCCCGTGTACCTGGTGCAGCACATCTCCCGGCAGGACAGCGTCGAGGGCATTCAGGAGCTCGTGGGGTCCATGGGTAATCTCATGGTGGAGTGGGTCAGTGGTGGGATGCGGGCTCCCCAGGTCTCCCAGATTCTGACCGCAATATCTGACGCCGTGGCGATACGCCTGATCCAGCTTGTGGAGATGGAGCTTGGCGAGGCGCCGGGACCCTGGGCCTGGTTGGGCTTTGGCTCTCAGGCGAGGGGTGAGCAGCTCCTGGGCGCGGATCAGGACAATGGCATTGTCATTGCCGACAGTGTGGGCGATGAGCATCTGTCCTGGTATGAGAAACTCGCGACAAAGGTATGCGATGGGCTGGCGCTCTGTGGGTACAAGTACTGTCCCGGTGACATCATGGCCAGTAACAGGAGCTGGCGTCTGCGCCTGGCCGATTGGCAGGACACGGTACGTTCCTGGGCCCGGACCCCCACGAGCGACGCGGTGATGCGTGTCAGTATTTTCTTTGATATTCGCGCGCTTTACGGTGATCGTGATCTCGCGAAATCGATTCAGGAAGTGATGCTCGCTGAGGCCAGCAGCAACTCCATTTTTCTGGCGGCTCTGGCAGCGAATGTTCTGGATAACAAGCCGCCCCTGGGCGTGTTCCGCCGGTTTGTGGTGGACCGCAATGGGGAGCATCGCGATAACCTGAATATTAAAAAACGGGGAGTGTTACCCGTTACGGAGATCGCCCGCCTCCATGCCCTGGCCAACAAGCTTCCGGAAGTCAATACCTCCGCCCGTTTGCAGTCCCTCATCGCTGCAGGACATATGGCACTTGTCGATTCGCGTAATCTCACGGATGCCCTGGACTTTATCCAGGGTCTGCGCATGGACCATCAATGCGCGCAGATTCAGCGGGGAGAACCCGTAGACAATTACATCAATCCCCGGGCGTTACCCCGTCTTGCAAAGGAGCAGCTTCGTGACGCCTTTACCATCATTGACGAGGCACAGGCTTCCGTCCGTCTGAACTACCGCGCCGGCATGGCCTGATGTGGAAGCTCAAGCTGCGCCGCTGGCGGTGGTCTCTTCGTACGGAGCTACCCACGCCCGTGTCCACCGCGTGGTCCATGCCCTTACCGGCGATGACGACGCCCGTTGAAAAACTCGATTTTCTGGTCTGCGATGCCGAGATGTCGGGACTGGATCCGAGGCAGGCTGAGCTCCTGAGCCTTGGTTGGGTGCGTGTCAGCGGCTTGGAGATTGCTCTCGGGAGCGCTCGCCACTTACTGATTCGCAACCGGGAATCCGTGGGACAGAGCGCCACAATTCATCAGCTTCGGGACTGTGAGCTCAGAGATGCGGGCGATGTCAAAGAGGGCCTGGAGGCGCTGCTGGCGGCAGCCGGGGGAAGGGTGCTCGTTTTTCACAATGCAGCCCTGGATACGGCATTCCTTGATTATGCGGCCAAGGCAGTCTTCGGAGCGCCGCTACTCCTACCGACTATTGATACCCTGCTCCTTGAAAAGCGACTCCTCCAGCGTCAGGAGCGTCCCATCGGGCAGGGCGATCTGCGCCTGGGCGCCTGTCGGGAGCGCTATGGCTTGACGACGCATAACGCGCACAACGCCCTGGGGGATGCCATGGCGACCGCAGAGCTGCTCCTGGCGCATATTGCGAAGCGTGGCCGGGGACTGACCCTGCGCGACATGGTGTAGTTACATGATGTAGTTACGTGGCGCAGTTACATGCGTTAGCTGCATGCTGTATTTGCGCTAGCCGTCAGGAATGAGAGCTAGCGCTTGCTGGCAAGCTCCATGGACCGTTTTGGGTCAATCAGTCGAATGCTGCGGGACGGGATGTCCTTCTCTTCTGCGCCGTCGATGATCAGCGTTTTGAGCTCCTGAACCGTGAGGTCCGGGTGAAGAGCGAGGAGCTTGCCTGCGAGGTTCATGACTTGGGGCGATGACATGGATGTCCCGTTGTAAGGAATGCGATTTCCGCCGGGAACATAGCTCTCTACCTCGTAACCATTCCCATACACATCAACGTTGCCAAGGCTTGTAAAACTGGTTTCGTCGCCAGCACTGTCTACCGCGCCGACGGTCAGCAGGTTCGGATATTCGTAGCTGCTGGGATAAAACTCGTCAAAGCGCACATCGTTGTCGGAATTTCCCGATGAGGTCACAAACAGTATGTCCTGGGATTCGCTGATCGCTCGCCTGAGCGCACGGTCTCCGATCTCAAAAATCTCCCGGGCCAGGGCTTTTCGCTCCTCGGGTGTTTTCCCGGCAGCATTCGCCTCGAGGGCATCTTCAATGCTCCTGAGCGATCCACCCCAGCTCATGTTGACTACCCGGACCCCTTGGGAGCGAAAGTATTCGGCCACCTCCAGAAACATCGCAGCCTCCCGGTGGGCGGCGGCGAGCGTTGGCCGCTTGGGAATGATCTCGTGGCCATAGGTCATTCGGGTGACCAGTAAGCGAGCGAAGGGATTGCCCTCTGCCGCTAAGCCCGCAACATGTGTGCCGTGGGAGTAGTTGCCATAAATGGACAGGGATTCAAGGAAGGTTTTGACCTCGTCCTGGGGCAGGGAGGACAGCTGCCGACGCACCTCCCCGGCCTCCTCGCTATCGACATTGAACTGTATGTCTCCAATGCCTTTGATGAGCAGTTGAAGTTCTGCTTCATCCTTTGAGAACTCGCCTATGGGGTAAAGGATCTCCGTGGTTTTGTTGGCATCCACATCGTAGGCGATACCATGTACGTCATCGATGAAACCGTTGTCGTCGTCATCCACCCCGTTATCGGGAATTTCTTTGTTGTTGATCCACAGCTGACCGCTGCGTTGGAAGATATCCGTATCCACGCCACTGTCCCAGACGGCCAAGGTTACGGGCGTGCCCTTATCCTTGGCGTCCAGAGTAACTTGCCTCTGCGCCCAGATGTCAGTTTTTTCAATCGTATTGGACTCGATGGTGTCGCTCAGTATTCCATTGATGGTATCGGTTACCGCGAGGAAGTGATCAAAAGTGAAGCTGGCGCCCACCAGGGAAGCGGCGATGTCGTAGCTGATTTCGCCGTTGTTGCGGTCAAGTACCGGCTGATAATTGGATTCCAGACTCCCCAGCACCAATGCTCTGCTGAGAATCTCTGTGCTGCCTTTTAGACTTTTGAGGTTGGGCTCGACGGTTTTGTACGGCAACGCGGAGACGAGTGCTTGAAATGTATCCGCAAAGGTTTCCTGTGAGGGAGAGTCACTCAGTTGTGTCAGAGCAACAGCGGAGCCCGCAAGCCCCATGGTCAGGCGATTAGCTTCCTTGCTTTCCAGGGCCTTCCGCTTCTCGAGATAGTCGAGATAAGCCTGCCAGTCATTTTCAAGCAATGCGACGCTTCCAAGGAGCCCATAGAACTCCTGAACCGTATTGTCATCTCGGATATCGTAATTCTTCAGGTCCGCTTTGGTGTCTGCTGCCACCTGGCGTGCCAGGGCGAGGAGCTTGCCACGGTTCTGGGTTTCGTAGAGAGCGGTTACGGAGATGTCGAGATTGTAGCTGTGACGCGGTAAGTCATCTCTGACTTCAATGACGGGTCGTTGCGGCGCATTTGAATCCGCCGATCTGGCCCAGGTGGCGCCGTTAACTGATAGGAGCAGTACGCTGGCAAGAAAGAGCGTGCGGGGTATCTGTATCACAGTGAATGCCTGTAAAAATCAAAAGCTGATATCTATCACTCCGATTGCCAGAGCATCAATGCCAGGTCCGGGACTATCGACGAAGTGATGTTGCCGTGCGACGAGCCGTGAGGCCTTACTCGGCGGCGGCGCTGTCAAGCAGCCTCCAGTCCTTATCGCCCCACAACTCTTTAACGCGCTTGTCGCGTCCACAGCCGAAGCGATAGTACTTGTAACGCAGGGGGTTCTTCTTGGCGTAATCCTGATGGTATTCCTCGACGGGCCAGAAGCGACCCGCGGGAAGAATGACCGTCGCCACAACGTCGTCGGGGAACAGCGCATCCACTTCTTGCAAACTTCGCTCCGCGGCCTCCCGCTCTTCTTCATTGGCGACAAAAATGGCGGTTTTGTAACTGAATCCGCGATCACAGAATTGGCCGCCCGCATCCAGGGGGTCCACCGTGCGCCAAAAATGCGTCAGAAGCGCTTCATAGCTGATCTCGTCACTGTCGTAGGTGATTTCCGCAGCTTCATAGTGCCCTTCATGATTGCCGCGATAGGTGGGATTCTGGAGCGTCCCGCCGGTAAACCCGGATACGACATCAAGGACCCCGTCGAGTTTTTCGAAATCCGCTTCCACGCACCAGAAGCAGCCGCCGGCAAAGCTGGCTTTGCGCACCTCGGCCCGTGCGCCCGTTGCCAACAGCGCTAACGAGAACAGAGTTACGGCAAGTGCCCAAGCCATGGCTCGGGAAAGGGCCGCGCCCGAACCTTTGCCTGGGGTCATTGCCGGGGCGTACTCAACGATGTGGCCCGATGGGCCTTGGGGGGTGTGGTGAGGCATCAGATATTCTCCTAATGAACACCACCTTGGGCAGTTGCGAGGGGAATAGGTTCCCCTCGCGTATCCCCTGTTCAGGCTGCGTCCAACAAGCGAGCCTTCGCCGCGGCGAACTCCACGCGTAAGCGCTCCACCAATGCCGCCGTGGGGCCCACGCTCTTCACCGCGCCGATACCCTGGCCACAGCCCCAGATATTTTTCCAGGCCTTGGCGTCGGTATTGCCCCCGGAGCCAAAGTCCATGGCCGTGGGATCGCTTTCGGGCAGATTGTTGGGATCCAGACCCGCCGCTTCCACGGAAGGTGCCAGGTAGTTGCCATGAACACCGGTAAACAGATTGCTGTAAATGATGTCTGAGGAGTTGTAATCCACGATGGCCTGCTTGTACGCCTCCTCGGCGTTGGCCTCGTCCGTGGCAATAAAGGCGGAGCCGATATAGCCAAGGTCCGCACCCATTGCCAAAGCGCCCAGTATGGCGTCACCGCTGGCAATGGAGCCCGAGAGGAGGAGGGGACCGTCAAACCACTCGCGGATTTCCTGCACTAACGCAAACGGTGAGGTCGTGCCCGCGTGACCGCCTGCGCCTGCTGCTACCGCGATCAGTCCATCGGCGCCTTTCTCGATGGCTTTTTTGGCGAAGCGATTGTTGATGATGTCGTGGAGAACAATGCCACCGTAGGAATGAATAGCATCGTTGACGAATTCCTTCGCGCCCAGGGAGGTAATCACGATGGGTGCCTTGTACTTAACGCACATCTCGAGATCTTCCTGCAGACGGTTGTTGGAGCCGTGCACGATGAGATTGACTGCGTAGGGAGCCGACGGCGCATCGGGGTTCGCCGCGTCATAGGCGGCCAGCTCCGTCGTGATGCGGTCCAGCCAGCGATCCAGTTCCTCCAGGGGGCGCGCATTCAGGGACGGGAAGGAGCCCACGATGCCAGCCTTGCACTGCTCAATGACCAGGTCAGGGTTGGAGATGATAAACAGCGGGGCGGCAACGGCAGGCAAACGCAGTCGCGAGGAAAGAGTGTCGGGCAGTGCCATGGAGGGCTCCTTGATTGAGATGGGGTTGATCAAAACGGTGGGGAGATTAAGGCAAGGAGACTGTTTATGCAACATTTTGCATACGCTACGCAAAGAGGGCACAATCTTCCTTTATTGACAACCGCTGGGGAGCCGTCATGGCATTGCGCTACGCGATTATGACCGCGCTGATTGAGGACGAACTGTCGGGCTATGACCTCGCGGGTTCCTTCGACAAGTCCCTGGGGTTTTTCTGGCATGCCTCTCATCAGCAGATTTATCGGGAACTGGGTAAGCTCAGCGACCTTGCGTGGGTGACGCGCCGTACCGAAGCGCAGAAGGGCCGTCCCGATAAGATTCTCTATGCGCTCACGGACGCAGGCCGGGAGGCGCTGGATGAATGGGTGCTCACCAAGGATCGTATGCGTCTCCAGGAGACCAAGGACGAGCTGTATATCAAGCTGTACAACCTGTCCGAGTCCAATATTGATTATCTGCGGACCCGTTTGCGCGAGCGCCGGGAAGCCATGATGCAGCGCCTGTACCTTTACGAGCGTATTCGCCGGCGGCACTACGGGGATCCGGAAACCCTGCCCCTGCGTCGGAAAGGGGTGTATCTCGCCCTCCTGGGTGGCATCACCGGAGGCAAACAGTATCTGGCCTGGTGCGACGAAGCGCTGGAGTTGTTGGCTGGCGCTGCGGAAGACACCTCTACGGCTGCGAAAGCGGATACGGCATAATGCCGCTCCTGGTTTCGGCCACGATCCGTTCTTCACAGAGCTTGGTATGTATTACCAGTATTTCGGTTTAAACGAAGCGCCATTCTCCATCGCGGTAAATCCGCGTTATCTGTACATGAGCCCCCGGCATCGTGACGCTCTGGCGCATCTTCTTTACGGTGTGGGCGCGGGAGGAGGTTTTATTCTGCTCACCGGAGAGGTGGGCACGGGTAAAACCACCATCAATCGATGTCTCATCGAACAGTTACCGGATAACGCGGATATTGCCATCGTACTGAATCCGGCGTTGGACGCCCGGGACATGCTGGCGACGGTTTGTGAGGAACTGGGCATAGGGTTTGATGCTGACAACCCGGGTCTGAAAGACCTCAGCGATGCCCTCCATCGGTTTTTACTCGCCAATCACAGCAAAGGCCGAAAAACAGTATTGATGATCGACGAGGCTCAGCATCTGAGTTTTGACGTCCTTGAGCAGATTCGTCTGTTGACCAACCTCGAAACCAGTGATGAGAAGCTGCTGCACATCATCCTGATCGGCCAGCCCGAGCTGGCGATGAAACTGGCGAGGCCGGAGTTGCGGCAGTTGAACCAGCGAATTACCGCACGCTTCGACCTGCAGCCGCTCACGCCTGATGAGACCGCTGCTTACATTCGGCATCGCCTGCACATCGCCGGTTTGCCTGCGGGGCGGGAGCTGTTTCCACGGGCTTTGGTGCGTGCCATCCACAAAGAAAGCAGCGGTGTTCCGAGGGTCATCAACCTGCTTTGCGATCGCATGCTGCTGGGAGCCTACGGTCGGGACAGTGATCGCCTTGATCGTGAACTCCTGAAGCAGGCGGTGGACGAAGTCATGGGTGTAGCCGGCGCAGGATCATCGCCCGGCGGCAGCCCATGGCGCGCCCCGGCGCTCATAGGCAGCGCCATTCTTGCCCTTGCCCTGATTGCCTGGCTGGCGCTGCCTGTTGTCACTACGCCAGAGACGCAGGTAATGAACGGCGCGTCTCTGCCCCAAAGCGTCCCGGTGCCAGAAGATAGCACCCGCACTACTGCAGCAGAGCCCTCCGCCACTGCAGCAGAGCCCCCCGCAGTCGATGTTGCAGAGCCTGAGGCCGATCCCTGGCGTCTGTCTCCCGAGGCCGGGGCGTCGGCCCTGGGGGCGCTCTACGGTGCAGACAAGGCCATGCCGGTGAATCCCTGTGCCGCTGAGCTTCGGGATCTGCAATGCGAAAAACGTGTCGTGGAAAGTTGGAATCAATTGCTCACGGAGGGCCGGCCCGCCTTGCTGGGGCTTCTCGATGAGCAACGCTTTGAGCAGCGAGCCCTGCTCCTGGCCATTGACGATAAGCGGGCGCTGCTGAGAGCCCCCGGGGGCCCCCAAAGCATTCCCCTGGAGCGTCTGGCGCCCCTTTGGACCGGCACGGTCTGGCAGTTCTGGCGTCTGTCACCCGGGGTAGGGCGCACGCTACAGCGTGGTGACCGAGGTGATGACGTGGCACGGGTGGCGGCGCTCTTTGCCCGCCTCGATGGTCAGATCCAGCCTCTGACCGAGATGCTCTTTGATCCTCGTCTGGAAGCTCGGGTTAAGCTGTTTCAACAACAGCAGGGGCTGCGCGCCGATGGCGTACTCGGGGAAAACACGCTCCGGGCCTTGTCCCTGGCCGTAGGTGATGACCTCGGCTTTGCCGAAGCCCGGGCCTGGGCTGCGGCGCAAACCGGGACCAGCCGTTGATGAGGCGCAGGATGAAAAACGTCATCGTTTTGAGGAGCGCCAGGCTGTGTCGCTGATACTGGATGCCCTCCGTCGTGCGGAGCGCGAAAAACGTGAAGAAAACAGCCCAGCGCCGGGCATCCTCGCTCAGGAAACGTCGTCCGAGGCATCCCCAGGCCGTGGGTGGCTAGAGCTCGTGCCAGTGGCCGCAGTGCTTGCATTCGCGCTTTTCGCCATGCTGGCCCTTGGGGCGCTATTCATGTTCAGGGCACCAGCAACAGGCACTGATGCCCGAGAGCCTGCGCGGATGCCTGCCCTGGCTGCACGGCAGGCTGAAAACCCTCCTGCAAACCCGGTGGCAAGGGAGCGGGCTATGCAGAGGGATACCGCTGTGCGTGATAGCCGTCCACGGCCGTCGGATGCTGTTTCCGCGGCCCAGGCATCAGGGCGCACGGCGTCGGTTTCAACGCCGGAACAGGACGCTGCGATCGCCGCGCTCTATGCGCAGCCCCCGCACAACGTCATCGACGCGCCTGAAGCCTCCCCAAGTGCGCCTGCTGTGACCGACGCTGACATCCAGATAAAGACCCGGGCCGAGATCCAGACTGAGGATCAGATGCAGACGGCGGAACGTCCCGGCGAGCGTGAAAGTGAAAATGAAAGCGAGATCGACGTTGAGCAGGTACTGCGTGAAATACGCGCCCAGGCAGGGAACAGTGCTCTGCAAGCTCACCCCGTAGCGCTGTTGGAGGATCTGACAAAGCAGTTCCGGGACAGCGTGCCGACGCTTATGTACTCCCGCCACAATTATGGAAGCTCGGGGCCTTCAACAGTGACGATCAACGGTACGAACCTTTCGCCGGGGCAGCGGACCCGGGGCGTAGAAGTGCGGGAGATACTGAGCGACTCGGTGATTTTGCGTTTTCAGGGGAGCGATTTTCGACTGCGCGCGCTCAACAGCTGGGTGAATCTGTAAACGCCGGAGCAGCGAGGCAGTCCGAGGCAAGGCCAGGGCAAGGCTAGGCTAGGCTAGGGTGGAGACGCTCCCCCGCTCCCTGAGAATATCAGCTGAATGCCAGACGCAGCCCCAGGCGTCCGAACACAGCCTGCTGCTGCGCCAGCTCCTGAGCCGTGAGGGGATGCTGCTCCAGCCAGTCTTCGGGGAAATCCAGCTTCAAGCCCTTGGAAGAGGCATTGATCGCAAAGTTCGGTAATTTCTCAAGGGGCTCCACATACTTGAACAGAGTCGCGAGGCGTAACAGGGCAACCAGTCGTTGCAGTCTCAGCAATGCGGGGCCCTCGCTGTCGCCAAAAAGCTCCTGGCGAATTTTGCCGTGCTGACCCTCGACGAGGATGGCCATGTCTTCCTGCTCATGCTGGGGAAAGCCCGGGAGATCTGAGTTGCGCAGAAGGTAAGCGCCGTGGCGATGGTAGTGCTTGTGGGCGATGGCCTTGCCGATTTCCTGGGACAGGGCTGCCCAGATAAGCAGTTCGCGGTCACTCCCCGTGAGCTCCCATGCTTTATAGGTGGCATCAAAGAGCGTACGGGCCCGGCGCGCGACAAGCTCGGAAACTTCTTCATCGACGTGATAACGCTGCATGAGCGCCCGGATGCTTCGCTCCCGCACGTCCTCGTGACTCAGGCGTCCCACGAGATCATAGACAACGCCTTCTCGCAGGGCGCCCCGGGAGCTGCGCATTTCATCGATATCCAGGACATCGAAAATAGCTTCGGTGATGGCGACTCCCGAAGCAATGACGGACCGCCGCGCGTCGCTGAGGCCCTCAAGATTGATGTCATCAAGGTGCTTGAAGCCAAGAAGGGCCTTGCGCATGCGCGTCAAACCCTTGCGCGTGATCATGCCATCGGCCCACTGCTGGGCGATGAGGATGCCCTCGATGGCCTGAAGGGTGCCCGATGATCCCACGGCCTCTACCCAGTGTTTGCGGCGAAACTGTTTGCGGATATGTGAGACCTCCACGCAGGCCCGATCGTAGGCGCTCTTGTAATTGGATTTCGAGAGGAGGCCGTCTTTGAAGCAGTCTCTGCTGTAGGTCACGCAACCCAGTTGCAGGCTTTCCAGTTTGCGCGGTTCGAAGCGCTCTCCGATGGCAAACTCGGTGCTTCCCCCGCCAATGTCTACCACCAGGCGTGACTGGCTATCATCGGCGAGGGTGTGTGCGACTCCCAGGTACACCAGACGGGCCTCCTCGCGTCCGTAAATCACGTCGATGGGGGCGCCAAGGATTCTGCGGGCAGGCTCGGTAAACTTCTTGCGGTTTCGCGCCCGGCGAAGGGCATTGGTGCCCACTACGCGGATGCGCTGGGGCTCGACACTTTGGAGGAGCTGGGCAAAGCGACTGAGACACTCAAGGCCTCGATCGATCGCGTCCTGGGATAGCTCGTCACCCTCCAGTCCCGCTGCCAGCTGAACCTTTTCGGAGAGTGCCTGGGCGGGGCGAATCTCTCCCTGCTCCAGGCGTGCGATAAGCAGGTGGAAGGAGTTGCTACCCAGATCTACCGCTGCGAGAAGGCTTCCATCTTTGAGTTCGGCGGGGTTTTCCTCGGGTATGGAAGAAGGCTTTTTCTGTGCGTTTGATGCTTCCAAGATATCGTCGCGACCCGTGCCAGGATTGATAGCCTAGTTTATCGGACCGCTACCCTCGCCGCACCCGAAATCACCTACGCATTACGAGCAATGTCTCGCCTGTCTGTGTTGTTCCGGCCTAGTCTTCGACGACGCGAGGTACGCGCTTGGGCATACCCGCCAGAATCTCGTAACCGATAGTGTCGGCTGCCGTGGCCACCTCGTCGACGGTGGGTTCCCCTCCCCAAAGGACCGCTTTCGCGCCGACAGCAATATCCGGATGTTCCGTCACGTCCACGGTGATCATGTCCATGGAGACACGCCCGGCCAGGGGCGCGACCTTCCCATTGATGAACACCGGAGTACCATCGGGTGCATGGCGCGGATAGCCATCGCCATAACCTGCGGCCACCGTGGCGATGCGCGAGGGACGCCTCGCCTCCCAACGACCGCGATAGCCGACACGCTCACCCACGGATACGTCTCGCACGCTGATGACCTCGGCAACGAACTCCATGGCAGGCTTGAGGTTCAGGGTCGCCGCAGCAGCATCTGCAAGGGGGGAGCCGCCATAGAGCATATAGCCGGGGCGAACCCAGTGCCGGTGACTCTCGGGTATCGTGAGGATCGCCGCGGAGTTGGCAAGGCTGTGGGCGTAGGCGGTGGTCGCTGCAACCTCATCAAAAGCCCGGACTTGCGCCTCCACACCGTTGTCTTTGGGTAGGTCCGCGCTGGAAAAATGCGTGCACAGGACAAGCTCCGGGTTTTTGGCTTTGCGCTCAAGTCTTTGCAATGCCTCGGCGGTGCGCTGGGGGCTGAAACCCAGGCGATGCATCCCCGTATCAATCTTTAGCCAACAGGCGAGGGGAGCACTGAGCCCGGCTTTTTCAAGCCACTCGAGTTGATGCCACTCGTTGACACACAGGGTGAGGTCTTTGTGAGCCGCCTCGGGAACCTCGTCGGGGCTCTGGGGGCCCTCGAGCATCAGAACCGGTTTTTTGATGCCTGCATCGCGTAGGGCCAGGGCCTCGGATATACAGGCCACGGCGAAGCCGTCCACGATGTCATTGAGGGCCTCGCTCGCGGTGGTGATGCCATGCCCGTAGGCGTCTGCTTTTACGCAGGCCATGATGCGCGACCGGGGCGCCTCCTCGCGAACGCGTCGGGCGTTGTGACGGAGGTTGCCCGTCAGAATTCTTGCGAGGGTGGGGCGTGCCACCTCAGTACTCGTAGCGGTGCTGACTGAACAGGGTTTCCGCCTCGAGCCAGACGTCACCGACCTCACCGTTACCCACGGGCCTGCCCTCGATGGCGACAACCGGGGCCACCTCCTTGCTGGAGCTGGTGAGCCAGACCTCATCGGCGTTGTCCACTTCGTCCCGGGTGATGACGCGTTCCTGAACCGTGCGGGAAGAGTGCTTTTTCAACATATCGAGGAGCATGAGTCGCGTAATTCCCGGCAGCTTCTGATGATCCAGGAGGGGCGTGGAGATAACGCCGTCCTTAACGATAAAAACATTACAGGCCGCCGCTTCCGTCAGTTCGTCCTGGCTGTTGAACAGCAGCGTTTCATGGTGGCCTCGGGAGTGTCCGTGCTGGTAGTGCATCACGTTCCCCAGCAAGGATGTGGATTTAATGTTGCACCGCTGCCAGCGAAGATCCCGGGTCGCCGACACCTCAAAGCGCGTTGCGAGGGCTTTGTCAGCAATCGGCGGTGGTGCTATTTCGAAGGCAAAGGCAAAACGCGTCGCCTCTATACCCACGGGCATGGCGTGATTGCGCTTGCTGTCCGCACCCCGGCTGATCTGAATGTAGATACCCAGGTTTTCGCTCTCGTTGGCAGCGGCGAGCTCATCGACGATTCCGCGCCATTCCTCGTGGTCGATATGCAGCTTGAGTTCGATGGCATCGAGGCCTGCTTGCATGCGTGCCAGGTGCGGGCCCAGGCCGACGCTTTTTCCGCTGTAAACGGGTATGACTTCATAGATGCCATCGCCGAAAAGAAAACCGCGGTCCATGGGCGATATCTTTGCCTCGCTCATAGGCATGAACTGCCCATTGAGATAAACCTGACTCATAGTGCTGTACTCTTAAAAAGTAGCAAGTAATAAGCTGTTAGTTCTTTACCGGAGCATGGCTCTCGACGAGACGCTGGAGCTCCGTGAGGAGTTCTGCGCCGGCAGCGGCCGGTAAGCCATCCTCTGTCAGGGTGTTTTCCCGCGTCACGCCGTCAATGCTGCCACGCTCCGACAGATACTGAAGGGTCTCTTCATGAGTGATGGCTGTCAGCAGCCGTGTGTCCGTGAGGGCCTCCAAAACAGCAATCAAGGCATAGCCGCCCCAGTTGGATACGTCCGCAACGAGCAGCTCATCGCAGCTGGTTGCCGCGCCATGAATATCCAGAGCGCTGACTTCCGCCTGAAGTTTCCCCATACCGATTTCGTTACCGCCGTCGCCTATGGCGATGCTCGGCGCCGCAGACTCTGTTAGATAGTAATCAAATATCGCGCAGCGTGGGGATATGTCCTCGCCCCGCATATTGTAGTAGTGGTTATCGGCGGCGAGCCCCGGTCGCTCGATGGATACAATCGCATCGGGTCTCAGGGAAGCGAGGGAGTCCCGGGCTTCTGTCAGGCCGTCTTCGAGATTAAAGGCCTGCAGTTTCAGCACTTTGAAATCCGCGCCCAGAGCGTCTGCCAGGGGAGCTGCACAGGCCAGATAGCAGTCCTTGCCCAGCTGCTCCAGGGCCTGATACAAAGCGATGGCTCCCAGGGGGCCATCGGTTTCGAAGGTGTCGAGCACCGGGAATCCCGTGCCGATGAGAATTCTCTCAGAGCCCTCGAGAATCCGGGCAGCGCGCAGGCAATATCCCGGTGTCAGCGCGGGGCGGAGCTCCGCCATGCGCCGGAGGTTTTTTGCAACCAGCAAAGCTTCGATGGCATCGCTCAATGCGTCCAGGGTCATTGGGGTGCGGGCTCCGGGATTCGTGAGCGTTCATAGACCTCGGCGAGATGCAGGGCATTATGCGCCCGGTGCTCGGAAATGGCTGCGAAAGTCACCGTATCTCCCGGTCGCAGTTGAGCGAGGGCAGCGCTATCCAGAGACAGAGCACAGCCGATCTTCGGGTAGCCTCCAATGGTTTGTCGATCATTGAGGAGCACGATGGGCTGCCCGTCAGCAGGTATCTGTATGGCGCCGGGAGCGATGCCTTCGGAGAGAATGCCCTGAATATCGCATTGGATAGGGGGGCCCTCAAGGCGGTAACCCATGCGATCACAGCGGTCGCTTACCGTATAGTCGCTGCCGAAAAATCGTCGCTGCTCGAGGCGGGAGAAACGGGCGTGTTGATAACCCGGTACAACGCGCACCGTGGCGCGGTGGTGGTAGCTGGGTCGCAGGCGGGGCGGATACCACAGTAAGGGCACCCGGTCGCCCGGATGCACAGGAAGACAGTCACCGGTTTCCAGTTTTCCGCCATTCAGCCCGCCAATTCCTTCCCGGATCACGGTGGAGGTGCTGCCAAAACTATCGTTAATCGCGAGGCCACCGGCGACAGAAAGATAGCTGCGGCAACCCGTGGTGCTGAATCCGAGACTGATCTCGTCACCGGCGTGGAGATCGATAACAGACCACATGGGTCGTTCCTTACCGTTCACCGTCAGGGGCAGCGTGGCACCGGTGACTGCAATCTGACTGTCGTCATTTGCGCGGAGGGACAGGCCTCCAAAGCTCACCTCGATCAGCGTGGCATTGGCATCGTTTTGCAGGAGTCGATTAGCCAGTGATGCGGCAATAAAATCCATGGGACCGCCCGTGGTGAGCCCGATGGCTGCCTGGGCAAAGCGTCCCCTATCCTGCAGCAGGCTGAGCAATCCCGGCTGGAGAACCTCCAGAGTGCTCACAGGCTGCCTCCTGCGAGAAGAAAGTCTGAGCGGTCCATGGGGGTAAAACGCACGCGGTCCCCCACCTGTACCGGCATGGGTACCTCGGCCTGGGGGTCAAACATTCGCTGGGGGGAGCGTCCAATGAGATTCCATCCCCCGGGCGAGGGGGCGGGGTAAACCGCTGTTTGTCGATCAGCTATGGCGACGGCACCACGGGGCACCTTCTGTCGCGGTGTGCTCAGCCGAGGTGCCGCGATGCGCGGATCAACATCGCCGAGATAGGCAAAACCCGGTGCGAAGCCAATGGCGTAGACGCGGTACTCCTGCTCACTGTGTATCCCGATAACATCATCGATGGAGAGACTTTTACTGTTTGCCAGAGTCTCAAGATCCTCCCCGCTCTCGGGGCTGTAATACACGGGAATCTCCACGAGTCGGCCGCTGCCGATGGTGGCATGGGCAAGGGCAGGTCGGCAGTCCCTGATGCATTGGCTAATGTGGTAGCGGTCGCTCTGGAGGGGGTCGTACAGCACCAGCAGCGAGGCATAGGACGGAATAAGATCCACCAGCGTTGATCCAAGCTTGGGCCTGAGCGCATCGCCCAGGGCCTGCACCCTCGCGGCGACGGTAGGGGAGCTTTCATCACCTAAGTAAACAATGAGCGCGGCTTCACCGGCACATTCAATTTTCAGCGTGTCCGTCATGCCGCGACAGTGAGGAGCTTTCTGATGTCTTGGATGGCCTGCACACCTTCGGCGTTATCACCATGAACACAGAGGCTGTCCACCTGCAGTGTCAGGGTGTCGCCGGAAACCGTGGTGACCGTAGACGCCGTTGCCAACTGCTCTACCTGAGCCAGCATGCGCGCTTTGTTGTGCACAGCGCCGGCTTTTCGCCGGGAGAGTAGGCGTCCGTCATCGTCGTAGCAGCGGTCGGCGAACGCCTCAAAGAGCAGAGCAAGATCCAGCTTGCTGGCTTCTTCCCGATGTCGCTCAGCCTCTACCGTGGCCTGCAGCATCAGCTTCAGCGGCTTAGGGTAATCGGCCACGGTGCGCATTATGGTGTCGCGTATCCCGGTGTTCGCCATCATGTCGTTATACAAAGCGCCGTGAGGTTTTACGTAGTCAATACTGACGCCCAGAGTGTTTGCCATACCATCGATGGCAGCGATCTGATACAGCAGCGCGCTGCGAAGCTCCTCGGGAGACATGGCCATGCTGCGTCGGCCAAAGCCCACCAGATCAGGGTAGGCCGGATGGGCGCCGACGGTTACACCGTGCGCCGCTGCCAGCCTGAGGGTTTTTTCAATAGTGAGGGGGTCGCCCCCGTGAAAGCCGCAGGCCAGATTGGCCTGGTCAAGAAAAGGCATCACCTCTTCATCGAGGCCCATGCGCCAGTTGCCATAGCTCTCGCCCAAATCACAGTTTAAAAGCACCAGATGCCCTCCTATAAAACCGCCAGCTCGGCATTACGCAGATCCGTTACCAGCATGCAGCCCGGACTGTGGGTGATGGCCAGAGGCGGCGCCGCCTTCTCCAGGGCTACCTGGGGAGTAACACCGCAGGCCCAGAACAGGGGAACTTCGCCTTCGTGAATGCTCACGAGGTCGCCGTAGTCCGGCGCCGCAATATTCTCGATGCCGATGGCCGCCGGGTCTCCAAAATGCAGGGGGGCGCCATGGACGGCGGGAAAACGACTGCAAACCTGAATGGCGCGAATAGCGTCTGCGGGTAAGAAGGGACGCATGCTGACGACCATATCGCCTGCGAAGGGGCCCGCGGTCTCGCAGGGAATGTTGCTGCGATACATGGGCACGTTGACCCTTTCGCTCACATTGCGCACGTCAAGGCCCGCCTCCAACAGGGCTTCCTCAAAGGAGAAGGAACAGCCCAGGGCGAAGGTCACGAGGTCGTCGGTCCATAGCTCTGTGATGTTGTCGCACTCATTGATCAGAGCGCCATCACGGAAAACCCGGTAGGACGAAACATCCGTGCGGATATCCATAGCGCCCAGCTTGGGCAGGGCGGTATCGCCCGGCGCAGCGCTGCAGGCGATGAGGGGACAAGGTCTGGGGTTAGCCTGGCAGAAACGCAGAAAATCCGCTGCCCAAAGGGAGGGCAGGATAACGATATTGCATTGTACGAAGCCGGGAGCGACGCCCGAGGTGTTCCCCGTAAACTCGCCACGGCGTATCTGTTGCCGGAGCGCGGCAGGGGAGATATCTGCTAAAGCGTTCACCGTATCATCCTTAAGTTGCCCCTTGACTCCATGAGAGATTGTGTTCCCCGAGAGAACAGGAAAAAGCGCAGGAAGCAGAGTACCTGAGCGTCGATATTTTCTATAGTATCTTCAAGATTAGGAATGATAATAATCAGGAGTTCCGGATGCCCCATCCCAGCGAAACCGCCAAGACCTATCCCCATAAACCCGCCATCATCGTCGCGGATGCCCTGGGGGGTGGGGATACCATGGTGACCTATCGCGAGCTCGACGAGCGATCCAACCAGGCGGCCCAGTTGTTTCGCTCCCTGGGTCTGCGTACCGGCGACCACATTGCGTTGATGATGGAGAACCGCCGGGAGTACCTGGAAATTTGCTGGGGTGCCCAGCGAGCGGGTTTGATCTACACCGCTATAAGCAGTCATCTGAAGGCCGAGGAAACCGCCTACATACTCACGAACTGCGAGGCCAGACTGTTTATTGCCTCACCCAAAGTGGCTGAGGTGGCACAGGCGGCGGCGAGTCATGCGACGGGCGTGACTCACCATTTTATGGTGGGTGGTGTTCGGGAGAACTTTGAATCCTGGGAAGAGGCAACGGACGCGCAGCCCGATACGCCAATTGATGACCAGGCCAATGGTGTGCCCATGCTGTATTCGTCGGGAACCACGGGGCAGCCCAAGGGCGTTTTTGTCCCTCCGGAGTCGAACGATGTCCATGCGCCCCATTTTCTGGCTCCGACTCTCGGTGCGGCCTTTGGGTTTGGCGAGGAGACGGTGTATCTGTCGCCGGCGCCGCTTTATCACGCTGCTCCGCTGCACTACAACATGCTCACGCTCTACATGGGTGGCACCACAGTCATCATGGAACAGTTCGATCCGGAGCACGCCCTGGCCCTGATCGAAGAGCACCGCGTTACCCACAGCCAGTGGGTGCCCATCATGTTCGTGCGCATGCTGAAGCTCCCGGAGGCGCTGCGGAACAAATACGACCTCAGTTCCATGCAGTTTGCGATTCATGCGGCTGCTCCCTGTCCCATAGAAACCAAAGAAAAAATGATCGACTGGTGGGGGCCCGTGATTGTGGAGTACTACGCCGCAAGCGAGTCCATCGGGGCGACGCTCATTGACTCTCCTCAATGGCTCACCCACAAAGGCTCCGTAGGGCGGGCGATGATGGGAGAGGTTCATATCGTGGACGAGGAGGGGCATGAGCTCCCTCCCGGGGAAATTGGTGCTATTTACTTCAGCGGTTCCCAGGCCACTTTTGAGTATTACAAGGAGCCGGAGAAAACCGCCGAGTCCTACAACGAACGGGGCTGGGCCAACACCGGCGACGTCGGCTACCTCGATGAGGAGGGCTACCTGTATCTGACGGACCGCAAGCATTTCATGATTATCAGTGGCGGCGTCAATATTTATCCTCAGGAAGTGGAGAATCTGCTGATCACCCACGACAAGGTCGCGGATGTGGCCGTGTTCGGTATCCCTCACGAGGAATTTGGCGAAGAGGTCAAGGCCGTGGTGCAGCCTCAGAACTGGGTGGACGCCACGGATGAAGTTGCCATCGAGCTCATGGAGTGGCTGCGGGATCGTCTTTCACACATTAAGATCCCTCGCTCCATTGACTTCAATGAGAAGCTGCCGCGACTGGACAACGGCAAGCTTTACAAGCGCCACCTGGTGGAGGAATACCGTGCAGCGGCGCGGGATGACTCTCTCAAGGAGTAGGTGTAGGAGCCGCTAAGCGAGAGCCGGCCGGCGCCTTGTCCCGCCGGAACGGCAGATACATAACCGGTAGCACAAACAGCGTAAACAGGGTGCCAATGAGCATGCCTGCGGTAATGGTCAGGCCAATGCCGAAACGTGCATTGGCCCCCGGCCCCGCCGCCAGCACCAGGGGCAGAACGCCGAGCACCGTGGCGAAGGTGGTCATGAGAATGGGGCGGAGTCGCAGGGTAGCGGACTGCAGTACCGCGCTGCGTCGATCGGCGCCCTCGAGCACCAACTGATTCGCGAACTCCACAATGAGAATGCCGTGCTTTGCGATCAAGCCAATGAGCGTGAGCAATCCCACCTGGGTATAGATGTTCAGCGTCATGAACCCCATGGCGATGGGCAGCATGGCGCCAAAAATGGATAGGGGCACCGCCACGAGTACCACCAGGGGATCCCGGAAGCTGTTGAACTGTGCCGCGAGCACCAGAAAAATCAGCACCAGGGACATGGCAAACAGGAGAGGGAAGGTGGCGCTCTCCTGCACGTAACGGCGTGAGGCGCCGGTGTATCCCACGCGAAATCCCCGGGGTGCGGTCTCCTGTAATTGTGCTTCGAGAAACGCAAGGCCGTCCCCCAGGGTGTTGGGCGGCACCATCATCCCCTGGAGGGTCGTGCTGTTGAGCTGCTGGTACTGGGACAGGGTATTGGGCTCCACGCGGGTTTCCAGAGTGATCACGCTGGACAGGGGAACGAGGTCTCCGCCGCTTGTACGCAGATAGTATTTCTCCAGTTCCGACTGGGTCAGGCGAAAGTTGCGGCCTGCCTGGGGAATGACCTTGTAGCTGCGACCCTCCCGGGTAAAGCGATTGACCTCAGCTTCTCCCAGCATCACCGCAAGGGTGTTGGCAATGTCCTGCATGGAGATGCCCAGGCGGGCAGCGAGCTCCCGATTGATGTTTACGCTGATTTCCGGACGGTTAAAATCCAGGCTCTGATTGATGAAGATGAACAGTCCGGATTCCCGGGCAGCACTCAGGAGCTCGTCGCCGACGCGTTCCACTTCCGCGTAATCGGCGGTGGAAGCGACGACAAAACTGAGGGGCAGCCCCGAATCGGACCCGGGAAGCGCCGGATTGCCAAAGCTGAACATCTCCATACCCGACACGCCCCCGAGCTTGGCCTGGAGCTCCCGCTGCACCTCCTGTTGGCTGCGCTCTCTTTTGCGCCAGGGCGTCATGTTCAGGCCCCCGAAGTTACTGTCAGGCTGCGCCACCTGCCAGGAGGATTGAATCTCGGGAATGTCTTTCCAGATATCCACCACCTGATCAAGGAAGACACTGACGTAATCGAGGTTCGCATAACTCGGCGCCGATCCCACGACGTAGAGAGAGCCCGTGTCCTCCTCCGGTGCAAGTTCCCGCTGGCTGATAAGAAAGAGTGTCGGCAGACTCAGAATAATACCGGCGGCAAACATCATGACCGCACCGCGGTTCGCCAGACAGTGCTCCAGGAGCCCTTGATAGCCGCGGTTCATGCGATGGAAGAAGCCGTCGAGGGCGTCGGCAAAACGCCCCTGGTCTCCCTGTGCCTTTAAAAACCGAGAGGCCATCATGGGGCTGAGGGTTAGTGCCACAACGCCCGACACCAGCACCGCGCCGGCCAGGGTCAGGGCGAATTCACTGAACAGCGCGCCCGTGAGACCGCCAATGAATGCGATGGGCGCATAGACCGCCGCGAGAGTGACGGTCATGGCGATAACCGGCAGGGCCACTTCTCTGGCGCCGTCGATAGCGGCCTGTATGGGCGTCGCACCCTCCTCGATATGCCGATGCACGTTCTCCACCACCACGATGGCATCATCAACGACCAGACCAATAGCAATCACCATGGCGAGGAGCGTGAGGAGATTCAGCGAAAAACCCATGCTCAGCATAAGGAACACGACGCCCACGAGAGACAGGGGTATTGCGACGAGGGGAATAAGTACCACGCGGATAGACCCCAAAAACAGGAAGATCACCAGGATCACGATCACCCCCGCTTCGAGGAGCGTGTTGATCACTTCCTGCAGGGCATCATCAATGGCCACGGAGCTGTCCCAGTCCATGATGACTTCGAGATCCGCCGGCAGATTGGCTTCGATCGCCGGGAGAATTTCGTGCACCGCCGCGGAGACCGACAGGGGGTTGGCGTCGGGAGCCGTGGTGATGGACATGAATACCGTGTCGCGACCGCTGGTGGACTGCCTTGACTGATTGTTTTCTGCTGCAAGCTCCACTTCTGCAACATCGCCCAGGCGGACCTGGCGGTCCCGGTCCTGGCGAACCACCAGGCTCTGAAACTCTTTGGCGGTGCGCATGCCTGTGACGGCGTCTACGGTAACCCGCACCCATTCACCCTCGGTAGCACCTGCGGTGCTGATGACGTTATCCCGGCGAATCGCCGCGTTGATATCATTGGCCGTGACATTGAGGGCGGCCATGCGCACGGGGTCCAGCCAGATGCGCATGGCCAGATAGCGACCAAAAATGCCGGCCTTGCCCACACCCTCAATCGTGGCGAGCTCGGGTTGCACGCTGCGCAGGAGATAGTCCGTCACCTGAAAGGGTGTCATCTGATCGCTGACAAAGGCCAGGTACATCATCGCGTCGCCACTGCCCGCCGTGGAGATCACCGGGTCAAGGATATCGTCGGGCAATTCATCCCGCGCCTCGTTAACCTTGGCGATCACTTCCGTCAAAACATCAGAGGTGTTTTCGCCCAGACGAACATGAACCTGAATCGCAGATACGCCGGGGTTGCTGGAGGAACTGATGTACTCCACGCCCCGCGCGCCTGCGATGTTCACCTGGAGCGGTGTCGTGACAAACCCCTGAATCGTGCGGGAGTTAGCGCCGGGATACACGGTGGTGACGGAGATAACGCTGCGTTCCAGTTCCGGGAACTCTCTCAGTGTGATCTTCCCCAGGGATGCCAGACCAGCGATGAGAATCAGCGCGCTGAGCACTACGGCCAGCACCGGACGACGAATAAACAGATCGGTAAAACGCATGCTCAGATACCTGCATCGGGGTCAATTTGCACCCGGGCGTTGCGATAAAGCTTGTTCTGTCCGGCGATGACGATACGCTCGCCATCCTCGATACCGCTGACGATGGCCACCTCGCCATTGTTGGCGGGCAGGATGTCTACCACGCGGGGACTTACGAACAATCCATCGTCATCCTCTTCGATAACGTACACGAGGTTACCCTGGAGGGAATAACTCACGGCGGTCTCTGCCACGAATACCCGCCGGCTTTCGCGATCGAGATCGATGATCAGGCTGGCAAACATGCCGGGGAGCAAGCCGTCACCCTCATCCACGCTGGCGCGTACCTGAAGATTTCGCGTGCTTTCATCGATCTGGGAGTCCACGGCCTGGAGAGTTGCGGAAAAACGACGATCGGGAAAGGCCGCGGTACGCAGCACGATTTTCAGGCCCGGTTGCATGAGAGGGGCGTAGCGATCGGGAACGGAGAAATCTACCTCCAGGCGTGAGACGTCCTGGAGCGTGACCAGGGGCGTACCGGCTTCCACGTAGTCCCCCAGACGCACCTGAAAAATACCCAGGCGACCGGCGAAGGGCGCGCTGATGCGCTTGTTTTGAAGCACGGCGTCAACCTCGGCGAGTTCGCCCCGGGCGGACTGGAGGTCCGACCGGGACTGGTCCAACTGGCTCTGGGGAATGGAGTTTTCCTTAATCAGCCGGGCATCCCGTTCATACAATTGCTCGGCCAGGCGCAAGCGGGCTTCGAGGCGCGTGCGGGTGGCAACTTCGAAGGCCTCGTCAATGTTGATAAGAGGGTCTCCGGCTTCGACACTATCGCCGGAGGAGGCGTGCACTGCCGTGATATCGCCGCTGGTTTCGGCGGTGAGAAGGATTCCCCGGGCGGCCCGGATGGTGCCCACGGCATCGATGGTTTCCCGCCAGGGCCGGGTTTGGGCCGTGCCTGCCGCGATAGTGGCGGGCGGTGCCGCAAAACTCCCTGAGGCCATAGCGGCAGAGCGCTGTTGGATGTAAAGGGCGGTACTGCCGAGAATCAGCACCAGGAGTGCGGCAGCGACGAGGTAAGCGCGCAAGGACAACATCCTTCTGTCGAGAATTGGAGGGCGGCCAAGGCCATCTAAGACCGTACAAATCTAGAAGAGTGTAGGGTCTGGCGTGGCAGAATGCATCTGAAAACGGCCGGCAGCCTCGGTAGATGCCCCGTAGTTTGTTACCTTTGGTAATGTTTTTGCGTGCCTGAGGTGCGGTATGCTAGGACCATGTCGGTTCGCGCTCTAGGAGTATGAATGTCGTCGCGGAAGCTGAAGAAAATTGAAAAAACCATGGATGCAGCCCTCACCTATGAGGACTGGGCCGAGGCAGCGCAGGAGCATGACGAGGTCAGCGGCGCCAAGCGCTGGCGACACGTTGATCAGAGCCGTCAGTATGACTATGCCCAGATCCGCTTGCGCCTGGATCGTCTCCGGAGTCTGCGGGTGCGTAACGATTATCAGGGACTTCTGTTTACCCTGAATGAAGGTATCCACGGCAACATGGGGGGCATGGGGCGCAGTTCCCTCTACCGCCGCGCAAAATTCGGCACCAAGCAGCTCATTGAGCAGTACATCGACGAGATTGATGATGCCCTGCGCTATCTCGCCGATCTCAATGTCAAAGAGATTGATATCCAGCAAAAAATGGATTTCTTCTACCGGGCAAATATCTGCTTCGGCCGGTCCGCCCTTATGCTCAGCGGTGGTGGTGTTTTAGGTTTCTACCACCTTGGCGTAGTGCGTACTCTCCTGGAGCAAAATCTCTTGCCGCGGGTGATTTCCGGCGCCAGCGCAGGTTCCCTCGTGGCCGGCGTGGTGGGAACCCACACGGACAAGGAACTCACGCGGTTCTACGATCCGGCCAATGTGCATTTTGAGGCGGAAAAAGAGGCCAGCGCTTTTTCTCGGATGTTTTTCGGGAAAAACCCTCAGATAGACGTGAGCGATCTGGAGCAGATCGTTGCGCGTCTGATCCCCGATCTGACCTTTCAGGAAGCCTACGAGAAAACCGGCCGGCAAATCAGTATCACCGTTGCGCCGGCGGAGCCCCACCAGCGCTCCCGGCTGTTGAATGCGATTACCTCGCCCAATGTCTTTGTGCGCTCCGCGGTGATGGCGTCCTGTGCGGTGCCCGGCGTCTTCCCGCCCGTGACGCTCATGGCGAGAAATGTTCACGGAGAGGCTCAGCCTTATCTGCCCACGCGACGCTGGGTGGACGGCAGTATCGCCGATGATCTGCCTGCCAAGCGTTTGTCGCGTCTTTACAGCACCAATCACTATATCGTCAGCATGGTGAACCCCATTGCCACACCGTTTCTCAATGGAGGCAAGGAGCGCAGTCAGTTGACTCGGGCTCTGGGATCCCTGGGTGTCGGTATGGGTCGGGAAATGCTGAACTTCTACCGCGGAGTGGCCCAGCGCCAGGGTGACAACTGGCCGCGCTTCAATCTGCTCCTCAATGGCGTTCATGCCCTCATGGATCAGGAGTACAGCGGCGATATCAATATCGTGCCGAGTTTCCGCTTTTTTAATCCCGGCAAGATCCTGGCTCATCTTTCCGAAAAAGAACTTATGGATCTGATGGAAGCCGGTGAGCGCTCCGCGTTTCCCGCGGTGGAATCCATCCGAACCTGTACCAAGATATCGCGGACCATGGAGGAGATTCTTCATCGCTTTGAATACGGAGATCTGCGTCCCCAGGGAGACCAGTACCAGCGACCGAGAGCATCGCGGCGACGTCCGGCGCCCACGCGCTCGGACCGCGAAGCCATGCGCGAGACCGGTTCTCAGCGGCTGGAGAAAGCCGCGGCCGCAGGGGTGCCGGCGCCGGCTCCAAAGACAAAGGTAGCGCGAAAGAAAGCGGTTAAGCGTGTGGCCAAAAAGGCCCCAAAGAGTCAGGGTCGCTCATCCCGGTCATCGGGCGCTAAAGGCAAGGACAGCGAGGGGGTCAGCGACGCGGCCTGATCCTTTTTCACCGCACCCGCACCCGCACCCGCACCCGCACCCGCACCCGCACCCGCACACCGCGCCCCGGCGGTAATCGGGGCAGGGGCGGTGGATCAGACGTCGATGTAGCGAACCCCCATTTCCGCCAGAGGCTCCACCAGCGCGCCCTTGGCATCGGCCTCGGCGCTGGACGCGGTGCCGATGAGCGAGCGTTTTTTCACGCCCTGGAGAATCGCTGCCAGGCGGAAAAAGCAGAACACCAGATAAAAATTCCAGTTGGCGATGTCCTTTCGTCCGGTGCGCTCACAGTAGCTTGCGATGTACTCCTCGTCCGAAGGAATGCCCAGGGCAGCACGATCGCAGCCCGTGAGGCCTCTCAATCCGTCTCCGGCGGGCATTTGCCAGGCCATGACCTGATAAGACAGGTCGGCGAGGGGATGCCCGAGAGTGGACAGTTCCCAGTCGAGAACGCCAATTACCCGGGGTTCCGTGGGGTGGAACATGAGGTTGTCGAGGCGATAGTCCCCGTGCACAAGGCTCACGAGACCGTCGTCCTGGGGCATGTTTTCCGGCAGCCAGGCAATGAGACGCTCCATGGCCGGGCTGTGTTCGGTTTCGGATGCGCGATACTGCTTGGTCCAGCGCCCCACCTGTCGCTCAAAGTAATTGCCGGGCCTGCCGAAGTCTTCGAGACCGACGCTCTTGGGGTCCACGCTGTGAAGGGCAGCAAGAACGCGATTCATATCCGCATAAATCGCTGCGCGCTCTTCTTTGGAGTCTACTTCCGGTAGCTCCGGGTCCCAGAACACCCGGCCCTCGAGGAATTCCATAATGTAGAACATGGAGCCGATAACGCTTTCGTCCTCGCAGAGGAGGTAGGTCCTGGCAACGGGAACATCCGTATTCTCCAGGGCGCTTAACACCCGATATTCGCGGTCTACGGCATGGGCAGAGGCCAGGAGCTCCCCCGGCGGTTTTCTTCGCAATACCCATTTTTGAGAGTCGTCGCTCAGAAGAAATGTGGGGTTGGACTGGCCGCCGGCGAACTTTTCCGCCCGTAGCTTGCCGGAGAACCCCGGGAGTTTGTCCTGGAGATAGTGCTGTAATGCTTCAAGGTCGAGAGTTTGCGTGCTCATAATCCGCTCTGGCTTCCTGCGAGCGAGCGAGTTTGCAGGAGCTTGCCGTTCCTTGCAATTCATCTTGCTGAGAGCAAGCCGCGGGACTCTCCCTGAGGCCTCGGAAAAGTTGTCTATGGGCGGCGGGGCGGCTATTCTCTCGGGCCGCGAGCGGACTCATCCCTGACTCCGCCACTGGTCTAATCACAATAAACAGGAAGGGCACATGTACGCAGAGCTGAAGAAAGCCTGGAACGAGTTCACATCCCCCGGGCAAATGTTTGAGGTTCAACGCACCAAGGTTCATGGTGTCGATATTCTGGCTTACGTTCATGCGCCGAACTCCCTGCGTGATCTGTGGCTGGCCTCCGCGGGGCACGGCGACAATGATTACCTGGTGTACCAGGACGAGCGCATCAGCTATAGCGAAGCACACCGCCGCGTGGCCGCCGTCGCCCAGGCGCTTTCAGGAATGGGTGTAAGCCCCGGCGATCGCGTAGCCATCGCCATGCGTAACTATCCCGAGTGGCTGCTGGCCTACTGGGCGATTACCAGCATGGGCGCGGTGGCGGTGGGTATGAACGCCTGGTGGGTTCCCCACGAAATGGAATACGCCCTTCAGGACTCGGCTCCTAAGGTGCTTATTGCCGACGAAGAGCGGCTTCAGCGCTTTGACGAGATTCGCGACAAGTTCCCGGCGATGCAGGCCATCGCCGTGCGGCCTAAAAGTGACTTTTCTGCCTGGGCCAGAAGTTGGGATGAGATGGCTGCCGGGGAGGGCACACTTCCCGAGGTCACCATAGATCCCGATTCCGACGCCTGTATTTTCTATACCTCGGGAACCACCGGTCGTCCCAAAGGCGCGCAGTTGACGCATCGAAGCTGTACCAATAACGTGATGAACGTTGCTTTTATTAACTCCGTACAGCCTCGAGCCCTCGCCTACGCCGCAGGGGTTGAACCCGCCGCGCCCGGTAGTGAGGCGCCCCTCAGAGCCCTCGTCGCGACCCCCCTGTTTCACGTTACGGCGAACAACTGTGTAGCGCAGGTTGCCACCCTGGTGGGGGGCTGTCTGGTCCATATGTACAAATGGGATGCGGGGGAAGCCCTGCGTTTGATCGAACGTGAGAAGGTGTCAGCATTCAGCGCCGTTCCCATGATGACCCGGGAGCTGATGATTCACCCGGACTTTGCCAAGCGCGATGTGTCCTCTCTGAAAACCATCGGTGGTGGCGGTGCTGCAATGCAGCCGGATCTCGTGGGCAAGGTGCCCGATGCCATGCCCGGCACCCGACCCAATACCGGTTACGGCCTGACGGAAACCTCCGGCATCATCGCGGCCCTTGCCCTGGAGTTTTTCCTGGATCGCCCCACAAGTGTGGGGCCGGCGATGCCGACCTTCGAAGCAAAATGCATTGACAGCGAGGGCGCTGACTTAGCCGCCAATGAAATCGGTGAGCTGGTGGTTCGCGGTGCCCCGGTCATCAAGGGTTATCTCAACCGACCTGATGCGACGGCGGAAAGCATTGTGGATGGCTGGTTTCGCACTGGCGACATCGCCTATATCGATGAGGATGGCTTTATCTATCTGGTCGATCGTGCCAAGGATATGGTGTTACGCGGCGGTGAGAACGTGTACTGCGCCGAAGTGGAAAATGCGCTCTTCAGTCATGATGCCGTAGCGGAATGCGTGGTTTTTGCCGTGCCGGACGAGCGTCTGGGGGAGGAGGTAGGTGCTGCCATCTATCCCAGGCCCGGCGAGACCCTCGACGCTGGCGCCCTGCGGGAGCACTGCAAGGCCGTTGTGGCGCCCTTTAAGGTCCCTCGCTACATCTGGCTCCTCGATGAGCCCCTGCCACGGAACGCGAACGGTAAATTCGTAAAACGCGCCCTCCAGGACTCCCTGGCACTTAAAGATGCAGTCTGATTCCTAGCTGTCGACGATCATCTGCACGCCGTTCCTGTCCAGTTCGGCGTCGTAGCTGATGGCGATTCGCGCGGGATCGACGCCGCCCAGGGTCACCAGTTCACGCTTGGCCGCCGCCGCTCTCGCGGTGGCGAGGTCCTGCAAGGCCGCCGCAGCTAAAGCGGTGTCCTCGATGAGGGCCTTCCACATCGTGTCAGGCGCGACCTCCGCTGCCTCGGAGTCTTCTGCCCCCTCGGTTTCTGCCGGGATTGACAGCGCCTCATAGCGCAGGGTCAGCGCCTTCAAAAACGCCTCGTTTTGGGCATCGATCATTGCGGCATCAATGCCTTCACTCGCCAGGACCTCACGGAGGCGCGCTTCTTTTAAGGCTGCTGCGTCGCTCTGGCGGTTGGCGCCGCCGGCGATGCGAAGCTGTAGCTGCGGTCTTTCCAACAAGGCGGTACCCAGGGCCTCCAACGCTCGTTGCGCTTCGCCATCCAGGGCGCTGCTACCTGGGGCGAAGGCGATGTTTTCGAGATCATCATCGCTACCCACGAGGCCGGCGAGAAGACTGAAAGGGGCGGTCACGGCTTTGACGATGATGTTCTTGATGGCTCTTCCGATGATGGGGCCCAGGGAGAAATCCGGTGAGTCAACGTTGCCACTGATGGGCACGGAAAGGTCAATGACGCCCTCGCTGTCCGTGAGCAGTGCAATGCCCAGCTTGAGGGGCGCATCGATGGCCAGTTCACTCTCCACGGGCTCACCGAGTTCCATCTGCGAAATGACGATGCGGTTGTCTCCCTCCAGAGTCTGGCCATCCAGGGCATAGCGCAGGTCAAGACTCAGGGTGCCGCTGTCGAGGGTGTAACCCGCGTAGGTGCCGGAATAGGGCGACATGGTGGCGATGTCCATGCCCCGGAAGGTAAACCGGAGTTCACCGTCCCGCTGGTCTGCAAGGGGCTTGCCGCTGCCGAGTATGACCACCGGCGCATAGCCATCAACGCTGCCCTTGAACTCCATCTTCAGGGGTTTTTCCGAGGCCGTATCGATGTCGGCGATGTCGGCCTCGATGCCGTCGATGAGGGTCTTGAAGTGCAGGGGCAGCGAGGCGTCCGCGAAATCCAGGCGCCCCTCGCGTAAACGGAAATTGGCAAGCTGAACCCGCCAGGGTGCGCTTTCCTCGGTCTGTTCCGGGGAGGCACTCTCTCCCGCGCGATTTTCTTCCCCAGCGTCGCTGGCTTCTTCGTCCACCGGTCCCCCGCGCACGATCCCGTTGACGTTGATAACGCCGTCCTCCTGAATGTGCAGGGAGCCCGAGGGTGCTTGCAGAGCGAAGTTTTCGATCACCAGGGACTGTCCAGGCACGTCGGCAGCGATGCCATCGACGGTCATGGTTTTGAAGGTGAAGGCTTCCTGGCCTGTCTCTTCGAGTACCGTGCCAAAATCCTCGACCTTCAGGGCGGCAAGGACGCTCGATGGTGCAAAGTCCGCCAGGGCAACGGTGGATTCCAGGGAAAACTCCCCCCGACCGATATGCGCCCGCGCCTGCTCCTCAACGATGGGGTTCAGCCAGGGAAGGGGCCAGCGGGTGAGGGCAACGCTGGCATTGCCATCGCCGCTGCCGATATTCACCTGACCGCTGAGGTCCAGGGTCGATAGCGCATTGACGGTAAGGGCCAGGCGGAACGGCGAACCGGCCTTTGCCGGCCAGGCGATGTCCCTAACCTCAAGACTGATGGGGGCCAGCTCCAGCACCTCCGGTGATAGGTAGCCGGTGCGCCAGGCGATGTCGCTGTTTTCGAGAGTCAAGCGTTCCAGCGCGATACCCCAGGGCGTATCCGCGTCCCCGGAAGCGTTGTCCGTGGGGGTATCAGGAATATTCTGACCCTCCTCGCCAGTCTCCTGTGCCATGTCGAACATGGCCAGGAGACTGGGTGCGCCGTCTTCATCGTAGCCGGAGATGTGCAAGCCATTGATGCTGATAGCGCTGATGCCCGCAGACTGCTCGGCGAGGTCTGCGGCGATGCCCGTGACCGCCAGTTCCTCTAACTGCACTGCGGTGTTGGGAATAGCATTGCTATCCGCCGGGCTCACATCCATCGTGCTCAGGCTTAACTCGCTATCCGTGAGCGTCGCCTGAAGAGTATCGTTCCAATCCACGCTGTAATTCATAACGGCGTTGAATCTTGCGCTGTGCAGCACAAAGGGCAGATTCTCAGCTTCATAGCGCCAGGCGGGGGTGAGGTCTATGTTTTCAAGGCTCACCCGACCGCGGCTCCTGCCCGCGGCGATTTCCAGATCGCCGTTCCAGCGCAACAGCCCGCCGCCATCGCCGGTCACGACCAGGTCACCGTTGCTCTCGCGGTCCGGCACGGTGGTGAGATTTTGAGTGCGCACGCGAAAGTCGCTTTGCGCCGTCGTGTAGGGGCCGGGCCGGGTTTCGTCGGTGTAGCGGATGGTATGAGCTTCGATGAGGAGTTCGTGGATGGTGATCCCGGGAATTTGTGCCGGGCTCTCGGGCTCTTCCTCGTCACTCTCGCCGGCAAGGTCGGCAAAATGGAAATCTCCGGCAGCATCGCGAAGCACGTGGATATCCAGCTGTCGGATGACGAAAGCATCCAGCACCACGCCGGTATCCCAGAGGCTTTCCAGAGACAGATTGATTTGCAGGGAATCGAAGCCCACAGGCACATGCCCCCCCGCTTCCCGAATGGTGACGCCCCGGGCTTCAAGGGTGAGAGTAAAAGGGTTGAACAGTATGAGTTCGCTGCGAAGCTCCCGGTTGAGCGTATCTTTCACGAGCCGCGGGGCCATGATGTTCATCGCGGGCATCAGAATGAACAGGCAGAGCAGGAGATAGGCGATGTATCCGCGAAGACACCAGCGAAACAAGCTGAGAAACACAGAGGGCATAGCGGGATCAGAACCTTCTTAATGATGTATTAGGGTGCATAAGTATGTGATGTATGGCCAAGCACAGAGCATAAAGCATAGCGTATGAACCGTAAGGCGATGCAGTTATAACCCCTTTCTGTAGGCGTAGGGGGTGAGCCCTGTCCAGGCCTTAAAAGCGCGGATAAAGGCGCTGGCCTCGGAGAAGCCCGCCCGGTGGGCGACTTCTTCAACACTCAGGGAGCGTTTGCCCAGGAAATGCAATGCCGTATCCCGGCGAATATCGCTTTTGATCTGTTTGAAGGTATTGCCCTCGGCAGCGAGGCGCCGACGCAAGGTCTGGGGGTGGAGATCCAGAGCCGCGGCAACATCGGGGAGTTCGGGCATGAACAGCAGATTCTGGCGCAACTGGGCCCGCACCTTTGCGGTCCAACTGAAATCATAGCTTGTGGTGAGCATGGTCAGCACGGGATGGCGGAGGTAGCGCCGCAGGGACTCTGGCGTTTGCATGACCGGCTTATCCAACAGGGAGGCACCGAAAATAATACTCACATCATCTTTTTCGAAGCTGACGGGATTGCCCATAAACATCAGGCGATAGTCTGCGGCACGGGTGCTGGGCGGATGTCTGAAATGCACCTCCCGCAGGGGGAGCTCCTCCTGCACGAGCCAGCAGGCAAAGCGATGCGTATTGAGAAGACAGAGCTCCGAAAAATACGCGCCGTGAGCACTGGCGAAGGGTGCGAGTTTTATCTGTGCCGCGTCGTCCAGGCGCACCATCTCCAGTTGCAGGCCACCGCCCATGAGCTCAAAGAACCGGCAATAGCGATGGAGGGCCTGTCCCAGGGTCTGCGTGGTGATGACGGCGTGGCACATCATGTCCCAGGTGCCCAGGGGCACGACCTGGTCGGCATAGCCCAGGCTCTCGTCACCCAAGGCCTGCATGGCGCTGGTCTGGAGATCTGCCAGTTGCTGGACGCTGATGCGCGCCTGGGGTTCTGAGAGGAGTCTCGGGGGAATCCGCTGGGCGCGAAGCAGGGCCTGGGTGTCGACACCGGCCTCCCGGCAGTGTTTGAGTATGGCCCGGACAAAATGCACGGACACGGAGACCTTGTTCGTGGCCGTGCTCACGATGGCCGTCTCCTGGACAGCCGTCTTTCGGAAAATTCCGGTGATTGCGCTGTCATCTGGGGTCAATTTCTCTGTTAATGACCGTCATTGCTGCCCCTTGAAGCGAAAATCATACTGCGGCGCTGTATTGATCGGTTGGACAGGAGATACCCATGTTGCCCCGCGCATTTACCGAAGAGCAGGTCATGTTCCGTGACGCTTACCGCAAGTTTCTGAGCACCGAGATTGTGCCACATATGGAGGCCTGGCGAGAGGCGGGCATTGTCGATCGGGAAGCGTTTCGCAAAGCCGGTGAGCGAGGGTTTCTTATGGTTTGGCCGGACGAAAAATACGGTGGCATGGGGGATCCCGACTTTCGCTTTGAGCAGGTGATCATCGAGGAAACCGCCTACGCGCGTGTGGGCGACTGGTACAGCACCCTTCACAGTCGTCTGGTGGGCCCTTACTTCACCCGCTTTGGCAACGAAGAGCAGTGCCAGCGCTTTATGCCCAAGTGCGCGAGTGGCGAACTCATTCTTGCCATCGCCATGACAGAACCCGATGCCGGCAGCGATCTTGCGGGCATGCGCAGCACCGCTGTGGAACATGACGATCACTGGGTGCTCAACGGGTCAAAGACCTACATATCCAACGGTATCAACGCCGACGTTGTCATCGTTGCCGCCAAAACGGACCCCGAAAACAACCCCCACGCCATGACCCTTTTTATTGTGGAAAGGGGCATGGAGGGCTTTGAACGCGGCCGGAACCTCGAAAAAATGGGCATGAAAGCCCAGGACACAGCGGAGCTCTTCTTCAACGATGTCCTCGTACCCAAAGCCAATGTCCTCGGTGAGCCGCACAAGGGGTTTATCTACCTCATGGAAGGCCTCGCTGAAGAGCGCCTCATCGGGGCCTGTGGTTATCTCGCCGCGGCGCAGCTCTCCTGGGATCTGACCTGTGAATACGTCAAAGAGCGTAAGGCCTTTGGCAAGCCCCTCGCGGCTTTCCAGAATACGCAGTTCAAACTCGCCGAGCTGCGCACGGATCTGGATATCGCCCAGAACTATGTGGATCAGTGTGTAGCCGCCTTTAACGACGGTGCGCTGACCGCCGTCGATGCGGCCAAGGCGAAGCTGGTGACCAGTGAGCTTCAGGTCAAGGTTGCGGACATTGGCGTGCAGCTCCATGGAGGAGCCGGTTATATGGATGAATATCCCATCAGTCGGCAGTTCACGGATGCAAAGATCGCGACGATTTACGCGGGCAGCTCCGAGGTTATGAAGATTATCGTTAGTCGGGATTGCCTGGGGGATAAATACCAGCCCTTCAACACCCGCAATTTTTAAGCTGGAGGACATCTATGGGACCGCTTAACGGATACACCGTGATTGAACTGGCGGGCATTGGACCTGCGCCCATGGGCGGCATGATGCTCGCCGATCAGGGAGCCGAAGTGATCCGCGTGGACCGGGCCGCGGCGGACGCACCCTCACCTCTGGAGAGCGTCAGTGGCCGGGGGAAGAAGTCCGTGGTGCTCAATCTCAAGTCCCCTGAGGGGATCGAGGCGCTCCTTCGCATGGTGGAAAACGCCGACGTACTCATCGATCCTTTCCGCCCCGGCGTCTGCGAAAAACTCGGCATCGGGCCGGAGGTTTGTCTGAAGAGAAATCCCAAGCTCGTGTTCGCCCGCATGACGGGCTGGGGACAGGACGGTCCCCTGGCGAAAGCGGCGGGACACGATATAAACTACATCGCCCTCACCGGTGCGCTGTTTGCCAACGGCGAGGGTGCCGGTCGTCCCATGCCACCTCTTAACCTGGTGGGCGATATGGGTGGCGGAGGCATGCTCCTTGTGAATGGTGTTTTGGCCGCATTGCTGGAGACCGCGAGCTCCGGTCAGGGACAGGTCATTGACATTGCCATGGTGGATGGTGCTGCGCAGCTCATGTGGATGTTTCACAGCTTTTACGGGGCTGGCCTGTGGAATGCGGATCAGCGCGAGGCAAACATGCTTGACGGCGGCACGCACTTCTACAATACCTATGAGTGCGCGGATGGCGAGTACGTTTCCATTGGCTCCATCGAACCGCAGTTCTATGCGCTTCTCATGGAGAAAGCCGGGCTGTCGGAGGCAGACTTCGGTGAACAGAACAATCCTGCGCGCTGGCCGGAGCAAAAGAAGGCCCTGGCCAGTGTTATGCGGCAGAAGACCCGGGACGAGTGGTGTGAATTGATGGAGGGCTCTGATGTGTGCTTTGCGCCCGTTCTGCGTTTTACCGAGGCGACGACGCATAAGGCGGCGGTGGCGAGGGACAGTTACATTGAACTCGATGGCGTGGTGCAGCCGGCACCGGCGCCCCGTTTTTCCCGCACCGCCGCGACGGTGGCTCACGGTGCCCGGGCAAACGGCGCGGACACGGAGTCGGTGCTTGGCGCCATGGGCTTTGGTGAGCAGGAGATAGCCAGCTTGCGAGAGGCCGGGGCAATCAACTGAAGGCTTGATCGTCGGCGGCGTGCGAGCAGTCATCGCCAGGAAATCTAATGCAAGGATAAATCGATGAGTGAAGATCTATGAGTCAAGAGACCTATGAAACCCTGTTGATAGAGCGTCATGGTCCCGTCGCCAGACTGGTCATGAATCGACCGGAAAAACTCAATACCTTTTCCACGACCCTGCGGCGGGAAATGATGACGGCGGTGAACGCCCTGAACGGGGATCCCGAATTACGCGTCATTGTGCTGGCCGGCGCGGGACGGGCCTTCAGTGCGGGTGCGGATCTTCAGGACAGCGCGGGTGGCGATCCTGAGCACCGCGGCCAGGAAACCGAGCACATGCTCAAGAGCGAATACAAGCCCAGCATCCTGGGTATCACTGAATCCACCAAACTCTGGATCGCGGAAGTGAGTGGCCCTGCAGCGGGTATTGGCAGTGCCTACATGATGGCCTGCGATCTGGTGGTGATGGCGAAAGGGAGCTATCTCTACCAGGCTTTTGCAGCGATTGGCCTGATTCCCGATGGAGGCGCAACCTGGCAGCTGCTGCGTGCCCTGGGCCGTAAACGGGCTTTCGAGGTCATCGTCGGCGGTGAGCGCATTTATGCGGAGCAGTGTCTCGAATGGGGCTTGTGCAACCGCGTGGTGGAGGAGGGTGACGAGACCCAGGCGGCGCTTGACTGGGCTTCTACACTGGCTAAAAAAGCGCCCCTGGCGGTACAGTTCAGCAAGAAGGCCATCGCCATGGCCGCGGATCTTAACTTTGGCGAGATGATCTCCCAGGAGGCCGCGATGCAGAACATTTGCATTGCCAGCGATGACTCTGCTGAGGGTGTGACAGCCTTTTTCGAAAAGCGCGCTCCTGTTTTCAAAGGTCGCTGAGCGTGTCTATCCGTAGATTTGCCCTATGAGTACCGAGGAGCGCCCGGAACTCCGGGAGCTGCGTGAGCGCCTTGGCCGCGGCAGTGACGAGCAGCGTCCTGAAGCCGTAGCGCGCCGTCGCAAAAAAGGGTTTCGCACCGCGCGGGAGAATCTCGCGGATCTTCTGGGCACCGGCCCCTTTGTAGAATACGGCGCCCTCGCTGTCGCGGCGCAACGGCAGCGGCGGGACTATCTGGAGCTGCAGCGGGAGACGCCCGCGGATGGCGTGATTACCGGCATCGGTGAAGTCAACGGTGAGTACTTCCCCCGGGAGGCATGCCGTGCCGCGCTTCTTGTCTACGACTACAGTGTACTCGCAGGCACCCAGGGCTTTTTTCATCACGCGAAGATTGATCGTCTTCTGCACGTAGCTGCAAAGCAGCGATTACCCGTTATTATGTACACCGAGGGTGGCGGCGGTCGCCCGGGAGACACGGACGTTACCACGCAAATTGCGGGACTCAACGTCGATACCTTTGCCCGATGGGCGTCCCTGAACACGGGCATGCCCCGCATCGTGGTGAACAACGGTTATTGCTTTGCGGGTAACGCTGCGCTCTTTGGTGCGGGAGATATTCGCATTGCCACGCGAGCATCAAATATCGGTATGGCCGGTCCTGCCATGATCGAGGGGGGAGGCCTGGGCAGTTTTCGCCCCGATGAAATTGGACCCTCTGAGACGCAGTGCCGCAACGGTGTCATCGATATCCTCGTGGATGATGAGGCGGATGCCACGGCCATGGCGCGGCGTGTGCTCTGGTATTTTCAGGGTGATCTGCCCCCCGGCGGTGCTCAGGACCAGCAGCCCCTGCGCGAGGCGCTCCCGGTCGATCGCCGCTGGAGCTATCCCATACGCGCTATTGTCGAGCGTCTTTTTGACGAGGGAAGTTTTACCGAGTTACGTCGCGTATTTGGTCGCAGTGTGGTGACGGGGCTTGCAAGGCTCGGTGGCCGCGCTGTGGGCGTGCTTGCCAGTGACTGCCAGCAGCTGGGGGGCGCCGTGGACAGCGACGCGTCGGACAAGGCCTCTCGATTTCTGAATCTTTGCAATCGCACGGGTCTGCCGGTGATTTCCCTGGTGGACACGCCGGGATTTATGGTGGGACCGGATAGTGAGTCCCAGGCCGCGGTGCATCGCATGTCGGCGCTGTTTGAAAGTGCCGCGTCACTGGAGGTCCCTATTCTGGCGGTTTTCCTGCGCAAGGCCTATGGTCTCGGTGCCATGGCCCTGGTGGGGGGCAGTTTTGCGGTGCCGCACTTTGCCGCGGCCTGGCCTACGGGCGAGTTCGGAGGCATGGGACTGGAGGGCGCGGTTCGTCTGGGGTATCGCAAGGAGCTCGAAGCGGTGGCAGATCTCGAGGAGCGCCAGGCACTGTTCGACAAACTCCTGGGAGAGCTCTATGAGAAGGGTAAAGCGCTGGAAGCCGCGGCGCATCTGGAGATTGATGCCGTGATTGACCCCGCCGACACTCGTGAACAGCTCATCCACGCGCTGTATCATGGAGTCACTCAATAATAATAACGGCAGTTCAGCTTATGAAAAGCTCCGGCACGCCCATACCCGCATGCATGTTTTGCAGGTCTTTGACCATGAGCAAGAGCTTGCCTCTCGCTCTCATCCTTATCTTCACAATGACCAGTTCCAGTGTTTTTGCCGAGGACCCTGGCGCCAAGAAGTTGCTGTGGGGAGATACCCACCTCCACAGTTCCTACTCCTTCGATGCCTTTCTCAACGACAATCTTCGTGCTGACCCGGCCACGGCCTATCGCTTTGCTATGGGGCAACCCGTTCCGCACCCTTACCACCAGGGTCGGGTACAGCTGACACGTCCCCTGGATTTTCTCGCTGTTTCGGATCATGCGGAGTATCTGGGCATCATGCGTCATCTGTACAAGGAAGGCCCGGACACAGAGGACATGGGTTTCTGGGATACGCTGAAAGCACAGATTGCCACCTCCGTCATTCGCCACAAGGTAGATCAGCGCCGGGGGAAGGACCTCTTTGCACCGGCTCTTCCCGCCAGTGAAGATCCCGTCGCTGCAGCTCGTGAACTGGCATCCACCGACGGTATTCCGCGCAGCGCCGTGTCGAATCGTGTGCCCCGCATGGATGCCGTGGAAACCAGTACCTGGCGGCGTATCACCGAGACCGCCGATGCCTACTATCAGCCCGGTGTTTTTACGACCCTCATTGCCTGGGAATGGAGCACTATTCCCGGTGGAGCCAATCTCCACCGTGTTGTAATCAGCGATTCCGATGCGCAAAGCGCCCGGGCCTTTGAACCCTTTGGCATGGATGACAGCCCCTATCCCGAGGATCTATGGGCATTTCTGGAGAGAGTGGAAGCGGAAACGGCGGTGAGTTTTGTCGCCATTCCTCACAACTCGAATATCTCCAAGGGCGTGATGTTCGATGAGATGACCCTCCGGGGCGAGGAGATGACCGAAGCCTATGCCCGCAGTCGTTTGCGGTGGGAGCCCATTGCAGAGATCACGCAGATCAAGGGGGACTCTGAGACTCACCCCCTGCTGTCTCCCGACGACGAGTTTGCAGACTTTGAGACCTATCCTTTTTACATACAGAGAGATCCCGAGGAGTATCGTCCCCTGAAGGGCGATTACCTGCGCTCGGCCCTCCGCCGCGGCTTGGAGCTGGAGCAGTCCATCGGGAGCAATCCCTATCAACTGGGATTTATCGGCTCCACCGATGCGCACACGGGCTTATCCAGTGCGGCGGAAGACAATTTTCACGGCAAGATGGCAACGGACTCCATACCGGAAAACAAGATCGCCAGTTTTGGCAGCGCGGGAGGGGTTAACGGATGGTCTATGTCGGCCTCGGGTCTTGCAGCTGTGTGGGCTACGGAGAATACCCGGGAGGCGATTATCGATGCCATGCGCCGCCGGGAAGTCTACGCGACGAGTGGTCCACGGATTTCTTTGCGCTTCTATGCCGGTTTTGATCTTGCCCTCGGTGACTCTCCCACGGCAGCAGATTTGCAGGCCTCCCTTGCGGAGGCTGCGCCCATGGGTTCGGTGCTTCAGGGGGAGGGGAAGAGGCCGCCGGTTTTCTTTGTCGAGGCGCTTCACGATCCTCGGGGGGCTTTCCTTGATCGGGTGCAAATCGTAAAGGGCTGGCTCAGCGCTGAGGGCGAATCCCGGGAGCAGGTGTTTGATGTGGCCTTGTCCCGGGAAAGTCGGCGCCAGGCAGACGGTAGCGTGTCTCCCATAGAAGATACTGTTGATCGCCGCACTGGCAAGGTCGAGAACCGTGTGGGGGCAGCACGTCTATCGGTCCAGTGGAGTGATCCGCAATTTGATCCCGCGCAATCCGCATTTTACTACGCAAGAGTTTTACAGATTCCCACGGCCCGACATTCCTTTCTGGATGCCCTTGCTCTGGGCATGGATTCGGCAGCAGGGCAGCCGGATACGATTCAGGAGCGGGCTTATAGCTCCCCCATCTGGTACCGACCGGATGACAAATCACCAGCAGCACAGGAGAGTCGCAGCAATGAAAAATCTTTTTGATCTTGAGGGCAAAGTCGCGGTGGTGACGGGCGGTTCCCGGGGCATCGGCGCGATGATTGCGCGGGGCTTTGTAGAAAATGGCGTAAAAACCTACATAACGGCCCGTCGCGCAGAGGAGTTGCAGGCCACAGCGGACGAGCTGTCAGCTCTGGGTGAATGCATTGCGATCCCAAGCAACCTCGGTGATCTTGAAGGGGTGGAGAATTTCGCTGCGGAGCTTAAATCCCGGGAATCCAGGATCGATATTCTGATCAACAATGCGGGCGCATCCTGGGGGGCAGCTCTGGACGATTTCCCCGAGAGCGGTTGGGATAAGGTCATGGACCTCAATGTGAAGTCTCTATTCTTTCTTACCCAGGCGCTTTTGCCGCCGCTCCGCGCCGGCGCCACGGATGACGACCCCGCCCGGGTCATCAACATCGGATCTATCAACGGCTTATCTTATGCGCCACTGCAAAACTATTCCTACACAGCGAGTAAAGCAGCGGTGCACCATTTGACGCGGCAGCTGGCGGTTGATCTGGCAGCGGACAATGTGAATGTCAACGCCATCGCGCCGGGATTCTTTCCGAGCAAGATGACCGCACACCTCCTGGATCACGAAGCGGAGATGGCCGCCGATATTCCCCGGCGACGCATTGGCACGCCCGAGGACGCCGCGGGATCGGCCATTTATCTCTGCTCTCGTGCCTCAGCGTTTGTGACGGGCCATGTGCTCGTCCTCGATGGCGGTCAGGATGTGTCGTCCTAGCGGGTGATCACCAGGCGGACGCCCTGGAGCGTCGACCGCGCGGTTCCCAGGGCGACAAGACCCGCCTCTTTACGGAGGCGCAGATTCTCAATCTCTTCTTCACGAATCGCAGGGTTCACGGCCCGCAGGGCGCTGAGACGGGCGATTTCCTCGTCCATTTGCTCGCCGTAGCGCTGCGCCGCTTCCTTCTGGCGAGTCTCTAACTCTCCGGCGAACTGTGCCTCGGCATCATCGATGCGGGTTTCGATCTCCTCGCGGAGCTGGCGCACAATTTTGCTTACGGTGCCCCGGGGGACTTTCTCGACCCGCTCGTTGAGACGCTCGTGGGTCAGTAATTTGCTCAGGTCTCTGCCTGAGGCGTCCAGGAGTATGCGCTGGGGCGCCAGGGGTAGATAGCGCTGCAAGCCCAATGCCCGGGGTGCGCTCAGGGATACGGTAAACAGCAGCTCGTAGAGTCGGGAGCCTCCGGGGACCCCCTTGAGCTTCATGGCGCCAACGCTGGCCTGGCCCAGGGCACTGCCCAGGACCGTGGTCATAGCGTTTTCCATCCACGGGTGTTCCCAGCCAAGGAATATCCAGTCTTCCCGCGCCAGCGCCTCATCCCGGGACACGGTCACGGTGCAGCCGTCTTCGGGCACCTCGGGAAAAATTTCCAGTAATTCCTGCTCTCCGCGTCGCAGAACACTGCTGCTATCGCCGAGATCTTCATGCTCGACGCCGGTGACATCGCAAAGCTCCCGAAGGAAAGCGCCCAGGGTGTCCGGGTCTTCGATGTCACTGATGGCAGTCCCCAGGGCCTGCCCCTGCTCTGCGTTACAGGAGCTTCGTTCGAGAAGCTTGTCCCGCCCTTCGCTGAGTTCTTTTCGTGCGCGCTCGGTGAAATCCGCGGTATCACGGAGGAGTGCCTCAAAAGCCCCGTTCTGCTCCCGAAGCTGCTCTTCCAGAGATTCCTTGAACTCGCCAAGAATCATATCGCCAGCGGAGCAGCTGGAACGGAAGAGATCGATGCCTTCGTGATACCAGCGCATCAGCGTTTCCTGAGCACTTCCTTCGATGTAAGGCACATGAATAAAAATGCGCTCTTTCTGCCCGATGCGATCAAGGCGACCAATACGTTGTTCCAGCTGATCGGGGTGTTCGGGAAGGTCAAAAAGAATGAGGTGCTGGGCGAATTGGAAATTGCGACCCTCACCGCCAATCTCGGAGCATATGAGAGCCTGCGCTCCCTGCTCCTGCTCGGCAAAGTACGCCGCTGCCCGGTCGCGCTCAACCAGACTCAATTGTTCGTGAAACGCAGCGGAGCGGATGCCGGCTCTAAGCTGCAGATAGCTTTCCAATGCCAGAGCCGTATCCGCTTTGGCACAGATCACCAAAACTTTCTCCGGTCGTAGCGCTTTGAGCTGGCTCACGAGCCAGGCGACCCGCGGGTCTTCCTGGAGCCACTGTTCCGTGTCGACATGGAGATCGGGGTAGAGATGTTGATAGACGGGGCTATCCACGGCAGGGAGTGGATGGGGCTGCATCTCCCGCGTGGGGAATCCACCGACGCTGGCCCGGGCGTTGCGAAACAGCACCCGGCCCGTGCCGTAGCGATCAAGCAGAGCGGCTACCTGTCGCTCGGGAGCTGCCTCGGGGTCGATATCAGCGGGTAGCCCCTGGGGTTTCTCCCCCCGGTCGAGGGCATCGGTGAGACTGCTCCAACGCTTGTACTGGGACTCTTCCTCTTCAAAGGCGGCAAAGTCATGAAAACGCTCGGGATCGAGAAGTGCCAGTCGCGCAAAGTGGGCTTCCAGGCCGACCTGCTCCGGTGTGGCCGTGAGGAGCAACAGACCCGGGATCTGCGCCGCCATGCTCTCCAAAAAGCGAAATTCATCGCTCACACTGTCGCGGTGCCAGGCAAGGCGGTGCACCTCATCGACGATCAGCATGTCCCATTCCGCGTCCAGCGCGAGCGCCCGGGCAGTGGGGTCCAGGAACAGGTCCGTAGAGCAGAGCACGAGCTGTTCGTCTTCGAAGGGATTGCTTCCTTCACCGCTCTCCATGAGACGGTCGTCGTCGAAGAGGGCAAACTGGAGATTAAAGCGCCGGCGCATTTCGACCAGCCATTGAAACTGCAGGGACGCGGGGACCATGATGAGCACGCGACGGCTGTCCCCGCTGAGAAGCTGGCGGTGAAGGATCATGCCCGCTTCTATGGTTTTTCCCAGGCCAACCTCGTCAGCGAGGAGTACCCGGGGTGCGTGGCGCTTGCCCACTTCATTGGCCACGTACAGCTGGTGAGGGAGGAGGGCCGTGCGCGTACCGAGGAGGCCTCGCAGACCGCTCTGCTGCAGCCGATGCAAATGCTCCGCCGTCGCCATACGCAAGGCGAAGGCAGCATGGCCGTCGTACTGGCTCGCCAGTAGCCGTTGCCGCGGCGTCGCCAGATCAATATGGTCATCGAGATCCAGCTCCGCGAGAAGCTCCCGCTGGCCCTCACCGGCGACTTCGTAAATGAGCAGCTCCTGCTCCTCATGGACCGCCAGCACCTGTAACTTGCGGCCATCCCGGGTGTGGAGGGCATCGCCTTCACGAAGTTTTACCCGTGTCAGGGGGGCGTTGTCTGTAGCGTAGGTGCGCTCTTCTTCTACAGCGGGGAAATGCACGCTCACCCGTCGGCCGTCCAGCTCTACAACGATTCCCAGGCCCAGTTCGCTATCGGCGTGGCTCAGCCAGCGCTGTCCAATGGCATAACTCATCAGGCGCATTCCTCCTGCCGGGTATTCTGAGCGCTGAAAAACAAGCGTTCACTGTTGGCGTAGCACTGTTTCAGGAGTGCGTCGATGGGGGTGTCTTTGATCTCGGCAACTTTTTCTGCCACGAAAGGCAGATACCGGGGTCCGTTGCTTCGGCCGCGGTAGGGTACGGGTGTCAGATAGGGAGCATCGGTCTCTAGCACCAGCTGCTCCATCGGCGTGATGGCCACAGCGTCCCTGACATTATCGGCACGATTAAAAGTCACCATGCCGTTGAAACCGAGCATGAAGCCAGCCTCGAGGGCAAATTCCGCCAGATCCAGACCGGAACTGAAGCTGTGAATAACACCTCGTCGGGGAAGACGGTCGAGGTGCTCGGCAAGGATCGCTTCCATGTCCTCATCGGCATCGCGACTGTGGATGACGACGGGCAGGTCGCAGGCAGCGGCAATGCTCAGCTGATCCGCAAACACCTGGCGCTGAACGCCGCGGTCTGCGTGGTCATAGTAGTAATCGAGGCCTATTTCACCAATGGCGACAACGCGGGGATCCAGGGCGCCTTCCCGGATGCGTGCGTCAACCGTCGGCGAGTATTGTTCTGCCTCGTGGGGGTGTATGCCCTGAGTGCAGTAAATGCGGTCTTCCCGTCCGGCAATAACCCGCACGGTGTCCAGATTATCCGGACTCACGGCGATGGTAATGATGCGCTCCACACCCACATCCCGTGCAGTTGTGAGCTCCTCGGCGAGGTCGTCAGGCTCGAGGTAGTCGAGGTGACAGTGGGTCTCAATAATGGGATGCGCAAAGCGCGGGATATCCCGGCGTTGTTTTTTACTCATGGGGTTTCGGCAGGTGTATCGGACACTAAGATCCGTCATTATATCGACTCTATGAATCCATTGCCGTCCTTCCTTGCCGCGCTGTTTTTCCTGGTCGCTCCCGGCGTCTTCGCTGCGGGCGCTGCCTATGGCAAATACTTTGTTGAAGCCGGCGCTCGCTGGCCCGAGGAAGCGCCGCCGGTGCCGGCGACCTCTCCCCGGGTGCTGCCCACGGCAGAAGCATCCGAGCTTATTCAGGCCCTGAGCAAGCAACTGAGCGAGCAGGAGTATGAGGAAGGACCCTACGCCATGAGCCTGGCTGAGACGCTCGACGACCTGGGGCGGGCGCAGGAGGCGGCGGGGAATCTTGCCCTCGCACAACAGAGTCGGGCGCGGGCCCTCCACCTGATCCGCGTCAATGACGGCCTTTACAGTGAAGCGCAACGGCCGGTACTGCAGGCCATGCTCCAAAGCCTGCGGAAGGTCGGCGATTTTGAGGGTCTGGATCAGCGCTACGACTATTTTTTTCGACTTTATGGGTCGGGGCAGCCCCCCTGGGATGCCCTTCGCTGGGATGCCACCCTGGAGTATCTCCGTTGGCAACGGGAAGCGCTGCGCCGAGGGCTGGACCGTGACCCTATGGACCGCTTACTCAATTTGCATCGCATGCATGAAGAAATTCTTGAGCAATTCAGCACTCGCGATGACCCTGCAGAAGGCGCTATGGGCTCAGAGGGAGAGGAGGGCGCCGCAAGCGGAAAAAATAACGCGCCGTTTGACTACCGGCGCCTGGCAGATGTGACCTACAGCCAGCTCAAGACCTTGTATCTCATCGAGGACAGGGTTCAGCCCCAACCGGTGTTTCGGGAGCGGGTTAATGGCTTTTCCCGCAGTGACGATCCCCGGGATTTCAATCTCCAGCAGGAGCGTCTCGAAAACCTGCAACGCACGCTCCGCGGCGCGGGGCGCAGACTCCTTGAGAACCTGCTCGCGGCTATACCCCCCGACGATCATCGAGCCCGGGCGGAGGCAAAGCTTGCCCTCGCTGACTGGACCCAGTGGCATGGAAGCTACCGAGAGGCGGCTGCCCTTTACGAGAGTCTGTGGCGGGAGCTTACGGATCAGGGCCTGGGGAGCCTCGCCGCGCAGTGGTTCTCGGAGCCCGTGCCATTGCCGGATAGCGGTGTGTTCTGGGAATTCGCAGAGGAAGATGCCGAGGGACCCATCACCGTGCGTTTAAGTGTGAGCGAAAGCGGTCGTGCCACCGCGGACGCTGCGACCGTGGATCCGAGATGGCAGCGCTCCGTAGGGCGTCTCCTGCGCCAGATTGCGGCGACGCGTTATCGACCCGCGATCGCGGGTGGTCAGATCGTCCCCGCGGAGGGGGTTTCTGCCAGCTATTGGCTATATTGACAGGCGCTGCGGCTGGTCGTGGTAAAGAGCGCTGCGGCTCGGGGCCGACGGCATCAGTAGTTATTGATCACCAGAAGCGCGCCGCGGGCAGCCAGACTACCTTTTGTCTTCCACTCCAGCACCTCACCCCCATGACGGTCCACGCAGCGGGCTGCCATCTCGTGAAATGTGGGGCGCTCGGGGTCGGCAATAATGATACGTTCAACGCCGGCTTTGACGGCGCGATTGACCATATTGGCCACGGGATCCACCAGCTCATCCCAGAAGCAGATGTCCGCGGCAATGAGCGTATCGAAATCGCGAAGAAACTTGCCGTTGAGTTTTTCAAAGCGGGCTACGCGGGACTTTGTGTTGACACCATTGAGCTCGGCGGTGACATCCAGAAAGGGGAACACATTGGGATCCGCGTCCACGGAGGTCACCGAGGCGCCGTAGCGCTTGGCACACCAGATGCCTCCGATGCCCCAGCCACAACCCACATCCAATACCTTCTGAGGGCCTGGCTCCGGATTTTTATGCAGGTAGTCAATCACCAGACAGCTTGATTTCCACAGCTTATTGCCGTGGATTGAAGGTGCGTCCTGCTCGCGCTTGGTCCTTCGGATCTCGGGGTGGCTGGAAGTCGGGAGGATAACTCCCCGGAAACGATGCTGCTGTCTGGCCGCCACGACTAATCCAGCGCCTCTACTTCTTCGGCCTGGGGTCCTTTGTCCGTGGTGACCACGCGGTATCGCACCGGAGCGCCGTCGCGCAGACTGCGGCGGCCTTCACCGATGATGGACCGGTGGTGAACAAAAATTTCATCGCCGTTTTCGCGGATGATGAAGCCAAAACCCTTGGTGCCGTTAAACCATTTCACCGTGCCTTCCTCCGCGTCACCCGCAGGCGCTGCCGGAGACTGCTCCGCGGCTGTATTCGTTGGTTTTCCGGCGCTCTTCTCGGCTTTTTTCTCGGATTTCTTTTCAGATTTTCTATCGTTCTTTGGTTTCTTGGCTTCTTTTTTCTTCCCCGGTTTTTCTCGCTTTTCGGGCTTTGCAGCCTTGGGGGCGGCCGGGGTGTCGTTGCTCAGGCTGGCGGGCATGGGGAGGGCTCGGTGGCTGAGAATGACGGCGAGGACAGCAGCGATTGCCGAAGCGGGGAACAGGCTGCCGAGGGTGTGTCCCTCGTAAAACGTGCTTGCCAAAAATGAAACTACGAGTGCTGATAACAAGGCGAACAGCACTTTGCCTGGAATAGACATGGGACTCCTTAACGTAACGGTGGACGCCCCCTCGGGGGCAGTTGACTAAAGTTTGGCGACATCCTCAGCCTGAAGACCCTTGGGGCCCTCAGTCAATGTGAACTCGACTTCTTCGCCCTCGTTCAGGGTTCGGAAACCATCACCCTGAATGGACCGGAAATGCACGAACACATCGCCATCGAAGCTCTCGCCTGTAATAAATCCAAAACCTTTGGCGTTGTTAAACCATTTAACCGTGCCATTTTTTCTGTCGCTCATTGGTGCTTCTCCGGCATTGCTTGTAACTGACTCTGCGGCCAGTTCAGGTCGGGATGTTACCTAACTGCTGCTTTTGCATCAGCAGCTTTTCGAGAGACGCCTGCTGTGACCGCAGTTTCTCCCGTTCCTTTGCGACGACCTCTGCGGGGGCCTTTGCCACAAAACCTTCATTATTCAGTTTTCCTTCAATACGTTTCAACTCGGCGCGAAGTTTTTCCACCTCTTTGTCGAGGCGCGCAAGCTCTGCTTTCGGATCAATGATGTCTGCCAGGGGCACCAGGATTTCCAGATTCCCACTAATCCCCGTAGCGGAGGCGGGGGCTTCGCCTTCCAGCCATGCAATACTCTCCAGTCCTGCGAGCTGTTTTAGCTGGGCCTCAAGGCTGGCGATGCGCCGGGGATCCTCACGATCGCCCTCGCGAAGCAGCACCGACAGGCGTTTGCCCGGTGGTATATTCATCTCTCCGCGGATTGTCCGTACCGCGAGAGCAAAGCCCTTGAGCCAGGCTATGTCTGCGACGGCATCGCTGTCGATGCGGTCGGGGTCTTCTACGGGAAAACTCTGAAGCATGATCGTTGGACCCGTCACGCCGGCGAGGGGCGCAACGTTCTGCCAGATTTCTTCGGTGATGTAGGGCATGAGCGGATGGAGAGCCCGTAGACTTTGCTCCAGGGTGCGGATCAGAGTGCGTCGGATGCCTCGGGCCACCGCCGGATCGCTCTCATCGCGCAGGGCTACCTTGGACAGTTCGAGGTACCAGTCGCAGTACTCGTTCCAGATGAAATCGTAAAGGGCCTGGGAAGCCAGATCGAAGCGATAGTCAGCAATGGACTTGCGGAACCGTTCCAGGGTGCGCTGAAGTTCACTGTCAATCCAGCGCTCCGCGGTACCCAGGGTGTAGGGCAGACTTTCGTCAGCGCCACAGTCTTTGCCCTCGCAATTCATGAGCACAAAGCGGGCTGCGTTCCAGATTTTATTGCAGAAGTTTCGAAAGCCCTCGATACGGCCGATATCAAACTTGATGTCGCGGCCCGTGGCAGCCAGGGAATAGAAGGTGAAGCGCAGGGCGTCCGTACCGTAGGCGTTGATGCCATTGGGAAACTGGGAACGGGTTGCTTCGCGAATACGCTCTGCCTGCTGCGGCTGCATGAGACCGGAGGTGCGTTTTTCGACCAGGGTGGGAAGGTCGATGCCGTCGATGAGATCAATGGGGTCCAGCACGTTGCCCTTTGACTTGGACATCTTCTGGCCCTCGGCGTCGCGAACGAGGCCATGGACGTAAACCTGTCGGAAGGGCACTTCCCCGCGAAAATGCAGGGTCATCATGATCATGCGCGCGACCCAGAAGAATATGATGTCGAAGCCGGTTACCAGTACGCTCGTGGGATGAAAGCGCTTCAGCATCTCCTCATCCTCGGGCCAGCCGAGGGTGCTGAAGGTCCAGAGGGCGGAAGAAAACCAGGTATCGAGCACGTCCTCGTCCTGATGCAAGGGCAGGCTGTCGTCCAGGCGGTTTTCGGCGCGGACACTCGCCTCATCGGCGCCGACATAAATATTGCCTTCGGGGTCAAACCAGGCGGGAATACGATGTCCCCACCAGAGCTGTCGGCTGATACACCAGTCCTGAATATCCCGCATCCAGGCGAAATAGGTGTTCTCCCACTGCTTGGGAACAAACTCGATCTGACCGCTTTCTACCGCTTCGATCGCCGGTCCGGCGAGGGCTTTGGCATCCACATACCACTGCTGCGTGAGGTAGGGCTCGATAATCACGCCGCTGCGATCCCCCCGGGGAACCTTCAGCACGTGATCGTCGATCTTTTCCAGGAGCCCGAGGTGGCGAAAATCCTCAACGATTTTTTCCCTTGCCGTGAAGCGATCCATGCCCCGATAGAACTCCGGCGCCTGATTGTTGATGGCAGCGTCGTCGTCGAAAATATTGATGAGGGGCAGGCCGTGACGCTGGCCTACCTCATAATCATTGAAATCATGGGCGGGGGTGATTTTTACGCAGCCGGTACCGAACTCCGGATCCACATAGTCGTCGGCAATAATGGGAATGGATCGATCACACAGGGGTAAGGCGATCTCTTTGCCCACGAGATGCGCATAGCGCTCGTCGTCGGGGTGCACGGCTACCGCGGCATCGCCAAGCATCGTCTCCGGACGGGTCGTCGCTACGGTGAGGTGGCCGGAACCGTCGGCGAGGGGATAGCGGAAATGCCACAGTTTGCCCTGTTCTTCCTCGGAGATAACCTCGAGATCGGAAATCGCGGTGTGAATCGCCGGGTCCCAGTTCACGAGACGCTGGCCCCGGTAGATCAGGCCTTCCCGGTACAGCCGGATAAAGACCTCCTGCACTGCCGCAGAAAGACCTTCATCCATCGTAAAGCGCTCCCGGGACCAGTCCGGGGAGGCGCCGAGGCGTCGCAACTGCTGGGTGATGGTACCGCCGGAGCTGGCTTTCCACTCCCAGATTTTTTCGATGAAGGCTTCTCTGCCCATCTCATGGCGATCTTTGCCCTGGGCCGCCAGTTGACGCTCCACCACCATCTGGGTGGCGATGCCCGCGTGATCCGTACCGGGTTGCCACAGGGTGTCGTAACCCGCCATGCGGTGATAACGCACCAGGGCGTCGATGATGGTTTCCTGGAAGCCGTGACCCATGTGAAGGCTGCCCGTGACATTGGGTGGCGGGATCATCACGGAGAAGGCCTGGTCGCCGCCCTGGGGAGCAAAGTAGCCCGCGTCTTCCCATTGCTGGTACCAGCGTTGTTCCAGCTCAGCCGGTTGAAATGTTTTGTCCATCATTAAAGTGTCAGTCTCATGGAGCGTCGGGGATGTCGGTATTCCCGAGAATGCGAGGGTTTAGAAAAGAGCGCGAATTATACGCTGGGGAGGCGATGTTCTTCCAACGCGTAGCCCCGTTCGCGATAGTGCCGCCAGGAGTGCCGGAGGGCCTCCAGCCTGGCGGGCTCCTGGTTAACCAGTTCCGCGACACGCTGAAAACGCCCGATGAAATCCGGCACCGATAACTGCAGATTGATGAGCAGATCGTCGTGCCCTGCGGGCTCCTGCCCCCAGCCAATGCAGATTTGCTCCGAGCTATCGTCACTGCAGAGGGCGTGGGGGAGAAAGCTTGCGGGCCGGAAGGTCCAGAGAAGCTCATCAAGCTCCCGGGCCTGCGCCTCATTCTCGCTGTTGATGAAAACACGATGGCCCTGCTTGTGGGCCTTCTCCGTAAGCCGCAGCGCCAGGCGCGTGCGGCTGCTCGTATCGGTATTTTCTACGATGTAGAAGCCGACGCGGGTCAATCAGCCGACGCCCGATCGCAGAGATATTGCGTGAGCAAACCTACGGGGCGCCCCGTTGCACCCTTGGGGGACGAGTCCCAGGCGGACCCGGCGATATCCAGGTGTGCCCAGTTGTACTTTGTGGCAAAGCGGGAGAGGAAGCACGCGGCGGTGACACTGCCGCCGCCGGGGCCTCCGATGTTGCCCATATCCGCAAAATTGCTGTCGAGCTGGCGCTGGTAGTCCTCCCACAGAGGCATTCGCCAGGCGCGGTCGTGGCTTGTGGTGCCCGCTTCAAGGAGTTGGTCCGCAAGCTTGTCGTCATTGGCATACAAGCCCGAGGCATGGCTGCCCAGGGCGACCACGCAGGCGCCCGTAAGAGTCGCGATATCCACGACACTTGCCGGCTTGAAGCGCTCGGCATAGGTCAGAGCATCGCAGAGCACGAGGCGACCCTCGGCGTCGGTGTTGAGCACCTCAATGGTGATGCCCGCCATGGAGGTAATGACGTCGCCGGGCTTGGTGGCGGTGCCGCTGGGCATGTTCTCCGCCGCAGCAATAATGGCGACAACATTGATTGGCAGGGCCATTTCCATGACGGCCTGCATGGTTCCCAGAACACTCGCCGCGCCGCCCATGTCGAATTTCATCTCGTCCATTTTGGCGCCGGGCTTCAGCGAGATGCCACCACTGTCGAAGGTGATGCCTTTTCCCACGAGAACATGGGGCGCTGCTCCGCGCTTACCGCCCTTGTATTCCAGGACGATGAGTTTCGCGGGCGTCGCCGTTCCCGCCGTTACCGACAGCAGGGAGTGCATACCCAGCTCTGCCATGGCTTTTTCGTTCAGGATTTTGCAGCTCGCCTTGGCATTGCTGCGGGCCAGTTTGCGCGCTTCTTTAGCGAGGTGTTCCGGGGTGCAGTAATTGGCCGGAAGGTTGGCCAGTTCCCGGGCCAGATTGATGCCGGCACCCGCCTGGGCACCGCGGTTCAGGGCGCTTTTTGCCCGGCGCACGAGGGCCGGGTCACCACTCAGGAGGGCAAAGCGCGTGAGGCTGGGCGCCGGTTTCGGCTTGGACAGCGTCAGGGCATAGCGATAACCGTGATATACAAGATCTGTTGCGAGACGCTGGCAGAGCCAGTCCCAGTCGCCGCTGTTAACCTTGAGGGCGCCAAGATGCATCTGTGCATCCTTCGCTTTGCTGGCGAGGAGGGCGCGGGCCAGGGAGCGGCTTAGCTTCAGGTAATCACCGCGGCCGAGTTTTCCGTCACCCGCACCAATGAGAAGAATACGCTCAGCGTCACCGGGGCCGTGGATAAGCAGCGTTTCTCCTACTTGTCCTTTAAACTCCCCACCCTTGAGGGCTGCCGAGAGCACACCCGCGCTGTCCTTTGCGAGGGCGCGGCCGGCGTCATCAAGTCGCAGGGAGCTGCCCACGGGCAGGATTGCGCATTGGGTGGATTTGGCGGAGGCCTTTTGTGGGTCGCTGGCGGAAAAGCGAAGTGCTGCCATGGTGAATCTCTCTAAAAGATAGGAAGCCCTAGTGTAAGATGAACAGCGTGCAAACTGAACTCTCCAGACACGTCATTAGCCGATCCGATCCGGAGTCTCCATGAAATTGCGTGGGTATCTGGCGGGCGATGTACTGGGGCATACCCTGGCGGTGAGCTCTGTGCTCCTGGCCATCATTCTGACGGGTCGCTTCGTGAAGTATCTTGCGGAGGCCGCATCGGGAAAGCTGGCCGCGGAAATTCTGCTGCCGGTGATGTTCTATCGCCTGCCGGGTTTTCTGGAGCTGCTTCTTCCCCTGGGCCTGTTTATCGGCATCCTCATGTCCTACGGCAGGCTCTACGTTGAGAGTGAAATGGTGATTCTCAGCGCCTGTGGCGTGGGCCCGGCAAAACTGGCGAGCTTTACCCTGGCCCCCGCGCTGCTGATTATGCTGGTGGTTGCCGGTTTGTCCTTGCTGGTAACGCCCCAGGGTGTCGCGCGCAGTGAAGCGCTGCTGAATGATCCTCAGGCACTCCAGGGACTTCAGCTATTGGCGGCGGGGCGTTTCCAGCCCCGGGGGGATGACGGTACGGTGACCTATGCGGCGGATATCGATCCCGAAGCGGGAGAGCTGGACCAGGTGTTCTTGTACGCCCCGGAAGATCGCACGGCGGATACAGAGGTGGCCGGCGTTACCGTAGCCCGGCGGGGCTCCGTCGTTGTCGATCCCGAGTCCGGCGTGCGCTATCTCGAACTCCGGGACGGCTATCGCTTTAGCGGCACGCCCGGACGCGCTGACTACCGGATTGTGCGTTTCGGTACCTTCGGGCAGCGACTCCCCGATACGCCTTCCATGGCGCGCAGTGAACCCGTGGACGCAAAGCCGACGGCAGCGCTCCTGGACTCTGACAATGCCGAGGACAGAGCAGCGCTTCACTGGCGACTATCCGTGGCGCTTATGGTGCCGGTGGTTGCTCTTCTAGCCCTGAGTCTGAGTAAAACCAACCATCGCCGGGGGCGCTACATCAAACTTGCTCCAGCCCTGCTTCTGCATCTTTCTTATCTCTTTGCCCTGGCAAGCATTCGTACCAGTGTTGCCGAGGGTGACGCGCCGGCGTACCAGATGTATCTCCTGCATCTGGGTTTTTTTGCTCTGGCGCTCCTTTTGCTCTTTGGCCCCGATCGCATGAGAAGGCTGCGGGGAGCCTGATATGCGCAAATTGAACCGCTATGTAGCGCGCACGGTCTGGCTTTCCATCCTCCTGGTGTTATTGGTGATTGTGGGAATCGACGGTTTGTCGGCGTTTATCGATGAGTCGGATAGTCGCAGTGCCAGCTATGGTTTTGCGGAAATCGGACGCTACGTGATGCTCACCATGCCACGACGGGTGTATGAGTTCATACCCTTCGCCGCGCTCATCGGTGCCCTGATCGGCCTCGGTCAACTCGCATCCACCAGCGAACTGGTGGTGATGCGCGCCGCCGGGATCTCCAACGGGCGTCTGGCCTGGATGGTTCTCAAGCAGGCGCTGGTCATCGCGGTCTTTGGATTTCTTCTGGGCGAATACATCGCTCCAAAGGCCGAGCAGCAGGCCCAGAGCGGCAGGGCCATCGCCCGGTATGCCGGCAGGCAGGTGGACACGGAGCAGGGTATCTGGCGCAGGGACGGCGCGGTGTTCTTTCACGTACAGGCTATTGCTCCGGACAACGAGGTGTTCGGCGTAACCGCTTACGAGTTTGAGGAAGACGGTTGGATGCAGCGCGCGCTGTTTGCCGACAGTGGACGCTACGACGGCGAGGGCTGGCGCCTCCGGGACGTGCAAAGCAGTGAGTTTTCCAGGGACCGTGTCCGTAAAGCGTCGGCCCCGGCGCTCTTTTTGCCGAGTAACATCACCCCGAAGATCCTGTCCCTGGAAAATGTCGCGCCCTCGCAGCTGACCCTGGTGGATCTTGTCGACTACGCGGCCTTTCTCCGTTCTCAGGGTGAGGATGTTGCGGACTTTGAGCTGGCGACCTGGCGCAAGCTCATGCAACCCGCGGCGGTGGCTGCCCTGGTGCTTATAGCCATTTCCTTTGTTTTCGGGCCCCTTCGCGACGGCACCCTGGGATTTCGGATTTTTGCCGGCGTGATGGTGGGCATCCTGTTTCAGCTCAGCCAGGATCTTTTAGGGCCGGCGAGTCTGGTGTTTGGGTTTCCGCCTCTTTACGCCGCCCTGGCGCCGGTGCTCAGTTGCGTTCTTGTGGGGCTTTATCTGTTGCGCAAGGCCTGAGGTTTAGCGAAAGACAGGCGAGACAGGCGAAAGACAGGCGAGAGTCAAGCACGCGGGATGTTGGGGTACTGCTCAGGGCTACGTGTCTGTACCCTGCCCGCTGTCGTTCTTTTCCGGTTTTTTGGATTTTTTGGACTTCTTGGGCAGCAGCACCAACTCGGTCCCCGACAGGTAGTCGTGCCAGCAGCGCTTTCGTTTATCAAACAGGCACCACCAATACCCCAGGCCCAGGCACAGGGCCGACAATAGCGCTGACAGACAGCGGGTCACCACGCGGCCAAAGCTCAATTCATTCCCGGGCATGGGTACCAGCTTCAGTCGCCAGGCCTGCATGCCCAGCGTCTGGCCGCTTTTCAACCAGAACACGCCAAAAAACCCGATGCAGCTGAACACGGCGATCATTTGAACAACCGTTGCCGGAAGGAGACTGTCCGCCGCGCTCCCCAGAAGCTGTCGGATACCCAGTCCTATGGCCACGCAAACCATGATGAGCGGAATGACCAGCAGAGAGTCGTAAACAATGGCGGCAAGACGGCGCGGAAGCGCCGGGGCGGGGAGGGTATCGGTATTCACAGTGCTACTCGGTTTTCGTTGCGTCGTCACTGGCGTCCAGGGCCAGGTGGCTGGTATCCGGCGCCTCGGCATCGTCTACCGGGCGCTCATCGGCGTTCAGTAAATCGCTGCCGGACTCCGCAAGGTTCAGATGATCCGTATTGACCGCGGGGGGGGCTACATCGTGGTCTGCGGGGTCCACAAGATCTGCGCCCGTCGGCGCCAGGTCGAGAGCGGAGGTGTCTGGTGCCGGCGGAGGCGGTGTTCCGTCCTCAGGGGCCATGCGCGCACCCGGTTCCGCTACGGCTAACTCCGGTACGCTCACTGCGGGTGCATCAACGGCGGACGTAACGCCGAGGGTTTCACCGGCCTCTGCCAGGGACAAATGACTGAGGTCTACCCCCGCGTCCTCGTGAACGATGCGTTCCTCGGGTCTCAAAATATCGCTGCCGCCGGGCAATAACTCAAAAGCCTCATCGGCGTTCTGAGGGGACGCTGCCTCCTGCCCGGCCGATTCGGTTGGAGATGTAGATGGCGATGAAGGTGTGGACGAAGATGTAGATGTGGCTAGCGGGGCCGTTGATGCCTTGCCCTGTGTCGCTGTGGCTGCGGGCCCGGAGGGCGCGTCGCCGGGACTGCTTGCCCGGGTAATAATCGCCTTGGCGCCAACATGAGCAAGGCTCTTCTGATACTTGAGCGCAGTGGCCTTGTCGCAATTTCGCTTGATGCGTTGTCGAGTGCCCGAAAACAGGCGCTCAAGGGTAGCCTCGTCTGCCTTGAACAGGTCTCCCACAGCGACGCGAACTGCCTGGGGGTCTTTCCCCTCAAGGCACTCACCCGCAAAGGCGATGTCGTAGCGCTCTTCAGTATCTTTAGCCATGCCCTGAGTATAGAGCTTCCCCGGGTTGCGGGAAATCCTTTGGCAACAGGCGCTGAAAGCGCGCTGCGTGGAGCGTATAATCCCGAGCGGATTTCAGGAGATTTTATGAGAGTTCAAGAACAATTGGAGACGCAACTGCAGGCGGCGTTTTCGCCCCAGTGGCTTGAGTTGGCCAACGAGAGTCATATGCACAGCGTGCCGGCAAACTCGGAAACCCATTTTCGGCTGGTCATGGCATCCTCAGCGTTTGAAGGCAAACGCGCCGTCGCCCGCCATCAGCTGGTGTACAAGGAGCTGGCGGCACTGCTCGCGGGGCCCATTCATGCCCTGGCGATGCACCTTTACGATCCCCGGGAATGGCAGGAGAGAACTCACGAAGCACCGGCGTCCCCCGATTGCCTGGGGGGTAGCAAGGCCGACAGCGGAGCAAAGCCCTGATGGCCGTGGTGGTTGCAGCCCTCTATAAGTTTGTCGCCCTTGAGGATTACAAGGCCCTGCGGGAGCCGCTTCTTGAGCAGTGTCGTAGCCACGGGCTGAAGGGTACGCTGCTCCTCGCCGAAGAAGGGATCAACGGCACCGTAGCGGGCAGTCGGGAAGCCATGGATGCGGTGCTCGCCTGGCTGCGCTCGGACCCGCGGCTTGAGGATCTTGAGCACAAGGAATCTCTCCATGACGAGCAGCCCTTTCTCCGCATGAAGGTAAAGCTCAAAAAAGAGATCGTCACCATGGGTGTTCCCCAGGTGGATCCCAATCGCGTTGTCGGCACCTACGTAACGCCCGGTGAGTGGGATGCCGTGTTGGCAGACTCCGAGGTAACGCTCATCGATACCCGTAACGACTACGAGTGTGCCATTGGCAGTTTTCGCGGAGCCGTGGATCCAGGTATCACGTCATTCCGGGATTTTCCTGCCTGGGTGGAAGAGAATCTGGATCCCGGTAAGAACCCCAAGGTTGCGATGTTTTGCACCGGCGGTATCCGTTGCGAAAAAGCCTCGTCCTATCTTCTCGAGCAGGGCTTTGACCAGGTGTACCACCTCAAGGGAGGTATTCTGAAATATCTCGAGGAGGTTCCGCAGGAGACCAGTAGCTGGGAGGGTGAGTGCTTTGTCTTTGATGACCGCGTCGCGGTCAATCACGATCTGGAGAAGGGGAGTTACGATCAGTGCTTCGCCTGCCGTCATCCCATCAGCGATGAGGATCTTCGTTCGGCGGCTTACGTCAAAGGCGTGAGCTGTCCCCACTGCATCGACAAGCAGAGTGATGAGCAGCGAGCGCGGTTCGCAGAACGCCAGCGCCAGGTGGACCTCGCCAAAGCCCGGGGGGAGCAGCATATCGGTGAAAGCGCGCTGCCGTCGCCCCATCCGGAGCAGGCAGAGGGCCTATGAGTTGAACTCGGCAGAAGCAGTAAGCTGTGGCGAGCGGTTGGTAGGGCTCCTTGAGGCCTACGGTATTGATACGGTTTTTGGTATTCCCGGGAATCACACCGTGCAGCTTTACCGGGGGCTGGACAACAGTTCGATTCGACATATATCCCCCCGCCATGAGCAGGGCGCCGCGTTTATGGCCGATGGCTATGCTCGCGCCTCCGGACGGCCCGCCGCCTGTTTTCTGATCTCGGGTCCCGGTCTCGGCAATGCGATAACGCCTATGATGCAGGCCCTGGCGGACTCTGTGCCCATGCTGGTGGTCACCGCGGTGGCGGCCCGTCGGGATCTGGGTATGGGGGAGGGGCGCTTACACGATGTGCCGGATCAGTCGGCCCTCGCCGCTCAGTGCAGTCGCTTCAGCCACACCCTTATGGATCCCGAGGAGTTACCCAAGGTGCTGGCACGGGCATTCGCTGTGTTCTCCAGCGCGCGACCGGGACCGGTACATATTCAGATTCCCCTGGATGTCATTACCCAGGACGCCGGCGCCGTGTCGACGGTTCCCTGGCCCCCCGTACTCCCTCCGGCGGCGAACAGCGACGGACTCAAGACCCTGGCTGAGCGTTTGTGTGATGCCGAAACCCCAATGCTTCTTGTAGGCGGCGGCGCGGTGGGCGCCGGCGCGGAAATACGGGAACTCGCCGAGCGACTGGATCTGCCGGTGGTCACCACGGTGAATGCCAAGGGCCTCTTACCCCGGGGGCACCCGCTTCTGGTCGGGGGCAGTGCAAGCCTGACCACGGTACGGCAAATGATCGCGGCCTCCGATGTGGTCCTCGCCGTGGGCACGGAATTCGGGGAAACAGACTACGACATGCTGTTTCTGGGTGAGCTTGCAAACCCGACCTGGCTCGCAAGGATCGATATTGACCCGGCGCAGATGTGCCGCAATCAGCGACCCCATCTGGCGCTCTGTGGTGATGCCCGCCAGAGCCTTGCATCGCTTCTTTCGCTCCTCTCGCCTCTCTCGCCCCTCTCTCTTGGTTCCCTCCCGGAAGATGGCGGCAGAAAGGGCTCCGGAGCAGCGCGCGTGGCCGCGACCCGCGCGGCGATGTTAACGGAAAAACACTGGAATACAGAGATCCAGGCATTTTTTGACGACCTTCAGGAATCACTGCCGGGTCTTTGCCTGGTGGGTGACAGCACTCTGCCCACTTATTATGCCGTGTGGCAATACGAGGCCTGTGCCGAGCGTCGTTACTTTCACTCCGCCACGGGTGGTGGAACTCTGGGCTATGCCCTACCTGCCGCCCTGGGGGCGCGAAGGGTATTGCCCGAAGAGGTGCCGGTGGTGGCCCTCATCGGCGATGGCGCCGCGCAATTTACCTTTATGGAACTGGCCTCTGCGGTGCAGGAAAAACTGCCGATCATTGTGCTCCTTTGGAACAATAACGGTTATCGGGAGATACGCGAGGGCATGCTGGCCGATGCCATTACGCCCATCGGCGTTGATATCGACGCGCCGGATTTTGTAGCGGCCGCCATTGCCCTGGGTTGTTTTGCCCGGCGCGTTGCGTCTCCCGACGCGCTCCCGGAAGCTTTGAAGGAGGCGCAGTCAAAGGGTATCCCCGCAGTGCTGGAGTTGCCCGAGTCCGCTTTTCTCAGTGGCCCCGTAGATAGCTGGTATTAAGCCGGGCGACCGCCTGAGGGAGATGAATCATGTTTAGCAATGACGATGGCGATGATGATGGTCGCGTGACTACCTCTGCGGCGTTGCGGCATGTGCTCATTTTTCAACTCAAACTAGCTGCTGACGCGCTCCGGGATTTTTTACTCAGTCCTCTTAGCCTCGTCGCCTTTGGCATTGACGCGCTCACCAAACCCAAGGTGGAACACAGCCTGTATCTGCGTCTCATGCTTCTGGGGCGGCGTTCCGACCGAATGATCAACCTGTTTGATGACCACGCCGATAGCGGAGAGCTCACCATTGATCGCGCTGTGGATGAAGTGGAAGAGATGCTGCGCGCAACGCGGGCCGACGTGGCAAGCGCTGCCGATGCAGCCGATACTAGGGAAGACGACCACTCTCCAAATGAGCGCTGATTTTCGCGCGAAAGCGCGCCAGAGGTACGTAGATGCTTTGAGACTCTCCGTCGCCGCGTGATATCACCCCCAAATAGCGCGTCTCCGGTCCTCCCAGGAATACAGCCCCGCCCGAAGCACCTTTCTGCAGTACACAGTCGCTTGTGATGTCCCGATCATCCCTGCCCGTGATGCGGCAGTCCCGAACCGTTTCCAGTACCTTGGTGGCCCCGGAGCTGCGGCGCGGATAGCCCGCCATAACCAGAGCGTCCGTGGCTACCTTTCCTTCCACGGCGATAACTGCCGGGTAGGGAAGAGGCGCGTTGAGACGTAGGAGCGCCCAGTCACTGTACATACTGCCCCCACTGGCAACGAGGTTTGCGGTGCGGGTCTCGCCGCCGGCGGTTTCAAAGGTCAGTACTCTGCTGGTGTCACGATAAAATTCAAGGCAGTGCCAGGCGCTGACGATGAGTGTTGAGCTCTGGGACTTCGCATCGTCCGTGATCAGCGTTGCCGAGCAGTCTTCATCGAAGTGCCTCACGTACCCGTCCTCAAAGCGCTGCCCGGGAACATGGAGTTTGCCCACGCTTGCCAGCGCAGCGTCGGAGAACTCGGAGGTCTCCATGACCTCCGTCGCCAGGGCAGAGCCTGTGACGAGGAAGGCGATGCTCGGGATAAGGAGACGTTTGATCAGGACACTAGCGTTTGCGAATGGCAAAAAACGGGTCTCTCTGGTGGTTTCTTAGCTGCGCTTCGATCTCTCGGCACAGGTTTTTCATGACTATACACGGCAAGTCATAACCTTGACCGATATCAATGCTTGCGGGTCCCTGCGCTTTTATGATGCATACATAGGGTGCCCATGGGCATTTATTTTAGGGAAAGGAGTGACATCATTATGAAGAAACAGCTTGTCCTTGCCGTTGCGGCCGGGTTGGGAATTGCCTGCATGGGCGCACAGGCCTACGAACAGGGCGATATTATCTTTCGTGGAGGTATCGCGACCGTCGCTCCCTCCGGTGACAGTGACCCCATCGAGCTTCCAACGGATCCCCCCACGGTCCTGCCTGGCGGCGTGGATGTGGATGATGGCACCGCGATCAGCCTCATGGGGGTCTGGATGATGTCCGACAACTGGGGCGTTGAGTTGCTTGCGGCGACGCCTTTTGAACACGACATTGATCTCGCAGACCTGCCCGTTGCCGCAGGTTCTACGAAGCACCTGCCTCCAACGGTGAGCATTCAGTGGTATCCCCGGGGTGGCATGCAGGGCTGGCAGCCCTATCTGGGACTGGGCGTTAACTACACCACCTTCTTCAGCGAGAAAGTCGACAACGAACTTGGCGCAGTGCTGGGTGATCTCCTGGATGTGACCTCCGCGAAACTGTCCCTGGACGATTCCGTAGGACTGGCGGCGCAAGCCGGCGTGGACATTCCCCTCAACGACAAGTGGGCTTTGAATCTGGGTGTCTGGTACATCGATATCGGGACCACCGCTGATATCGACGTCACCACAGGTAGTGGTGCCAACGCCACCGTAAGCTTTGATGTGGATATTGATCCCTGGGTTTACAACGTCGGTGTTGCCTACAAGTTCTGAGGCTTTGAGAAAGGTGGCGCGGTGAACGTCATCCCCTGTGATTCCCCGCTCCTCAGCGGGGTTTTTTTTGCCTTCGCGGCGGACAAAATGTTTGGTGAATCGTGCTAGCGTCAACACCTCAATTTGGGGGCGGGAAGATTCTGGAGGAACCATGAATTTCGCTTTACTGGGATTGACAGTCTTCGCCGTGGTGCTGGTCCTCGGCACGGTGTTTTGGCTGATTGCGACCCTGGGGCCGCTTCATAAAAAACAGAAAATGCGCAGGGCCGAAGGGCTCGGGCGACAGGCAGCTCATGATGCATTGCAGAGAGAAACGCCTGGGGTAAGGTCCAGCGCGCCGTCTGGACCCGAAGAAAAAACAGCGCGAAAAACTGCCCAAGATTCAGCGCCGGATAAAGACACAAGGAGCCCGGAGGACTACGGCGCCTAGTGCTGGGAGTGGTCCATGGGTGCCCCGTGTCCGGGCGTCGCGTTGTGCTGCGGCTCTGCGGCGATAGGGCGATTCAGATGCCCTCCATGGTTAAAGGTCATCATGAGGGACCAACACCCCGACCCGATAAGAAAAACAGCGATAAGAAGTTTGAGGCCACGACGCCTCAGGAGAGCCTGGATGCCTCCTGCCCCAAAACTGGTGGTAAGCATTGCGGGCAGCGTACCCACGCCAAAGGCCAGCATCAGTAGTCCCGAGCGGGCCATGTCCTGGGCCGTTGCGGACCATGCCAGGGCGCTGTAGATAAGGCCGCAGGGCATCAGGCCCCAGCATAAACCCAGAAGGTAACCCTGAAACCAATGGCGCACGGGGAGAAGCCGGGATGATAGCTTCTGCACGGGTTTCCAGAGTTTTGCACCGAGGCTTTCCAGTCTGGACATGCCCCGCCACCAATCGGCTATAGACAGCCCCATGCCGATGAGCAGGAAGGCTGCCAGATAGCGAAGGGCCATGGTCCACTGGGCCAGGTTAATACTGCCGGCGATGGCGCCGAGGAGAGCACCGAGGGCCGCGTAGCTGCTCAGCCGACCCGCGTGATAGGCCATGGTGGTGGCGGTACCGCCCCTGCCGCCGAGATTGATGGCGGCGGCGATACCACCGCACATGCCGAGGCAGTGTCCTGCTCCTGCCAGACCAATACCCAGGGCGGCCAGAAGATCGTTACTGATCATCGTTAGTGCCGGTGCTCCTGCTGCTGTCTTGCCTGTCTTTCTGCCTGTCTTCCTGCCTGTCGTTTTCTCCGGTTTCCCCGATGTCCTCATCAGCCAGGATTCGCCAGCTTTCCTTATCCAGGTCATCGTATTGGCCACTGTCGATGGCCCAGAGCAGAAGACGAATCACGATGACGGCAAAAACAATGGCCACGGGGATGAGTAGGTACAGACTCTCCATGTGATCTACTCTACAGGGCCGGTGCGACGCAGCCTGGCCGCGTTACCGACCACCAGCAGAGAGCTGAGAGACATGCCGACGGCCGCAGCCCAGGGCGGCACCCATCCCATGGCTGCAAGGGGTATGCCCAGAGCGTTGTAGGCCAATGCCCAGGAAAAATTCTGAATAATAATCTGCCGCGTGCGCTGCGCTGTATTGACCAGCTGGGTGATTTGCCTGAGATCACCATCCATGATGACAAAATCAGCCTGGGCCCTGGCAAGATCCGTGGCGCCGGCGACAGCGATGGACACATCGGCACGCTTCAATACCGGCGCGTCGTTGAGACCGTCGCCGACCATGAGCACCGTGGCCCCGGCCTCCTGGAGGGTGGTCAGCCGCGCCAGTTTGTCTTCGGGGGATAGACCGGTTGCTATGCGCTCAAATTTGAGCGAAGTGCCCAGCTGCGTTGCGCGCTGCGAGGCATCACCCGTGAGGAGCTCCGTGGCGACACCTTTGGCTCTAACATGCTCGAGCACCGGCAATGCTTCCCCATGGATCTCATCGCTCAGTCCCAGCCAGGCGATAGCCTGGCTCTCTTCGCAAAGGGCAATCCAATACAGCGCTTCCTTCGGTTCAGGGGGAAGCTCCGGCGCTATTTCCTTGCAGAAATGCAGCGATCCCAGGCGCAGTTGTCGCCCCCCATAGCGTCCTTCCAGACCTTTCCCGGGCCGGTAGCTCACGGCCCCTACATCGCCTTGGAGATCCATGGCGGCGAAAGCGCTTGCCAGGGGGTGATTGGAATGGCGCTGCATAGATGCGGCGATTGCCCGGATGGTAGCGTCATCCCATCCCTCGCTCAGGGGAAGTACGGTCTTCAGGGCAAAGTCGCCGCTGGTGAGCGTGCCGGTTTTATCAAAGAGAGCCACATCAAGACTTGCCAGGGACTCCAGGGCATTTTCACCATTTACGATCACACCTCGGCGGCGGAGGAGGTGGGTGGCATTGGCGAGGCTTGCGGGGGTCGCCAGGGATAGGGCACAGGGGCAGCTGATCACCAGCACCGAGAGCGCGATCCACAGCGCCTTGTCGGGATCAATGCTCCACCAGACAAAGGCCGTGAGGGATGCGATGAGCAAAATTCCAGCGATGAATCGTGAAGCGATGCGATCAGCGAGCCGGGCGATGGCGGGTTTGTCCTTCTGCGCCTGATCAATGGAACGTTGCAGTGCGGCCAGACGGGTCTCTGCGTAGCTACCTGTGGCTCTGAGTTCCAGGGACTCCTCAAGGTTCACCGTGCCTGCGTAAACCGTATCGCCAATCGTCACGGAACGGGGCAGGGCTTCGCCACTGAAACTGTCCTCCCGCACGCTGCCGGTGCCACGCTCAACGGTGCCATCAATGGGAAGGGTGTCACCTGCGCGGACCAGGACCCGTTCGCCCTCGGAAAGGCTGCGCCGGGGGATGGTTGTCCACTGATTGTTTCGCCAGACCTGCACGGCATCGGGGAGCGTTTGTTCCGCGTCCTGCCAGTCCATGGCATCCCGGTAGCGCAGGCGTTTTTCCAGAAAGCGGGCGAGGAGCAGGAGGAAAGTGAACATCACCACGGAGTCGAAATACACGGCGCCGGAGCCACTGAAGGTGGCAAAGGCGCTGGCGCAGTAGGCCAGGCCGATAGCCAGAGCCACGGGGAGATCCATGACCAGTGCCCCGAATTGCAGATGACGCCAGGCGCTTTCGAAGAATCCCCGTGCGGAGTAGGCTACCACAAAGCTTGTGACGAGCAGGCTGAACAGACGCATGAGTTGCTGGTAATCCGCGCTGATGCCCTGAATGTCGCCCGCATGGAGTGCAATGGCGAACATGCCCACTTGCATCATGCCGATACCCGCGACTGCTAAACGGCGAAGATCGGTACGGTACTCGTCTTTGGCCTGTTCCTGTCGAAGATTGCTTTGCCAGGGCTGAACGCGATAACCAAGGCTGGCAATGCGGGTAAACACATCGCTCATGGTTAGCTGCCCGGGGTCGAAGGAGACATCCAATCGATTCTGTCCAAGATTGAGCGTTGCCCGCAGCACGCCGGGCGTGCGCGTTAGCGTTGTCTCGATGAGCCAGGTGCAGGCAGCGCAGCTGACACCACCTATGAGGAGCCGTGCGTCAATATGTCCTGATGCGTCCACGCGGGAAAACTGCTCCGCGAGGGCGGGGTCATCGTAGATGACAAATTCGGGCGCGGGCGATAGGGGATCCAGCCCCGGTCGCTCATTGAATGCGGTGCGCTGCTCATAGAAACGCTCCAGTCCGTTCTCGGCGATCATACTGGCTACGGCACGACAGCCGGGACAACACATGTCGCGGGGTTGCCCGGCGATATCGATGCGAAAGTCAGCACCCTCGGGTACGTCCTCGCCACAGTGAAAGCAATGCACTTCGCTGGGAATCGCCAGGGGTTCGGCGCTGTTCAAGGGCGCTTCCGCCCTGTGTTTGGAAAAAACAGAGACATCGCTCAGGGCGAGCTGTCGCCGCTAACAGCGATGAAGTCTCGGTTGCTCAGAGAGCCGTCGACGCGCCAGGCGTTATCCGGCGCTTCAAGTATCCAGTGCCAGTTTGGCGAGAGATCGGCGGGGATATCGCTCTGATAAAGACCGGGCGCTACCGCCGAGAGGGCAACCTGAAAATCGCGGTCTGCCTCCAGGGGATGGGAGAAGCGCAAACTAAGATCGCCAGGTGCTATGGCGCCGGCAAGGCGCACCTGCGCCCGGCGCCCCAGTACCTTGATCTCTGCAGTGATACCAAGCTCCTCGGCGGCGGCCTGCTTGCCCAGTTCTTTGTTGATCGCCAGACCGTCTTTGTAATACTCATCCACCACGAGATCGTCGGAGTAGCGGTTTGCGATGTACAGCGTACTCAGCCCGGCAATTACCACGGAGCCCGGCAGCGCGATAAGAAACCAGGGCCAGAATTGCCGGTACCAGGCTTCCGTATCTTCACGCCGGGGCGTCTGTTTACTGCCGTGAGACATGCTTGCCTGTTCCAATGCTGGGGAAGTGATGAGTCACTATAGCGGTTTCATGAATCGCGATTCGGTACTTGCTCGCAGGGAGGGCATATCTTCGGCAACAATTTCAAAGGTGAAGCTGGTGCTGGGAGTGCTCAAATCGGTGGCTTTGGCTGCCACACGCAGTGTCACCTCTCGATCTTCGCTGGCGTCAAGCGCATAGCGGGTGTCCCCCTTAATTGTGGCGCCTTCCAGGCCGTCGAGGCGGAGTACGTACTTATGGGGCGAACCATCCATATTGACGATGTGAAGCCGGTAGATGTTTTCGACGCCACCGTCTGCCGTTTCCACATAGAGATTGTTGCGATCCCGTATGACCGTAAGCTCCAGGGGAATACGTGAAGCGATGTTGTAGCTGAAGACCCCTACCATCAGGCTGAGCATAACGATGTAACCGATGATGCGTGGACGGAACCATTGTGTTGTTCCTCCCTCGAGCTCTCTCTCGCTGGTGTAGCGCACCAGACCGGGATCGTAGCCCATTTTTCGCATTACGGAATTGCAGGCATCGATACACAGGGCGCAGCCGATGCATTCGTATTGCAACCCGTCGCGAATATCAATGCCCGTGGGACAGACCTGGACACAGAGTTCGCAGTCAATACAGTCCCCGAGTCCTGATTCTTTGTGCGCAAGGGATTTCTTACGTGAGCCTCGGGGTTCTCCTCGTTTGGCGTCGTAGGAAACAATCAGCGTATCCGCATCAAACATTACGGACTGGAATCGTGCATAGGGGCACATGTACTTGCAGACCTGCTCGCGCATCCATCCTGCATTAACGTAGGTCGCCAGAGTGAAAAATGCTGTCCAGACGAGCTGCCAGTTTCCCGTGGTCAGCGTCGCCAATTCGTAGCTCAACTCGCGGATAGGGTAGAAATAGCCGACAAAGGTCATACCGGTCATAAAGGCAATAAACAGCCAGGCGGCATGTTTACCCAGCTTGCGCGAGGCTTTATTCAGAGACCAGGGTTGTTTGTCCAGCTTGATACGCTGGTTGCGGGTGCCCTCAAGCTTCTGCTCTACCCACATGAACATACTGGTCCATACGGTTTGCGGGCAGGTGTAGCCACACCAGACGCGTCCCGCCGAGACGGTGACCGCGAAGAGAGAGAAAGCCGCGATGATGAGTAAGAACGCCAGAAGGGAAAAATCCTGGGGCCAGAAGGTTAGGCCCAGAATATGAAACTCGCGCTCGGGCAGATCGAACCACACTGCCTGACGACCGCCGATACTGATCCATGGCAGGCAGTAGTAGCCCAGGAGCATGGGCCAGCCGGTAAACATGCGGAGTCGCTGATAGAAACCTTCGATCTTGCGCGTGTAAATTTTTTCGCGCTTCTGATAGAGGTCGAGCTCAGCGACCTCCGAGGGGGCGATCTCCTGTACGTTGATGAGATCCGGGTCAGACATAGTTTTTCACCACTACTGATGTTGAGTGGCCACTCCCGTGGCGTTAAACCCCGACGTTGTCCGGCAACTAGTCCGGTACATTGTTCGGTACGTTGTCCGGTACTTTTTTCAGTACTTCGGCGGGGCGTTTGCCTTCGGTAATTATTGTAATGAAATGTTCGTGTGATCAGGTCTGAGTTACTTGCTCAGACCATAGATGTAAGCGCTGACGAGGTGAATTTTGTCCTCGCTGAGCGTGTTCCCAAATGCTGGCATCTGACCATTGCGTCCAATACGAAGGCTGTGGGCAATCTGCTCTTCGCTGCCGCCGTAAAGCCATATGCCGTTGGTGAGGTTGGGCGCTCCCATTAGGGGGTTACCCTTGGCCTCCGGACCATGGCATGCGACGCAGTAAGTCTGGTAATGCTTCTCGCCGGCTGCGACCAGTTCATCGTCCGCCTCACGGCTGTTCAGGGATAGCACGTAAGCCGTTGCCTCCATAATACCCTGCTCACCCAGAATGCTTTCCCAGGGGGGCATTGCTGCCTGGCGGCCATTGACCAGGGTATGTTTGATGGCCTCAGGTGATCCACCGTAGAGCCAATCATTGTCGGTAAGATTCGGGAAACCAAGGGCACCAGCGGCGTCAAGTCCGTGACACTGCGAACAGTTGTTGCCATAGATGCGCATTCCCATTTTGCGTACCTTAGGATCCTGGTAGATATCTTCGATGGACATGGCGAGGTATTTGTCCCGCATGGCCCGAAATTTTTCGTCGGCAACAGCAACCTCCTGCTCGTGCTGGGTCGCGGAACTCCAGCCCAGCACGCCGGGGAAGTTACCCATGCCGGGATAGGCCACGAGGTAGCCAATACCCCAGACGATGGTGATAACGAACATAGCGAACCACCATCCGGGAAGGGGATTGTCCCATTCTTCAATGCCATCATAGATGTGCCCGGTGGTTTTTTCGTCTATTGGATTGCGCTTGCGATTGGCAAATAACAGCCAGGTCACCAGGATGAGGGTGAGGCTTGTAAGTACGATTACCCAGCCACTCCAAAAACTAGTCATTGTTGGTTTCCTTTTTGTCTGCCTGTTTGCTCAAGATCGTCATCTTCAAAAGGGAGGTTGGCGGCCTCTTCAAAATCCTTTTTGGGCTTATTGCTATAGGCCCAGATCACAAGTCCGATAAAGGCGACCAGCAAAAACGCTGTGCTGATGCCTCTTAAATCATTAATGTCCATATGCCTAGCGCCGCGTCTGAATCAATGTGCCCAGCTGTTGCAGGTAGGCCACGAGGGCGTCGATTTCCTTTTTACCGGCGACGGCACTGGCAGCGGCGGCGATATCTTCCTCGCTGTAGGGCACGCCTAGCATCTTAAGCGTGCTCATTTTCGCTGGTGTACCCTCGGCGTTGATGTCGTTCTTAAACAGCCAGGGGAAGGCGGGCATATTGGACTCGGGAACCACATCCCTGGGGTTGTATAAGTGTGCCCGGTGCCAATCGTCGGAATAGCGCTTTCCTACGCGTGCCAGATCCGGTCCCGTGCGCTTGGAGCCAAACAGGAAGGGGTGATCGTAGACTGACTCCCCGGCTACGGAGTAGTGACCGTAGCGTTCTGTCTCGGCGCGGAGGGGTCGAATCATCTGGGAGTGGCAGGTGTTGCAGCCCTCGCGGATGTAAATATCGCGACCCTCAAGCTCCAGAGCGGAGTAGGGCTCCAGTCCGGCGATGGGTTCCGCCATTTTCTTAGAGAAGATCATGGGCACCAGTTCAACCAGGGTGCCGAAGCTGATCGCCACGATCACCAGAATGATCAGTAGGGGAACGCTTTTTTCGACTCTTTCATGAGATGACATGGGTTCGCTCCTTAAGCCGCGGCCGCTGCGGGCGCCGCTGCCGGCGCCTCTTTGCGAATGGTCATGAATACGTTGTAGGCCATGATGAGCATGCCGCCCAGGAAGATGGCTCCTCCGAGTACCCTGACGATCCAGCCTGGATAACTCGCTACCACCGACTCAACAAAGGCGTAGGTCAGCGTGCCGTCCTGGTTATAGGCGCGCCACATAAGGCCCTGCATGATGCCGTTGACCCAGAGGGCAGCGATGTACAGCACGGTACCGATAGTCGACATCCAGAAATGCACGTTGATGAGATCGGTGCTGTACATCTGCTCCTTGCCATAAAGCTTGGGTATCAGGTGATAGAGGCAGCCAATGGAAATCATCGCCACCCAGCCCAGGGCACCGGAATGCACGTGTCCGATCGTCCAGTCTGTGTAGTGAGAGAGGGAGTTCACGGTCTTGATGGACATCATGGGCCCTTCAAAGGTGGACATGCCGTAGAAGGACAGGCTCACGACCATGAAGCGCAGGATGGGGTCGTGGCGAAGCTTATGCCACGCGCCAGACAGCGTCATGATGCCGTTGATCATGCCACCCCAGGAGGGCGCCAGAAGGATCAGGCTCATGACCATACCCAGACTCTGGGCCCAATCCGGCAATGTCGTGTAGTGCAGGTGGTGTGGCCCCGCCCAGATGTATACGGAAACCAGGGCCCAGAAATGCACGATGGACAGGCGGTAGGAATAGACGGGACGCTCCGCCTGCTTGGGCACAAAGTAATACATCATGCCCAGGAAACCGGCGGTCAGAAAAAAGCCTACAGCGTTATGGCCGTACCACCACTGCACCATGGCATCGACGGTACCCGCATAGGCGGAGTAGGACTTGAGGGTCATGCCGACGGGGAGAGCGGCGCTGTTCAGAAGATGAAGCACCGCCACGGTGACAATAAAGGCACCAAAGAACCAGTTGGCGACGTAGATGTGGCTGGTTTTCCGTTTCACCAGGGTGCCGAAAAAGACCACGGCGTAAGACACCCAGACGACGGTGATAAGAATATCAATGGGCCATTCCAACTCGGCGTACTCTTTACTGCTGGTGTAACCCAGAGGTAGCGTGATTGCTGCGAGCACAATGACGGCCTGCCAGCCCCAGAAGGTGAACGCCGCCAGTTTGTCGGAGAAGATTCGCGCCTGGGTGGTGCGCTGCACAACGTAATAGGAGGTGGCAAATAGGGCGCATCCACCGAAAGCAAAAATCACCGCGTTGGTGTGTAAGGGGCGAAGGCGCCCAAAACTCGTCCAGGGTAGACCGAGGTTGAGGGCAGGCCAGACCAGCTCGGCGGCGATGTACACCCCCACAAGCATGCCCACGATGCCCCAGACCACTGTCATGATGGCAAATTGCCGTACAACCTTATAGTTGTAGACAGGATGCTCCAGTGCTGCGTTTAGTTCGCTCATGGTTGTTACCCGTAATTCCTGTTAATTCTTAAGAGCCTGTTTGCTGTTCTTGTGCCTGTGCTGTGCGTGAAACCCCGGGGGCTCCCAGCGCCGCGAATCGACTTCGCAGCTTTTTTTTTTATAGCGCTTTTGCCTAGCCGTCGGTAAAGGCCGGCGCCGCGCCGTAATCCCAGGCCAGGATCGACACGACCATGATGGACACAAGGAGCACCAGTCCGATGGCAAGGATCGCGCTGGAGAACAAAAAGCCCCGTTCCTGAGGGATGTTCATGACGATGGGGATGCCGAGATACATGAGGTAAACCGCCCAGCTGATGGCTACAACGCCAATCAGCAGATCTGCCCAAAGCAGGGGATAAAAGCCCACGAGACCGAGAATAAACAGCGGCGTTGCGGTGAGCCCGGCGATAACAATGCCCTTGGCGATGGTGGAGTTAGCGGCCCCGTAGGTGCTGGACATCCAGTGAATGGCGTAGCCGATGGCTGCAACGCTTGCGACCATCACACAGTAAAAGAGGATGTTGACCTGCATGGCGCTGGCATCGGTGAGTTTGATGATTTCGTTGTAGCTGCCCACCGTCCATCCGACATGGCTGGTACCCCAGTACCAGGCGATGGACGGCAAAAGTGCAAATACAAAGGGATAGATGACCAGAAGGTTTTGGGAACTCTCGGGTAAATCTGCGATGGTCTGCCATTGCTGTCGTGGTTTGAATAGCAGTCCAAAGGTGTGCTGGATCATTCTCGTTATCCCCCGATGAGAAATCTGACAGGCGGCATTCTAATGAACTCACTGCCGCATTTATTGACCTGCATCAATAAGCGATGCAAGAGTGTTAATTAAAGCGGACACAACGGAGCTCAATTGCTGGTATGGCAAAGGCCACCTTTGTTGCGTCAGTCTGTTTCAGACCTCTTTGCGGGCCTTAAGGGCTGTTTAGCCTTAACCGGCGTCTGCGATTTTTTGCAGGGCCTCAATATCAAGAATTTCGATTTCCTTGTTTTCTACCGCAAGCACCTTGAGTTTCTGAAGACGGCTAAACACCCGGCTGACGGTCTCGACGGTGAGTCCCAGATAATTACCGATATCCACCCGCGACATGCTGAGACGGAACTGGGTAGCACTCAGTTGGCGGCGGGCGTTTCGCGTCGATACGCTGAGGAGTAGTGCGGCGACGCGCTCATCTGCCGAACTTTTCGAAAGCAGGGTGATCAGCTGCTGGTCCTCAGTGATTTCCCGGCTCATAATCTGAAAAAAGTGCCGCTGCAGCTGTGGCATGCTGGCACTGAGTTTTTCCAGAGAGTTAAAGGGGATCTCGCAGACCGATGCGGTTTCCAGGGCTTTGGCTGATGAGGCGTAACTATTGTTGCTGATGCCATCCATACCGAGAAGCTCCCCGGGGAAGTAAAAGCCCGTAACCTGTTCCCGACCGTCGTCTGTCGTCCGATAAGCTTTAATCGTGCCTGAGCGCACGGCAAACACGGATTCAAAATCATCGCTCTCGCGGTACAGGTGCTGACCCTTCTGGAGGGGCTTGCTGCGCTGAACGATACGGTCGAGCTCGTCGATTTCCGTTGCTTCGAGGGAGAAGGGGAGACAGATAGTGCTAAGGCGGCAGTTGTTGCAATTCACCTGATAGTCGTGGGTACAGGCTTTGTTTGTAGCGCTTTCTACATCGATTAACTGCTTGTTCACTGCTCTACGTTTCCCGTACCGGCTATAAGCAAAAATGTAGCGAGCCCGTGCGAGCGTGTCAAATTAACTTTACATTGCTCGGCGAGTTAAACTGTGGCAGAGAATTGGGCTTTTCCGCTGCGGCTGTGGTGCTCAAGATACTCATCAAAGGGCATGCAGAGATTCCTGAGGAAGGGGCGGCCTGCTGCTGTTACGCGGAGCATGCCCGCATCGAACTCCATCAGTCGGTCTTCGAAAGCGGGATTCAATTCTTCGAGGGCGTCATGAAAATGGACGCGAAAGTCTATGCCGAACTCCCGTTCGACCTCTGCGATATCCAGACTGAGGTCGCAAATCAGAGACATGATGACCCGCCGGCGGAGTTTGTCCTCGTTATTGATCCTGTAGCCCTTGGTAATAGGCAGCTGACCGTCCTCCAGCATTTGGTAATACGCAGGCAGATCACGGGCGTTTTGCAGATAAAAGTCACCTATCTGGCTGATAGATGAGACCCCCAGTCCGAGAAGATCGTCTGCGAGCTGCAGGGAATAACCTTGAAAATTTCGTTGCAGCCTGGATTCACCCTGGGCTTTTGCCAGCTCATCATCGGGAAGGACATAATGATCCATACCGATGTAGCGATACCCGGCATCCTGAAGCGTTGCGCTGATCATCTGCGCCAGGAGGAGCTTCTCCTCAGGTTCCGGGAGCGTGTGTCGATCAATGGAGCGTTGAGGCAAAAATCGCTCGGGTAAATGGGCGTAGTTGTAGCAGGCGATGCGGTCCGGGCGCAGGCTGATGACCTTGCGCAGGGTCTCGGCCATGCTCACATGATCCTGGTAGGGCAGTCCATAGATAAGGTCAAAGCTCAGGGAACGAAATCCATGGGCCCGCGTCGCCTCTACCAGCTCCGCCACCTGCGTGTAGGGCTGAATGCGATTGACGGCTTTTTGCACGCGTTCATCAAAGTCCTGAACACCAAGGCTGATGCGGTTGAAGCCTACGCCTTTCAGCAGCGCAATGGTTGCGGAGGACACCGTGCGCGGGTCAATTTCAATGGAATACTCGCGATAGCCCTTGTCCAACAGTCGGAAACGACTTGCAAGGCTGTGCATGAGTTCAGTGATTTCGCCGTCGTTGAGATAGGTTGGCGTGCCGCCGCCCCAGTGCATCTGAGTGACGGGGCGATCCTTGCCCACGATCTGGCTCTGCATCTCGAGTTCTTTGCTGAGCTGGGCGAGGTAGCGTGCCGCAACACCCTCCTTGCGCGTGACCACCTTATTGCAACCGCAGTAGTAGCAGATGTCGTGACAGAAGGGCAGATGCACGTAGAGGGACAGGGGATCGCCATGATGTTCCCGACGGCCCTGCCAGTTGCGATAACGCGTCAGATCGAAGTCTTCAGAGAATTGCGGCGCAGTGGGATACGATGTGTAGCGAGGGCCACTGGTGGCATATTTGCGCGCCATGCTCATCCCCGCCTCCCACTCCCTGGGTAGGCGCCGGGTCTGCTCGCTGCTGCCGATTATCTGGTTCATGATCAAGGTGGGCCTGTTACTCAAATAAGAACCACAGGCTAGCAGCACCGGGTTAGATGCTTCTTGATCCACATCAAGGTAGGACGCGGGTAGGGAAAACCCTCAGGTTTCGAGGTCTGCGAGTTCCTCGGTGATCTCGTGAAGCTCCCGGGGCATGCCGATGCCCCAGCCTTGGAGATAATCGATGCCTATTTCCCGCAGTGCAGGGACAATTTCCAGGTCCTCCACACACTCTGCGACGGTTTTCTGCCCCAGGAAATGCGCCAGGTCGTTAATGGACTTGGTCATGGCATAGTCGGTTGCGTTGCGGTGGATGTCCGTGATGAAAGTGCCGTCGATCTTGACGTAATCCACCGGTAACTCTTTGAGGTACTTGTGACTGGCAAGCCCGGTGCCGAAATCATCAAGAGAGAATTTGCAGCCGATGTTTTTCAACGTTCGAACAAAGTCCGCTGCCCGGGGCAGGTTGTCGATGGCCCCGGTCTCGGTTATCTCAAAGCACAGCCTGCTGGTGCCTACGCCGTGCTCCGAAATCTGTTCCAGAACATAATCCAGAAAGTCATTGTCCGTGATACTGGTGCCTGAGAGATTGATGGAGAGTTCCGGCACCACTTTCTGCGCATCCATGAGGCGCGAGATCCACGAGAAGGCCTCCTTGAGCACCCAGCGGTCCACGAGGGTCACATAGCCAAAGCGCTCCGCCGACATGATGAAGTCCTGGGGAGACTGGAGTTCGCCGTCGTCGTCACGGAGAGACAATAAAATCTCGTAGTGGTGCTTGGCGCCCTCCCGGCCGTCGACGGCGCTCTGGACGATGGGCTGGGCGCGAAGTACCAGGCTGTCCGTCGACATGGCATCGTCGAGACGCTTGCGCGAGGATGCCCGCTCAAGCTTGTAGTTCATGACCTCTTCCTGGTCGATGTCGTACACCACTACCTGATCTTTGCCCTGGCCCTTGGCCATGCTCAAAGCCTGGCGCGCCTGTTCCACAATGGACGTGGGGCTTTCGCTGGTCTGCAAGACGCTGGCAACACCGATGGACACGGTAAACGATATGTTTTCGCCATTGATGGTGAGGCTGCTTGCCGCAATATCCACGCGAATCTTGTCGGCAATCCGTCTCGCCTCGTCGGTGTCGCGATAGGTAAGGAGAATGCCGAATTCATCCTCGCTCATGCGCGCGGTCAGCGCACGACGATCATTCATCTGGCTCAGGAGGCGACCGAACTCGTTGAGCACCTCGTCGCCGCTGGTGTCATCAAAGACATCATTAACCAGGGCAAAGTTGTCGATGTCCAGAAGCAGAAACGCATGTTCACTACCCCGGGCCTGGGCGTGGCGCAGGGTGCGCTGCAGTTGGTAGACCAATGACTCGCCATTGATCAGTTGGGTGATGCTGTCGCGGTTTCGGTCAAAGCTGAGGGTCTTTTGCGCCTCTTCAAGGGTGCCATACATGCTCTGCTCGAGCACGGACATCTCATCCACGGGAGTGGGTGTCTGCGCTCCGCGACTGAGCTGGCGGGCCAGCTGGATGGCGCTCATCTCGGCGATCTTTTGTCCGCGCTCGTTGACAAAGGCAAATTGATCGCGGTCTTCGCTGACCCACACCAGTCGCATTTTCCGCTGGCGGCCGTCCTTGGCCCGATAGCGGAGCTTGGCACCGGGCTCCAGTGCTTCGACGCGCTTGAGCCAGCGTCGGAGGCGTGGCAACTGCTCGACGCGCTGGGAGTCGGGACGAATAGCGGCGGCGACTTGGGGCTGGTAGCGGGTGACATCCGCCGGGGCCTTACCGGTAATCACTGCGTTGATTCTGCGAAGAGCGCCCTCGTGGGCCACGGAGCCCGGGTTTGAGACGTTCAAGCGGCGGTTCAGGGCCCGGAGACGCTGTTGCATCTCTTTGATTGCGGTGCTGGGAAGCTCTCCCTCGCTGGATTCACGGAAGTCCGTAACCAGGGTCTGCAACAGGGACTCCTCCTCCTGCCAGGCGATGCTGCTTTCGCCCTCGCGCAGGGCTATTTGCACCAGCGCCTGACGCCAGCCGCCGTCGAGAAGATCCACGAGGGCGCGGGGGGCGCTGTCTCGATCCAGATGGCGATCGAGCAGTTTTTCGACACTGCGTTGCGCCCGCGTGAGGCGCTCCTGGCCCTGGAGACCGCTGATCACACGCTCCACATTTCGGTCCAGGGAGCGGTTCTGCTGTGCTAGCAGGGTATCCAGTTCGCCCTGGGCATCGGCGAAGACGCTGCTGTCATCGCTGTATTCTCCGGCAACGCGCTCGACGATTTCGGCCACTTTTTTCTGGAGCGAGCGGTTGAGGGTGTTGTCCGCACTGGCCAGTTTGGAAATTTTGTCCAGCAGCTGGTGTGCCGGGTGCTCCGGCTGCGCAAAAAATCGAGGTTCATGGAGGGATAAGCGCGCCAGGGGTACCCGCAGTCTCGCGAGGCTGGGTGCCATGTCGTCACTGACCTCGAAGTTGCGGTTCAAGGTGTCAAAGACCGTATCTACAAAACTGAGGCGATTGGCGCCGTCCCGCTCGAGGGCGACATCCTCACCCAGCCCGCCATGCTCCTTGAGAAGGCTTTCGAGGGACTGCAGCTCTCCCAGGGACTGAGCGGGAGGCTGAGACGCCTGCAATGAGAGCAGCGCGTTGAGGAGCTGCTGTTGATCCAGGGTTGCCTGGGGCGCGGCCGCGGCGCTTTGCGCAGGCGCAGCGCTTTCTGTCGGACGCTCTGCCGCGCCCTTTGTCGTATCGCTGCTATCCCCCGAGGTTGCGGGGGCGCTCTCAAGTTCCGAGCGCTCGCGATTGGTATCAAGGGCGCTGATGACCGCGTCATACATGGCATCGTGTTTATTGTCGCCAGTTCCGGCCGTGCCTCCAGCCCCGGGCGTGCCTGAATCGCCGGCAGCACTGTCGGCATTGCCACCGTTACCCTGGGTACGCGTATTTCCGCGGCCATCCGCCGAGCCGGTGCCCGACGAGCTTTCCGGGGAAGCATCATTAGAAGCATCGGAACTTACCGCGCCCTGGGCAGACCGGGGCGCCGCGGTGGATTCCCGGGTGGTTTCGCTCTCCGGAGCGGGCTTGGTACGCACGGTGGACTTGATGATGCGCTTTTCCACCGGATTGAGCAGCGAACCGTTTTCACGAATGTCGTCTTCGAGGCCGGGCTCCACGTCGGCATCGGTGAAAATACGGTTGAGTTCGGGGTAAAGCTTTTCCAGTTGCGGCGCGTAGGCCTCGCGAAATGCCGTCAGGCTATCCTGGATGACCACGGGGCTGTCCGTGATGGGCTCCAGGGCGTCCATAAAGGCCTGGAGCACATAGGCGGGATGAAAAGGTGTTCGTGCCCGTCGCGGCTCCCGGTCACTGACCAGCGCCGTGCGGATGGTTAAGCATTCGAGTTCCACCCGGTGGGCCTCGATGAGACTGTTGACGATTTTGTCCACCGCCAGCTTTTGATCCATCTCATCCAGGGCAACGAGATCCAGGTTGCGCGCCGATGCTGCCTCCAGATCTGCAAAGGTCTGCCCCTCGCTCTCTTTTTCCAGGGTCTCCATGCTCACGGTCAGGGCCTTGGAGAAGTCCTCGAGAAAATCCTCGTTGTTGCGCTTCAATACGTTGAGGGCGTCATAGTGTGCGTGTTGACCCGAGATGCCGTAACGGGACGATGTAGACAGATCAAACAGACGATCCCCAAGCTCGACGAGAAAGCGCTTCATGGCTTGAAGTAACTGCGAGTGCCCGGTCGTCAGCATCTCATTAACAAGACGCTCTGCTTCTTCGGGTCCCGGCAGCCAGACGATGGCGTCCGGATCCATCACCTCCAGAACCACGTCGGGGAGGTCATCGTCGGGGGTGACCAGCACCTCCCGGGCGTTGACGGTTTCAATGCTTCCGGCAATGCTGATTTGGGCTTCATCGTCGTCCGGTAGGCCGGCAATGACCAGATGCACGGGCAGCCCTTCGGGTGGCAGGGGAGAGATGGCCTGTTTAGGCTTCAGCAAGAGTGAACCGGAATCAGTGATTTCGGCGATGCCGGCAAAGCGAAGGCCATCGGGTAACCGAAGGTAGGCGGGTAACGCGGCCTTTTTTTCACTCATAAAGTTCGCAGTCTCGTTACGTGAGGCAAGCGCGAGGTCGCGCGGCTGCACTGTAGTAAGGCGGAGTATACGGAAGAAGCTGTCGACTCTGAAGTACAGTGACAGTTTTCAAAACGCGGGCTTCTCCCAAGGGGCTCAAACTCAGACCTTGGGATAAACTCAGGACTCCTATACCGCGGCTGAGCCCTGTAAAACGATGCCTGACTACACTGTTCCCGACGCCTGGCGCGATTTGCTGAGAAGCGAGTTGGACGCGGACTATATGCTCGGACTCAGCGATTTTATCGCCGCGCGACGAGATAGCGGCGCTGCCGTGTTTCCGCCGCGAGAGCAGGTGTTCAACGCTTTTGTCCACACGCCTCCCGAAGACCTGCGGGTTGTGATTCTTGGACAGGATCCTTACCACCAGCCGGGACAGGCCCACGGACTGAGTTTCTCCGTGAATCGGGGTGTACCCGTGCCGCCATCTTTGCGGAACATCTTTCGGGAACTTGAGGAAGACCTGGGAATAAGCGCCCCGCGACACGGATGTCTTGAAGCCTGGGCGAAGCAGGGCGTATTGCTGCTCAATACGGTACTAACCGTGGAAGAAGGGAACCCCGGTTCCCACCGGGGCAAAGGCTGGGAGCTGTTCACGGATGCGGTGATAGCCCTGCTCGCCAAGAGGTCCGAGCCTCTGGTGTTTTTTTTGTGGGGATCCCAGGCGCAAAGGAAGGCGGGCTTCATAGACGGGCAGAAGCACTGCGTGCTTAAAGCGCCCCATCCATCGCCCCTAAGCGCCTACCGGGGTTTTTTTGGCTGTGGGCATTTCGGCAAGGCCAATGCGTTTTTGCGCGCCCGGGGTCGTGAACCCATAAACTGGTCCATCGACTCTTAGGGCTTTATGGAGCTTCGCGCTGGAGTGCCCCCGGGGATCGCTGTGCCCGGCCCTCAGGAGCTCAGGTACGGCGGGGTTATCGCATCGAGTCGCTCACCCCCGGGTAAGAAAAGCGTTTGATTCAAATGGTCGCTGTGAACCTCGCCTGCGATCAGGGCGCGGCCGTTCCCGTAGGACGCGCGGCGCAGGCAGCTGCCAACGATCTCTCCAGATTCGCCCTGCAGGGACGTATCGCGCGCTATGGGTCCCAGGGTCTCCGGACCCTCGAAAATTTGCAGGCGTTTTTTGCTGCGGCCCTTGTAGTGAAGTCGCGCAACGATTTCCTGGCCGGTGTAGCACCCCTTGTCAAAAGCGACCAGACCGCTGAGATCGTAGTTCAAAGCCTGGGGGGTGAAGCATTCAAGGTCCTCCAGTTCCAGCGCGTAATGCCCCGTGCGCAGTGTCGCTGCCTCCCAGGATGTCACGGGGTCTACATCAGCTTGTGAACCGGATGCTGTACCTTGGGAAGCCAGCGCCCGGGCAGGAGCGTCGTCGATGGCGATGACCTCGCCGTGACCGGGTCCGCGCTGCAAAAGCAGTGCATCATCGCGGAGGGTCACGGGCAGGGAACCGGGGGAGACCGTGTTCGAGGCACTATCTGCGGCATCACTCCTGTCGCCATCTATCGCACATTCCGCAGCGAAATCCCTACCGCCCAAACCCAGGATGGAGTGCTCCTCGGCCGCGAGTTCAACGCTGATTCGGGAGAATTGCGCATAGCGCTCAAGGGTTTTGGCGATGGTAGCGGCGACGGAGCGACGGAGTCGCAGGATCAGGTGGGCATCGCTCACATACAGCACCGTGAGGTCACTGAGCACGCGACCTTTTACATTGCACAACGCTCCCATGAGCGCACGCTCGGGCCCTAACTTGCGCGTGTCGCAGGTCAGCTGCCCCTGCAAAAATTCAGGCACTTTACTGCCCCGCAGATGAAGCATCGCTTCTCCGGGGAGAAAACAGGCAAAACTATCCAAAACACCTCCTGACCGATCTTTGGCCTTGCTAATGATTAAGCCGGCTTCGATCATACCCCGTGCCTTGACTCAGCTATACTCCCGCGTTCGAAAAAACGGGTGTTTTCCATGGACGAGGAACATAAACGAATGCGCTGGGCCAGTCGCCGGGGCATGCTTGAGCTGGACCTCATACTTGAGCCCTTTGTGCGCCTGCACTACCCCCACCTGGATGAAGCGGGGCGGGAGCGCTATCGCTCACTCATGAGCTGTCAGGATCAGGAGCTTTTCGATTGGTTTTTGCGCAAGCAGATACCTGAGGATGGCGAGCACGCTCAGATGGTGCAGACCATCCTCGATGCCCGACGGCCTGAGGATACGCCTCCGTAATTCTCCGCGCCTGCGCATGCTGCAGCGGGCGAATCGCCTGTTACTTATCTTCTGCTTGTTTAACGGCATCCTCGCTAGCCAGATCAGCATGGTGCCAGCGGCTCTGGGATTGTGGCTCGTCGCGCGATCCCTCTCCCGTATGGATCCCCAGGGCCTGACCTTGCTCAAAGGGGATTTGGGGCAGCCTGGGGGCTTGTGGTTTATCGTGTATCCCGACGGCCGCGAAGACGAAGACCACCGCCGCCGGCTTTGTTGTCTGCATAGCCAGGGCAGTTTTTCGTCCCTGCTATGGCTGGAGATACACGAGAGCTCCTGCGGCAAAAAATGCAGCGCATACCGCTCGTTTTTGATATTTCCCGATGCCCTGTCCTTTGAGCACTGGCGGCTTCTGCGCCGGGAGCTTCGTCTCGAAGATCACAACGGGGACGCTGTTGCGCGCTAAAGGGCAGCGCTTTGAGGTCAATCAGCGGTGACGGTAATTGTCGGGAGCGAGGACCGTGTCCGCCGGGTCGGGCAGTAAATCCGGATAATCGAGGGTGAAATGCAGGCCCCGGCTCTCTCTGCGCTCCATGGCGCAGCGAATCATTAGCTCCGCCACCATGGCCAGATTTCGTAGCTCGAGGAGGTCGTTGGTGACCTTGTAGTTGCTGTAGTACTCCGCGATCTCGCCCTGGAGGAGTTCGGCGCGCCGCAGGGCCCGCTGGAGACGTTTGTTGGTGCGGACAATGCCCACGTAATCCCACATGAAGCGTCGCAGTTCATGCCAGTTGTGAGAAATGACCACGTCCTCATCGGAGTCTGTCACCTGGCTTTCGTCCCAGGGGAGGGGGCTGTCATCGCTGCTGTGCTGTGCCGCCTGGGCTTCGATGTGCTTTGCCGCCGCTTGGGCATAGACCAGGCATTCCAGGAGGGAGTTGCTCGCCATGCGATTGGCGCCGTGTAAACCGGTAAATGAGCATTCCCCGATGGCGTACAGGCCTTCGACGTCCGTGCAGCCGTGGGCATCTACCATGATGCCGCCGCAGGTGTAATGGGCGGCGGGCACCACGGGAATCCGGTCTTTGGTGATATCGATACCGAATTCAAGGCAGCGTTCATAAATCGTCGGAAAGTGCTGGCGAACAAAGTCCGAGTCCTGGTGGGAGATGTCAAGGTACACGCAATCCGCGCCAAGTCGCTTCATCTCATGATCGATGGCCCGGGCCACGATGTCTCGCGGCGCGAGCTCCGCGCGTTCATCAAAGGCCGGCATAAAGCGCTCGCCGTTTGGCAGGGTGAGATAGGCACCTTCCCCGCGCAGTGCCTCGGTAATAAGAAAAGACTTCGCATCGGGATGATAAAGGCAGGTGGGGTGGAACTGATTGAACTCCAGATTTGCCACCCGGCAGCCGGCGCGCCAGGCCATGGCAATACCATCGCCGCTGGCGCCGTCAGGATTGCTGGTATAGAGATAGACCTTGCTGGCACCACCACTGGCAAGGACTACAGCACCGGCTTCAAAGAGATCCACGCGGTCTTCTTTTTCGTCGAGGACATAAATGCCCTTGCATCGTCCATCGCGAACGACCAGATCCACGGCAATCCGTCCAGGTAGCAAATCGATATTGTCCGCCTGTCGTGCGCGCTCTTCGAGAACCTCGCCAATGGCGCCGCCCGTGCGATCTGCCGCGTGGACAATTCTGCGATGACTATGGCCGCCTTCCTGAGCGAGGTGATATTCCGGCGACTGGCTGGCGTCCATGTCCTCCCGAAGATCAAAGTCCACACCGAGGGAGGCCAGCCAGTCGACGGTTTCCCGGCTGTGCGACACCGTCAGCTCTACCGCGTCCCGATGGCAGAGTCCGGCGCCGGCGCGGAGCGTATCCTCCACATGGGCATCGACGCTGTCCCTTGCATGGAGGACCGCGGCCATACCGCCTTGCGCCCAGTAGGTGGAGCTCTGTTTGACATCACCCTTTGACAATACCGCGATGCGATAGTCCCGGGGCAGGCGTAATGCCAGGGAGAGACCTGCGGCGCCGCGTCCTATGATCACGACGTCATGGCGATAGTGCGTGCTCATTGCGCGCCGATAATCCTTATCAAGAGTTTGGAATGACGGGTATCATGCCTGTTTTAAGGCCTCGTCGGTACACCCCTGCTCAAGGTTGGGGGTTCGCTCTGTAAAACGCAGGGCAAGCGTAAATAGTTCACAGGGAACTGCAGCGCCCCGGGGGTGTCCATAACTGGCAGGTGAGGCAGCATGCGGTTGCTGACGCCGTGCATCATGGAGGAGTGCGACGTTTGACCGCTTCGGTCACAGATAAGCAGTTGGTTGTGCGGGTTCAGAAGGGCGATAAAAGCGCCTTTGATCTGCTGGTGATCAAGTATCAGCAAAAGATCATGAGCCTTATCAGCCGCTACGTGCATGATGCCGACGAAGTGCAGGATGTTGCCCAGGAAGCGTTTATCAAAGCGTACCGGGCGCTCCCGAACTTTCGCGGCGACAGTGCGTTTTATACCTGGCTTTATCGCATTGCGATCAACACCGCGAAAAATCACCTGGTGTCGCGATCGAGACGACCACCGGGGTCAGACGTGGATGTTGATGACGCTCAGTATCTGGAGGCCGGTGACGCGCTGCGCGATCGAGAATCGCCGGAGAATGCGCTGTTTGGGGAGGAATTGCGGGTCAAGGTGCATACAGCGCTGGACGATCTTCCCGATGATTTGAGAACCGCGGTAACTTTACGGGAATTTGATGGTCTTAGTTATGAGGAGATCGCGGCGGTTATGGAATGCCCCGTGGGAACCGTGCGTTCGAGAATATTCAGGGCCCGCGAAGCCATCGACAAGATCGTGCAACAGCAGATGGATGGTCATTGAGCCTGGCAGTTGTTGGAGAATTCAGCCGTGAGAAACAAAGAAAGTTAATGCAAGGCAATGCGAAGTAAGAGAAAGCACCAAGTATCAGTAGCCATGAACAACAGGAAACAGGGATAGTCAGCATGCGTAACGCCGAGAGCAATAGTCCGGAAATTACGGCGGCAGAAACCTTGTCGGCGCTGGCCGATGACGAGGCCCAGGAGCTGGAGCTCCGCCGGGTGCTTCGAGACCTGGACGGTTCACCGGAGCTGCGGGCACGCTGGTATCGCCTACATGTGGCCAGAACAGCGCTGTCGGGTGAGACCGTGCGTCCGTCCGTCGATTTTGCAGGGTCCGTGCGTGCCGCCATCGACGCGGAGCCCGCTTTGGAGCAGGGAAGCTCCGGTAACTGGCGCCGTACCCTGGGCAGTTTTGCCGTGGCGGCTTCCGTGGCGACGGTCGTTGTCCTGGGAGGACAGCAATTGGCGGCCACCTCATCAAATAGCGACAGAGATCTCGTGGCCCGGGTGGCGCCTCTCCCCGTGGGAGTGGTCAACACCACGGGAGCCGTACCCGTAAGGGCGAGCTTTGGTACCCGGGCCGTGCCCACGCTGGAGCCTGCGGATCGCACTGCCTACCGTGAATTGGCGCGGCAACGCCTGCGCCGCTACAGCCAGGAGCACGCCGAGCACGCCTCTCTCAATACGCCCCAGGGCATGCTCCCGTTTGCACGCGTGCCGGTGATTGAGCAGTAAATAGATGCTGGACCATTCAGGGACATCTTCGATTTTTAAGCGAGCATTCTCGAGGTCCGGTTGCGGGCCATGCGTTGGACGCCCATCGGATTTCGCACGCCTTAGCTACAAAGCCCTGACGGGCGCTTTGCTGAGCCTGGCAGCGGCCTTCACCCTTGCCCAGCCGCAATGCGACGCCCTGGCTCCCTCCGTGGCGCGCCTGCTCCAGGCGATGTCCAGCAATGCCCAGCGGGGGAATTACAGCGGCGTCGTGACGCTGCAACGGGGCAATGACATGCAGATTATGGAGCTGTCCCACCGTGTCGAAAATGGGCAGGCGTCGGAAGAGCTGTCCCGTCTTACCGGTCAGGACGCGCTCGTCGAACGAACAGATCACCCCACGGATTGCATGCATCCCGGTCATCAGCTCCTGCGATCCGCAGAGATCATTGATGGTTCTTTTTGCGGCCTCGCGTCGGTGTATCGCTTCCGAGTGCAGCCCGGCGACAGAATCGCTGGCCGGGCCTCCCTGCGACTGCGCGTCGAGCCCAAGGACATGTATCGCTTCGGACACGTGCTGGAGTTGGATCAGGATACTGCTCTCATATTGAAGTCATCGACTTTTGCGGCAGATCAAAGCGTGCTGGAGCAGTTCCAGTTTGCGAGCATCTCCATGGCGCCCCGCCAGCCCGCGGATGCGGTGGTGGAGTACGAGGCGACCCATCCTCATCCCCATGAGTCCGAGCATCTGCGTCGGGGCGTCGCCTGGGACCTCGCATGGTTGCCCGAGGGTTTCATGCCCACCGATTCCGTCCCCAAGGAGTCCCAGCGAAAAAGCTACACCGATGGTCTTGCCTCCTTCTCGGTGTTTCTGGAGCCCCTCGGTGCCGCCATCAAACCCGGAGAGGGCGTTGAGCGCCAGGGCAGTACCGTTGCCTATACCCGTGGCACGCTGCTGGACAGACGCCCGGTGCTGGTGACGGTGCTCGGTGAGATTCCAACAAACACGGCGCGTATGCTCGCCGATTCCGTGCGGCTTCAATGAGCAGCGATTTCATGAGGACGGACCCGTGAGCTCGGCTCGTTCTTTGCCGCGGGTGCGAAGCCATGCTCACTGAAAGCGCCCGGGTAGTGGCAGTAGAAGAGACTGCCGTATGGGTGGAAACCCTGCGGCAGTCAAGCTGCGGTAGCTGCGCCGCCCGCGCCGGATGCGGGCACGGCATGCTCAACAGCGCCCGCGCAGGTGTTTCAAAGGGTTTGTTGAAGGCGGCATTGCCTGCCGACAAAACCCTGGAGGTGAGTCTTCATGACACGGTGGAAATCTCCGTGCCCGAGCAGGGGTTTCTTCGTGCGGCGTGGCTGCTGTACGCGATGCCCCTGCTCACCATGCTCCTCGCTGCGGGCCTTGCGGACCATTTCTGGGCATCCTCGGGGCTGAGCCAGGCTGCCATGGATCTTCGGGTCACCGTCGCGGCGGCGTCAGGTCTGGGGGCAGGGTTGCTGCTCCTGAGATTCCTGAGTCGGCGCATGAGTGCCGACCCGGATCTGCAACCCCGGGTGACGGGCGTCAGCTGATCCAAATCGCCGCGCGCCGCGAATGTTGGACACAACTTTTTTTCACAGATCGAAGATTACTATGTGGGAGACCTATATGACTTATCGTTTCGGAGCCGCGCGATTCGCGGTGTTAACCGTCACAGTCCTCGCCCTGTTGCTGTCGGCTGTGCCCGGCCAGGCGCTGGAGCTGCCGGATTTCCGGGGAATCGTTAAGGAGCAGTCCCCCGCGGTGGTGAAAATCATCGTCGAGGCGAGCAGCCGGGGCCCGTCACAGATTGACGAGCAGGAAATCCCCGAGTTCCTCCGACGCTATTTTCAGATGCCTAATCCACCCCAGGGTCCCCAGCAGGAGCGCATGGCAACGGGCTCGGGTTTTATCATTTCCGATGACGGCTTTGTGGTAACCAATCACCACGTTGTGGAAGACGCCGACCTTGTCACGGTACGACTGTCGGACCGCCGGGAATATGAGGCGGAAGTGGTAGGCCTCGACCCTCGGTCGGATCTCGCGCTCCTTCGCATTGACGCGGAAGATCTTCCTTATCTGGTGCTGGGAGCGGATGATGCCCTGGAGGTCGGTGAATGGGTCCTCGCCATCGGTTCACCCTTCGGCCTGGACTACTCCGTAACCGCAGGCATCGTGAGTGCCAAGGGCCGCAGCCTGCCCACGCGCAGCCGCGAGAATTACGTGCCTTTCATTCAGACGGATGTTGCCATCAATCCGGGTAACTCCGGCGGCCCTCTGTTCAATCTCAAGGGTGAAGTCGTGGGCGTGAACTCCCAGATTTTCACCACCCGTGCCGGAGGATCCATCGGTTTGTCCTTTGCGATACCCGTAAACGTGGTACGCAATGTGGTTGCGCAATTGAAGGAAGACGGCACCGTCACCCGCGGCTGGTTGGGCGTGACCATCCAGAACGTGGACCGCAATCTCGGCGAATCCTTCGGTTTGGATCGACCCCGAGGGGCGCTGATCTCACAGATTGCCAGCGATGGGCCTGCCAGCGAGGCGGGTCTCGAGCCCGGCGATATCATTATCGAGTTCGATGGGGAATCCATAGAAACCTCCGCTGATCTGCCGCACGTGGTGGGATTGATTGCGCCGGGCACGGAAGTGGAAGTGCTCATTGTCCGAGACCGCAAGGAAAAAACCATCGAAGTCGAGGTGGGCGGTCTTGATGCGGATGACAGCGTCGACCAGGCGTACCGCAATGGCGACGGTGAAGGAGAGCGCGGTGGACGTCTCGGTATTGTCGTGGAGGAAGCCCCGGAAGAAGTGCTGTCACGCTGGGACCTTGCTGGCGGTGTCGTCGTGCGGAGCATCCAGCCCGACTCTCCCGCTGCAGAGGCGGGATTACAGCCCGGCGATGTGATTACCGCCGTCGGGGCATCACCGGTGCAGTCCCTCGAGGACTTCAGTGAGATCATCGGGGGACTGGACGAGGGGGCATCCGTGCCTTTGCGCCTGATCCGTCGCGGCTCTCCCTTGTTCATCGGGCTTCGTCTTGAAGACTAAGTCAGCGCCGCAGTGCCTGAGCCTGCCGCGGAGCAATTTGCCCCGTTCGTAGCGACGACCGCCGCACTGGGCTACAATGCCGCGCTTTTTACCGGGGTCTCCGCAGGGAGGCCCCGGATTTCGCCGTTCTAGTGAGCACGCCTTTTGAGTGACCTCGATCACATACGCAATTTTTCCATCATCGCCCATATTGACCATGGGAAGTCGACGCTGGCTGATCGCTTTATTCAGCACTGCGGAGGACTGAGTTCCCGCGAAATGCAGGCTCAGGTGCTCGATTCCATGGATATCGAGCGCGAACGGGGGATTACCATCAAGGCCCAGAGCGTCACCCTCGACTATCAGGCCAAAAATGGAGAGACCTACCAGCTGAACTTCATTGATACGCCGGGGCACGTGGATTTTTCCTACGAGGTCTCGCGTTCCCTGGAGGCCTGTGAAGGTGCACTGTTGGTGGTGGACGCAGGGCAGGGGGTGGAAGCGCAGTCCGTAGCCAATTGCTACACCGCCATCGAGCTGGGATTGGAAGTTCTCCCGATTCTCAACAAGATGGATCTGCCCCAGGCGGATCCGGATCGTGTGCGACTCGAGATCGAAGAAATCATCGGCATCGACGCCACGGAAGCCTGCCTGGTATCGGCAAAATCCGGCCTCGGTATCGAAGATGCGCTGGAGTATCTCGTGGAGCACATCCCGCCTCCGGAGGGAGACCGCGAGGCACCTCTTCAGGCGCTGATCATTGACAGCTGGTTTGATAACTATCTTGGCGTTGTTTCCCTGGTGCGGGTCAAGCAGGGCGTGCTGACACGCCGGGACCGCATCATTACCAAGTCCACGGGCAAGCAACACCAGGTGGATGGTGTAGGCATTTTTACACCCAAGCGCGAAGCCCGGGAGCGCCTGGAGGCGGGCGAGGTGGGCTACGTCGTGGCGGGAATCAAGGATATTCTCGGCGCCCCCGTAGGCGACACCCTGGTGCATGCCAAGACGCCCGATGTGCCGTCTTTGCCGGGTTTCAAGATGGTCAAGCCCCAGGTCTATGCGGGCATCTTTACCGTGTCCACAGACGACTATGAGGATTTCCGCGACGCCCTGGGAAAACTCACCCTCAACGATGCTTCGCTGTTCTACGAACCGGAAACCTCCGATGCCCTGGGCTTCGGTTTCCGCTGCGGTTTTCTGGGCATGCTCCACATGGAGATTATTCAGGAACGGCTGGAGCGGGAATACGATCTCGATCTCATTACCACGGCGCCCACGGTGGTGTATGAGGTGCTGACCAAACGCGGTGAAACCCTGCGCGTGGACAATCCCTCGGCGCTGCCGGATATGGGTGATGTGGATGAAATGCGCGAGCCTATTGCGCGCTGCAACATTCTGGTTCCCCAGGACTATCTGGGTAATGTCATCACCCTCTGCGTGGAGAAACGGGGAGAGCAGAAGGATATGCAGTTTCTGGGGTCCCAGGTCTCCCTGACCTACGACATCCCCATGGCCGACGTGGTTCTCGATTTCTTTGATCGCCTGAAGTCCGTAAGCCGCGGTTATGCTTCTCTTGATTACAGCTTCGATCGTTTTGAGACCGCCACGCTGTCGCGGCTGGATGTGCTGATAAACGGTGATCGCGTGGACGCCCTTGCCCTGATTGTGCATCGCGACCAGGTGGAATATCGCGGACGGCAGCTGACGGAGAAGATGAAGGAACTGATTCCCCGGCAGATGTTCGACGTCGCTATTCAGGCGGCCGTGGGCGGCAAGATCGTCGCACGGCAGACCGTGAAGGCCCTGCGGAAAAACGTGACGGCGAAATGCTACGGCGGCGATGTCAGCCGAAAGCGTAAACTGTTGGACAAGCAGAAGGCCGGCAAGAAGCGCATGAAGCAGGTCGGGCGCGTGGAGATACCGCAGTCCGCTTTTCTTGCCGTTTTGAAAGTCGATTGATCTTGGTTTTGGTCGCTACTTACAGGAGCGCCTATGTCGCTTGATTTCCCCCTTATTCTGGTGATCCTGGTGTTTGGTACGGGCCTGATCTGGCTCGCCGATCGCATTCTCTGGGCGCCCGGGCGGCAGAAAAGCCTGGACGCGCTCTGCGAGCAGTTCCCCGAGTGGAATCAGGAGGGCACTGCCGATGCCCGGCAGTTTGCGTCCTCTGCCGAGACCCTGCCCCGGGAGTCCACCATCGTGGAGTATTCCCGTTCCTTTTTTCCGGTGCTTGCCGTGGTGTTTGTGCTGCGCAGCTTTATTGCAGAGCCCTTTCAGATTCCCTCCTCGTCCATGGTGCCGACCCTTGAGGTAGGTGATTACATTCTGGTTAACAAGTTTATCTACGGCATTCGTCTGCCCGTGGTGAGAACCAAGGTGTTTTCCATCAGCGAGCCGGAGCGGGGTGATGTCATGGTGTTTTTTCCGCCCCACCTCAACAAGACCTACTACATCAAGCGGGTGATCGGACTGCCCGGTGATGTAGTCAGCTATCGCAGCAAGCGTCTGTACGTCAATGGCGAGCCCATTCCCTTTGAGCCTCTGGCGGTGGTGCCCGACGGACGCTCCCGCTATCAGATGGGAATGTCAGAACTCGGCGGCAAGAGCCATTTGCAGCAGATTAACCTTATGCGTCCGGGAAGAGACTTTACCGTGACGGTAAAACCGGGACATTACTTCATGATGGGCGATAATCGTGATAACAGCTCCGACAGCCGCGTTTGGGGGCAGGTGAGTGAGCGCGATATAGTGGGCAAGGCGTTTGCTATCTGGATGCATTGGGATTCGCTGTTCAGCATTCCCAGTTTTGACCGTGTGGGTGGCATCGAATAGATTTATCCACCGCGGTTGCTTATCGAGGGATCGGCTATGAAAACAAACAACAGGCAGCAGGGTATGGGCATGCTTGGCATGCTGATTATTGCCGTGATGGTGGGCTTCTTCGTGATGTCCGGCATACGCATCGCGCCCGGCCTCATCGAGTATCAGACGGTCCGTGAACTGGTTATTGAGGCGGCGGAAGAGTTTGATGACGAAGAGGACACGATAGCGGATATTCGCCGACAGCTGTCCGGCAGCTTCAACATGAATCAGATCAAGTCCATCGGACCGCGCGACGTGGACATCACCCGGGAGAACGGCAAGGTTGTGTTAAATGCCAACTATGAAGACCGTATACCCCTGTTCTGGCGCATCGATGCCGTGGTCAAGTATGACGACCTGGTGTTTATAGCCGGCGAGCGTTACAGCGACGACTGATGGACGCGCAGCAGTGGCTGGAGCGGCAATTCGGCTGTCGCCTGAACAACGACGCTTTATTGCACCAGGCCCTGTCCCATCGCAGCGTTGGGAGTCGTAACAACGAGCGCCTCGAGTTTCTCGGTGACTCCGTCCTCGGCTACGTGGTGAGCGAAGAGCTGTATCGGCGCTTTCCTGACGCCGACGAAGGACAGCTAAGCCGCCTGAGAGTGTCTCTGGTCAAAGGCAGTGCCCTGGCCGAAGTGGCCCGGGAAATTACCCTCGGAGAACAACTTCGCCTGGGTGTGGGCGAGCGCCATGGAGGCGGTCGTCGTCGCAATTCCATTCTTGCGGATTCCTTTGAAGCGATTCTGGGTGCCATTGTGCTGGACCTGGGTATCGAGGCCTGCCGCGCAGCGATTTTGAAGGTCTTCCACGCACGCTTCGAAGGACTGAAGCTTGAGCAGGCGCGGAAAGATCCCAAGACCCGGCTGCAGGAGTTGCTTCAGGGCAGCGGGCGCCCGCTACCGGAATACGTGCTTCGTAAGGCGACGGGGGAAGACCACGCTCGCATATTTACCGTCGCCTGTGAGCTTGCTGATGGCAGGGAAGTCGCCGAGGGCATCGGTGACAGCCGGCGCGCCGCGGAGCAGGCAGCCGCCAGCGCCGTTCTTGAACAATTGGGGGAGCCATGAGTAAAAAGACCCGCTGCGGTTACGTGGCTATCGTGGGGCGACCCAATGTGGGTAAGTCCACGCTGTTAAACCATCTCCTGGGACAAAAGCTATCCATCACGTCCCGCAAGCCCCAAACCACCCGACATCAGGTGCTGGGCATCAAGACCACAGATACGGCCCAAATGCTGTTTGTGGACACCCCGGGGATACACGGGGGAGAGGACCGCGCGCTCAACCGCTTTATGAACCGTACCGCCGGTGCCGCCGTTGCTGCGGTCGATATTGTGGTCATGGTGGTGGACCGGGGCGAATGGCGCGACGATGATGAGCGCGTGTTGCGCAGCTGCCTTGCCAGCGATGCGCCCCTGCTTCTGGTGGTCAACAAGGTGGATCTCGAAGACAACCCCAACGCTATTCTGCCCAGTCTGGAATCCCTGGCGCAGCGGGCGGATTTCGCTGCCCTGATTCCCCTGTCTGCACTTCGCGCCCGCAATCTCGAGGTCCTGGAGACAGAGATCGTCCAGCGCCTGCCCGAGGGGCCTTTTCTCTTTGAAGAGGACGAGATCACGGATCGCAGCACGCGTTTTCTGGTTGCTGAAATCGTGCGCGAAAAAATCACCCGGCAGCTGGGCGACGAACTGCCGTATTCCACCACCGTCGAGATCGAGGAGTACGGCCATGAAAACGGCATCGTGCATATCTCTGCGGTGATACTGGTGGAGCGCAAGGGACAGAAAGCGATTCTTATCGGCCAGAAGGGCAGCCGTCTGCGACAGATCGGCACGGACGCCCGGCAGGACATTGAGCGTCTTATCGACAGCAAGGTCATGCTGAACCTGTGGGTGAAAGTTCGCTCGGGCTGGGCCGATGATGAGCGCGCCCTGCGCAGTCTGGGTTATGACGATGGACGTTGAAGGTCCCCATGGGAGCCCCTGATGCGTGTACAGCTCGAGCCCTGCTACCTCCTTCACCGACGCCCCTTTCGCGATAACAGCGAGCTCCTCGATGTCTTTTCTGTGGCACATGGCCGCCTGGGGCTGGTTGCCCGGGGCCTGAGCCGGCGGCGCCGCGGCGGCTCTCTGGGCGCGGTCCTGCAGCCCTTTCGTCCTCTGCTCCTAAGCTTTTCGGGTAAGGGGGAGCTTCTTACGCTCACGGGTGCCGAGTCCGGTGGAGCGCTGCCGCCACTTCACGGGGATGCCTTGCTCAGCGCGTTTTATCTCAATGAACTACTCCTGCGTCTGCTCCAGCGTTTTGAAGAGCAGCCCGCTATATTTACCGCCTATGGTGCCGCCATCGGCGATCTATGCGACGCCGCAAACCATGAGCAGGAGCGCACGGTGCTGGAACCCGCCCTGCGACGCTTTGAGTTTCGCCTCCTGGAGGAGCTCGGTTACGCCGTCAATCTGGACGTGGAGGCTTCCCGGGGCACGCCCATCCGCGAGGACGGTCATTACGCCCTGGTGCCGGAGTATGGCCTGCGGGAAATAGAGGGGGATGTTTGTGGAAGCGCGAGCAGTTTTACCGGGGAGCAAATCATGGCCATCGCCGACGGGCGCTTTGACGGTGAACACGCTCCGGCCGCAAAAAAGATGGCTCGGGCCCTGTTGCAGCCGCAGCTGGGCAATGCCCCCCTTCGCTCCCGGAGTATGTTTGAAACGGCGCGGGTGCAGCCGTCGTCTGACGGTGGCAATCACGATGTCGCTGACATAAGGTGACGCCGAAATTGAGCGCAACACTCCAGCGTTTGCAGAACAGGTTTAGGAATTGCTATGCCCGACTATCCCACCATTGAGGCCTGCATTGGTGATACCCCCCTGGTGCGCCTTCAGCGTCTGCCGGGCGATACCAGCAACGTGCTCCTCGCGAAGCTGGAAGGGGATAACCCCGCAGGCTCCGTAAAGGACCGCCCGGCGATGAGCATGATTGCCGAGGCGGAGGCCCGCGGTGACATCACACCCGGGGACACGATTATTGAAGCCACCAGTGGCAACACCGGTATTGCCCTGGCAATGGCTGCGGCGGTCCGCGGTTATCGCATGCGTCTGATTATGCCCGCCACCGCAAGCAGCGAGCGGAAACAGGCTATGCGGGCCTATGGGGCCGAGCTCATAGAAGTGAGCGGTGAGGAGGGCATGGAGGGCGCCCGTGACCTCGCCCACGCCATGCGGGATGCGGGGGAGGGGATCGTCCTCGATCAGTTCGCCAACCCGGACAATCCCCTGGCCCACTACCGGGGTACTGGCCCTGAGCTTTGGCGTCAGACGGAGGGCGAGATCACCCATTTTGTGAGCTCCATGGGCACCACGGGCACGATCATGGGGGTGTCGGCCTACCTGAAAACGCAAAACCCCGATGTGGAAATTGTCGGCCTGCAACCCACGGAGGGCGCCAGCATCCCCGGCATCCGGCGGTGGCCCGAGGCTTATTTACCGAAGATTTTTGAACCCGCGCGCGTGGATCGCGTGCTGGATATCAGTCAGCGCGAGGCAGAGGACACCATGCGCGCCCTGGCTCGAGAGGAGGGCATTTTCTGCGGCGTCTCTGCCGGCGGCGCCGTTGCGGGCGCCCTGCGGGTCTCTGCGGAAGTCGAGAATGCCACTATCGTAATGATCATCTGCGATCGCGGTGACCGCTACCTGTCCACTGGCGTCTTCGACAAGAGCTGAGGCCATGGTACGGGTTCGGGAGCAAAGTTATTTTTCCAGTGACGGCGTCGTTGACGGTGAGGCCTGGCTTGCACAGCTTCCCCAGGCGTCGGCCTTGTCCGAACGAAGCACGGACCGACTGCGCACTGCCTTAGAGGTACTTCACGAGGCGTCGCAAACGCCGGCGATCGACACCCGGGACTGGCCCCGGGATCCCAACTGCGAGTGGGCGGGTATTGAGTCTGCGCAGATACTCGCGGAGCTGCGGGTGGGCGTCGATTGCCTCATCGCCGGCTTGCTTTACCGCGCCGTCAGGGAGCAGCGCCTGAGCCTTGATGACGTGGAAAAACGTTTCGGCAAAAAAGTCAGCAATCAGCTTCGGGGCGTGCTGCGCATGGCCGCTATTGCGGACTTGCGCAATCCCAGCGATACCGCCGTGCTCGGTGAAGCAGAGCGGCAGCGGGACAATATCCGCAAGATGCTCGTGGCGATTGTGGACGATGTTCAGGTGGCGCTGATCAAGCTCGCCGAGCGCACCTGCGCCATCCGCGCGGTAAAAAGCGACAAAACCCGGCAGGAACTCGTCGCCCGGGATGTGTTCGACGTCTACGCCCCTCTGGCCCACCGTCTCGGTATCGGTCACCTGAAGTGGGAGCTGGAAGATCTGTCCTTCCGCTATCTGTACAACGATTCCTACAAGCGCATTGCACGCCTTCTGGACGGCAAGCGACTCGAGCGCGATCGTTTTATCACGCGGGTGACGGAGCAGCTGCGCGGGGTCCTCGGCGGCGCCGGCATCGAGTTCGAGATCAGCGGGCGCTCCAAACATATCTACAGCATCTGGCGAAAAATGCAGCGCAAGGGCATTGGCTTTTCCCAGGTCTATGATATTCGCGCCATCCGGATTCTGGTGCCGGAGCTCAAGGACTGTTACGCAACCCTGGGACTCGTCCACGGCCTCTGGCGAAACATCCCCAACGAGTTCGATGACTATATCGCCAGCCCCAAGGAAAACGGCTATCGCTCCCTGCACACCGCGGTTATCGGTCCCGAGGGTAAGATTCTGGAGGTGCAGATCCGCACCCGGGAGATGCACGAAGAGGCGGAATTGGGTGTATGCGCCCACTGGCGGTACAAGGGGACCGATACCCAGCCGGGTTCCGGCTCCAGCTACGATGAAAAGATCAACTGGCTGCGTCAGGTACTGGACTGGCATGAAGAGAGCGGCGATGCCGTCAGCGTTGAAGAGCAGCTGAAATTCAATGTCGCCCAGGACCGGGTGTATGTCTTTACGCCCCGGGGCGATGTTGTGAACCTGGCCAGCGGCGCTACGCCGCTGGATTTTGCCTATCACGTGCATACGGAGGTAGGGCATCGCTGTCGCGGAGCAAAGGTTAACGGGCAAATCGTGCCCCTGACCCACAGCCTGCAAACGGGGGACAGGGTAGAGATTCTGACGGGGCGCGAGAACCGTCCCCGGCGCGACTGGCTGCAGTCGGGGCTGGGGTATCTTCAGACTCCCCGGGCCCGGGCGAAGGTCCAGGCCTGGTTCAAGAGTCAGGCGCGGGAAGAAAACGTCGATGCGGGAAGACAGCTTCTGGAGCGTGAGTTCCGGCGTCTGGCGCTTACCAGCGTGGACTACAAGCGCATCGCCGTGCGTCTCAGCGTGGCCACGGTAGACGATATGTATGCGGCGGTGGGTTCCGGTGACCTCTCGGCGTCCCAGGTTGTCAACGCCGCGGAAACGCTTATTGGCAGCAAGCCTCAGCCTGAGCTGCGCGTAAGCCGGCCCTCTAGCGGGCGCAAGCGCAACGCCGTTCAGGTGCAGGGTGTGGGCAATCTTCTCACCAATATCGCGGGCTGCTGCAAGCCCGTCCCTGGCGACGGTATTACGGGTTTTATCACCCAGGGCCGAGGCGTCAGCATTCATCGTGAGGACTGTCCCCGCGTATTGAAAATCTCTGAGCAGAATCCCGAGCGTGTCATTGATGTGGAATGGGGTGGTACGCCCGATGAGCGCTTCGAGGTGGATATCGCCATTGAAGCCTACGACCGCCAGGGCCTCCTTCGGGATGTCACCTCCATGTTTGCTAACGCGCGCATCAACGTGCTCTCCATCCAAACCCAGACAAACCGCAAGGCCCATGCAGCGGCCATGCGGCTCACCGTCGAGGTGGGCGATCTGGGGTCCCTGGCCAAGCTCCTCGAGCGTCTCAACGGGCTTAAAAACGTGATCTCCGCCCGACGTTTGAGCACCTGAGGCGTGCGGCGCTGCAAACCGTCCTGAAGAACCGGAGTATTAAGCTTGAGCGACTCACCCTACGGCCTCACCGATCTGCTGCGCATCATGGAACGTTTGCGGGATCCGGAGCACGGCTGCCCCTGGGATGTGCAGCAGACCTTTCAGAGCATCGTGCCCTCTACCCTGGAAGAGTGCTACGAACTGGCGGCGGCCATAGAGGCGGGTGACTACCCCCATGTCGAGGACGAACTGGGGGATGTGCTGTTTCAGGTGGTGTTCTATGCGCGCCTGGGCCAGGAGCGGGGCTTTTTCAGCTTTGATTCCGTGGTTCATGGTCTGGCCGAAAAGTTACTTCGTCGCCATCCCCATGTCTTTGCCGGCGGGGCGATAGAGGGGATCGTTGACGCGAATGACAAGCTAGGAGGCGGCGCTGCGGAGGGTGCCTCTGTGAAGAGTGCTTCCGCGGTCAAGGAACAATGGGAGGCGATCAAGTCCCGGGAGCGGGCGTCCCGGGCCCAGTCGGGAGCCCTGGATGACGTTCCCCTTGCTCTGCCGGCCCTGCCCCGGGCGCAGAAGCTGCAGAAACGCGCGTCGCGGCTGGGTTTTGACTGGCCGGGGGTGAATCCCGTGCTGGAGAAGGTCGACGAGGAACTCCGGGAACTTCGTGAAGCGATGGCGCAGGGAGACCCCAAAGCAACGGAGGAAGAACTTGGCGATCTTCTGTTTACCGTGGTCAACCTGTCCCGGCATCTAAAGATCGACGCTGAGACCGCGTTACGCCATGCCAGCGGCAAATTCGAGCGTCGTTTTCGTAGCATGGAAGCGCGCTGCGCGAGGGATGGTGAGGCTCTCGAGGCCCTGGACGCAGCGGCGATGGAGCTCCTCTGGGAGGAGGCGAAAGCGTCGGAGTAGCGCACAGATCTTAGACTAAAGGCTGCTTGTTTCCCCTTGTGCCTGCCGGTATGGTGTCCGGCTCGGCGTGGGCAAGCCTGCGGGCCGACGAATTACCCTTTTAAAAAAAACGAGGACGTCCATGCGATTGATTCTGCTCGGAGCTCCCGGTGCCGGCAAAGGCACTCAGGCTCAGTACATTACCGAAGCCTTTGGCATCCCTCAGATATCCACGGGCGATATGCTCAGGGCCGCGGTGAAAGCAGGTACGGAGTTGGGCCTGAAGGCCAAAGCCATCATGGATACCGGTGGCCTGGTATCCGACGATATTATTATCGGACTGGTGAAAGAACGTATTGCAGAGCCCGACTGCGCCGGAGGCTGCCTTTTTGATGGTTTCCCAAGAACAATTCCCCAGGCCCAGGCAATGGTGGATGCCGGTGTAACCATTGACCATGTGATTGAAATCGCTGTGGACGACGAGGAAATCGTTAAGCGTCTCAGTGGTCGCCGGGTGCATCCGGGTTCCGGGCGTATCTATCACGTTGAACATAATCCCCCGAAGGTCGAGGGCGTCGACGATGAGACCGGTGAAGCGCTGGTTCACCGCGATGATGATCTCGAAGAGACCGTGCGCAAGCGCCTCGCCGTCTATCAGGAGCAAACCCGGCCCCTGGTGGATTTTTACAGCAACATGAGCGGTGAAGATGCGCCTGCCTGTCACTTTATCGAAGGTGTTGGCAGCGTTCAGGAAATCCGCGCGAAGGTCGTGGCTGCCCTCGGCGGTTAGACGGGGGCCTCATTTCGCAAAGAGGCTGGCGGTCTTCCCCCAAAGGCTGGACACCACGATCGCGGACGACACTCGGCCTTAGGGTCCCAGGTCCTCCGCGCTGTTCATATTCAGAAACTGCTCTCCCAGGGCATCACTGAACCGCAACGCTGCGCTGCGTCGCCTCGCATACCAGCGGCGCACCGCATAGTCAGCGTTATCCAGTTGAAAGCTGACGCTGTCTAGCACCGACACACGCAGGGCCGCGCAAAGATAGTGTGCCTGACCCCCGCAGCTCGCGTAGATAATTTCTTTATCCTCCTGCTCATCAAGGGCTGCGAGAAGCCGCTCCGGCACTTCCGCTGTTAGGCGCGGCATATCGCAGGGAAGGAGCAGGAGGCGATCGTAGGGAGCGTCGGGCGCCAAGGCCGCGGCCAGGGCTTCAATGCCCGCCAGGGGGCCGGGCAGTGCCGGTCGCAGGTCTTCAAGGACCGTCCCCAGCTCCAGGTTCTGATACCGCAGAATGTTTCGGTTGGCGCTGATAAACCGGCTTTCACACAGGGGTTCCAGGCAGCTAAGAGCCAGAGAGACCGCGGGTTGTCCATCCACGGTGAGCAGGCCTTTGTCTCTGCCCCCCATGCGGCGACCGGCACCCCCGCATAACACCAGGCCCACCACGCCGGATCCAGGGCCCTTTGAGTTCCGAGCGGCGTCCAGAGACGGGGATTGTGTGGGATAATTCATCTTCACCATGATTAGATCTTACTGACTTGTCCCGCCTTCTTGCCATCGATACCGCTACCGACGCCCTGAGTCTTGCGATTTGGGACGGACAGACGTGCCAGGACCTCCACCGTGTCATGCCGCGCCAGCATCAGCAATTGCTGTTCACCCTGCTGGACGAACTTCTGGCGGGTCGCAAACCCGCGGATCTTGAGCTCGATGCCATTGTCTACGGACGGGGCCCCGGCTCGTTTACCGGGCTTCGGATTGCCGTGAGCGCGGCCCAGGGGCTGGCCTTCAGTCTGGGTATTCCCGTGGTGGGGATCTCCAGTCTCGAGACCCAGGTGCGCAGCTTCCTCCGCCGAGAGTCCTTTGGAGACTCGGCGTTGATTCTCAGCTGCATTGATGCCCGTATCGGACAGATTTACGGGCAGTGGTTCAGCCTCCATGGGGGAGAGATGACCGCCCTGGGCGATGCTTTCGTGGCGCCGCCGGAGGCCGTAGAGGGGCCGGTTGGTGATGCCGATAGGGGGTATCCGGGGCTGGCCGTGGGGAGCGGCGCCGCGTTTGTCTCCAGCATGCCCCCTTCCCTCAGAGATCGTTTACGGCCATGGCCGGCGGTGCTCCCCGAGGCTCGGGACATGCTGGAACCCGCCCGTCAGGCCCTCGCGGCAGGGCAGGGGGAGGATCCCATGCTGGCAGCTCCGGATTATGTCCAGACCCGCATCGGTTGGAAAACCCTGGCTGAACAGGGTCGCAGCGCATGATTGAGTGGTGGCAGGCGGCACTCCTGGCCCTGGTACAGGGGCTCACGGAGTTTTTACCGATTTCGAGTTCCGCGCATCTGCTCCTGCCCTCGATGCTCCTGGGATGGCCGGATCAGGGACTCGCCTTTGATGTGGCGGTGCATGTCGGCACCCTGGCGGCGGTGATTCTGTATTTTTGGCGGGACCTATGGACCCTGACAAGGGGCGGTTGGGATGCGCTCCGCAGCCGTCAGACGAACGAGCACAGTAGTGAAATCCTCTATCTCGCCGTGGCGACGGTGCCTGCCGTGATAGTGGGTTTTGCCCTCAACGACGTCATGGATTCCCTGCGCAGCCTTCCGGTCATTGCAACGACGACAATTGTTTTTGCCTTGTTGCTGGCCTATGCCGATCGTCGCGTGACGGCATCTCCCGCAGAAAATGTGGGAAGCTGGCGCGTGGCACTAATGATCGGCTGCGCTCAGGCTATTGCGCCCATTCCCGGCACCTCCCGCTCGGGGATTACCATTACCGCCGGGCTATTGCTGGGCCTGTCCCGCCATGCGGCGGCGCGGTTTTCTTTTCTCCTCTCGATTCCCATTATTCTCGGTGCCGCGCTGCTGAAGGTCTCAGACCTTCTGAGTGCCGACACGACGGTGGATTTGCCCCTGGTGCTGTTGGGGACTGCCATCGCAGCGATCAGTGCCTATACCTGCATCGCGCTGTTTCTGCGTCTTATCGAGGCAGTTGGCATGCTGCCCTTTGTTATCTACCGTCTGCTGTTGGGTGCCGTGTTGTGCCTCCTCTGGTGGACCTGAGTCAGGAGACTATCGCCTCTATGAAAGTGGCTTTTTTGGGTTTAGGTGTGATGGGGTTTCCCATGGCAGGACATCTCGCAGCGGCGGGCTATGAGCTCTGTGTCTATAACCGCACGCCGGGTAAAGCTGATCTGTGGATGACCCGCTACACGGGTAGCGTGGCAAAGACACCGGCGGAGGCGGCGCGGGGCGCCGATGTCGTAGCGCTTTGCGTGGGTAACGATGATGACGTCCGGGAAGTTATCTGTGGCAATGATGGTGTTTTTGACGGCATCGCCGCCGGTGCGGTAGTCGTCGATCACACCACCGCCTCGGCGGCCCTGGCCCGAGAGCTTGCCACGCTGTCCACAGCCCGGGACGTGGGTTTCGTCGATGCGCCGGTGAGCGGCGGTCAGGCGGGTGCGGAAAACGGCGCCCTCACGGTCATGGCCGGGGGTGAGCCCGATGCCTTTCGTAAGGCACTGCCGGTAATGGAGAGCTACGCAAAGTGTGTGCGCCTCCTGGGGGCAAGCGGGGCAGGGCAGCTGGCCAAGATGGTCAACCAGATTTGCATCGCCGGTGTGGTCCAGGGCCTCTCGGAGGCGCTGCTGTTCTCAGAGCGTGCGGGTCTGGATACTGCCGCCGTGATCGAGGTGATTAGCCAGGGCGCGGCGCAGTCCTGGCAGATGGAGAATCGCTACGAGACCATGCTGGCCGGCGAGTACGAGCATGGCTTCGCCGTGGACTGGATGCGCAAGGATCTCTCCATCGTGCTCAGCGAGGCACAGCGCCTCGGTCTCGAACTGCCGGTAACGTCCCTGGTGGACGGGTTTTATGGTGATGTGCAGGCCATGGGCGGTGCCCGCTGGGATACCAGCAGTCTTCTTGCCCGCCTCAAGGACCAGCATTCGGAAATCAACAGCAAGGACAAGCTCTGATGAACAAGGACGTGTTTAACGAGGGGCTGCTGACGTTTTTATCCGAGGCAACGACCCCCTTTCACGCGGTTAAAGCCCTGTCCCGGCGGCTTCGCGAGGCGGGCTTTGCGCCCCTCGATGAACACAGCAACTGCTCGCCGGGCAGCGGTGGTGTGTTCTACGAGCAGGCGGGCAGCATTATCGCGCTGCGGCCCGGGAGCGGGCCTTTGCTGGAAAGCGGGCTGCGCATGGTAGGCGCGCATACGGACAGCCCCTGTCTCATGGTGAAACCGCAGCCGGAGCAGCGCAATCTCGGCTACCTGCAGCTTGGCATCGAGGTTTATGGCGGGGCTTTGCTGAATCCCTGGTTTGATCGAGATCTCTCCCTGGCAGGCCGCGTGAGTTATGAGGATGACAAGGGGGCCGTGGCGACGTCCCTGGTGGACTTTCGGGATCCCATCGCCATTGTTCCCAGCCTGGCGATTCACCTCGATCGGGAGGCCAACAAAAACCGCAGCGTGAATGCTCAACTGCAAATGGCGCCCCTGCTGGCGCTCAATGATGAGAAATTCTGTCTTCGCGATTTCCTGCGGGAGCATCTCCGTGAGCGTGATCTCGAGGTTGCGGAGGTGCTGGATTACGAGCTCTGCTTTTACGATACGCAGCCGCCGGCGCAAATAGGTCTTAAGGGTGAATTCATTGCATCGGCGCGCCTGGATAATCTTTTGTCCTGCTACACAGGGCTGCAGGCGCTGTTGGAGGCGGACGGATCCCAGTGGTCCCTCCTCATCTGTAATGATCACGAAGAGGTGGGGTCGCGCTCTGCATCTGGTGCCCAGGGCCCCATGTTGCAGCACTTTATTCAGGGCTTGCTCCCGGATGCCGGCGCGCTGCCACTCCTGATGCAGCGCTCTATGATGATATCAGCAGATAATGCCCACGCCGTGCACCCCAGCTACCCGGACAAACATGATGAACAGCATGGCCCGATGCTTAACGGCGGTCCCGTGATCAAGGTCAACGCCAGCCAGCGCTACGCCACCTCCAGTGACGGCGCAGCGCTGTTTCGCGTCCTGGCCCGGCAGGAATCCGTGGATGTGCAGAGCTTCGCCATGCGCGCAGATATGGCCTGCGGCAGCACCATCGGCCCCATCACCGCGGGGGAGCTGGGAGTAACAACACTGGATATCGGTGTTCCTACCTTTGCCATGCACTCTATCCGCGAGTTGGCAGGGAGCGATGATGCCTGGGCATTGCATCGGGTGTTAAGCGCCTATTTCCGTCAGCCCGCACCGCTATTTGCAGGCCCGCGATGAACAGCAATGACCAGGGTCCCCGGGCCGATGATTTTTTAAGGAGACAGGCATGAGCGTGCGACGCGTTCTCACAGGCATCACCACCACGGGCACTCCCCACCTGGGCAACTATGTGGGGGCCATCCGTCCGGCGATAGCGGCGGCAAAGTCCGAAGATAACGAGTCCTTCTTTTTTCTCGCGGACTATCACGCGCTGATTAAGTGCAGTGACCCACAGCTGGTGGCGCGCTCAGCGCTGGAAATTGCCGCGACCTGGCTCGCCCTGGGCCTCGACACGTCCCGGGCGGTTTTCTATCGACAGTCGGATATTCCCGAGATCGCCGAGCTGACCTGGATCCTCAACTGCAGCGCAGCGAAGGGGCTGATGAACAGGGCCCATGCCTACAAAGCGGCGGTGCAGGCCAATGAAGACAATGGCGACGATCCGGATCTCGCCGTGACCATGGGTTTGTTCAGCTATCCCGTGCTCATGGCTGCCGACATTCTCATGTTCCGCGCCCATGATATTCCCGTGGGTCGCGATCAGATTCAGCACGTGGAAATGGCGAGAGATATTGCTCAGCGCTTCAATCACAATTACGAGGAGCTCTTCGTATTGCCCGAGGCGCGGGTCGACGACGACATTGCCGTACTTCAGGGCCTGGACGGCCGTAAGATGAGTAAAAGCTATAACAACACGATCCCGCTCTTTGACAGCGAAAAACGCCTTAAAAAGTCGGTCAACAAAATCAAAACGAACCTCTTGGAGCCCGGTGACCCGAAGGACACCGCGGATTCCACGGTGTTTCAGCTTTGGTGCGCCTTTGCGGACAAGGCCGCCATCGCGTCTATGCAACAGGCCTTTGCCGACGGTATTGCCTGGGGAGAGGCCAAGAAGCAGCTATTTGAGTTGATCAATGAAGAACTTCGGGGGCCTCGTGAGGAATATGAGCGCCTCATGGCCGATCCAGGCCACATTCAATCGGTGCTGCTTCGGGGCGCGGAGCGGGCACGTGAGCAGAGCGTACCCTTCATGGCTAAGGTTCGCGCGGCGGTGGGCATCCGGCCCATGGCCTAGGCGTTAAGTCACTGGGGTCGGTAGGCAAACTCCAGGAACACGCCGCGGGGCTGACCCACAAAGTAGCGATAGGAGCCAAAGCCGAAATCGGCCCGTTCCGCGTAGTCCTCGTCGAGAAGGTTAGTCACCCGCAGGGTGGTGCTGAAGTCCTTGTTCAGGTCCAGGGCTACGCGCAGGTTGAGGAGTTCGTGGCCCTCGTATTCGTGCTGATTGTCCGGCTCCAGGTAATAGCTGCCCATGTGCACCCACTCCAGCTCTGCGCGAACGTCGCGGTTGTTTATCGTCAGATCGCGACCGAAACGGGCGCTGCCAAAATGCCGGGGAGCTGTATCAATGTCGTTGCCCTCAATATCCAGACGGGAGCCCAGGAGATTGGCGGCACTGTCGTAGCGGTGCCGCGCAACATTGCCATCGACGCCGGCATACCAGCCTGACTCTCCTGTCCAGTAGAGACTGAACTCCAGACCCTCGTGGCGCGTCTTGGCGCCGCTCACGTTCTGGCGGTCGGCGTTCTGAAAGATGACGTCCTCTTTGCGCATGGCGTAGAGCGATGCGTCGTAGCTCAGAGCGCCGAAGTTACCGCGCATACCCAGGTCGACACTGGTGATGGTTTCGCTGTCGAGGTCCGCCACCTCCTGCCCGGATTGCAGGCGATAGAGTTCCGCTGCCTGTGGTGGGCGAAAGCCCTGGGCTCCCCGAAGATAGACACGGTGAGAATCGCTGAGGGCATAGGTCAGCCCGAGGTTGACGCTGCCGTTGTTGAAATCGTCTTCACGGTCCGCCGGGCGGAAGAATCGGCAGGCGCTGGCTTCGGGTGCACAGGCAGAGCCGTCTTCGGTCTGGTTGTTGTAGTCATAGCTGTTTTGCTCCAGACGCAGTCCCGCAGCGAGTCCCCACCGCGATGTCAGCTGCCAGTCTCCCTGGGCGTAGAGCGCTGCCGATAAGGCATCGACCTCATAGTCGTAGTGAATGCCCGCAGGCTGGTTGGGACTAAAATCATCGTCCTGCACTTCGCGTAGCCAGCCGCGGGTGGCATCGATGTCTACACCCGTGCTCCAGCGGAAGCGCTCATTACCGTCGCTGAGGGCGACGCGTAAACCCAGGCTTTCCTGGCCATTTTTTTCCGTGGCTTGCCAGGGCAGGAAGTGCTGCAGGAACTCCATGGTCGTCCGCCGAAAATACGGCGTAATGTCCAGCTGCCCGAGACGGGTATCGCGCTCCCAGCGACTGTAGGCCCGCAATGCAAAGCTGTCCCGATAGGCCTCGGGGTTAGGATTCACTTTCTTTAAATCGGGATCCTTGTAGGCCTCAAATCCCGCGACGAATCCCGAGGTTTCCTGATTGAGATTCGTGGTCTCGAGGGCGTTGGTGACCTTCCACTGCTCTCCGCTGAAGTCGTGACGCAGGGTAAGCTTTTGCTGGTCAAAGCCCGCATTGTCTTTGTAGCCGCCGTCGGAGACGCCATTGAAATAGGCGCCTACCGCGTGGTCGCCGTGCCTTGCCCGGAACTCTCCACGTACCCGATAGTAGTCATCGGGACCTGCCTCGATGGCATAGGCGTTTTCCGGCCCGCGGCGCGGGTCTGCGGTGAGCGTATTGATCACGCCATGGACGGCGTTCGCACCGTACACCGCGGTGCCGGGTCCGCGGATGACCTCGATGGCGCCCGCCTGCTCGCTGTTGACATCAAAGAGCTGATTCACATTGCAAAAACCCGGGGCGCGGAGGCTGATGCCGTCCCAGGCCGTGTAAAAAGCACCGCAGCCGCCGCTGCCCGTGAGCACCGGGGAACGGAGGGCAATAAGGCTCTCCTGGCCATTTCCACGGGATATCCAGGCGCCGGGCGCTCGCTGCATGATCTGGTTAATGTGCACGGCGCCCGTGAGTTCCAGGGCTTCCTCGTCAATACGCGCCCAGGGCAGGGCGAGGTTCAAACCGGTTTCCGGTTCTCGACTGGCACTGACAATGACCTGCTCAAGACGTGACGCTGCCTGTTCACTGCTTTGAGCCAGGGCCGGGTAAGCGGGCCCGACGAGAGCGGCGGCGCAAAGGCCGGGCAGGGTAAACAGCGTGCGGGCGGCGATTAATGGAATGCGGATCATGGTGATGTCCTTTGAGGTCGGGCGGCAGTGTAACGGAGGCCAGCGCTCACCCCAAGCCGCCGGGGCATCGCGACGAGGGGACCGGGACCTATAGAAATAGTCCGTCAAAGCTCTCCCTGAGGCTTGGGGTGTTCCCCTCCAGGGGATAAACTGCGGTCCCCTAATCTTTCTGAAAGGTCCGCGCCCCGTGCAGCCCTTTGTTATTGCCATCGCCGGTCCTTCGGGTTCGGGTAAAAGCCTGTTTGCCGAGACCCTGTGCGAGGAGCTGCGGCGCGATGCGCCTCTCCTGGATGTGGTGCTTATTAAGGAAGATGCCTACTACCGGGACCAGTCCCATATGTCCCTCGAAGCGCGGGAAACTGTTAACTACGATCATCCCGATGCCATTGAGCAGGATTTGCTCGCCAGCCATCTCGAAGCCTTGAGCGCAGGGCAGGCGGTGGAGGTTCCAATCTATGACTACACCGTGCACAGCCGAACCGCGGAAACAATCAGCGTCTCGCCGGCCCCGGTGATTATTGTCGAGGGTATTCTCCTGCTGACGCATCGCGCACTCCGCGAGGCCTGCCACATCAAGTTCTACATGGATACGCCCCTGGATATCTGCCTCCTTCGGCGTATGGCCCGGGATATCAAGGAGCGGGGACGTAGCCTGGATTCCGTGACGGCACAATACCGTGAATCCGTGCGGCCCATGTATCACGAGTTTATTCGCCCCAGCGTGCGACATGCAGATATGGTGATTACCCGGGGAGGGCGCAACCGCGTTGCCCTGGATATTGTGCGCAATATGCTGCTGTCCGTATCGCAGCAGACGGCATCGCCGGAGGATGCTGTTTCATGAGTGGGCCTTTCACGGCGTTTCTCGCGGTGATGGCTATCATCGTGTTTGTCGTCATCGCCTGGGCGCTGTCCCTGGATCGCCGCGCCGTATCCTTGAGAACTGTGGGTGGGGCGTTTCTTCTGCAGGTCGCTATCGGCGGACTGGCGCTCTACGTGCCCGCGGGGCGGGCGGTTCTGGAGTCGCTTTCTAACGGGGTGTCTCGCGTCATCAGCTATGGCCAGGCGGGTATCGACTTTGTGTTCGGCGACATCGGTCGCTATGAGGTGGGCTTTGTATTTGCTTTCCACGTTCTGCCGATCATCATTTTCTTTTCGTCCCTGGTTGCGGTGCTTTATCACATCGGGCTCATGGGGTGGATCATCCGCATCCTGGGGGGTGCCCTGCAGCGACTGCTGGGCACCAGTCCCGCGGAGTCCATGTCGGCCACGGCCAATGTGTTCGTGAGTCAGACTGAGGCCCCCCTCGTCATCAAACCTTACATCGCATCCATGACGCGCTCAGAGCTCTTTGCGGTGATGGTGGGGGGGATGGCAACCGTTGCCGGCTCGGTGCTCGCGGGGTATGTCGCCCTGGGCGTGGAAATGCGCTACCTCCTGGCGGCCAGCTTTATGGCGGCGCCGGGAGGGCTCCTGATGGCCAAGCTCCTGGTGCCGGAGCAACAGGCTGTGTCCCGGGCTGAAGATGACCTGGATCTGAGTATCGAAAGAAGCGTCAACGTGTTTGACGCCGCGGCCACGGGCGCCGCAAACGGTCTCTCCCTCGCGGTGAACATCGGCGCAATGCTCTTGGCATTTGTGGGACTCATCGCGCTGCTAAATGGTCTTCTCGGGGGCCTGGGGGGGCTGTTGGGCTGGGAAGCGCTGTCCCTGGAGTTGCTCCTGGGCAACCTCTTCAGGCCGATTGCCTATCTTCTCGGCGTGCCCTGGAATGAGGCCGCCGTAGCGGGCAATCTCATCGGCCAGAAACTGGTGCTCAATGAATTTGTGGCCTTTGGCTCCTACTACGAAGACAAAGCGATGCTGAGCGATCATGCGCAGGCGGTGGTCTCCTTTGCCCTCTGTGGTTTTGCGAATCTCTCCTCCATCGCGATTCTTATTGGTGGCCTGGGAACCCTTGCGCCGGAGCGGCGGCCCCTGATTGCCCAGCTCGGACTGCGCGCAGTGCTGGGTGGTTTTTTGGCAAACCTCCTGAGCGCAGCGATTGCCAGCTTTTTTCTGGCTTTAGCCTGAGGCCGCCTGCAGTCATGCGCGTGTTTCTTACTCTCAATAGTTTCCGTGTTTATTTATCTTCGCACCGTCAGGATTGTCCATGAGCGCGTCTTCGGTTTTAACGGTCAGCGATGATCTGCCTCTGGTTACCGCGCGGCCCGTACACAGTGGCAAAGTGCGTTCGGTTTACTTCCTGCGTCCGGAGGATTCCCGACGCCTGATTGAGGAGCGGGGCTATGCGGTTGCGCCCCATAGCGATCTCGCGATCATGGTGATCTCTGACCGCCTGTCCGCCTTTGACTGCCTGTGGCGAAGTCACAATTACCATGGCGTACCCGCTAAGGGCGCTGCCTTGAATGCCATTGCAGCGCATTGGTTCTCGACCTTTGATGCCCAGGGCCTGACGCCGCATCATCTTCTGGAGATGCCACACCCCATGGTGTGGATTGTCCGGCAAGCGAGACCGGTCATGATCGAGGCGATTGCGCGGCGCTACATCACCGGCTCCCTCTGGCGGGCTTACGCCCGGGGCGAGCGCCTCGTCGGAGGGGTCAGGCTCTCCGACGGCCTGGAGCAGTTCCAGCGCCTGCCTGAGCTGCTGTTTACGCCGTCGACCAAGGGAGTCATTCGCAATGTGCCCGGAGTGCCGGAAACCGATGATGCGCCCCTCGCCCCGGCGGTGCTGCGCGAGCACCACAAGGCTTTTGCCTTGCATGACGAGGGCCAGCTGGATGCCTGCGTGAGTGCCCTGCATTCGGGTTTTGAGGTTATCGAGGACAGTTTGGCGGCCAGGGGTGACTTACTCGTTGATACCAAGTTTGAATTTGGCATCGCGCCGTCGCGGTCCGGCGGTGAGGAGCTCATCTACATGGACGAGGTGGGTACGCCGGATTCCTCGCGCATCTGGCGACGTGACGATTGGGAAGCCGGTCACCCCCGTGAGCACAGCAAAGAGCAGTTCCGCGACGCTCTCTTGTCCTGGGTAGATGACCGGGAGCTGCTTCTGGATTCCCGGCGGATGGAGGAGCGCGCTATCTACGCCCGAAACCACGCTGTTCCCGATGAGTTCTTTCTTGATTTGTCGAACACTTATGTTGCCCAGGCGGAAAACATTCTGGGTGCGTCCCTGCCGGTGATCGATCGGCCCCGGGACGCGATGCTGGATCTACTGAACGAGCAGTTTGGCCTGGTGCGCTAAACCGTGTTGCCCGTGGACCCTCTGTTCCTGCTGGTAAGCGTGCCCGCAGCGCTGCTTTACGGTGTGGCCAAGGGCGGATTTGGCGGCGCCGTCGCGATCCTCGCTGTCCCCCTCATGGCGCTGGTGATGCCCCCGGCGCAAGCGGCGGCTATTCTGCTGCCCGTGCTTGTCGTTATGGATATGGTGGTTGTGTACAGCTACCGGGGACAGTTCGATGCGCTGGCCCTGCGCCTGCTGATTCCCGGTGCCTTGCTGGGCCTGCTTGCGGGATATCTTCTGGCAGATGCGGTCAACGACGCCATGATGCGCTTGCTCGTGGGCCTCGTGGCCCTGGTCTTTGGCCTGCAGAATCTCCTGGGATGGCTGTCGTCTCTGGGCAAATCGCACAACCCTGTGGCGGCTACGCTCATCGGGGCCTTGTCGGGGTTTACCAGCTTCAGCATTCATGCAGGGGGGCCGCCCTTCGCGATGTATCTGCTCCCCAAGCGTCTGCCGCCGTTGATTTACGCCGGAACCGGTGGCCTCTTTTTTGCCGTGGTGAATCTCGTCAAGCTCCCGGCCTATTACGCTCTGGGGCAGTTTGGTACGGAGAATCTCTGGTACTCCCTGGCGCTGGTGCCCGTCGCTCCGATCGGCGTCTTCCTGGGTCGCAGGCTTGTGCAAATGTCGAACCCCCAGCTGTATTACCGGATTGTCTCGGCGTTTCTGGTAGTCGTGGGCATCAAGCTGATCTTTGATGGCTATCAGGGGTTTTAGTGCGGAGCAGGGGAGCTGCTCCGAGCCTCTGGCTGTTGTGGCCGTAAAGGGCGAGATATACTTTCCCCCTCAATCCATGGATCAAAAGAGCGCAGTCATCTATGCCGGATAGCACCCAGGACAATACGCAGGACAATCTTCGCTACATCAAGCTCACGGATACTGTAGCGGCGTCGCCGCAGATCACCGCTGACGACATGTCTGCCGTTGCAGCCGCCGGCTACAAAATCGTCATCAACAATCGTCCCGATGGCGAGGCCATGGGGCAGCCCACCTCGGAGGAATTGCGTCAGGCGGCGGAGGCGGCAGGCCTGGAGTATCACTATTATCCCTTGAATGCCTTTAACTATCCCGGTGATGACCTGTCTGCCATGGCAGCGCTTTTCGATGATCCGAGGGGTGTCTTTGCTTTTTGCCGAAGCGGGACCCGGTCAAGCAATCTGTGGATAAGCAGTCGAAGCGGCGACGCGCAGGGTCAGGCGCGCCAGCATGCCCAGCAGCTGGGCTTTGATGTATCCATGTCTATGGCGTAGCCCATAGGCATGTTTGTGACGACGTATCCATGCCAGAGCGCGTCTCGGCGTTTTTCGGCCGCGCTTGCAAAATTATCGTAAGGGAAAGATTTATGAAGCAGCCTTTCAAACGACACTTGATCTCCATGGGCCTGGCAACGGGTTTAGTGCTCTCGCAGCTTTCTCACGCTGACACCTTAAGTGAGGCGATCGCGGAAGACTACGAAAGCCACCTGGAAGAGCTGTTTGTTTACTTCCATCAAAATCCTGAGCTGTCCTTTCAGGAGACGAAAACCGCCGCACGCCTCGCTGCGGAGCTCCGGGAAACGGGCTTTGAGGTCACCGAGGGTGTTGGGGGTACGGGTCTGGTGGCTATTTTAGAGAATGGTCCGGGGCCTCTTGTCATGATGCGGGCAGACATGGATGGCCTGCCCGTGGAAGAGAAGAGTGGCCTCGAGTACGCGTCCAGGGCGAAGCAGACTGATCCCGACGGCAATGAAGTCTTTGTCATGCATGCCTGTGGCCACGATGTGCATATTACGAGTCTCGTGGGCACCGCCCGACAGATGATGGCTCGTCGTGATGACTGGTCCGGCACCCTGATGCTTATCGGACAGCCCGCCGAGGAGCGCATCTCCGGTGCGGAAGCTATGATGGAAGACAATCTCTGGGAGCGTTTTGGTCAGCCCGACATGGCGATGGCCTTTCACGTGACGTCCTCTATACCGACGGGCAAGTTGTCTGCAGCGATGGGGGCGGCGTACTCCGGGGGTGATACCGTCGAAATCGTTGTTCACGGAGTTGGCGCTCACGGCGCCTCTCCGCATACGGGGGTTGATCCCGTGGTGCTTGGCTCGCAAATCGTGCTGGCGCTGCAGACGGTGGTCAGCCGCACGCTGCCGCCGCGGGATGCCGGCGTGATAACCGTCGGGGCTTTTCATGCGGGCACCAAGAACAACATTATCTCTGACCGCGCGGTCCTCAAGTTGACCGTTCGAAATGACGACCCCGAAACCCGCGAGCTTCTTCTCGACGGTATTCGCCGCGTAGCGGTCAACATGGGACGCGTTGCGGGTTTGCCTGACGATAAGTTGCCCGAGGTGATTGTCTCTGATGAGTCTGTGCCGGTGACCGCGAATGACCTCGCCATGACTGAGCGCCTTCGCGGCGTCTGGCAATCGCGCTTTGGCAGCGACGTGCTCTGGGACGAAAAGAGAAAGGGTATGGGGTCGGAAGATTTCCCATTTTTCACGACGGATCCTTATATTCCCAGCACCTATTTCGCCGTAGGGGGTACGCCCCCGGAAGCTTTCAGCGCCGCAGCCGCCGGGGGGGAGCCCGTGCCGTCGCATCACTCGCCATTGTTCAAGATAGCGCCGGAACCCGCGGTCACCCTGGGTGTGGAGGCAACCGTGGTGGGCCTTATGGAGCTTATGGGCAAATGACGGTCCCCATTCGACCCGCGAGTACGGTTGTGCTGCTCCGCGACGGCGATGAGGGGCTAGAGGTGTTGATGGTCCGCAGAAATCGCGCCCTGGCCTTTGCCGGCGGTTTCTGGGTGTTCCCGGGTGGCGCTGTGGATGCCGCCGATCTTGCCCAGGGGGGTGACGATCCCGATGAGGCAGCGCGTTACGCTGCGGCGCGAGAAGCCGAAGAAGAGGCGGGCGTGTCTCCGGACCCCGACGCCATGGTCCTGATTAGTCATTGGACGACACCCGTGGGTGAGCGCAAACGGTTTTCCACCTGGATCTTTGCCGGCGAGGTGCCATCGGATTCGGAAGTGGTCATCGACAATAGCGAGATTCACGACTACCAGTGGATTGGTGTGAGGCAGGCTTTGGAGACGCACAAAGCGGGAGACTTGCCGATGATGCCGCCAACTTTTATCACGCTTTGTGCCATGGCGCGCTACGAGACCGCAGCCGAAGCTCTTGCAGGGGAGAAGGAGACGCCCTGTCCGAGGGTGCTGCCGTTGCTCGTGCCTATCAAGAGCGATGGCGAGGGTGATGGCAAAGGCGAGGGTAAGGTCGAGGGTGGATTTGCAACGCTCTACCCGGGCGATGTCGCCTACGACAATGGTGATCTGAGCCTGGACGGTCCCCGCCACCGTGCCTTCATGTCCAACGCCAGCTGGCAATACCAATACGTTGACGTCACCGAGCCACCTTTGTATCCCCAGGACTAACGCCGTGCCCTCCATTCGAACCCAAGACCCAGCGAGTGCTGAACCGCCAGATCATGTGCTCTGGGACCTACCCGTACGTCTGATTCACTGGCTCATAGCCTTACTCCTGCCTGCAAGCTGGTGGACGGCGGAGGAGGGGTATCAGGAGGTGCATCAGTGGCTGGGACTGACGCTGCTCGTCGCTGTTGTGACTCGTCTGTGTTGGGGTCTCGTGGGTTCTCCCCAGTCCCGCTTCCGTGACTTTGTGCGGGGGCCCTCGACAGTGCTGGCGTATTTTCGGGGCGAACCCAGTCCGACGCCGGGACACAATCCCGCGGGGGGATGGTCTGCCATGGTCCTGTGGCTGTTACTTCTGGCGCAGGCGCTGACGGGTACGGTTAATTCTGATGACGTTCTGTATACGGGACCGTTCTACTACGTATTCGATAGCGGCGTGAGCGATTTTCTAGCCTCCTATCATGAGACGATTTTTAATGTGCTGCTGGGCTTTATCGCCCTGCATGTGCTGTCCGTGATTTATCATGAGCGTTTGCGGAAGGAACGGCTCCTCAAGCCTATGGTCCTCGGTAAAACCGAGGGCCGCACGGGCACCGGGCCTGCGCAGCCGGCGTACAAGGCACTGGTCATCGCGATATTGCTTGGTGGAATGCTTTTTGCGCTGCTTGAGTTAGCGCCTGCGCCGCCCGTCTCAGAGTACTACTGGTAGCGCATCTCTTTGCTTTTCCTGTTCTTTTTGTGCTTAACAAAGGCCGTAAACACGCTTGCCAAAACGCAGTGGCTCATTGGTGTTCGGGCTTTCCTCTATTGATGCGGGTTAAGCCATAACTGGGGTTCGGAACGCCGAATGTGATCGCTCGATGCTTTTGCAAGGGCATGCTAGCGCCGATATACGATGATGTCGCCTAACACCTCAGACTGTGTGAAAACTTCTCACCGAGATATGATTCAACTTTCTCGCTGAAGAGTTGCTGCCATGAGTGGATTCATCGAGGGCGAAAGCCGATCACAGGCCACGCTGTTTCCTGAACGCATTGACGATTACATCGCAGAAGAGAACGCGGTTCGCGTCATCGACGTGTTCGTCGATGAGCTGGACCTCTCCGGTTTGGGTTTCAAAACAATTCCCGCCGTCACGGGTCGACCCGCCTATAACCCGGCGATGATGCTGAAGCTCTATATCTACGGTTACCTCAATCGCATCCAATCGTCTCGCCGGTTAGAGCGCGAGGCCGGGCGCAATGTCGAGTTGATGTGGTTAACGGGCAGACTGACGCCGGACTTCAAAACCATCGCTGACTTTCGCAAGAACAACGGTGAAGCCATTCGCCTGGTGTGTCGAGAGTTCGTCATGTTGTGCCGCAAGCTCAATTTATTCAGCGATGCCTTTGTGGCGATTGATGGCAGCAAGTTCAAAGCGGTGAACAACCGCAATCGCAACTTCAGCAAAGCCAAGATCAAGAGACGCCTGGAGCAGATCGACGACAGCATCGCCCGCTATCTGGATCAGATCGCCAGCGCCGACCGGCGCGACAGTGAGGCCAGTCACACCAAGACCGATCGACTGGAAAGTAAAATCGCGGCGCTCAAGGAGGAGATTCAGGCACTAAAAAAGCTGGAGGTCCGGATGCTGGCAACACCGGACCAACAGATATCCCTGACTGATCCTGACGCCCGCGTAATGTCCACCGCAGCGCGCAGCAAAGCGATTGTCGGCTACAACGTACAGGCCGCTGTGGATACAGAGCACCATTTAATCGTAGCCCACGAAGTCACCAACATCGGTCACGACCGTTCGCAATTGGCCAACATGGCGCTCCAAGCCAAAGAAGCGACCGACCGCGAGGACCTGTCGGTACTGGCGGACCGCGGTTACTTTAGTGGGGCCGAGATATTGGCCTGCGAGAACGCTGGCATTACGACCTACGTGCCCAAGACTCAAACCTCGAACAACCAGGCCAAAGGACTGTTTGCTCGAGCAGACTTTGTCTACCAGCCGGAAGACGACGAATACGAATGTCCTGCCGGCGAGCGATTGATCTATCGGTTCACAGATAACTCAAAAGAGCATTCGATGCGTCGTTACTGGTCGTCGGCCTGCCCGCAGTGCGAGCTAAAGCCAAAATGCACGACGGGCAAGGAACGCCGTATGGGTCGCTGGGAACATGAAGAGATACTGGAGGCGATGGAGGATCGGGTGGACCGTCTGTCGAACTGCATGCGCATTCGCGGCAGCACGGTGGAACACCCGTTTGGCACGATCAAGTCCTGGTTGGGGCCGACGCACTTCCAGATGAAGACGCTCAAACACGTCAGCACGGAGATGAGCCTGCATGTCCTGTCCTACAACCCCAAACGGATGTTGCAGATGTTTGGTGTTGTGCCGCTGATGGCGGCGATAAGGGGCTAAGCAGCCTCATTTTGCGCCTAGAAATCTATAATCTGAGGCCGCGTGTGCGCGATTCTGAGCGACGCGCTTTGAAAACCGAATAACTGCCAAGGAAATCTGCGACGCCGCAAGGGCCTCTCAGTGAGTCGAGCGGATCTGCTGTGCGCAGCAAATCGGTGCGAGAAGTACCGAGGCGAGTTTTGACACAGTCTGACCTCAAAGCGGCCAATTTTTGACCCCCAGTAATCCACCAATGTACCGTGTAGTCACCACGACACACACGGACGTTCCAGTCATGACCAATACCAGACGCCTGTTAAGCCTACTGCTTCTTGTTGTAGCAATATCGCTGCCCTCTGGGGAGGTATATGCCAAAGACTCTGTGAGCGAATTTGGGTCGACACTATGCAGAAGGATGTCGAAAGCTAATGTCACAGGCAAGAACATTGTTCAAGTAATGAAAGATGTACTGCTCCAGTACACAGGCATCAGCAAATCTGACCCAGACTACATGGACCAGATTATTGCCTTCTACAACGAGAACCAGAACGAATTTATCTGTAGAGGCAAGGTCGACTCTACAACACGAGAATCGGAACACATTTTCAAGCGTGCAGCGGCACTCTCTATCCATAGCAAGGTGCTCTACGGCTTCTTTCTGAACAATGAACATACACAAGTAAACGCTGTTGAGTATCTAGTACCTGACCCCGACGCTCCAGACTATTCCACCTCGATAGCAAAACTGATTCATGCCCCATGGGGCACAGGAGAGCCAGAGACTTTTCTCGACTATCTCGATAAGGTGCTGGCTGACCCCGAGGCTGACAAAAGATATGTGGTTTCAGACATCAAAGCACTTAGAGAAATGCTTATTGACTATTTCGGAGCCAAGACCGCTGATGAGTTGATTGCCGAGGGCAAGCTACAGCCGTAGAAGTTTAGCCTGCCTCGAAGCCCCCTAGTAGGCGGAAGCGGTCTTTGGCGATGTTGCAAAACATTTCAAGTGGGGCGTTGGCTCACCTCGGTTTTGCTTATTCTCGACCGCCGCTATTCGCCAAGAGTTGCTACCACAACGTGTTCTGTTGCTGAGGTAGGCCATCCACAAGCGAGCGAAACTCATCACCAAACTGATGGCACCTCAGGCTCCAAACGTTGCGCATCGTATCGGAACTCATCGTATCTTCTAGCTGGCGCAACATACCCTCCCAGTAAAACCGGTCGAGCCGCCCTTGTTGATACTGGTAGTAGGCCTCCTCGTAGAGTTTCAGACCGCCGACCAAGTAGGACACCGCTTGAATTTTTTCGACAGGGTCAAGCGTAGCGTATCCATCAAGCCCCTTAACCACTATGGCGGCGAGATCCGGCTCAGACAATGACGACAACATATTGCGGTAGGCGTTGTTGATCTCATGCACTGATGCCACGCGGCGCTCGTGGTTTTGTGTTCGAACTTGAATACCCAGGAATACGAGCGAGGTAACCACCGCTAAGGCCCCAATGCTATCTACAAGAGTCGAAATCATTTCCCAGTTCATACGCAAAAGCCCAGCCTTTCTGACATCAGAAATGCACATTATTGATTGAGGTCATAGGGGCGCACCAACATTCATGCCGCACCCAATTTAAGGCTGTGCACGTTCGGCGGGGCAAATAAATGCGCTCCAAAAAAGGCCGCGAAGTGCGGCCTTTCTGCTCATGTAGCGGTAGCTCATCGCTAGGTGCTAGTAGAGGTAGTCTTTCGCCTTGTACTCGTCGTGACAGGCTTTACAGGTTCCACCGGTATCCTTGATAGCACCGCCGATCGCTCCCCGGTCACCACTTTTAGCGGCCGCAAGAAGATCCTTGGAAGCGGACTGCAGCGCCGCATACTTCTCCAGAAAGTCGTCGGTGTTTTCCCAGATTTCGGGCTTGGCACGCGTCGTGCCCTTATCGGAGCCGGGGCCAAAGGCGCGGGCCACATCAACGCTGGCGACCGCGGCAAAGTCCTCGGCGAGAGCGAGCATCTTGTCGTCATCCCAGGGCATATCGCCCTTGACCATTGCAGCCATAGGGCCGAAGTTCATGGCAATCAGGGTGAAATAGGACTGGCGATAAGACTGCATCGCTTCTTCTTTGACCAGATGGGACAAAGCCAGGGGTGCTGCGCTCAGGGTAGCGACTGCCAAACCCGTGGCCAGCAGCTTTTTAGAGACAAGATTCTTGAAAAAAAGGTTTTTCGACATGGATATTCTCCTGGGCGATGTCCGCAATGACAGTGTGGAACTTTAATAAAACCTTAAACCGACTACTTCTGCAAGGGCCGGCATAGCCCTAATGAGAGCATCAGCGGAATACCGCCTGATCGCCCAGGGCCTGATCCCCGGCGCCGGCAAGCTGAGCGCGGTAACTGTCTTCGAGGGTGATAGTGCCAAACTCTGGCGTTGCGTCGGCATCATAGGCTTCCTGGTCTTTGTCCCAGTGGAGCATGGACTCTGTGGCGTAGTAGTGGCCGATGCGTACAAATTCGGCTTTGTCAGCAATTCCCTTGGAAAAGCGACCGGGGATGTCGAGAAGCGCCGCGATTCCCCGAAGTAACTTTGGACTAACGCATTTCGTTCGCAGGGGTTGCCCCGTGAGCCGTGAAAGCAACTGTGCCTGCTCGAGCGGCGATATGGCGGGGCCGGGCCCCCCGATTTCCTGAACACCCTTCAGGGCATCTGACTCCAGGGTAAGCCGGATAAAGTGCGCCAGATCGGCCTCCGCAATGGGTTTGCAGCGCGTGAGCGTTCCATCGCCAAACATCAGAAAGGGCTTGCCACGACTTACCCGTTGCAGCTGGCCGCTTAGGGATTTAAAGAAGGCCGTCGCCCGCACACTGCTAAAAGACAAGCCCGAGGCGGCGAGTTCCGACTCAAAACGCAGTTTGGCAAACTGAAAGGCCAGCCTGGGTTTTTGCACACAGATCGCGGAGAGTAAGGTGAAGTGCTTCACCTCGGACTTCACCGCCCACTGCAATAAGTAGTGATTGGCCAGGTAATCGATCTGGTGACTGTCAGCAACGCCGCCGCTGCGACTGGCGATGCAGGATACCAGGACGTCGACCCGATACTCCTGGAGAGCACGGTCAAGATTTTCGGGATCCTGCAGATCGGCTGCCAGTAAATGAAGGCTGCCCGTTTCACAGTCTGAAGCGAAAGCCCGCAGCGTGTCGCAGGCCTCACTGGAGACATCCCGAACCGGGCAGATCAGGTCGTAGTCGTTTGTCAGCAACTCCCGGGCGACTCGAGAGCCGATATAGCCGGTGGCGCCGGCGAGAAGAACCCTTTGCTTCAGGGCTCTAGCGCCCCAGCATCGTGCGCGCAACCCAGTTCGCGCATGATTTCTGATGAAACCACCATAGATACGCTGGATGCGAGCGTCCGTGTAAAAACGCGAAATCGGGTACTCCACCGTATAGCCGTAACCACCAAAAAGCTGCAGACAATCGTCGATGGTGCTGCACTGCATCTCGCAGGACGCGAGCTTCAGCATCGCCGCTTTATCGGCGGTTAAAGCACCCTGGGCATACTCATCTGCACACTGCTCGTAGAGCGCGCGGCTAAGACCGATCTGGGTTTTAACGTCCGCAAGCTTGAAACGCGTGTTCTGGAACTCACCAATGCTCTGGCCAAAGGCTTTGCGTTCCTTTACGTAGTCCACAGTGATATCCAGTGCGCCCTCTGCGGCACCCACGGCCTGGGCCGCAATCCCGAGACGCTCCCGGGGCAGCTCCTCCATCATAATGACAAAGCCGCGGTTTTCTTCGCCCAGCAAAGCGTTGGCGGGGAGCCGGACATCCTGGAAAAACAGCTGCGCCGTATCAGAGGTGTGTTGACCAATTTTCTCGATCTTGCGGCTCTTCTCAAAGCCGGGGAGGGTGGTATCCACGAGGAGCAGCGAGGTGCCTTTCGCCCCCTTTCCGGGGTCCGTGATGGCCGCGACTACAACGATATCTGCATGGATGCCGTTGGTAATAAAGATTTTGGATCCGTTGAGTACCCACTCATCGCCATCGCGCACCGCGCTGGTGCGAATGCCCTGGACGTCAGATCCTGCACCGGGTTCCGTCATTGCCAGGGCGCCAAAAGCTTCGCCGCTGACCATCTTCGGCAGCCACTGCTGCTTTTGCTCCTCCGTGCCGTGGCGGCTGATATAAGGCGCCACGATATTGGAGTGAATGCCGTAACCCGTGGCGATACCGCCAAAACCCATGCGCGACAGTTCTTCAATGAGCATCAGCGTGACGTGCGGCGCGGTGCCCGCACCCCCGTAGGCCTCATCAACGTCGGGGCAGAGGAGACCTGCTGTGCCCATGGTGTTCCAGAATTCCCGGGGAACGAGATGGTCTTCTTCCCAGCTTTCGAAGTGAGGCGCGATTTCCTGTTCAAAAGCGCGGCGGGCCATATCGCGAAATAGAGTCATCTCATCGCTGGCAATGTCCATGTTCATGGTGCTGTTCCTCAAATACTGTGGCATTCAACCTACTTATTGTGGTGGATAGCCCCGGTGTGTGCAAGGAACAGGGTTCCTGGAACCCCCCACCTAATGGGTGCTTTCCCTAAGACGCTGCGGTGCTAAACTCCCGTCTCGGAATTTTCAGCGACATCACAATAACGGAGCAGATTCTATGCGTGAACATCTTAAGTTTTATATCAATGGTGAGTGGGTTGACCCCGCGGTCCCCAAGCCCTTCGACGTCATCGACCCGGCGCATGAGACCGTCTGTGCCCGTATTTCCCTAGGCTCCGAGGCGGATGTCGATCGCGCCGTCGCGGCGGCAAAGGCGGCGTTTGCGACCTACGGCATGAGCAGTAGAGAAGAACGCATCGCGCTCCTGGAGCGCTGCATTGAAGTCTATCAGTCGCGCTATCACGATATTGCCGAGGCCATTCGAATGGAAATGGGCGCGCCCAAGGGATTGGCAGAAACCGCTCAGGCACACACGGGGCTGGGGCATATGCAGCAGGCCCTCGACGTTCTTCGCAATTACGAGTTTGAGGAGGACCTCGGTCCTCACCGGATCATCAAGGAACCCATTGGTGTCTGCGGCATGATCACGCCGTGGAACTGGCCTGTGAATCAGATTGCCTGCAAGGTGGCTCCGGCACTGGCTGTGGGTTGCACCATCGTACTCAAGCCCAGCGAGATCGCGCCCCTGTCGGCACAGATCTGGGCTGAAGTCATGCACGAAGCCGGCGTGCCCGCGGGCGTCTTCAATATGGTGAACGGCGATGGACCTACCGTCGGAGCCGCCTTATCGAAGCATCCGGATGTGGACATGATGTCGTTTACCGGCTCCACGCGCGCTGGCACCCAGGTCGCCATGAACGCAGCGCCCACGGTGAAGCGTGTGACCCAGGAACTGGGCGGCAAGTCTCCCAACATCGTTCTTGACGATGCGGATTTGGAAGATGCGGTGACCCGCGGTTGCATGAGCATGTTCATGAACAGCGGTCAGTCCTGTAATGCACCGTCGCGTATGTTTGTACCCGCGGCTCGATTGGCCGAGGTAGAAGCCATCGCGCGGGGCGTGGCCGACGCCGTGGTCGTGGGCGACCCGGCCGAGGAGGGCACGCAGCTGGGCCCCGTGGTTTCCGAGGCGCAGTTCAATAAAATTCAGGGACTGATTCAGGCCGGCATTGACGAGGGCGCAACCCTGGTTGCCGGTGGGACAGGTCGTCCCGCTGGTCTGGAAGCGGGCTATTACGTCAAACCCACGGTTTTCTCCGGGGTGAACAACACCATGACTATCGCCCGGGAGGAGATTTTCGGACCGGTGCTGGCAATCCTCCCCTATGAGAGCGAGGAGGAAGCTATCGCCATGGCCAACGATACGCCCTATGGGCTGGCGGGCTATGTGCAGAGCGGGGATATCGAGCGCGCTCGCAGCGTGGGCCGCCGCATCCGCGCGGGTAATATCCATATCAACGGTGCTCCCGGCGGTTATGAAGTACCTTTTGGTGGCTTCAAACAATCCGGTAACGGACGGGAGTGGGGAGAGCACGGCTTCACGGATTACCTGGAAATCAAGGCGCTGGAGGGCTTTGCGGCCTGATGCCTGACTTTATTCTTGCGATCGATCAGGGCACGACGGGAAGCACCGTCGCCCTGGTCGACTCGCAGGGTCAGCTATGCGCCAGCGTGAACGTGGAGTTCGCGCAGGTTTTCCCGCGGCCCGGGTGGGTGGAACATCAGCCCGAAGCCATTTGGGCCTCCATTGAAAAAGCCCTCGCAAAGCTCCTGCGCAAAAAGCTCTGCAAGCCATCAGACATAGCGGCGGTAGGCATTACCAATCAGCGGGAAACCTCCGTACTCTGGGATCGACGGAGCGGGGAGGCCCTACACAACGCCATCGTCTGGCAATGTCGACGGACCGCAGATTTTTGCGATGAGCTGCGCCGCGCGGGCCACGAGACCCTCGTACGCAAGCGCAGTGGTCTTGTCCTGGATCCGTATTTCAGCGCCAGTAAGTTTCGCTGGCTCCTTCGTGAGGTACCCGCCGCCAGGCGGGCCCTCAAGGCCGGCGCTCTCGCCGCCGGCACCATGGACAGTTTTTTGCTCTGGCGCCTGACGGGCGGTGAGGAGCACGCCACGGATGTCAGCAATGCCGCCCGCACGTCCCTGATGAATCTGAAAACCCTGGATTGGGACGACGATCTCACGACACTCTTTGAAGTGCCCCGCGATATCCTGCCCGAGATACGACCGAGCAGCGGGGTGTTTGGGTACACGCGGGGTGTTCGCGGCCTGCCCGACGGTATTCCCATCGCCGGTATTGCCGGTGACCAGCAGGCGGCGCTCTTTGGTCAGGCCTGTTTTACCGCCGGCGACGCGAAGTGCACTTTTGGCACGGGCTCCTTTATCGTGATGAATACCGGTGGTGCCCGGATCGCCTCGAAGTCCGGCCTCCTGACCACCGTGGGCTGGCAGCTGAAAAACCAGGATCCTGTTTATGCCCTCGAGGGTGGTGCTTTTGTCTGCGGTGCCGCAGTGCAGTGGCTGCGCGATGGGCTGGGACTGGTCAGGCAGGCTTCGGATATCGAGGCCCTGGCGGCGACGGTTCCCGATCATGGCGGTGTGGAGTTTGTTCCCGCGCTGACGGGACTGGGCGCCCCTCACTGGGCGGCAGATGCCCGGGGGCTCATTACCGGTCTCACCCGGGGGAGTGAGCGGGGCCACATCGCCAGAGCGACCCTCGACGCCATGGCGTTGCAGAATGTGGATATCCTCAAGTGCATGGAGGCGGATCTTGGCAAGCGCATGCGTCCCCTGCGAGTGGATGGCGGGGCTGCCGCCAACGATCTGCTGATGCAGACCCAGGCGGATTACCTCGGCCGGAAACTGGTGCGGCCTCGCATCATCGAAACTACCGTGGCCGGGGCCAGCTACCTTGCCGGCCTGGGCGTGGGGCTGTGGCGCAATACTGCGGAGATCAAACGTATCTGGCAGCCTGAGCGGGAGTTTGCCGTAGGCATGACCGCGCCCCGGCGACGGAAGCGGCTGGCGAGTTGGCAGGCGGCTATTGATCAGACTCTTTTGGCAGACAAACGCAGATAAACGTCTTTAAGCGCAGCCAAGCAGCCCGCTGAACCTTTTTTTGACAAAAGTGAGTGTACCTTGAGCGAATTCAACCAACCCCTTTCGGGGAACGAGATGCCCCGTTTCGGCGGTATCGCCAGTATGTTTCGTCTGCCCGTGCAGCTGTCCGGCGAGGGACTGGATATTGCAGTGCTGGGAGTGCCCCTGGATTGTGGCACCAGTAATCGTGCAGGGTCCCGCTATGGACCCCGTCAAATTCGCGCAGAGTCCGTATTGGTGCGCCCCTATGGCATGGCAACAAGGGCAGCGCCCTTTGATTCCTTTCAGGTGGCGGATACCGGCGATGTAGCCCTCAATACCTACAACCTCGAAAAGTCCATCGCGATCATCGAAAAGCATTTTGACGGCGTGCTCGCCACCGGTGCAAAAACCCTGGCGATGGGCGGCGACCACACCATCACCCTGCCTATTCTTCGTGCCCAGGCAAAGATCCATGGCCCCTTGGCGGTGGTGCACGTGGATGCCCATGCAGATATGAATGACCACATGTTCGGCGAGGAGGTGACTCACGGTACGATTTTTCGGCGGGCCATCGAAGAGGGCCTCATCGATCCGCAGAAAATGGTGCAGATCGGGCTTCGTGCCACGGGCTATGCCGCCGATGATTTTGACTGGGCGCGCCAGCGGGGCGTCCGGGTCGTGCCGGCGGAAGAATGCTGGTATCAGTCCCTGGAGCCACTTATGCAGGAGGTCCGCGAACAGATCGGTGCGGACCATCCGGTGTATCTGAGCTTTGACATCGATGGGCTGGATCCATCGGTGGCGCCGGGAACGGGGACGCCGGAACCCGCGGGGCTTATGACCTCCCAGGGGCTGGAGATCATTCGCGGAGTCTTTGGAACCAACCTTGTGGGTGCAGATCTCGTCGAGGTCTCACCGCCCTACGACACGACCGGCAACACCTCGCTCCTCGCTGCAAATCTCATGTTCGAAATGCTGTGTAGTTTTCCCGGCTGTCAGCGACGGGATTGATGCGGTGACAAGCTTCTCCGGGACAAGGCTGTGTCCCGGAGAAGCCGGTTCGGTGCTGCGTTTCTCTGGTTCCGTGCCTCGGGGCTTATCAGAGCCCCCCCATGAGCATGTACTTGATTTCCACGTAGTCATCCATACCGTAGAGGGAGCCCTCGCGACCGGAACCGGATTCCTTGACGCCTCCAAAGGGCGCCATTTCGTTGGAGATGATGCCCTCGTTGATGCCCACGATGCCGTACTCCAGGGCTTCACCTACGCGCCATACGCGGCCAATGTCCCGGGTGTAAAAGTAAGACGCCAGACCAAACTCCGTGTCGTTGGCCATTGCGATGACTTCTTCTTCCGTGTCGAAGCGCACGATGGGAGCAACGGGGCCGAAGATCTCGTTGCGGAACACGGCCATGCTGCTGTCGACTTCCGTGAGCACCGTGGGTTGGTAAAAGCTGCCACCAAGCTCGTGGGGGCCGCCTCCAAGAGCCACTTTAGCCCCACTGGCAATCGATGCCTGCACTAGTTCGTCCACGTCCACGGCAGCCTTGGCATTAACCAGGGGCCCGAGGGCGATTCCGTCCTCCATGCCATCGCCTACCTTCAATGAGCTGGCTTTCTCCACGAGCTTTTCGACGAAGGCATCGTAGATCGCACTCTGCACGAAAATACGGTTTGAGCAGACGCAGGTCTGTCCCGCATTACGGTATTTGGAAATCATGGCCCCTTCGACGGCGGAATCCAGATCGGCATCATCGAACACGATGAAGGGCGCGTTGCCGCCAAGTTCCATGGAGGTTTTTTTCATGGTGTCGGCACACTGGGCTTCCAGGACTTTGCCGATGGGTGTGGAGCCTGTGAAGGTCAGTTTGCGAACCGTGGCATTGGCGGTGAGTTCACCGCCGATTTCCCGGGCAGAACCGGCCACTACATTCAGAACGCCCGCGGGGATGCCGGCACGCTCGGCGAGCTCTGCCAATGCCAGGGCGCAGAGCGGGGTTTCACTCGCGGGTTTGATAACGATGGTGCATCCCGCGGCCAGGGCCGGTGCGGCCTTACGGGTAATCATGGCGATGGGGAAGTTCCAGGGCGTGATCGCCGCCACGACACCCACGGGCTGTTTAATGCAGACGATGCGTTTGTCCTCGCTGGGGCCCGGAATCACATCGCCGTAAAGTCGTTTGGCTTCTTCGCCGAACCATTCGACATAGGAGGCGCCGTAGGCCACCTCTCCCCGGGATTCCGCGAGGGGTTTGCCCTGCTCGGCAGTCATGAGAATGGCGAGGTCTTCCTGATGTTCCATAATCAGCTCAAACCAGCGGCGGAGAATCTGCGCGCGGCTTTTTGCGGGGAGGCGTTTCCAGTCGGCCATGGCCTTATCTGCCGCCTCGATGGCTCTGCGCGTCTCATTAACACCGACGCTGGCAATGCTGATGATTTCATCACCGCTGGCAGGATTGAGAATGCTCAAGGTCTTACCGTCGTCTGCCTGGGTCCACTGGCCGTTAATGTATGCGCCGTCGCGCAGTAAAGACATGTCCGAGAGCGGAAGTGTCATGAGTAAGCTCCTGTGCCATTTCGTCGATTCAGGGCGCGTACGTTACAAGGACGGACGCCAATAGGAAACGCCTGGCGCCCCTAATTTTTGCGGCGCCGGGTGCTCAGCTTGTGTTTGCGCACCAGGCCCCGCAGTTGGTCGTAGCTCAGCCCCAGGGACTCGGCGCTACGTCGCTGGTTAAAGTCCTGTTGTTCCAGCGCTGAGATAAGCAGGGATCGCTCGTAAGCGTCTACGCGCTCACGAAGATTGATCGATCCCTCCTCGTTGATAGCTTCCGGGCCGGGCCCAGAGTGCTTTTGTGCCGGCCGGGCAGAGTCCGCCGTGACCGAACCCACCGATGCAGCCGGTTGGTCCTGGAGGGGGAGGGCGTCGGACCAGGGACTTTCGAAGGGATCGATGACCAGGGTCTCTACCGCATTGTCCTGATCAGCCCAGCGGTGCAGGGAGCGTTCGATGACGTTTTTGAGCTCGCGGACGTTACCGGGCCAGGAATGCTCGGCCAGGGCGTGCAAGGCCGCCGGCGTGAAGCCGGGAAATTGCTCCCAGCTCAGCTCGGCACTCATTTCCACGGCGAAGTGTCGTGCGAGTAAGAAGACGTCGTCGTCACGGTGGCGAAGTGCGGGCATATGCACCACGTCAAAGCTCAGACGGTCCAGGAGGTCTGCCCGGAAGCTCTGTGCCGCAGCCATGGCTCTCAGGTCGGCATTGGTAGAGCCTACGACGCGTACATCGACGCTAAGGGTGCGCTGCCCCCCAACGCGCTCGAATTCACCGTATTCGATAAGGCGGAGAAGTTTCTCCTGGAGGCGAGGGGACATGGTGCCGATCTCGTCCAGGAGCAGGGTGCCGCCATCGGCGCGTTCAAAGCGCCCCACGTGGAGTTTCGACGCACCCGTAAAGGCACCGGCTTCGTGCCCGAAGAGCTCGCTTTCGAGCAGTGTTTCGGCCATGGAGGCGCAATTGACCTTGATAAAGGGGGCGTCCCATCGGCTCGATAGATAGTGAAGACGCTCTGCGGCAAGCTCTTTGCCGGTGCCTCGCTCACCCAGCACCAGCACCGGACGTTGGATGCCCGCGAGCTGCGAGAGATGATCGAGAGCGGCAGCCAGAGACGCCGATTCACCCAGCATATTGTTTGGAGATCGCATATAAGGCGAAATATACCAATAAATACGGTAATAAAAGCCATATAAATTAGCTTAATTGCCCGCTTTTTCATGAAATTATATCAAAAATGGATGAAATATTTATAGTAAGTAATTGTAAATATTAATTTTTCTACAAATCTGGCCCATAACTTGGATTATTAATGGCGAACCACCAATAGCAGGGAGCGCTGTATGGAGCCGGACCGTTTGACGATTTATCTCGCATTAGCCGTAGTGGCCTGCGGGATAGCCACGGTGACAGGACCCTCTCCGGCGCTCATTACATTGTTCGAAATAGTACTGGTTGTTGAAGCGGTCAATCTTATCTCGGCGCCGGGCGATGCTATGCGCTCCCGCCCAGACACCCCTAAGCACTCGCAAGGAGAGTAATCATGGGTATATTTTCGCGAATGAGCGACATCATTAACTCAAACATCAGCGCGTTGCTGGATCAGGCTGAGGATCCGGAGAAGCTGATCCGTCTCATCATTCAGGAGATGGAAGACACCCTCGTAGAGGTTCGCAGCTCTTCCGCCCGGGTGTTAGCGGATCGCAAGGCGGCGACGCGCCGCGTGGAGCAGCTCCAGGCCGAGGCCGACTCCTGGGAACAGAAAGCCAAGCTTGCCATCAGCAAAGGGCGGGAAGACCTTGCCCGCGCAGCGCTTCAGGAAAAACGCGAGATAGAGGAAGAGCTGGAAGCTGTCAGTGCGGAGCTTGCCGCCACGGATGAGCATATCGCACAGTTGAATGACGAAATCGGTAAGCTCCAGGCAAAGCTGAATGACGCCAAGGCCAAGAAAAAGGCCCTGGTCATGCGAACCCAGACCGTGGAATCACGGATTAAGGTAAAGCGCCAGGTGAATCGTGATGCCTTGGACCAGGCCTTTGGTCGCTTTGAGCATTTTGAGCGGCGTATGGATAACCTGGAAAGCCAGCTTGAAGTCATGGACATGGGCAAGGACGTCGCGCCATCCCTGGCGGCGGAGATCAATGCACTGGAGCAGGACGAGAAAATCACGGCGGAACTGGATCGTCTGAAGGCGGAGCTGGGCGGGTCCGACGCCCCCAAGGATGCCTGAACCCATACCGCTCCCGCCGGCAATAGTGCAGGATGGGAGCATTACCTTCTGAGGCAGGGAGCCATAGATGGAACTTTACGAACTACTTTTCGTGCCAACGATTCTCTTCATGGTCATCGTTGCTCCGATCTGGATTGTGCTGCACTACCGCAGTCTCAATCGCTCGAGTCGCAGTCTGAACGAGGAAGATCGTGAGAACGTTGAGCAGATCCTGGTAACCGTGGATCGATTGACGGAGCGCATTCAGGCGCTGGAATCGATCCTCGACTCCGATCACGGTGATTGGAGGGATCAGGAGCAACAGGAGACCACCAGAAGGAGAAGCTCATGAACGATTACTCGGAGGAAGATCGACGTCGCGGACGCCGTCATCGCCGCAGGCATCGGAGCGGTGGTGCCCAGTTTCGCCACTATCAGGAGCGCAAGCGTCACGGCTGGGGCATGGGTCTTTACCGGAACCGCCGTGACGGCAAAATCTGCGGGGTTGCTGCGGGCATCGCCGACTACTGGGATGTCGCCGACTGGGTGGTACGCCTGATTTTTATCGGCGCGTTTCTTTTTACCGGCACCCTGGCCATCTGGGCGTACGTGGCGGGATGTCTGCTCCTGAGCCCCCGTCCCGACGACCGCAAAGGCCGTCGCCGCAAGCGGGAATCAGCGGAGGTCTCGGGCGCCGTTCCGCCCTCGGCCAACGAGGAGGCGTTTGGTCCGGAAATGGAGTACGACGAGCGTTATCACGACTATCGTCCCAAAAAGATGTTCCGCTACAGCGACAGCGCGAGTGTGCGCCTCTCCCGGGCCCGGGAGCGACTCGACCAGGCCCTGCGACGCGTTGAAGACATGGAGACCTATGTCACCTCCCGCCGTTTCAAGCTGAATAGTGAGATTTCCAGGCTTTAGCAAACCCTGTGCCCGGGGGTTGTGCCCCGGGCTCCTCGGAGTATCCTTCCTCTCCAACAATGGATGATAGAGATACCGCCCAGGTAGCAGGCGGTCCGGGAGACAACTATGGGGACAAGTCGGATGGCATTGTTTGGTGATGTCGTCATGCCGGGGTCCGAGGCAGTGGACCCTTACCATCTGCCGCCGCCCGCGGCCTGGCTGGCCCTTACGGAACCCCAGCGGGTGGCGCTGGAGGTGCTTTCTCTCGCGGCGGTGCGCCGCATGCTGAATAACCTTGCGCCGGGTGATGGTCATCCCGTGATGGTCTTACCCGGTTTCCTGGGATCCGATGGCTACAATGCGACCCTCCGGCGCTTTCTGAAAAGCCTCGACTACCGTGTCTATGGCTGGGGTCAGGGGCAAAATCTCGGGCCGAGGGGTGATACCCTCGAAAAACTCCTGGAGCGTGTCGCCATGCTGAAGGATCGCTACGGACAGTCAGTCTCCATGGTGGGCCATAGCCTGGGAGGCATCTTTGCCAGGGAGATTGCGCGGGAGGCCCCGGATCTGGTGAGGCAGGTAGTCTCTCTCGGCAGCCCCTTCGGTCGCGGACGGCACAGCGGCTCCTACCCGGCGCGCCTTTTTGAGGCCCTGAATCCCACCGATGATTTGCCTGTAGCCCTCGATGATCTTCACCGTGCGCCGCCGGTGCCCACCACCGCGGTGTACTCCAAGGGTGACGGTATCGTGAACTGGCGAACAGCATTTCAGAATCCTGAGTTTGCCCACGAGAGCACGCAGAACATTCAGGTGCGCGGTAGTCATTGCGGTATGACCGTAAATCCTACGGTCTGGTATATCATCGCCGACAGGCTTCGTCAGTCCGTGGATGACTGGAAACCCTTTACGGTGAGCGGTCTTGCCACGGTGATGGTGCCCAAGCACGCCGCCTAGCAATCAATCGTTGATTTCTCGCTACCGCTTTTTCTGAAGGCCTCATGATGGTTTCTCTGCGCCTTGGCGCCGCGCTGATGGTGATGACAGCTTTGCTCCTGGGTGCGGGCGATAAAACCCTCGCGCAATCCGGCGACGGGGCCCGGGGTTGGTCCTTTGATGCGGATCTTCGCCTGCGCAGCGAGTATCTTGCCGACTCCTTCCGGTTGCTAGCGCCGGATCATGACCATATTCAACTTGCCCGCACGGTGGTTGGCGCGAGCTTTGAGGCCTCCGACTGGGGGCTTCGGGCCGAGGTGCAGGACAGTCGCGCCTGGGGCGCAAAATCTCAGTCTCCCATCGGCACCGACGACATCAATACCCTGGAGCCCATCAATCTCAAGCTCTGGAAACGCTGGATCCGGGAGGAGGGTAGCTCCCTAACCCTGACCGCCGGTCGTTTAACCATGGACTATGGCAGCCGTCGACTGCTGGCACGCAATAACTTTCGCAATACCAGCAACGCTTTCCAGGGTGTGCTTCTCACCCACGACGCAGCCAGCGGCACTGCCAGAGTTTTTTACACCTTACCCCTGCAGCGGCGCCCCGATGGCCTTGAGCGCGAGTCGCTCCTGAACAGGGAGTTTCGTCTGGATAAAGCGGGCAGTTCAGAACGATTCTGGGGCGGGAGCTTCGATCATCGCCTATCCGGCGAGAAGGCATCCCTTGGGGTGTACCTTTTTGGGAGTGAGCTGAGAGACCGGCCGAGTCGGCCCGTCGCCGACCGCGACCTCACAACGCTGGGCTCGCGTTTTCTTTGGGCCCGGGGCGGGGCTGATTTTGAATTTGAAGCCGCCTATCAGTGGGGAGAGTCCCTGCCGGGCGCGCTCTCGACGGGCGACGCTCTGGATCATCGGGCCTGGTTTACCCATGTGCATGCGGGTCTGGATGTAGGGCCGGGTCTTAATCTCAGGCTGGGCTATGATCAGGCCACGGGCGACCGTGATCCCCTTGATGGGCGAAACGAACGCTTTGACCGCCTCTACGGTGCCCGGGCCTTCGAATTGGGCCCCAGCGGCATCTTTGGCGCAGCGGTGCGCAGCAATCTCCGTGCGCCCTTCCTGCGCGCCCAATGGCGGGCCACGGGCAGTCAGCGTTGGCTGTTGGCCTATCGCTGGCTGGCGCTCGATGCACCGCGAGACTTTTTTGTGACGGGAGCCCGGCGGGATGTCAGTGGAGAGTCCGGTCGTGAGATAGGCGGGCAATGGGAACTCAGCTGGCGATGGCTCCCCGAACAGTATGCCTTCAGCGTAGAGGCGGGGGGCGCCTATCTGGATAAGGGCGCGTATTTCTCCGGTTTCTCTCAAGCGCCTCTGAACCCGGCGGCTCCCGACGATACTCACTATCTCTACACCCAGCTTCACTGGCGTTTCTAGGGATTTGCTGGTCGTTCCGTCGACGTTTATGTCGGTGTTTGTGTCGACGGTCTAACGCAAGTCCCACGGGTGTGGCGTCGTGCCGGGCGTTGTGCCAGACCCTGTAGCAGGCGCTGGATCTTATGTTCAGAGATTAGTCGTACGAAGACCTGAAATGGGGTTCATTTCTTCCTCGCCGGCTACATGTCGGATGATGCGGTAATAGAGACCCGCTGCAGAGCCGTCGAGAAGGGCCTCACAAAGCATATTATCGGTATCGACAGATTCCGCTGCCTCCAGAACTCTGCCAAAGGTGCGCTTGAAGTTTTCGCTGTGGCGGGTGCGAATATCGGTGCCAAAGAGCATGTCCCGAAGCACCTCGGGATTGTCGCGGTTGTTCGCGGCTTCGGACACCATCAGGCGGATAAACAGGGAATGATCGCCCGTGCTGGCCTCGGAGCGCAGCTGTGAAAACTTCTCGAGGGACACCTCGTCGGTGCCCGTGGGGCCATAGATAGAGATGTAGTGAAAACCCGCGATACTCCCCAACTGCTCCTGCACAAGACCGAGGAGTTTGAAGTAGGAGTCCCGCCGGGAGTGGAGTTCCAGGCGCCGCGTGCTTTGCTCCTGAAGGCTTGTGGCGCGGGTGTTTGCGGTGATTTCTTTTTGCTGCATGAAATGGCCGATAACCAGCCATAAAAACGCCAGGGGTGCGAAAGCGCCCTCAAAAAAACTGCCGATATCTGCTGTCGGCAGTCTTTGAAACTCGGTCCAGCCCACAAGGCGCGTGATGTAGTAAATTCCCGTACCCATCCAGACCGTGGTTATCGTGAGTCCGAACATTATCCGCCAGTCGAGACGGGATTTTTCTGTATCTTCATTGTCCATGTATGCAGCATAGCAGAGCTTTTACCCTCGCTTCTGCTGCCTTAGGCTCGTCCGCTCATCAAAGGAGAATCAGTGTGGAAGCGGCTGTTGTAGAAAACTTCGGGGGTAAGGGTCTTCCCTTGCTCTTCGCCCATGCCAATGGCTATCCGCCGGGGAGTTACCGGGAACTTTTTGCCCATCTGGAGGATCGCTTTGCCATCAATGCACTCGAGCACCGTCCTCTCTGGGGAGGGCGGGAGCCTCCCCGGCGCCTGAGCTGGCAGCTCTTTGCCAGCGATATGCTCGACGCCATAGATCGCCACTATGACGAACCCGTATGGGTTATGGGTCACAGCATGGGCGGTACCATTGCCGCCCTGGCCGCTCAGCGGCACCCGGATAAAATTGCCGGGCTCATACTTCTGGATCCTGTGTTTCTGCCAGATCGCTTTGTGCTGGCAACGCGCCTCATGCCCGAAAAGCGCCGACAGAAAATGCCCATGCTGCGGCGGGCGCTGTCGCGTCCGGAGCACTTCGAAAACCACGCAAAGGCCTTTGAATTCTATCGCGGAAAACGGGCCTTCAAGGGACTTAGCGATGAGGCATTAACCCACTATGTTAAGGCAAGTAAAGCGCCCCTGGCTGACGGCGGCGTGCAGCTTCGCTATTCCGGTGCCTGGGAAGCCGCGGTCTACGGCAGTGCCCCCCGGGCGCGACCCTTGATGAAACGCATGCTTGTGCCGACGCTGGCCCTGCGGGGAGAAAACAGTGACACGCTCCGGCCGGAGATCTGGTCGCGGTGGCAGCACTGGCAGCCCGCCGCCAGTTTTCGGGAAATTCCCGGGGGGCATCTGTTTCCTCTGGAGGCGCCGCTTGCGACGGCAAAGGCGGTCTCGGATTACATTTTTGGGGATTAATTGCCCGACGACCCTTTCGCGGGAGGCCTGAGCGCCTATAATCGATTTGAAGATTCGCGGAGAAAGATTATGAGCAAAATTCTGATCGTTGCGGACAAAGGTAAGTCCTGCGTTGCGACATCCCGAGGCCTCGAGCTAGCCGCCAAGTTGGGCTATGACGTTGAGATAGTGGCTTTTGTCTACGCGCCCCTGAACCGTATTGACGGCGGCAAGACGGAGCAGGCGGAGCTCAAGCAGCAGATTCTCGATAAGCGCCGGGCGCAGATGCTCGAGCGTATTGATGCCTTCGCGAAGAAAGAACAGAAGGTTGCCCTGAAAGTTGTGTGGTTGAAGACCGTGCATCCATGGATCGTCAAGCGCACCACCAACGGTAACTTTGCCGCAGTAGTAAAGACCACTCACGCGACGGGGAGTCTCGGTTATACCTCCACGGACTGGCACGTGCTCCGCGAGTGCCCCCTGCCGGTGCTCATGGTGGCAGAGAAGAAGTGGAGCCGGACACGCCCCGTCATGGCTGCCCTTGATCTCGGCACGCGAAAACGCAGCAAACAGCAGTTGAACTCGAAGGTCCTGGGCGCGGCTAAAGCCCTTGCAGAGGCCCTGGGCGTCGAACTGAGGATCATGTCGGCGATTGAGATTCCCTCGGTGCTGGCAGATCTGGATCTTGTGGATCCCATCAGCTATTCCAAGAAGCATCGCGAGGAAATGCTGCCGCACCTCAAGGCCCTGGCAAAAGAACATGACATCCCCGAGAAGCAGTTTGTCACCAAGCGTGGCCCCGTGTGTAAGGTCATTACGTCCCAGGCAGCCAAGGCCCGGGCGCAGATCGTTGTGATGGGTACGGTGGCCCGCCAGGGTCTGAGTGCCAAGCTTATCGGCAACACCGCCGAGTCCGTATTACAAGATCTTCATACAGATGTGTTAACCATAAAGCCTGATGCCTGATCCAATGCCGCGGGGCGCGGCAACGGGCGATTTCAGTAAAGGATGGTGAGCACTATGAGCAGCCCGATTAAGACCCGACTGGCGGATCTTGATGACAGTTTGTTTGTACCCCGGGAGCTCAGCTGGCTCTCCTTCAATGCCCGGGTACTTCAGGAAGCCGCGGACGAGAAAGCCCCGGAGATTCAGCGCCTGCGCTATCTGGGCATTTTTTCCAACAATCTCGACGAATTCTTTCGTGTCCGCGTTGCTGAGGTTCGGCGCCTTATTACCGTATCCAGTGGTAATGCGCGCCAGAGTGCCAAGGACCTCCTGGGGGCGATTCAGGCTGAGGTAGTCGCCCAGCAGCGCGACTTTGAGCGGGTTTATGCCACGGTGATGGAGGCGCTCCAGGCGCGGCGCATATACCTGATTAACGAGCGGCAGCTGGAGCCCAATCAGGCGCAGTTCGTTCAGGACTTTTTCACGAAAACCGTGCTGCCAGAACTGGATCCCATTCTCTTTAACGAGGGTTCACCGATTCCGGTGCTCAATGATGAGTGCCTGTACCTTGCGGTGCAGATCAACGGAGGCAAGAAACAGCGCGTGGCCGTGGTTGAAGTGCCCACAGATCGCATGAATCGATTCGTGGAGATTCCCCGGCGAAAAGGTAAAAGCGGGCGGGTTTTCATCGCCCTGGATAATGTGATCCGTGCCTGCCTGCCGCAGATGTTTCGCGGCGTGTTAGCCATCGATTCGGCGGAGGCGTACTGTTTTAAGTTTTCCCGGGATGCGGAGCTTGAGCTTGATGTGGGCATCATGGAAAGCCTCATCGAGAAGATGGCCAGCAGCCTCAAGCAGCGGCAGAAGGCGGATGCCGTGCGCTTTGTTTACGATGCGGATATGCCCACGAGCCTGCTGGATTTTTTGGGATCAAAATTCTCCCTCGGCAAATACGACAGTTTGATTCCCGGCGGACGCTATCATAACTCCAAGGATTTCATGGCCTTTCCCAACGTAGGGCCCCGATATCTTGAGTTGCGGCCCCTGGGCAACGTGCCGGTCAGCCGTGTCGACGAGGCGGAGAACATTCTCGCGGCAATTCGCAGCAAGGATGTATTGCTCTATTACCCCTACCACTCTTTTGATTACCTGATTGATTTGCTGAAAACCGCCGCCGTGGATCCCGATGTGGACAACATCAAGATCTGTCTTTATCGCGTCGCCTCCGATTCCCGTGTTGTGGATGCGCTCCTAAGCGCCGTGCACAATGGCAAGCGCGTCATGGCGGTGGTGGAACTGGCGGCGCGCTTCGACGAGCAGGCCAATATCAACTGGGCGCAGCGGCTCACGGAAGGTGGGATTGAGGTCAAGTTCGGTGTCCCGGGCCTGAAGGTGCACAGTAAATTGCTCCTGATACAGCGACGGGAAGAGGGGCAACAACGCTTCTATACCCATATTGGCACGGGAAACTTTAACGAGAAAACCTCGCGCCTTTACACGGACTTTTCCCTCATGACCTATGACCAGGATCTGGGTCGCGAGGTGTTCGATGTTTTTGACTTTCTCCAGTACAACTATCGGCGCCCCCAATATCAGCATTTACTCGTGTCGCCCCACAGCTCCCGCCCGGGATTAACGGAAATGATCGAGGGCGAGATTGCGAATGCCCGAAAGGGCCTGCGGGCCGCCATGACCCTCAAGTGCAATAATCTCGTAGACCGGGAACTGGTCATGAAGCTCTATGAGGCGAGTGATGCGGGGGTGGAGATTCGCCTGATTATTCGCGGCATGTGTTCCCTGCAGCCCGGCGTGCGGGGGATTTCGGAAAACATTGAAGCCATCAGCGTCGTGGATCGCTATCTCGAGCATCCCCGGGTCTATGTGTTTTACAACGCGGGCAAGCCTCGTTACTACATTGGCTCTGCGGATCTCATGACCCGGAATCTGGATTATCGGGTCGAAGTGCTATGTCCCATCTATGACGCTGATGCGAAAGCCACGATTCAGGATGTGCTGGATATACAGTGGCATGACAATGTGCGTGCGCGGGTCATCGATAAAGCGCAGTCCAACGAGTTCGTGCCGCGAAAGGCAAAGTCGGCGGCGATTCGTTCCCAGGAGGCCATCCACAGCTTTCTGAGCACCGGGAAGAAGCCGCGCATTCCCCGATCCAATATGCTGCTCCCCGCCAAGCAGCGCAAGAAAAGCAAAAAGGACTAGCTGGTGGCCGGAGCCAGTCTTCTCGCCTTGCTCGATGACATCGCCGTGCTGATGGACGATGTGTCGGTAATGACAAAGGTGGCGGCCCGTAAAACCGCTGGTGTTCTGGGTGACGACCTAGCGGTGAATGCCGAGAAAGTTACCGGTGTGGCTGCGGATCGTGAGCTTCCCGTGGTCTATGCCGTGTTTAAGGGCTCCCTCCTGAACAAGGCCATGTTGGTGCCGGCGGCCATTGTGATTGCGGCGTTTGCAGGCTGGTTGATTACGCCCTTGCTCATTGCCGGGGGGCTTTTCCTGTGTTTCGAGGGCTTTGAAAAAGTCTGGCACTCCGTCGGTCACAGTGAACAGGAGCTTCACGAAGAGCAGGAGGCGCTCCGTACCCAGCTCGAAGATCCCGCCACGGACCCCCTGAAGCTGGAAAAAAAGCGCATCCGGGGCGCGGTGCGCACGGACTTTATTCTCTCCGCTGAGATTATCGTCATTACCCTGGGCATCGTCGGCGAGGCGAGCCTCCTCGTGCGTGCCAGCGTCTTAAGTGTCATCGCTATCGCGATGACCCTGGGCGTCTATGGGTTGGTGGCAGTTCTGGTGAAGATTGATGATTTGGGCTTGTACTGGCTTCAGAGCGAGCATCAAGGAGTCCGGGGGCAGGTGCCTCGCACCCTCGGGCGTGGGCTGCTGTTCCTCGCTCCGCGGTTGATGCGGGCGTTGACGGTTCTCGGCACGGCGGCGATGTTTCTTGTGGGTGGCGGGATTCTCGTTCACGGCATCCCCCTGCTTCACCATTTGTCGGAGGATGTGCTCCACTGGGCGGTGATGTTCATTGCAGACAACGCCTGGGTCCAGGTGGTGACGCCGCAGTTGTTCGCAGCGCTGACAGGCTTACTGGCGGGGGGCGTGGTGCTGACGGTGGTGTCCACGGGGCAACGGCTGTTCACCAGAGCCTCCTGAAACACCCCTGGCTGCTATTCACGCGGCTACTTCAACAGTGAGCCGAGAATTCCCCGAAAGAGTTTTTTACCCAGGCTTCGGCCCGTGGCAGAGCCGAGACTGCGGACCATGCTTTTTACGAAGGCATCGCTGGTGCTCTGGGTTTTTCGTCCGGTCTTTCGTTTGGCGCTCTGTTCGCGTTTTTTCAGCGCCGCTTCGTCCCGCTCCGCCTGCTGCACCGTAGCCCGGGCCAGGAGCACCTCATGGGCGCTCTCCCGATCGATGCTCTGGGTGTAGCGCCGGCGGTTTGGGTCGTTTTTCATGACGGCTTCCCTTTCAGCCAGGGTGGCCTTACCCATGCGGGAGGAGGGTGGTCTGACCAGGGTTCGCTGGACCATGGAAGGCACGCCCTTTTTCTGGAGCGTCGATACCAGCGCTTCCCCCACGCCGAGTTCACTGATCACCGTTTCTGTGTCCAGGGCGGGGTTTTTTCGAAAGCTCTGCGCTGCAACCCGCACCGCTTTTTGTTCCTTCGGTGTGTAGGCCCGAAGGGCGTGCTGTACGCGATTGCCCAGCTGGCCGAGTACGCTGTCGGGAATGTCGGCGGGACTCTGGGTGACAAAGTAGATGCCCACGCCCTTGGAGCGAATGAGGCGCACCACCTGTTCGATCGTTTGGAGCAGGATTTTTGGTGCGTCCTGAAACAACAGGTGGGCTTCATCGAAAAAGAACACCAGCTCGGGCTTGTCCGGATCCCCGATCTCGGGAAGTTGCTCAAACAGCTCGGAGAGTAGCCATAGCAGCAAGGTGCTGTAGACCCGGGGACTGCGGATGAGGGTATCCGCTGCCAGAACGTTGATCACACCCCGTCCGTCCCGGGTCCGTTGCATGAGGTCCCCAAGCTCCAGGGCGGGCTCGCCGAAAAAGTGTTTTCCGCCCTCGCGCTCCAACATCAACAGGCGTCGCAGAATGGCGTTTACGGAGGCGGCGGAGACGCGATAGCTGGTGCCCAGGGATTGACGGTTGTCCGCCAGATGCTGGAGGGTCGTGCGCAGATCCGCGAGATCCAGCATGAGAAGGCCGTTGTCGTCGGCAAACTGGAAAACCAGGGTGAGCACACCCTCCTGGGTGTCGTTGAGGCCCAGGAGCCGAGAGAGCAGCTGTGGGCCCATTTCGCTGAGGGTCGTACGGATCGGTGTGCCTTTTTTGCCGAAAACATCCCAAAAAGCGACGGGAAAGCCCTCCTGCGCATAGTCGCTGATCCCGATTTTTTCGATGCGCTCATCAATCTTTGGGTGGGGTTTTCCGGGCTGGCTCAGTCCTGAAATATCCCCCTTCACATCGGCGAGAAAGACCGGCACCCCCTGAGCCGAAAAGCTCTCGGCCAGGCATTGGAGGGTCACGGTTTTACCCGTGCCCGTGGCGCCGGCGATCAGTCCATGTCGATTCGCATAGCGAGGATTTAAAAATATCTGACCCTCATCGGATCCTCCGATGAGGATGCCGGGTGATTTCTCTTCGATACTCATAGCGTACCTGTCAGCTGCTGGCGAGTTTGGGTTTGACGGCGGCTTTTCGCACGGGGCGTTTCGCCTTGGTCTTAGCTTTAGTCTGGGTTTTTGCTTTAGTTTTTGCTTTAGCTTTTGCCGGGGTCTTTGCTTGGGTCTTTGTCTTGGACCTGGTCTTAGTCTTGGCGGCGCTCGTACTTTTTGCCTTAGCTTTGGCTTTGCTCGGGCTGGCGGTCTTCGATTTCCCAGGAGCCCGGGTTTTCGTTTTGGCTTTGGTTTTAGCTTTGCCTGTGGCTCCTGCTGGGGCCTTTGCCGGGGCGCGGGAGCCACGCCGTTTGTCGCTGGCACGACGGCCCGCGCCGCTGATACCGGCGACGTTTTCCAGTTCGGCGAGGGCGTCCTCAAGATGGTCGATGATGCGCTGAATCTGGGGCATGGACCTGCGGCAGGCCACAATGCCGAAATCCAACTGGTCGTGATAGCTCACCAGGGTGATGTTCATAGCGAAGCCATCGAAAACGATGGACGCAGGGTACATGCCATCCAGTCGTGCACCCTGCCAATAAAGAGGCTTGCGCGGCCCGGGTACGTTGGAAACCACCGTGCTGAAGGCCGGAAACTTGGAGCCCAGGCCGAGGATAGAGGTTAACAGCGCGGGAAGCTGGGTCAGTTGCATGAACAACGCCCCCTCTGCCGGGGAGAGCTCCCGCAGCAAGTCCTTCCCCGCGCGCATAGATTCCTGAATCGTGCGCAGACGCTTTTCCGGATCGTAAACATTGGTAGCCATATCGGCGGTGATAAACCCGATGGCATTGCTGGAATCCACATCGCCTTCTTCGCGCAGGGAGACCGGGGCCATGGCTTTCAGGGAATGGAGGGGCAGTTCATCCCGGGACAGGAGGTAGCGACGGAGGGCGCCGGCGCACATGGCAAGCACGATGTCATTGACCGTGGCATCCATGGCCTTACAGACATTTTTGACGCGATCGAAGGCAAAGGTTTGGGCGACAAAGCGACGGGCACCGGAAACGCGGGTATTGATCGAGGTTTTAGGGACGTTGTGCCAGGGCACTGCCAGGTTGCCGCTGCGTCCGACAAAGGCCAGACCAAAGCGTCGCATGGCCGTTGCCAGATTGATGCTCGAGTCGTACTGCTGCTTCAGGGCCTCCAGAACATTGCGCATGTCGCGCTTGCTGGGGTTGCCTGCTTCAGGCCTGTTGCCAAAGCGGGCCTGTTTGTACACTTCGTAGGCTTGCCGGGAGTAGGGGGCATAGCTTGGTGATTCGTCGGGCTCCTCGGAGCACATGGCCTGTGTGATGTGCATGGCGCCCACGCCATCGATGGCGGCGTGATGGACCTTGTTGTACACGGCAAACTGCCGGTTTTGCAGTCCTTCTATGATGTGCAGCTCCCATAATGGCCGGGTGCGATCCAGCAGGGTCGTATGCAGGCGTGAGGCGAGGGCAAAAAGTTCACGATAACGTCCGGGACTCGGCAGTGCCGAATGGCGGACATGGTAATCCATGTCAATGTGCTCATCCGTCTCCCAGAACAGCCCTGACTTTCCCGAGACGACGTACTCGCCAAAAGGCTTGCGGAATTCCGTGCTCTCCCGCAATAGGGTTCGGACGGAGGTGAGAAACTCCTGCTCATCAGCACCCTCGGGCAGCGTGAAGAGATTCACGCCCCCGACGTGCATGGGGGTCTCACGTTTCTCAAGAAGGAGAAAGCCGGCACTTGCCAAATCTATTCTGCGCATTTTTTTATCCCTTATTGTTGGGCGAATCCTATAAGCTTTGCGCCTGTGATGTAAGCGGTCCCCACAAACCGGGACTGTGACAACACTACACCGCAAACACCAATCAGGTAAATCGGGAGAACCGTAATGCATCGGAGTTTCTGGACAGCTTTATGTCTGTCGGTTTTCAGTATTTCTGCCTCTGCTCAGATAGAAAGCGAGCACGCGCAGAAGACACTGGAGATCTACAGGACCATCGTGGAGGTCGATACCTCCAAAACAATGGGCAATACCATTCCTGTGGCGGAGTATCTCGCCGGGGAGCTCATCGCCGCGGGCTTTGCGGAAGAAGATGTCCGCATTGTTCCCAAAGATGGATTCGGCACGCTCATTGCCACCTATCGCGGCGATGGTAGTGCTGGCGCCAAGCCCATACTGCTACTCGGGCATATGGATGTCGTTGAGGCGCTGGCCGAGGATTGGGTGCGTCCACCCTTTGAGCTCACTCAGGATGACGTGAACTTCTACGCCCGGGGCACCATCGACAACAAGTTCGGCGTCGCCCAGCTCACGGGTACCATGATTCGTCTCAAGAAAGAGGGCTTCGTGCCTGACCGTGACCTCATGCTGGTTTTTTCCGGTGATGAGGAAAGCGGCATGACCACAACCCGCATGATGGCCTACGAGATGCCCGAGATTGCTGAGGCGGAATATGCCCTGAATTCCGACGCCGGCGGCGGCGCGCTTACGGCAGACGGTGTTGCGGTGAGCTACCGCGTGCAAGCGGCAGAGAAAACCTATGCCACCTGGCAGATCACCGTGCGCAATCCCGGTGGGCACAGCAGTCGCCCCCGGGACGACAATGCCATCTATGAGCTCGCCGCGGCGGTGAAAGCCATCGAGGCCCATCGTTTTCCCGTGCGCTGGAGCGAGATGACGCTCTCCTATTTCCAGCAGACGGGCGAAAAAATCGGCGGGGAGCTGGGTGATGCCATGGTGCGCTTTGCCTATGACCCCGAGGACGAGGAGGCGGCGGAAATGCTCCGCAGTGAACCCTCCTATGTCGGCACCACCCGCACCACCTGCGTGGTGACAATGCTTGAGGCCGGCCATGCGGAGAACGCACTGCCCCAGTCCGCCACCGCAACGGTCAATTGCAGGATCTTTCCCGGCGTATCCGTTGCCGACATTGAGGCGGAGCTCAAATCGGTGGTCGGCAACGAAGAGGCCGAGTTCGTGCTTCTGGGTGATCCCACGGAGAGTCCGATTTCAGAGATCCGCGCTGATGTCATGACCGCCGTGGGTAAAGCGGTGCACAGTCGCTATCCGGGTCTGGATCTCATTACCTACATGGAGTCCGGGGGTACCGATGGTATGCATTTTCGTAAAGCGGGTATTCCTACCTGGGGTATCTCTGGTGTGTTTATGAATCCGGATGAGATGTTCGCTCACGGCTTAAACGAGCGGGTGCCCATCAAAGCCTTCTATGATGCTCTGGATCATTGGTCCGTGATTATCCGCGAGCTCACCACTCCCGAGTAAAGACCGATGGAGCCCGCCGCTTCACGCGCCGGGCTCTGTCTTTGCTTCTGAAAGAGCTGTGCTCTCAGGCTTCTGTGCTTTGGGGCGCAAAGCTGTCGCTGCTGGCTTCCTTTAAGTGGATATAGACGGGATCGGCCGCTGTTGCCGTGAGATAAGACGCTCTTTGCGGCAGGGGAAATAATTCGTCGTAGCGGCGGATGGTCATCTGGTCAATGCGGCGGTGAATGTGGGAACGATTGAGCTCTCCAGGTGACTTGAGTCCCGCAGAGGACAGCAGATCGAGGAGGGCATGGAGAGTTTCTGCCTGAAATCGGGCGACTCGCTGACCCTTGTCCGTAACATCCAGACCCTGAACAAGATGGGGGTCCTGGGTCGTTACTCCCGTGGGACAGCGGTTAGTGTTGCATTCCAGGGACTGGACGCAGCCCAGGGCCAGCATCATGCCGCGGGCGCTGTTGCAAAGATCCGCGCCCAGGGCCAGGGCCTTGGCCATGTGGAAGGCGGTAATAATCTTCCCCGACGCGATCACCTTAATGTGCTCGCGAACCCCAAAACCCTCAAGGGTGTTGACCACAAAGGCCAGGCCGTCACGCAGGGGCATTCCCACGGAGTTACTGTATTCCAGGGGGGCGGCGCCCGTGCCACCCTCGCCGCCGTCAACGGTCACAAAGTCCGGTGTGATACCCGTCTCGAGCATAGCTTTGCAGATGGCAATGAATTCGCTTTCGCGCCCCACGCACAGTTTAAAGCCGACGGGCTTACCCTCGGACAGCTCTCGAAGTTGGGCCACGAATTCCAGGAGGCCCCGGGGACTCGAAAATGCACTGTGCGCCGAGGGCGACACGACTTCCGTGCCCACGGGCACCTGACGGATGCGGGCAATGAGCTCCGTGTTCTTGCTGGCGGGGAGGATGCCGCCATGTCCGGGCTTGGCGCCCTGGGACAGTTTGATTTCGATCATCCTGACCGTCGGCAGGGTGGCGGTTTTCGCAAAGGCCTCGGGGGAGAAACTACCGTCGCTCGCGCGGCACCCGAAGTACCCCGTACCGATTTGCCAGACCAGGTCGCCGGCGTGTTCGAGGTGGAAATCAGATACGCCGCCCTCGCCGGTGTTGTGATAGAAGCCGCCGGCGGCTGCGCCGCGGTTCAGGGCGCGCACGGCGTTGCTACTTAAGGATCCGAAGCTCATGGCCGATATATTGAGGAGCGCCGCCGCATAGGGCTGGGTGCATTGGGGGCCACCGATGCTCACCCGGGGGTCGTGATCCAATTCGCTGATGTTTCGGGCCGCGATGGAATGTCCGATCCACTCATAGCCGTCCCGGTAGGTATCCAGTTTTGTGCCAAAGGGAATGGAGGCAAGATCACCTTTGGCGCGCTGGTAGACGATGGCGCGAAACATGCGGTTGATGGGTGCGCCGCCGACATCGGATTCCAGGAGGTACTGCCGCACAAAGGGGCGCAAAGATTCCAATATCCAGCGGCCTCTGCCCACGAGAGGGAAGTTGCGACGGATGCTGTGTTGCGTCTGCTGCATGTCGTAAATACCCACACAGAAGCTGGTGAGCACCAGAAGAAAGAACAGCCAGAGCAGCAGGCTGTGCAGGCCGAGGAAGAAGGGGATGCTGGCGAGGAGCAGATGGACGGTAAAAAATGCCGCACGGGACACAGGCGTTTCCTTAGGTAAACAACCAGGGGGTTAAAGCTTCATGGTTTTCCAGAACAATCTGTTGAGCGAGGGGGTTGTCCTGATGCGCCCGGGGATCCAGCTGCAAGAGCTGTAGTTGATAGTTGACCAGGGTCGCGCGGGTTTCAAGGCGGAGCTTACCGTCGCTCATGCCGTAGTCATGGGCGATTACCTCCTGTTGCGCCTTCGAAAGCCGCGGATCGGGGGTCACAATGATGGTGACCCGCTGCAGCCAGTCACTGTCCTGATCCTCACCGTAGGTGGAATCGTCGAGTATTTCGGCATCGCCACGAAAACGACTCAGCACAAAGTCGCGAAAGCCCTGGTTTTTTTCACACCAGGCACGAACGTGCCAGCGATAGCCGGTAAAGACCAGCGTGTGCGGGACAATGATACGACCCTCGCGATCGGGATTCTTGAGCGATACATAGTCCACCTCAAGACGCTTCCGGGCACGGGCGGCCTGGATCATGGGACGAAGTATCGACGGCGCAACATCCCGCCCCGGCGGTGTGAGCTGCTCCACGTTTGCTGTCGCAAGGGGGAGGGATTCAAAGACGCCCATGAGCTGCTCATCTCTACTCATTAGATGAAGGTATTCGTCGGCGGTGCCTCTGGTCACGCGGGGGACAAAATCTGCGCTGGGACGATAGCCTTTGAGGTACTTGTCGTAGCTGATGTTACCTGGCGCTATTTCCCGGAGATAAAAATTAATGTCCTTGCTGGCCTGCTGGCGGCCGATTCCAAAACAGCGCGTCAGGTGCCCCGTTGTCAGGCGTCCTTCCCACAGACTGATGGTTTCGATGTAGCGATACCTCAGGAGGTGGTCCCAGCGATAGGGCCAGAGGTCCATGCTTAACTCCTAAAGTAGCCCTAAAGCCCTGGCACAGCCGGCAGCTCTACGAGGCAATTTTTTAAGACTCTTTATCCATGCAACGGGTGCCGCAACGACCGCTTCAGTGATGCGTTGATGCCAAACTGATTGTTAAGCGATACACAATGGAAAACCCGCTTGTTTTGCCCGGTAAGGGCGACGAGCAACCCTCGCTTCTTAGCGAGGGTCGTCGCTGATGGCCGCTGGTTTAGCTTTCGCCCATTTTCTTCATGGCGTCTTTGGCACCGGCTTCTGCATCGTCCATCATGTCTTTGGCTTCGGACTCGGCGTCGTCCATCATGTCATTCGCCGCGTCACCGGCTTCGTCCATCATAGAACTCGCTTGATCCTTGGCGTCGTCGGCCATGTCACCCATTTTATCGCCGGCGTCATCTACCATGTCGCCCGCGGAATCCATCGCATCCTCGGCGGCATCACCCATGGAGTCCATGGCGTCGCCGGTCGCATCAGCTGCGCTGTCGGCCATATCACCCGCTTTGTCCATGGCGTCATCGGCCATTTGAGCAGCGGATTCTGCTGCCTCTTCGGCGGAGCTCTTCGCTTTGTCCATATCTTCTTTACTGCAGCCGCCCAGGGTGAGGAGGAGGGCAGATGTGGCAACTACGCCAATAATTGCTGTGCTTCGCATGACTATTCCTTTTTGCTGTGTGTGTCTGAGTAAGTCTACCCGATGGTTTCTGCATGATCGTACTATGCCTGCTGAGTTCGCAATTTTCGCTGGGGCTGGCCAAACCCGGCTAACGTTAGCCAAAGACAGCCACAAACAGCTAAGCCCCAACCGCGCAACAGGCATAAAGTGACGGATGACGCAGAAACGCTAAGGAGAAGTTAACGGCAAGCGCCGGCGAGGTAAAGGGCTAATAATCTGCGGTTTATGCTACGAGTTGAGCATAAGAGGCTCAAAAGCGACTAAAAAGGGGCCCATAAAGAGGTGCATAAGAGAAGCATACAAGCCACCGCGCAGGCGTCGCCCAGGGGATTCTCACCGAGCATTTACCAGCAATCGCGAGGGCTATCAGAGCGGATCCTTGGGATCTACGGATTTCCTAGCTGCTGTAGCGTGAGACGGGAGAACCTTGTTCGCGGCTTATAGTGATCTAGGCGGGCGTTTACGCGTACATTACCTCAGAGTCCATCTCGTGCTAACGCATGGGGGTATGTGCCGGTTCTCGCTGGCTTTTGCTGAGGCTGTCATGTCCGTTGGTATATTGCGGCCGGCATGTATGAATGTAGCAAGACCTAATCTATTCAGGAGTAAGTTCCTCATGTCCAATGCTTTAACCGTTGTTCTTCGTTCTCTGCTTGTGATGGTGTTTAGCCTGAGCGCCGTATCTGCGAAGGCAGAATTGAAAGTGGGCGATATGGCGCCAAATTTCACGCTTCAGGCATCGGATGGAGAGACCTACGATCTTGCTGACTACCGCGGCAAGCAGGCGGTCGTGCTGGCGTGGTTCCCCCGGGCATTTACTTCCGGCTGTACCGTGGAATGTAAGAGCCTCGCTGAAAACGGCGATGAGATTCGCAAGTTTGATGTTAGCTATTTCATGGCGAGCACCGATCCCGTGGACAAAAATGCCGCGTTTGCCGATGAGACCAAGGCAGATTTCCCCTTGCTCAGCGATCCCGATGGCGAAGTTGCTAAAGCCTACGGTGTGTTCACCCGGGGTTTCGCCCGGCGCTATACTTTTTATATCGATGTTGATGGCGTAATAACACATATCGACACGGCGGTTAAGCCCAGTTCCTCCGCCGAAGATATGATCGCTAACCTGGAGAATCTGGGAGTCGCACAGCGCGATTCCTAAAATCTCGCTGGCGATTCACGCAAAGGATCCAACGTTCACGGTATAAGCGCCTACGGGAGTAGAATACGCGCCCACCGAGGGTTAGGGCGCTATGTGGTTCACCCGATCAACGCTAAACAGGCTCTTCTTGTTGGCACTGCCTATGGTGGTGTCCCAGGGAGCGCTTGCGCTTATGGCCTTTGCGGACCGCTTCTTTCTTTCGCGGATCAGTCCGGTCCACGTTGCCGCCTCCCTCGGGGGCGGGGTCTCTTTCTGGGTATGTCTGTGCTTTTTTAACGGTATTGCGGCCTATGGTAACGCCATGGTTGCCCAGTACTTTGGCCGCAAGGACATGCGCAGCTGCCCCCGTGTTGTAACCCAGGGCATTATTCTGTCCGTCATCGCCATGCCCATGCTCCTGTTGATGGCCTGGCCTATGTTGTCCCTGTTTGAGTGGATGGGACATGCGCCGGAGCAGGTGGCCCTGGAGAAACCCTACTTCATGACCTTCATCATGGGGAGCTTTTTCTTTCTGGTAAAAACCGTGCTGGCGTCCTATTTCTCCGGTATTGCCCGTCCGAGGGTCGTCATGATCGCCGATCTTATCGGCGTGTTTCTGAACATCCCCCTGAGCTACCTCCTGATCTTCGGCCGCTTTGGTCTGCCGGAACTCGGCATCGTCGGCGCAGCCCTCGGCACCGTCGTGGCCTGCCTCCTGTCCATCGGGATCTATCTGCTCTTTTATTTCAATCCCATTCACGCGCGGCGTTTTCATGTGCGTAAATCCTTCGTCTACATGCCGGGCATCATGCGCCGCTATCTACGCCTGGGTTTGCCCTCGGGTTTTGAGGTGCTCATTGGCCTGGGGACCTTCAACGTGTTTTTGCTTCTGTTTCAATCCTACGGCGTCGCCGAGGGAGCGGCCATGGCCATGGTGTTTAACTGGGACATGCTGTCCTTCGTGCCCCTCATGGGTTTGAACATTGCGCTCATGAGCATGGTGGGGCGCACCGTGGGCGCAGGGGATATGTCAAAAACCAACGAGGTGATTGCCTCGGGCTTTGTTATCGCCGTGACCTATTCCGGGCTCATGGGGCTTATGTTTGTTATCTGGCGCGAATCTCTCCTGGGGGTGTTCGCCACCCCGGGCTCGGACTTTGCGCCCATTCTCGCCGTGGGAGCACCAATGATGGTCGGCCTGGCCACCTATGCCGTGGCCGATGGTCTGATTCTGGTCTGTAGTGGTGTGCTTCGTGGCGCGGGGGATACCCGGTGGCTGTTGATCACTTCGGTGACCGTCCACGTGTTAACCATGATTGTTCAGGTATTTGTCATCACCGTCTGGAAGCTGGAGCCGCTGGTGAGCTGGTGGGTCTTTGTCAGCATGCTGATTATTAACGCCCTGCTATATCTCTGGCGGGTGCTGGGTTCCCGGTGGCGTCATCCGGATCGTCTAGCCCGGGTGATGGCAGAGTAAGCCTATTAAAGCCCTGAGGTAGGGGACACTCCTGCCCTGACACCCTCTTTTAGATGCTGGCAATGCGCCGAAGAAGCCCCAGGGTGTGCCGTGACTGCTCACGCCTGAGGAGCATCTCTGCGATTTCCTGATCGATACGCTCCGCGACCGTTTCGCGCCAGGCCCTCAGCTTCTTTACTCCCGGGGGGCGTGCGCCGGGTTTTGGCAGTTCCAGCGGTTCACCAAAGCTCAGATAACTCGCCTGAGGCCGGGGCAGGGGCGTACCGAAAGCACCGCGGAGCAACGGCGGAATTGCGTCAGGGCGCATGTTCTCCGACCAGAGTCCGCCCTGCTTCAGCAGCCTGACGATCTGCTCGCTGTCCAGGAGGTACTCGTAGAATTCATCCGGTCCCACCAGTCCAAAGGGCACGATGGTGTAGCCAAACTCGGCGGCCAGGCGAATGAACCCCAGGCGCTCCTTCCACTGCAATTGATAGCGATCGCGACTGGGTTTTACTGCCTCGTGGGCGCCACCGGGAAAAACCAGAATATCCTGATCGTGAGCCATAAGCGCCCGCGCCACATCGGGATGCCCCATGGTGGCACCCCGGCGCAGAAGCGTTTTGGCGATTCGCGGCTGGGTGAAGAGAAACTTGTCGCCCATAGGGCGCAGGAAGCGGCCGTATTCCTCGAGGAGCACCGGCAGGATGACAAAACCGTCGAGGCCGAAGAGTGCGTGGTTACCGATAAAAAGACAGGGCCGGTCCGGAATACGCTCCGTGTTATGAAATTCCGGGCGAAACCAGAACTTGGAAAAACGATAGATAAGTTTTTCTTCGAGGCCCCGCGGCGGCTCCGTCGCTATGGCCCGGTTAATGTGCTCACGCAATGCCTCCGCCTCAGACAGGGGATTACTGTCCCGGGAGAGCGGGGTTTTTACAGCCATGGAGGTTTCCTGACGCTTAGGGAGATAAAGGGCGCGCGAGTATATCGCGCCTGCGCTGTTCTATGGCAGAGCTCACAGGCCTGCCACGGCGGGCATGCCCGCGTACCAGGGGTGCGCCCAGACCAGGACTACCACTACGATGGCAGCAATGGCGACCGTGACCACCTCGGCAATGACGCCCGCAGCGGCGGGTTTTTCCCAGGCGCCGTCTCTGCGATTGATGACCAGGATCTCCAGCACCGACCATAGCGCGAGGCCGCCAAAGAGCACCAGGGAGCGGGAATCGCCGTTGAGGAGTAGATGCGCAACGGCCCACAGTAATACCGCCGTGAGTTGCGGATGTCGGACAATGCCCTTGACCGCCGAAGGGCGGTTGGAAACGACGAGAAGATAGATGGCCAGGATGGCCAGTGCCGAGGCGAAGCCGCGTATAGCGGAAGGGGTGGTATAGAGCCAGGCGCTATCGCTGGAACGCCATCCGAGGACGATCAGCGCCATGCCGGCCACGGTGAACACCGTCACCAGGCCCTTGAGCGGGCCTTCTCCCCAGCCCTGCCGGGCAGCGCTCACCTTGTCGGGAGCAAGCCCCAGAAACAGATGGGTTCCGGTGAAAAGTACAACCCCTGCAACCAGCAAGATCATGCCCTGAGCTCCGTGCCTACCGAATACGGACCCGGAGTCTAACAGCAGCGGCGGAAAAAGTGCCGAGTAGTCTTAAGGCCGCTTAAAGGGAAAAGCGCTCGCGAAGAAAACGGGCGATACCGTCGGCGTCATGATGTCCGATGACAGAGGTGGCAGCGGACTTTATATGCGCTTTGGCATTTTCCGGGGCGTAGGCCTCGTCTGCCGTCTGAAACATGCTGAGATCGTTGTCACTGTCGCCGAAGCAGATAACGCGCTGAAACCCCAGCTCTTCCTTCACCACGGTGACGGCGCCACCTTTACTTCCCGAGTGGTGGTGGATGTCGATCCAGTTCAGGCGTCGATCCTCGATGGCGACGCCCATGTAGGCCACAAGGTGTTCCTCACTCTCCACCATCTCGGCAACCGCGTTGATGGCGGTGTCGGGACCGATAGCGCTGATGTTGGTGATGTCGGCGTCCGCGGGAAGATCGGCAATGGGCAGCACCGGCAGGTTCCGCTCTTTTTCAAAACTCCGGATGAGCTTGTACTCAGCCTTCTGGCGCACCGGCGGATGATAGACAGCGTGACGGTTGCCGGGCTCCAGGGTGAAGAAGAAGGGGGTGACGTCTTTATCCAGAAACGCCTCTGCGACGTGGCCGATCTCCTGAATCGTCAGGAGATGGCTCGTGCTGTAGCTGTCGAGATCGGGGTTCCATATCATTACGCCGTTTTTATAAATCTGCGGCAGTAGAAAACCGTGGCCGTCAAGAATGTCGATGGCACCGTGGAGCGCGCGGCCCGTGGCCACCGTGTAGGCGATACCCTCGGCCGTTAAACGCCGGAGTGTTTCCCGAGTGTACGCGCTTATCTTCGAGGACTTGTTGAGTAAGGTGCCGTCGAGGTCAAAAACAATAAGATCCATGGCGGGATTATAGCGGTATTGTGCCGCCCGGGTCCTGCGCCGGGCATCCATTTCCCGGGAACTCTGCTATCTTTTCCATCTTCGAGGCAAAAGCATCACCATGAGCAGACATCCGACCATCAAACAGCTTCGCTACCTGTGCTCCGTCGTGGAGCACGGGCATTTCGGTCGTGCCGCCAAGGCCTGTCACGTCTCCCAGTCCACGCTCAGTGCGGGTATTCTGGAACTCGAGGAGGTGCTGGGCGCCTCGTTGCTGGAGCGTAACAATCGCAGTCTGGTGCTGACGGGCCTGGGCGAAGAGGTGGTAGAGCGTGCCCGCGGATTACTTCTTGACGTGGAGGACCTCGTGGCCCTCTGCCAGGCGTCCGCCGAGCCCCTGAGCGGGCGTCTGCGACTCGGCGTCATTCCCACCATCGCACCGTTTCTCCTGCCGGGTCTGCTGAAATCCCTGCGTAGCGACCATCCCGAGTTCACCCCTTTTATCCGCGAGGATCTGACGGAGCCCCTTGTTGATGCGCTCCACCGGGGCGAACTGGATTTGCTTCTCCTCGCCTTACCGGTTCAGGCGGATGGGGTGGAGAGCATGCATTTGTTCGACGACCCCTTTTTTCTCGCATCTCCCGTTGATCATCCCCTTGCCGCAAAAAGTGATCTCGACACGGGAGATCTTCAGGGGCAGGAGCTCCTGCTTCTGGAAGATGGCCACTGTCTCCGGGACCATGCTCTCGAAGCCTGTAAGCTTCGCGGCAGGGAATACACCGTGCCCTATCAGGCAACCAGTCTGACCACCGTGGTGCAGATGGTAGCGAGTGGTATTGGCGTGACCCTGGTGCCCGGCATGGCAGTCACCGCTGGCGCTCTGGCGACGGCCGATGTGACGGTAACGCCCTTTGCCGATCCCTCGGTGAAACGCGACATTGGTTTGATGTGGCGAAAGAAAACGCCGCGGCAAACCGAGTTCAGATTACTGGGCGAATATATTATGAAGCGTCAGGACCAAGGCTGAACCGCCTGTGCGATGGCAGTCAGCGTAAAGGACACTGCCCGTCGCCATCGTGCGTCCTACCTGCTGCACTCGCGCCCCCGCCGAGTCTAGTCTTCGCTGTCCGTGCGCAGGGAACTGCCACAATGGCGGCAGTAGCGGGCATCATCTTCGTGGCCCGCCCGGGAACATTGGGGGCAGTTGAGGGGAGTGCGATGGCTGTGGCGTTTCTCGATGATGTTTGCCGTGAAGATGCCCGTGGGCACGGCGATGATCGCGTAGCCCACCAGCATGGCCAGGGATGAAATCGCCCGTCCCGCTGCGGTGACCGGCACCACATCGCCGTAGCCCACGGTGGTCACCGTCACGATGGCCCAGTAGACGCTCACGGGGATGTTATCGAAGCCGTTATTGGGGCCTTCCAGCACGTAGATCAGACAGCCGAAGACCACAATGATGGTGATGACAATGGAGAAAAAAACGAAAATCTGTCGCCAGGAATTACGCATGACCCCGGCGATCTGATTGGCCTCGTGAAGGTAGCCCACCAGCCGCAGAACGCGAAAAACCCGGAGCACGCGCAGGAGCCGGATGATGAGCAGGGGCGCGGTCTGGGGAATGATGATCGCAAGATAGCTGGGCAGGATCGCGAGAAGGTCGATGATCCCGTAGACGCTGAACAGGTAGGCCCGACGGTTTCGCGCGATCCAGATGCGCAGGAAGTACTCGGCGGTGAACAGCAGGGTAAATCCCCACTCGATGCGCTGGAGCAAGTCACCGTATTCCCGATGAATATCGGCAAAGGAATCTATAATGATGACGCTGACGCTGACGCTGATGAGGATGGTGAAAATCAGTATCAGGTCGAACCACTTTCCCGAGGGCGTGTCCGTGCCAAAAATAACTTTGTAGAGGCGGGCCTGGAGCGCCGACTGTTCCCGCTGGGTCATGAGGCTTCGCGGAGCGCGAGGAGCGCCTCGATGACGGGCTGCACGATGTCGGTGATCATCGGCTGAGCTTCCACCGTCGGATGAATGCCGTCCTGCTGCATCAGTTGCTCTTCTGTGGCGATGCCATCCAGAAGAAAAGGCCCGAGGGTGGCGCCCGTGTCTGTCGCGGCCCGCTCAAAACTTTCTCTAAAAGAGCGGGTGTAGCGGGGGCCGTAGTTGGGCGGGATCTCCATGGGCAGAATCAGTACCTCGGCACCCGCGGTCGATGCGGCCTCGGCCATAAAGCTCAGGTTCGCCTCGAGTTTAGACGTGGGGTAGCCGCGCAGGCCGTCATTGCCCCCCAGTTCAATGACCACCAGGTCCGGCGAGTGTTCCGCCAGAAGCTTTGGGAGGCGTCGGGCGCCCCCCGCTGAGGTGTCGCCGCTGATACTCGCATTGATGACCTGCGCGCCGGGCCAGCGCGTTTGCAGCCGTCGCTCCAGAAGGGCAGCCCATCCCTGTTCCAGGGACATTCCGTAGGCGGCACTGATACTATCGCCGACCACGAGAATGCGGGGGCGCTCCCCTGCAGTGCTTTCTGCCCTGGCGAGCTGACCCGTTAGCAGCAGCGCCAATCCAAGGAGCAGACCCACACGTAAAGCGTGCAACAAAGGAGCACTAATGATTACTGCAGAAAATCTCGGCAAGCGGGTACCCATGGCGGACGGGGAGCTTGCGATACTGAAAGGGATTAACCTTGAAATCAAGTCGGGAGAGAGCGTGGCGATCATTGGCGCTTCGGGCTCGGGCAAATCAACGCTCCTGGGATTGCTGGCGGGCCTCGATATTGCGACTGATGGCTGCGTGCGCATTGATGGCACGGATCTTAAGGGGCTGAGCGAGGACGGTCGGGCAGCGCTGCGGGGGCGCGACGTCGGTTTCGTGTTCCAGTCCTTTCAGCTGCTCCCGGCCCTCACCGCTTTGGAAAACGTCATGCTCCCCCTGGAGCTTCAGGGGGATGGTCAGGCGGGAGAACGGGCCGCCGATTATCTGGAGCGCGTGGGACTCGCCGATCGGCGCGATCATTACCCCCGGCAGCTGTCCGGTGGTGAGCAGCAGCGCGTGGCCATCGCCCGGGCCTTTGCCGGCTCCCCGCGTATCCTCTTTGCCGATGAGCCCACGGGCAACCTTGACAGGGCAACGGGGGAGCGGATCACCGACCTCCTCTTTGGACTGAACCGGGAGGAGGGCACGACCCTGGTGCTGGTCACCCATGACCTGCAGTTGGCCAAGCGCTGTGCCCGGCAGCTGCAGATGGATAGCGGCGAGCTCAACGAAGTAGAGACCGCCTGATATGACCCTGCTCTTACGTATGCTCGTCCGAGACTGGCGGGGTGGTGAGTTGGGCGTATTGCTGGGTGCTCTCGTGCTCGCAGTCACCATGGTGTCCGGGATCAGTGGCTTCGCCTCAGCGCTCAAGGCGGCACTGCGTCAGGAAAGCCACAGCTTTCTGGCGGCGGACCTCGTGGTCCGGGATGCCCGGCCCCTGCCTGCTGCCTGGCTCGAGGAGGCCGCTGACCGGGGCATGGAATCGGCACAGACCCTGAGCTTCCGGTCCATGGTCTTCGCTGGCGAGGAGGGGGTGGTACTCGCCTCGGTAAAAGCAGTGAGTGACGAGTATCCCCTGCGCGGCGCACTCAAGCTTAGCGATACGCCCTTTGGCGAGCTTCGGGAGCACCGGGGCGCACCACCACCGGGCTCGGTCTGGATCGAGCCCCGGTTATTCGCCCTCCTGGACCTGGATATCGGCGACACTGTGGGTATCGGCGAAGCGGACTTCCGTGTCGCCGCAGCGATTCGCGGTGAGCCGGACCGGGCCGGTGGGTTTTTAGGGGTAGGTCCCCGGGTGATGCTCAACACCTCGGATATTCCCGCTACCCAGGTCGTGCAGCCCGGAAGCCGCGTGAGCTATCGACAGCTCTTTGCGGGAGAGGCAGATGCCGCGGAGGCTTTTGGCCAATGGCTGGAGGCTGCCGTGGCTCCAGGGCAGCGTCTGCAAAACGTGGAAACCTCTCAACCTGCCGTGGGTCGAGCCCTGGCCCGCGCGGAGCGGTTTTTGCTCCTGGCGGGGAGTCTGGCTGTCATTCTTGCCAGCGTCGCGGTGGGTCTCGCCGCCCGACGCTATGCCGAGCGGCACCAGAACTACGTGGCGCTGCTAAAAAGCCTCGGAGCAGATTCCCGACGTGTCAAAAGTCTCTATGCGGCGACCCTGGCGCTGACCTGGCTGATAGCCCTGGTCCTGGGATGGTTCCTCGCCTGGATTCTTCAGGTTATCGCGCTTCAGTCCTTCGCCGAACAGCTTACGGTCGTGCCTTCCCTGTTCCAGCCGCGACCCTATTTCATCGGAGCGGTCACGGCCCTCGTGTGTGTCATTGTGTTTGCCTGGCCGTCTCTGGGCAGGCTTACGGCGATCAGTCCCTTGCGGGTCTTGCGCAGTGATATGCCCCTCCACCACAGCCGGGAGCCCGGCGATTACCTCCTGGGGCTGGCAGCAGTCTTGTTGCTCATGTGGTGGTACAGCGCCGATCTTCAGCTCACGCTCATCGTTCTCGGAGGATTGCTGGCGGTAATTGTGATCGGTGGGCTCGTGGCGCTTTCGCTGTTGCGGGGCGGTCGGGCGCTGGGTATGCAGGCGGGTAGTGTCTGGCGTCTGGCCCTGGCCAGTCTCCAGCGTCATGGCCTGGGTAACGCCCTGCAGCTGGTGGTTTTCGCCGTCGCGATTATGCTGCTCTTGCTTTTGGGCCTGCTGCGGACCTCGCTCCTTGAGGGCTGGCAGCAGCAAGTGCCCGAGGGCGCTCCCAATCATTTTTTGCTCAATCTTGCACCGGAAGAGCTGGGATCCGTAAGCACGCTCCTTGATGACCGCGAAGTGAAGCGGGAGAAACTCTATCCCATGCTCCGGGGACGCCTCATGGGGATCGCGGGCGAGCCCCTCCCTATGGAACCTGAAGAAGAGGACGGCCCGTCCCAGCGGGAGGCGAATCTCACCTGGTCTGCGGCGCTGCCTGACGGTAACGAGATCGTCGAGGGACGCTGGTGGGAGCCGGGAGAAACCGCTGCGGTGTCCGTAGAGGCGGAGTTTGCCCAGCGCTACGGTATGAGCGTAGGCGACACGCTTAGCTTTCGCATCGGGGCGGCGGAGTTAGCAGTGACCGTCACCAGCCTCCGTACCCTGGATTGGGAATCCTTCAAGCCGAACTTTTTTATGGTGTTTCCCCCGGGGCTTCTTGAGGATTACCCCGTGACCTATATGACCAGCTTTTACCTGCCGCCGGAGCAAAAATCCCTGTTAAATGAATTGCTGCGTCAGCACCCCACGGCAACGGTCCTGGAAATTGACGCGATCATGGCCCAACTTCGCAGCACGCTCGCGCAGGTGTCCACGGCCATTGAGCTGGTGCTGTCGTTAGTGCTTCTAGCGGGAGTACTGGTGCTCATCGCCGGGGTTCAGGCGACCGCGGATTCGCGCCTGCGCGAAAGCGCCTTGCTGCGAGCTCTCGGGGCGGGGCGCTCGCATATCCTGGGCAGCGTCGCTATCGAGTTCATTACCCTGGGAGTCATGGCGGGCGTGCTGGCCATTGTGGCGGCCGAGGGCGCATTCTGGGCCTTGCAACGTTTCGTACTGGAACTGCCTTACACGCCGACCCCCGGGCTGTGGCTGCCCACGCTCCTGGCCGCGGCGGTTCTCATTGGCGGTCTCGGGCTTTGGAACTGTCGGCGGGTTGTCTCCGTTGCACCTGCAGAGGTATTGCGGGACGCCTGACGTCTGGGGTTAAGGATAAACAGCGTGGTGGAGTTTGGAAGGTTTATAGAGCCTCGCCAGGCTAGGGAGTCTCGTGGTCTCTCCGCCGAATGCCATTGATAAAGGCGTTGACGGAGACATCGATTTGTCGGAGCAGATCGACGTGCTTACTGAACAGGCTCGGGGTGTCCACGCGCAGCGTTGCGACGCCATGGATGCCTGCCCAGGATGCGTTGGCCAGATACAGCGCGTCCTGTTTTTCAAACTCGCCGTTTTCCATGCCGAACTGCAGAATCGATTGGACGAGGAGCAGTGTTTCACGACTGACGGCCCGTAGCTCCGGATAGTCATCACTGGGCTGCACCAGGGGGCCAAACATGAGTTTGAAGATCTGTTCCTGGCTGGCAGCGAAGTCCACATAGGCCCGCGCGACGAGGCGAAGCTGCTTTGCGGCGCTCTCACTCCCGGCATCCCGGGCCGCTCCCAACAAAGCCAGGAGCTCCCGGTACCCACGGGTGGCGATGGCGGCGAGGAGCGCCTCCTTACCACTGAAGTGCCGATAGGGAGCGGTTTGGGAGACCCCCAGAGAGCGTGCCACGGCGCGCAGACTCAGCTGCTCTGCGGGCGTGTGGCGAAGCTGCTCGGCGGCCTCTGCGAGCAATTCGGCCCGCAGATTACCGTGGTGATAGGCGCGCTGACTGGCTGCCTGAGTCATGAAAGACCGATGCTATCGATCAGGGCAGAAGGTCTGCCACGGCATCGCGTTCTTCCGTGAGCTCCTGCTCCGTCGCCTGCATCCGTCCACGGCTGAAGTCATTGATTTCCAGACCCTGCACGATGCTCCAATCGCCTCCGCTGCAGCGACAGGGGAAGGAGTAAATCAGGCCCTCGGCGATGCCGTAGGAGCCATCGGAATAAACGCCCATGGAAACCCAGTCACCCTCTGGAGTACCCAGCGCCCAGTCGCGCATGTGATCAATCGCGGCGTTAGCGGCCGAGGCTGCCGAGGAAGCGCCTCGAGCTTTGATAATAGCTGCGCCGCGCTGCTGTACCGTGGGGATGAATTCGTCCTCGTACCACTGCTGCTCAACGGCATCTACCGCCACCTTGCCGTTTACTGTGCTGTGGTGCAGGTCGGGATACTGCGTGGCCGAGTGATTGCCCCAGACTGTCATGGTGCTGACCGCTGTCACGGGCGCGTCGAGTTTCTGGGCAATCTGGGTTTTGGCGCGGTTATGGTCGAGACGCATCATTGCCGTGAAGTTGCGGGGATCAATGTCCGGCGCGTTGCGCTGGGTGATCAGGGCGTTGGTGTTAGCGGGGTTGCCCACAACCAAAACGCGGATATCGCGACTGGCGTGATCGTTGATGGCTTTGCCCTGGACAGAGAAGATAGCCGCATTGGCTTCCAGGAGATCCTTGCGTTCCATACCCGGACCCCGGGGGCGAGCGCCAACAAGGAGGGCGTAGTCAGCGTCTTTGAAGCCGACATTGGGATCATCGGTGCAAACAATGCCCGCGAGGAGCGGGAAAGCGCAGTCATCAAGTTCCATGCGCACACCTTCGAGGGCATCCATCGCCGGGGTGATGTCCAGGAGATGCAGGATCACCGGCTGATCGTCGCCCAACATGGCGCCCGAGGCGATACGGAAAAGAAGTGCGTAGCCGATCTGGCCGGCGGCGCCGGTTACTGTGACGCGAACAGGTGCTTTCATGACAAACCTCTGGTGTCGGGAAGGGGGGTGAAAATACGCCGCGCATTGTCAACATTCAGCCCCAAAAAGACAAGTTGTGCGCTGACGCACCGCTGGACCTTGCCAACGCCGGCCGAGTACCATGCGCGCGTGTTTTCCCACGGGTTTTTATCGCGATGAGCCGCGATCCACGACGTTCCAGAACCGAGTTCAATAAACTGCATAAGCGTCTTCGGCGCCAGGTGGGCCAGGCCGTGGTTGATTACGACATGATCCGCGATGGTGAGCGCATTATGGTCTGCCTCTCTGGAGGTAAAGACTCCTATGCCATGCTGGATATCCTGCAAAACCTCCAGCGCAGCGCGCCCGTGAGCTTTGAACTCATTGCAGTGCATATGGATCAGAAACAACCGGGCTACCCACCGGAAATACTCCCTGCGTACCTCGATAAACAGAACATCGAGTACCACATCCTCGAAAAAGATACCTACAGCGTCGTGAAGTCTGTGATACCCGAAGGCAAGACAACCTGTGGGCTCTGTTCCCGTTTGCGGCGGGGTACCCTGTATGGCTTTGCGGAGAGCATCGGAGCCAGCCGGATTGCCCTGGGGCATCACCGGGACGATATCGTCGAAACCCTGTTTCTCAATATGTTCTTTGGCGGGACCCTCAAAGCCATGCCCCCCAAGCTGCTGTCCGATGATGGGAAAAACGTCGTCATTCGTCCCATGGCTTACTGTAAGGAAGCGGATCTTGCCCGCTACGCCGAGGAGATGCAGTTTCCTATCATCCCCTGCAATCTCTGTGGCTCCCAGGATAATCTCCAGCGCCAGGCGATCAAAAAGATGTTGGTGGACTGGGAGCGGCAATACCCCGGTCGCACGGAAACCATCTTCAAGGCCATCGGTAATGTGTCGCCGTCCCAGCTGGCGGATCGAGACCTCTTCGACTTTGGGAGCCTCAATGCAGGCGAGCCACAAGCACCGTCGGACACGGCGACGGCCCTGTCACGCATTACCGCGGTGAACCTCTAGCGCATGAGCGCGGGGGTGCTTCTGGAAGCGGTGGACCTGGGGATAGAGCGGGGAGGCCGCGATCTGTTTTCGGGCTTGTCTTTCAGCCTTTCGGCGGGGGATATCGTGCATCTGCGCGGGGAGAACGGGGCAGGGAAGACGACATTGCTCCGAATTCTCGCGGGTTTGTCGCGCTATGGATTTGAGGGTCATGTGAGCCGCGAGACGGCCTGTCTATATCTCGGGCATCACAGTGCGGTAAAGGGGCTGCTGTCCCCCCGGGAAAACCTTCGCTGGCATCCTTCAGGAGAGGCCTTCCCTGACGACACCGTGATTGACGAAGCTCTGACCGAGGTGGGGCTCTATGGTTACGAGGATGTGCCGGCAGCCCAGCTGTCGGCGGGACAGCAACGCCGCGTTGATCTGGCCCGGCTCTATCTCAGCGACAAGCCTCTCTGGCTCCTCGATGAGCCTTTTACGGCTATTGATGTTGCCGGTGTCGCTCGCCTCCAGCAGCGTTTTCTCGAACATGCCTCTAGGGGCGGGGCAGTGCTGCTGAGTTCCCACCAGGCGCTTGATGCTGAGGTGAAGGCGCGGGTGCTGGAGATATCCGGCGGCGGGACGCCATGAGCGGGGCAAGCTCGCGGAGCGTTTACGGCGCCTTGTTGCGCCGGCAGCTCACCCTGGCCCTGCGCAGGCCTGTGCAGCTTCTAAACCCCGTTTTGTTTTTTGCCATCGTCGTTGTGCTCTTTCCTCTTGGTCTCGGCCCCGCCCCGGACACCCTGTCAGTTTTTGCCGGAGGCATTCTCTGGATCGTGGCGCTGCTGTCGAATATGCTCGGCGCTGAGACGCTGTTTCAGGGAGATTACGACGACGGCTCTCTGGATCAGCTGCTCATCGCAGAGCAGCCACTGTATTTTCTGGTGATGCCGCATCTCCTGGTGCAGTGGTTGATCAGCGGCTTGTTGCTCGCGCTGCTTTCACCGCTCTTTGCCCTGATGCTGGGCCTGCCCTCCGCGGGTGTGGGGGTGCTTGTTGCTTCCCTCGCTCTGGGTTCCGGCGTGATGAGTGTGCTCGGCGCCATCGGTGCGGCGCTGACCGTGGGATTGCGACGGGGGGGGATGCTCGTGGCGTTCCTCGTAACGCCGTTTTACATGCCGGTGCTGATCTTCGGTGCCGGCGCGGTGCGTGCCGCCGTCGAAGGCCTGCCTTTCCTGCCCTATCTGGCGCTTCTTGGCGCTATGTTTTCCCTCGCCCTCGCTTTGGGGCCCGCGGCCATTGCGGCGGCGCTGCGGATCTCGGCAGATGCCTGACGGGGACCGGGACAAATCGCCGTCGGGCCGCTTTCTGACTTTGTTCCCTCTTTATCCCCCGAGTATAATTCGCTGATGTGGACGTTTTTTCATAAGTTGGGTTCGCCGCCGTGGTTATACGCTATCGCCGGTACCATCCTTCGCTGGCTTTTGCCGATAGCACTCCTGGCCCTGGGTGTCGGGGTGGTCTGGGGACTGCTGTATACGGCACCTGATTTCCGTCAGGGCAACAGCTATCGCATCATTTATATCCACGTGCCTGCGGCCGTCGTGGCGCTCGCCGGCTATTACGTGATGGCCATTGCCGGTGCGATCAGCCTGATCTGGAAGATGAAAATGGCCGACGTTGCGATGCTGGCGGCGGCACCGGTGGGTGCAGCCCTGACCTTTGTGGCCCTGGTGACCGGGGCCATCTGGGGTAAGCCTACCTGGGGAGCCTGGTGGGTGTGGGACGCGAGGATTACCTCCATGCTCATTCTGCTGTTTCTCTATCTGGGTGTCATGGCGCTTTACGAGGCCTACGACAACAAGGCGGCTGCGGCTCGGGCCTGCGCGATTCTGTCCCTGGTGGGCACCGTCAATATACCCATCATCTACAAGTCCGTGGATTGGTGGTACAGCCTGCACCAGCCGGCCTCCATCAAGTTTACGGGCGAAAGCACCATTGATCCCAGCATGCTGTATCCGCTGCTGCTGTGCATAGTATCGTTTTATCTGCTGTTCACCTGTGCACTCCTTGCCAACATGCGCGTGGAAATTCTGCGCCGGGAACGTCGAACGGGCTGGGTGCAACGTTTGGTCGGGAGCGCTGTCTGATGTATTTCGAGAGTGTGTCTGCGGCGCTGACGATGGACGGGCACGGCCCCTTTGTCTGGGCGGCCTATGGTCTGACCCTGGCAGTGATTGCCGTGCTCGTGGTGTCGCCGCTGATTCGCCGCCGTCGACTGCTTCGGGAGCTTCGGGGCGAATACCGGCGTCAGCAGCAGAACCCGACCCAAGAATCCAAGTCCCGTCCAGCCGTGGAGTTATCCTGAACTAATGCATCCCGTCCGTAAGCAACGCCTTTGGGTGGTTTTGAGTATCGTGCTTTTTTCGTCGGCAGCCGTTGGCCTTGCCGCCTATGCCCTGCGGGGAAACATCAATCTGTTTTACCCCCCTGTGGAGGTCGCTGCGGGTAAAGCGCCCGTTGATACCCCGATCCGCGTCGGCGGCATGGTGGTGGAAGGGAGTGTCCAACGCTCCGACAGTACCCTGGAGACGCGCTTCGCCGTGACGGACTATCAGGCTACGGTCACTGTGGTTTATGAGGGCATTCTTCCTGACCTGTTTGCCGAAGGTGAGGGTGTGGTGGCCTCGGGACGTCTTAACGCTGACGGCGTTCTGAACGCCGAAGAGGTGCTGGCAAAGCACGATGAGAATTACATGCCACCGGAAGTCGCGGAGGCCCTGAAAAACAGCGCCACGGCCGGAGTCAGCCAATGATTCCCGAGTTGGGACACTTTGCGCTGGTCCTCGCGCTATTGATGTCCGTAGCCCTGACCGTGGTGCCGCTGTGGGGTAGCTGGCGGGGCAACTATGCCGCCATGCGCCTGGCGCCTACACTCGCCAGCGCCGTGACGGTGTTCTGCCTCATCAGCTTTGCCTGCCTTGCCATCGCTTTTTTACAGGATGACTTTTCCGTCAAGGTCGTCGCATCCAACAGCAACAGCCTGCTGCCACCTATTTATAAGTTTTCCGCTGTGTGGGGTAACCATGAGGGCTCTCTGCTCCTCTGGGTGCTGATTCTGTCGTTCTGGCTGGCAGCGGTGGCGACTTTCAGCCGCGGTCTGCCGACGGTGATGCTCGCCCGCGTGCTGGCTGTGATGGGCTTTATCGGTGTGGGCTTTACTTCCTTTTCACTGTTTACGTCGAATCCCTTTGAGCGTCTTTTGCCCGGCGTTCCCGCCGATGGTAATGACCTCAATCCGCTACTTCAGGATCCCGGCCTGATTATTCATCCGCCGCTCCTCTACATGGGCTATGTGGGTTTCAGCGTGGCCTTTGCCTTTGCTGTGGCGGCACTCATGGGTGGGCGCCTCGACGCTGCCTGGGCCCGCTGGTCGCGGCCGTGGACGAACGTTGCCTGGGCATTTCTCAGTCTGGGCATCATGCTTGGCAGCTGGTGGGCCTACTACGAGTTGGGCTGGGGCGGTTGGTGGTTCTGGGACCCGGTAGAAAATGCGTCCTTCATGCCATGGCTCGCGGGCACTGCGTTGATTCACTCCCTGGCGGCGACGGAAAAGCGGGGTCTTTTTAAGAGCTGGACCGTGTTGCTGGCGATCTTTGCGTTTTCCCTGAGCCTTCTGGGGACCTTCCTGGTGCGCTCCGGCGTGCTCACCTCGGTCCATGCCTTCGCTGCAGACCCCGAGCGGGGTCTCTTCATTCTGGTGTTCCTGGGAATCGTGGTGGGCGGCTCCCTGACGCTGTACGCCATGCGCGCGCCCTCGGTCCGCAGCCGCATAGGCTTTGGCACCGTGTCTCGGGAGTCCCTGCTGCTCGTCAATAACGTCGTGTTTCTGGTAGCAACGTTAACGGTACTCTTTGGCACTTTGTTCCCGCTGTTGATGGACGCCCTGGGGCAGGGTAAGTATTCCGTAGGCGCTCCCTATTTCAATGCCGTGTTCGTACCGCTCATGGCCTGCCTTGTGCCGTTTATGGGCATCGGCCCCATCTCCAAGTGGCGTGATGACAGCGTGTATCGCTGGCGCAGCCGTATGCTGCTACCCGCCGCGGTGGTGTTGGGCGTCGGCCTCGGTCTCCCCCTCATCAGTGATCAGGGATACAACCTTTGGGTGGCCCTTGCCCTGGTGATGGCCGGCTGGTTACTCGCAGGTCTGGTGCAGGATTTTCGCGAGCGCTCGCGAAACAGTCCGAGTCTTCTTCGCGGGTTTCGCCGCCAGTCACCCAGCTACTGGGGCATGGTGATGGCGCACTGTGGTTTCGCCATGGCTATTATCGGTGTGGTTGCCACATCCCAGTACAACATAGAGCGGGACCTGAGGATGGCGCCGGGTGACACGGAGACGCTGGCGGGTTACCGCTTTGAGTTTAAAGAAACCGTGCGCCTGCGCGGGGCAAACTATCTGGCCGACGGTGCGCGTTTTGAGGTGTATCGTGGCGAGCGACGGGTGACGACGCTGCTGGCAGAGAAGCGCCGGTATCTCGCTTCGGGGTCCGTAATGACCGAAGCGGCCATCGATGGTGGTCTGTTTCGGGACCTGTATGTTGCCATGGGTGAGCCCGTAGGAGACGGTGGTGCCTGGGCTATCCGACTGCACTATAAACCCATGGTTCGCTGGATGTGGATCGGGGCGATATTCATGGGCGCGGGTGGGCTGCTCACCGTGACCGATCGTCGCTACCGCCGGCAGGTGACCCGGTCGGCGCTGTCTCCGGGGGTTGCGAATGTCGCCAAGGCTTAAACTGTTTGTACCCCTGGGGCTGTTTGTTCTCCTCGCGGTGCTGTTGTTTCGGGGCCTGTCCCTGGACCCTCAGGCCCTGCCGTCGGCGCTGATTGACAAGCCCCTTCCGGCGTTCGCTCTCCCGGCCTTGAGCGATGAGCAGACTCTGAGTGACAAGGACTTGTTAGGCGAGCCGCTGCTTCTCAACGTCTGGGCAACCTGGTGCATTTCCTGCCGCGTAGAGCATCCTTACCTCCAGCGCCTGGCGGACGACGGTGTGCTTATCTACGGCGTGAACTATAAAGACGACTCCGCTGCGGCAAGGGACTGGCTGAGCCAGCTGGGGGATCCCTATCGCGCCAGCATTGTGGATGCCCGGGGAACCCTCGGTCTGGATCTCGGCGTCTACGGTGCACCGGAAACCTACTTTGTTGATGCGGACGGCGTCATTCGCTATCGCCACGTCGGTGTTATCGATGAGCGCGTATGGAACGGCCGCCTGAAAGCGATCTACGACGAGCTCACCACAGATACCGGTACCTGATGTTTTCCAGAGATTTTTCCATGCGGTTCGCGGCTGTCGCGGTACTAATGGCTGTGTTTTGCACAACACCGGCCTTTGCGGTGATAGAAACCTACGAGTTTTCCAGTCCCCGGCTGGAGGCACGCTACCGCGCTTTGAGTCAGGAGCTTCGCTGTCCCAAATGCCAGAACCAGAATATCGCAGACTCCAATGCGCCGATTTCCCAGGATCTGCGCGCCTTGGTTTACGCGCAACTGGAGGCCGGTGCCAGCGATGAAGAGATTCTCAAGGACATGGTGGCTCGCTACGGTGAATTCGTACGCTACAGTCCCGCTGCCAGCGGTGCCGCCCTATGGCTGTGGCTGGCGCCTGCCCTCATGCTCGGGGCGGGTTTTCTTCTCTTGCTGTTGCTCCTACGCCGCGGTCGCAATCCGGTGACTGACGACGGGGACGCCCTCACAGCCGAGGAGCGCCAGCGCCTGGCCCGGATGATGAGCGACGCAGGCGCCGATGACGCAGGCGCCGATAAGGATGCAGGGCAATGACCGGCTTTTACCTCGGCGCGGGGATTCTCTGCATTGTTGCCGCAGCCTTTTTGCTGTCCCGAAGAAACTCGACCCCGAGAGCGGCCGATGCCAGTGATCCTAATCTCGGCTGGTATGCGCAGCGGGAAGCGGAGCTCCAGGGAGAGGATCATAGGCTCCTCGACGACGCCCGGCTGCGATTACTGGAGGACGCCGCAACGACGGAGGGTTATCCGCCGGCCCCCGGAAGAGGGGATCGTCGTTTGGGGCTTGTCCTGCTTCTGGCGGTGGTTTTGGCTGCGGGGCTGATCTACCAGCAGACGGGTTCCCTGGAAGACGTTCTTATCTATGAAGCCCTTAGCGAGCTGACGCCCGAAGACAGTGATGCAACCAGGGAAGCGCTCCTGTCGCGCATCGCCGCGCGTAGCCGGGCCCGGGAAGACAATCTTCAATACCTTGGGCTTTTGGGTCAGCTGTACATGGCCGGCGAAGACTATGCCCCCGCACGGGAGGCCTTTGGTCTCCTCGCTGAGAAGGCCCCCGAGGACCCCCAGGCCCTCGCCATGGCCGCGCAGGCGCGGTTTTTGGCGGCAGATCGACAGTTAGATACGCAAGCCCAACTCCTCGCGGAGCGGGCCCTCGCTGTGGATCCCGAGCAGCGCACGGCCCTGGGGCTCCTGGGTATGGCCTCCTTTGAGGAGGGCGCTTACGGCGCGGCTATTAATTACTGGAGCCGCCTCCAGGCCCAGGAGGCCGCAGCCTCTCCCGGCTATGAAATGCTCGCCCAGGCCATTGCCGTTGCCCGGGAGCGGGGTGGAATAGCGCCCGAAGAACCTGGAGCTTCTCAGGGCGCAGAAGACAATGGGCCGGGTATCTCCGTGGCGTTGGACCTGCCGGGGGAGCAGCCTCTTGACCCCCAGGCCATTGTGTTCGTGTTCGCAAGACCGGCGGGCGCCCAGGGCGGTATGCCTATCGCGGTGCGCCGTTTTCAGGCCGGGCAGTTGCCGACGCGGTTGCGCCTGAGTGACGGGGACTCCATGGCGGGGCAGTTACTCAGTGAGGCCGGTGAGGTCGTGGTGTCCGCGCAGATTTCAGTCAATGGCCAGCCCGGCGCTGCCAACGCGGCATTCACCGGTGTGGGGCAGCCCGTCACCGCAGGGGGTGATGAGGTGGCGGTAGAGATCCAGTGGGAGGCTGCGGGACAGGGCTGATCGGGCCTTTCATTCATCGGGCATAGTGTTATTCCCCTAAAGCGGATACACTATATCTAGTGGCCAAAATCTGAATATCATTCAAAAATAATAAAAAAACGTCATGCAAAACATGCATTTACGAAGGATACTTAAAGCTAGATGCGTTTAAAGTCGATAAAGCTGGCAGGCTTCAAGTCCTTTGTGGATCCCACTGCTGTGCACTTTCCCAGCAATATGAGCGCCGTCGTAGGCCCCAATGGCTGCGGTAAATCCAACATCATTGACGCCGTACGCTGGGTTATGGGAGAGAGCTCCGCCAAAAACCTCCGCGGCGAGTCCATGGCGGATGTCATCTTCAACGGCTCGGGCAACCGGCAGCCCGTAGGGCAGGCTTCCATTGAACTGGTGTTCGATAACAGCGACGGTGGCGTGGGTGGCGAATACGCGAGCTACGCGGAGATAGGCATCCGCCGCCAGGTGACGCGTGACGGGCAGTCGGAATATTTTCTCAACGGCACCAAGTGCCGCCGGCGGGATATCACGGATATTTTTCTGGGCACGGGCCTCGGGCCGCGCAGCTACGCCATCATCGAGCAGGGCATGATCTCCCGCCTCATCGAATCCAAGCCGGAAGAGCTTCGCGTTTTTATCGAAGAAGCGGCGGGGATCTCCAAATATAAAGAGCGCCGACGGGAAACCGAGTCGCGTATGCGCCGTACCCTCGAAAACCTTGAGCGTCTGACAGATCTGCGGGACGAGTTAGAGCGCCAGCTTCAGCATCTCCAGCGCCAGTCCCAGGCGGCAGAAAAATACAAAAACCTCCGGGCCGAGGAGCGTGCCCTGAAGCAGCGGCTCATGGCCGCCCAGCTGCGGGATTTGCAGGCGCAGCACAAAGCGGCGGCTCACGAAGTGGGTGAACACCAGGTTCGCCTGGAGGCGGAGTATGCCAACCAGCAGCGGGTCGATACGGCGCTGGAGCAGCATCGGCTTACGCACAGCGAACGCAATGACGCCCTGGTAGAGGTCCAGGGTCGCTTTTATGCAATCGGCGCAGAAGTGAGTCGTATAGAGCAAGAGATACGTTACCAGGGTGAAAAGGCCGAGCAGATCAATGACGATCTGCGCAGCACGGAACTCGGTTTGCAGCAGGCCAAAGAACACCTGGAAGAGGATGGCGACCGACTGGCGGGCTGGGAGGAGGAGCTGGCAACGCTGGGTCCCGCCCTGGAAACCCAGCGCAGCACCGCTGCCGCCGCCGCAGCAGCACTGGCTGAAGCCGAGGCCAATATGCAGTCCTGGCAAAGCGACTGGGATGAGTTCAACCAGAAGGCAGCCGTGCCCCGTCAGGAGGCGGAGGTGCAGCAGTCCCGTTTACAGCATCTTGAACATTCCCTGGCGCGGCTTCAGAAGCGTCTGGGGCAGCTGGATCAGGAGCGTGAATCCCATAACGATGATGCCGCGGTGGAAACTCTGGAGAGTTTGCGCAGTGATCTTGAGGTCGCCAACGAGGCCATCGAAGAGCTGACGACCAGGCTTCAGGATTTGGAGAGCGATGTCACGGGACTTCGCAACCAGCGTCGCGAGCGTCAGGAAGAGCTCAATACCCTGCGTTCAAAGCTGCAGATTCAACGCGGACGAGAAGCTTCCCTCGAGGCCCTGCAACAGGCCGCAAAGGAGCGCGCCGAGGGCGGCAAAGTGGGGGACTGGCTCCAGGAGCGGGGTCTCTCGGATAATCCCCGATTGCTGGATGACCTGCAGGTGGACGAGCGCTGGCAGCGCGCGGTGGAGGTCGTGCTGGGCAGTGCCCTCCAGGGTGTGTGTGTCGACAGCATTCCCTCCCTCGATGGCGCCCTGGGCGCCCTGGGCAGTGGCGATCTGACGCTTTTCGAGGCATTTCCCGAAACTGCCGCTCCGGCGAATTCTCTGGCCACCAAGCTCCAGGGTGACAGCAGGGCGCGTTCTCTGCTGGCTGCGGTGCGTTGCGCCAAGACCAGCGAGGAAGCGCTGGCCGGACGTCAGTCTCTGGCTCCGGGCGAATCCCTCATCACGCCTGATGGGCGCTGGTACGGTCGCAACTGGGTGCGCACGCTTCAGGGCGGAGAAAGTGAATCAGGCCTCATCGCGAGGCAGCAGGAGTTGGATGCTCTCCGGGAGGAGATAGAACAGCTCGCGGAGGCAGAGTCCCGAGCCAAGGCATCCCTGAGTGAGAGCGATGAGCATCTCGCGTCGGCGGAACAGCAACTCAAGGCCACGCGTGCAGAAGTTGACGCCGGTGCGGCAAAGCGCTCTGATGTGCTGTCCCGCGTGCGGGCAGAAGAAGCCAAACAGGAGCAGGTGCTCGCCCGACGGGAGCGGCTGGAGCACGAGGCAACGGAGCTTCGCACACAGTTCGAGCAGGAACAGGGAGCGATGGTTGAGGCGCGGAACAAGCTGTCATCCGCCATTGAGGCAATGGATGGGAACACCGCCGACCGGGAGGCCCGTCTGACGGCCCGGGAAGGTCTTCGCAGCGCTCTGGAGCAGGTCCGCAGGGATGCGCAACAGAGTCGTGATGCCTCCCATCAGGCGGCACTGCGCCATCAGTCTCTGGTCACACAAAGCGAGACCATCCGTAGTGCCCTGGTAAGAAGTAAAGAGCAGGTCGAGCGCTTGAGTGAGCGTCTCGAGGCGCTGAGTAGCGCCCGCCTCGAAAATGACGAGCCCCTGGATGATCTGAAAAAGACTCTGGAAGAGCAGTTGGCCCTGCGCCTGGAGTCCGAAACGCGACTGACCACTGCCCGTCAGGCGCTTGCGGACATAGAACATACGCTGCGGGAAGCGGAGCAGGAGCGCATGCAGATAGAGCAGCGCGCAGCGGGGCTTCGGGAGAAGTTGGAATCGCGGCGTTTTGCCGTGCAGGGCCTTGAGCACCAGCAAAACACCATGCTCGGCCAGCTCGAGGAGCTGGGAGGCAACTTTGAGGAGCTCCTGGAGGCTCTGCCGGACGAGGTGGACATGGCCGCCTGGCAAGGGGAGCTGGAGCGCTACGCCAACCGCATTGCCCGGCTGGGGCCGATCAACCTCGCGGCCGTGGATGAGTATCAGCAACAATCTGAGCGCAAGCGTTATCTTGACGCGCAGAATGAAGACCTGGAGTCGGCCCTGGATACCCTCGAGGCAGCGATCCGCAAGATTGACAAGGAAACACGCAATCGCTTCAAAGATACCTTTGACCAGGTCAACAGTGGGTTGCAGGAGCTGTTCCCCCGGGTGTTTGGGGGCGGTGCCGCAAGTCTTGAGATGACCGGTGACGATCTTCTGGATACCGGCGTGTCTATTCTGGCGCAGCCGCCGGGCAAGAAAAACAGCACCATCCACCTGCTGTCGGGTGGTGAAAAGGCCCTCACGGCTATTGCTCTGGTGTTTTCCATTTTTCAGCTGAATCCTGCACCGTTCTGCATGCTCGATGAGGTGGATGCGCCCCTGGATGATGCCAACGTGGGTCGCTACGCGCGCATGGTCAAGGAGATGTCTGACAAGGTGCAGTTCATCTTTATTACCCACAACAAGATCACCATGGAAATGGCAGATCAGTTGATGGGGGTCACCATGCACGAGCCCGGCGTCTCGCGGCTGGTGACGGTGGATGTGGAAGAGGCCGCTGAGTTGGCGGCAAGCTAGGATGCAGGAACGGGGGAAGCACGCTAGCGTGGTTCATGGAATGTATCTGGGGAGGAGTGAACAAAACCGTGCCTGAAGTAACCCTGCGCGACGGAATGGTGCTCGTTGGAAGTCTCCTGATTCTCGCTGTCATGATTGATGCCTGGCGAAGAATGCGAAGCCAGCAGCGGGAGCGTGTGCGGATGAAACTCGCGCCGGAGCCCGCGGATGCACCTCCCGTGGACGACCTTGCCATTTTTCGCGAGCTGCCAAATGGCGGCGCGCGCATCGTGAGCCGCGAAGACCTCCTGGGCAGCGACGGCCTCGGCCCTTCCAGCGACAACCCTCGTCGTAATGAAGACGAGAGTGAAGAGAGTGGAAAGGGTGAAGCGAGTGGGGGTGAGAGCGAAGACGCTGTTGTTACCCCAAAAAGCACAGCGCAAAGGACCGTGCCGGCTGCGCAGAACAAAGAGCCCGTCGGCGGCAGGAAACCCGCAAATGCGGATGAGGCAGGATCGGCCTCCGCAGCCTCCGGGCGCGGCGATAATGCCGAGGTATCCCTGGACGGCATGCGCGCCGATAATGACGAACCCAGCAATCTGGACTGGCTAAACGATATTCCCGAGGAAGAGGAGACGCCCAGCGTTGCGGGAGCCGACGGGGCAGGCGGCGACATAGAGACGGAGGTGATTATCCTCCACGTGATGTCGCGGGACACGGATGGTTTTTCCGGCAAGGACATTCTCGAGATCCTGTTGGCCTGCGATCTGCGCTTTGGCGATATGAATTTCTTTCATCGTCATGAGCAGCAGGCGGGGCGCGGCCCTATCCAGTTCAGCGTCGCCAATATGCTCCAGCCCGGCGTGTTCGACATCGACAACATGGATGCCATGCAGACCCGGGGTCTGGTATTTTTCATTACGCTCCCCGGGCCGGAGGATATGATCCAGGCCTTCGATTACATGCTCGAGACCGCCCGGGTAGTGGCGCGTAACCTTGGGGGCGAGCTCCTCGATGAATCCCGCAGCGTTCTCACCCAGCAGGCCGTCGAGCATTCCCGGCAGCAGATCCGCGAACTCGAACGTCGGCTACTTGCCCAACGGGGCTAGGGATCACCATGCCCGGGGATGACATCAGGAACCGCGTCCACAGCCTGCGGGAGCAGCTGGAACGCTGGAATCACGAGTACTACATCCTCGATTCGCCGACGGTTCCGGACCAGGAATACGACGGGGCCCTACGGGAGCTGCAGACCCTGGAAGAGGCGCATCCGGAGCTGCGGGACGCTTCCTCGCCGACGCAGCGAGTGGGCGCTGCCCCCCTGAGTGCGTTTTCCAGCGTCGAGCACCCCATGCCCATGTTGTCTCTCGACAATGCCTTCAGTGATGAAGAGTTGGCGGCGTTTCTCAAACGGGTGGTTGATCGCCTGGACGTAGACAGCGTTCCGGAGTTGGTTGCTGAGCCTAAGCTCGATGGCATTGCGGTCAGTCTTATTTATCGCGAGGGACTTCTGGAGCGAGCCGCGACCCGCGGCGACGGCACCTATGGGGAGGACATCACGCTCAACGTGCGCACCATCCGCTCCGTGCCCCTGAAGCTTCGGGGAGCGAGCTGCCCCGCGCTTGTGGAGATCCGCGGTGAGATCTTTATGCCTCGCGCAGGCTTCGAGGCGTTTAATGAGCATGCCCGGCGCCATGGCGAAAAACCCTTTGTGAATCCGCGGAACGCGGCGGCGGGGTCCCTGCGCCAGCTGGATTCAAAAATCACCGCGAGGCGGCCCCTGGAGTTTTGCGCCTATGCATCGGGCCAGCATCCCGAAGAGGGCTGGCCGGGATCGCACTGGGATGTATTGCAGCTGTTTGCGAGCTGGGGGGTTCCCATCAGTCGCTATGCCGAACGTCTGTCGGGTCTGGATGACTGTATCGACTATTTCCATCGCCTGGGGGACGAGCGGGATGCCCTGAGCTTTGACATTGATGGCATCGTGTACAAGGTGAATGACTTTGCGGCGCAGCGTGAGCTGGGCTTTGTCGCCCGGGCTCCCCGTTGGTCCATTGCGCGAAAATTTCCCGCTCAGGAGGCGGTGACGAAAGTGACCGGTGTTGAGTTTCAGGTGGGCCGGACCGGCGCGATCACACCGGTAGCAAGACTGGAGCCGGTATTTGTCGGGGGCGTTACCGTCAGCAACGCCACGCTGCATAACATGGATGAAATTGCGCGCCTGAACCTTCACCACGGTGACAGCGTGGTTGTGCGGCGTGCCGGTGACGTGATTCCCCAGGTGGTGTCGGTGATCGCGGAGCGGCGAGAGGAGTCTTCTGCGCCCATTGATGCACCTCCCAGCTGTCCCGTATGCCAGTCGCCTGTGGAACGCGTGGCAGGCGAAGCTACCCTGCGCTGTACCGGTGGACTGGTTTGCGCGGCGCAGTTGAAGGCGGCCGTGCGTCATTTCGCCAGTCGACGGGCTATGGATATCGACGGCCTGGGTGAAAAGATCGTTGAGCAACTCGTGGACCGGGGATTGGTGCGGGATGTAGCGGACCTCTTCAAACTTGAGCAGGGAGCTTTATTGTCCCTGGAGCGCATGGGTGAGAAGTCCGCGGCCAAACTGTTAGCGGCGATTGATGCCAGTCGACAGACCACGCTCCCGCGTTTCATTTTTGCTCTGGGTGTCCGCGAGGTGGGAGAAGCCACGGCCCTTGCCCTGGCCAATCACTTTGGCACGCTCGAAGCCCTCAGCGGCGCGGATCTCGACGATTTGCTGGAGGTGCCCGACGTCGGTCCTGTGGTCGCCGAGCATGTGCACGGGTTTTTTCGCGCGGATGCCAATCTGGGCGTGTTGCGGCGACTCCTCGAGGCGGGGATTGCCTGGCCTGCCGTTGCCGTGGCCCCGGAGGTCGGCGGCGCTCTCGACGGCCAGGTGTGGGTGGTCAGTGGCAAGCTTGAGAGCCAGTCCCGTGATGAGGCCGAGGCAGCGTTGCGGGCTCTGGGTGCTCGCACTGCCAAATCCGTGTCGGGGAAGACGACGGTGCTTCTCGCCGGACCGGGAGCCGGTAGCAAGCTGAGCAAAGCAGAATCCCTCGGGGTTGAGGTGATCAGCGAAGCGGAGTTTCTGACCCGCCTGGAGGCGGCGGCTCCATGACAGCGTCCGCCGGGGCATCGTCGTATCTCATCATGACCCTGGTGCTGCTTTTCCTCGTCAGTGCCTGCGCGACCTCTCCACCGGCGGATGTTGACAATATCTGCAACATTTTTGATGACAAGCGGGGCTGGTACGATGATGCGCGGGACGCAGAAAAGGCCTGGGGTAGTACCATCGCCGTGATGATGGCCATCATCCATCAGGAGTCGCGGTTTGTTGCCAACGCCAAGCCGCCTCGGAAGAAGATCCTCGGCTTTATACCCGGCCCCCGTCCCTCGGACTCTTACGGCTACAGTCAGGCCCTGGCGTCTACCTGGGAGGGCTATAAGCGCTCCGCCGGTCGTTACGGTGCAGACCGAGATGATTTTGGCGATGCCATTGATTTTGTCGGCTGGTACAACAATCAGTCGTTTCGCCGAAACGGCATCCAGAAAAACGACGCTTACCGGCTGTACCTTGCTTACCACGAGGGTCACGGGGGTTATGAGCGCGGCACCTATCGCTCCAAGGACTGGCTCCTTGGTGTCGCCCGCAAAGTGTCAGACCGATCTATACGCTACGAGCGGCAGCTCGGGGCTTGTCGGGAGCGTCTGGAGGAGGATAGAGGGTGGTTTCCCTGGTTTTGATTGTGACGTTTTTGTGTCCAAAAAGACCGTGTCTGTCATCTTTGTGTCATCTGCGGGTTGCAAGATTCACCGCTTCAGCAGGCCTGCGGGAGAACAGGGATGAGTGAGCGAACGGTACTGGTGGTGGATGATGAGTTTGCGATTCGCGACATGTTGCGCATGGCGCTGGAAATCGTCGATTACCGCTGCCTTGAGGCGGATAACATTCAGGATGCTCACGCCATTGTTGTCGATCAACGGCCGGATATTGTGCTCCTGGACTGGATGCTGCCGGGAGGCAGCGGTATTGAACTGCTGCGGCGGCTCAAGCGCGACGATACGACGCAGGAGATACCCGTGATCATGCTGACGGCAAAAACCGCCGAGGACAATGTGATTCAGGGCCTTGAAGTCGGCGCGGATGACTACATCACCAAGCCCTTCGCGCCCCGGGAACTCATCGCCCGCATCAAGGCGCTCCTGCGACGCTCCGGGGTGGGTGAGAGCGCTGATCGTATGCAGGTCTCCGAACTGGTACTCGATGGCAAAAGCCGGCGGGTGTACCTCGCTGATGAACCCCTGGATATGGGGCCCACGGAATTCAATCTACTGCAGTTTTTTATGTCCCACCCCGAGCGCGCCTACAGTCGCAATCAGATGCTCGATCAGGTGTGGGGTGCAAACGTTTATGTCGAGGAGCGCACCGTGGACGTGCATATCCGCCGCTTGCGCAAGGCCCTGCAGGTAGAGGGCAAGGACTATAGCGGTCTGATTCAGACCGTGCGGGGCACGGGCTATCGCTTCTCTTCCCGGGGAGTACCCGCCGGTTGAGTCTCGCGGGCAGCTGGCGTGCTGAATTACGGAAGCTGCTGCTGGTTCTGGCCGCCTCGGGCGTCCTTGGCTGGGTTACGGGCTACACCCTCGAGATGCTGTGCATCGGGCTCAGCGTGCTCTCCGGTATCTGGCTCTGGCAACTCTGGCTCATGCGTCGGTGGCTTCAGGACCCTGATCAGCCGCCACCGGAGAGTGGAGGCATCTGGGGTCTCGTCTATGACACCATCTACGGTCTGCAACGGGAAAACCGTGAGGCCCGTGGTCGCCTCCAGTCCACCGTTGACTACCTGAGAAGTTCCTTCGCGTCCATGCGCGATGGCGTGCTGATCCTCACTCAGAGTGGCGCCATCGAGTGGTCTAACGACGCCGCGGAAGGTCTTCTGGGGCTTCAGTACCCCCGGGATCGCGGCCAGCCGGTCTTGAACCTCCTCCGCTGGCCGGCGTTTCACGATTACTTTTTAAATGGCGATTTCCAGCAGCCCCTGCAAATCCCTAACGACCGCAATAGTCGGCAGATATTGCAGGTTGAGATCACGACCTTTGCCGGCGGAGACTTTCTGCTGTTTTTCCGCGACGTGACCCGGGTCGTGCAGATGGAGCAGATGCGTCGGGACTTCGTAGGCAATGTGTCCCATGAGCTGAGAACGCCCCTGACGGTGTTCAAGGGATATCTGGACACCTTGGTCTCCAGCGAGTTGTTCGAGGATCCGCGCTTTCAGAAAGCTGCAGCGCAAATGGATATGCAGGTTCAGCGAATGGAGAACCTCCTGACGGACCTGCTGTGGCTCAGTCGCATCGAAACCGTGAGCGAGGATCGTGAGACGGAAGACGTCAACATGGTTGCCATGCTTGAAGAGCTTCGCGAGGAGCTACGCTCCAGCCACCCCGATCGTCTCGTAGTTTTGGAAGTGGAGACCCAGGACACGGTGAAGGGCAACTATCGCGAGCTCCGCAGTGCTGTGTCCAACCTGGTCATCAATGCACTCAAGTACAGCGAAGATGACAAGCCTGTGCGTGTCAGCTGGGTTCACGGCAATGGCGCGCTGGTGTTGAATGTTGTGGATGCCGGCGTTGGTATCGAGGAGGAGCACATCGCGAGAATCACCGAGCGTTTTTACCGCGTCGACGAAAGTCGCAATGCGCGCACCGGTGGTACGGGGCTGGGTCTGGCCATTGTAAAGCACGTTGCGGCAAGCCATCGAGCGGAGCTGATCATTGAGAGTGAACCCGGACGTGGGAGCCGCTTCGCGTTACACTTTCCGTTGTGAAATACCGCTTTCGTCTCTCCTTTGCCCTGGCGCTGTACGCCTGTTTTGGGGCCCCACTACAAGCTGCTGAGCCCCTCTCCGGCAAGGTGGTCAGTACGGGTTCCGACACCATGGGGTCTCTTACTTCTATTTGGGCAGAGATGTTGACGGCGCGGCACTCCGGTGTGTCGGCGCAGGTCCGTGCCATTGGGTCCGGGGCAGCGCCCACGGCGCTGGTTCAGGGCACGGCGAATATCGGTCCCATGAGCCGGCCCATGTCTCCCGAGGAGCTCAGCGCATTTACGCGAAAATATGGATATCCACCCACGGCGGTGCCTGTCGCCCAGGACGCCTTGGCGGTTTTCGTGCATAGAGACAACCCCCTGGATAGCATCACCACAGCGCAACTGGATGCGGTGTTTTCCGCGACGCGGCGCTGCGGATATCCTCAGGCCATTCGCTCCTGGGGTGAATTGGGCCTGGGAGCGCCATGGAATCAGCGCGTGATCAGTGCCTATGGTAGAAGCGCCGCATCGGGTACCTACAGTGTTTTTCGTCGCCAGGTGCTGTGTACCGGAGATTTTGCGACGCAGCTGAATCGCCTGGTGGGTTCTTCAGCCGTCGTACGTGCCGTAGCCACGGATGCCTATGGCATCGGCTACGCGAGTGCGGGCTTTCTCAATGCGAGTGTTAAACGACTGCGCGTTCTCGACAGCGGCGGGGTGGATGAGGCGGTGCTCGCCCGACGTCTGTTTGTTTACATCAATCGCCCACCGGACGCGCCCGTGGACGCGCTGACCGCGGCTTTTCTGGAAATTGTTTTCAGCACCGAAGGACAGCGTGAAGTGGCCCGCCTGGGCTATGGGGCGCTGCCCCTTGCGGAGCGCGGGGAGCTGCGTGTCCGCCTGGGTTTGTCCCGTGACTGAGACCCCATTCAGAATTGCCGCTCGGCGGCGCGCCCGGGATCGTATGGCCACGGTGGCTATCGCTGCCGCCGGTGGCGCTGTGATCATCATGATTCTCCTGATTCTGGCTTATCTCTTGTACGTGGCCATGCCCCTTGCGAGTGTCACCAGGATCGAGGCTGTGTCCACGGAAACGCTGCCTGCCAAGCGCTCATCCTTGGTTTTTGCCGGCGAACGGCGCTTTCTTTTGCCAGAAGGTGCAAGGGGCGCCTCTGGCGAGGTGCGCCGCGCCGGGCAACACGCGGTTCGTTTACGGGCCGACACCCTGGAAGTTTTTGCGATTCCACCGGCGGGTCTGGGTGGCGATAATAATCGGCCCGAGACTCTTGAGGTGCAGGCAACGATAGGTGTTAGCGGCGCGCTGCCTGCCAGTCTGGCAGTTGACGCCAGGGGCGAGCGTCTGCTCTACGCATTTTTTGACCAACAGGGAGTGCTCCACGCGGGAGAGCTCGACAGGCCCGCCCCATCGTCCGGCGTGGCAAAGCGCCATAGGTTGATGGCGCTAGAGTTCTCCTCGGGAGTCGTTCAGGTGGACGCCGGGTCTGGTCTGGTGGTGGTCGTCAAGGACCGATCCTATCTTCGCTGGACTCCCGGCGCCCCTTCGAAGAGTCTCGTGCAAGGGCAACTTCCCCGGGTTCAAAGTGTTGCAAAACATCTCGCCTGGGGGCCCAATCATGAAACCCTTTTACTGGTCGATGAGGATAACCGGGTGTATCGCTTTGATACGGCGCGCGCGGATTTTCCTTTATTGGGCGAACCCTGGGTAGCGCCCATCAATGTGCGTGGTCTGGTGAGTGAAGACCGGCGCCGCGTGGTCTACTTCTTCGGCGAAGAGGGCGAGCTTCTGGTGCAGGTGCCCAGTAGCAAGGAGGAACTGCTCCGGGAGATTGTCCCCGCGCTCAAGGGTCCGGGAGACCTTGGCCTGGATGTCGATGACAACGTTCTTTACCGGCTGACGGACACGGAGCGGGTGCGCGTAAGGCTTAGAAACCCGTCGCCAGAAACGGGATGGCGAAGTCTCTGGCTTGCTCAATGGTTTGGTGGCTACGATGCGCCGGGACAGTACTGGCATCCCGACGGTGCCGCGATCGGAGTCCTGTCAAAGCTCAGCCTTTCGCCTTTGCTCTACGGCACTTTCAAGGCAGCGATCTACGGCATGCTCCTGGCTATTCCCCTGTCCCTGGGCGCAGCGGTATACACCGGCTATTTTTTACCGCCCCGAATTCGCAACCGTGTTAAGCCGAGCATAGAGATGCTTGAGGCTTTCCCTACGGTAGTCCTGGGTTTTGTCGCCGGTCTGTGGCTGGCTCCGCTGCTGGTGGATTATCTGCTCCCCATACTGTTACTGCCCGTACTGCTTCTGGCTTTGCCTCTTCTTCTGTCTCTCATCCACCTGCTGCTACAGCTGCTGTCGCCACGTTTTCAGAGACGTCCGCCACGTGTGGCGCTGGTGGCTGCTGTTTACCTTCTCGCAACCTTACTGCTCATGACAAACGGTGAGTTCCTTGAGGGCTGGCTATTGGAGACCTCGATGCGCGACTGGCTTTGGCGCGAGTGGGGTATTGCCTACGAACAGCGAAACGCGCTCTTGGTGGGTATGGCCATGGGTATCGCGATAACCCCCGTGATGTTCTCCATTATCGAGGACTCTATATTTGCCGTACCCCGGAGTTTGTCCGACGGCAGTCTGGCCCTGGGGGCTACGCGATGGCAGTCCCTCGCGAGGGTGGTGCTTCCCGCAGCGTCGCCGGCTATTCTGTCAGCGCTGCTGATCGGTATTGCCCGGGGTCTTGGAGAGACCATGATTGTTCTCCTGGCAACAGGAAACACCCCGCTCATGGAACCGGGGGCATTTACCGGGCTGCGAAGCCTGAGTGCGAGCATCGTGGTAGAGCTTCCGGAGGCGGGGACGGAGAGTGTGCAGTTCCGGCTGCTGTTTCTCGCTGCGTTGGTACTTTTTGGTCTGACCTTTGTCCTCAACACCGTCGCAGAGCTGTTTAGACAGCGTCTGCGTTATGCCTATGCAAACCGCTGAACCGTCCGTGACCGTGTCGAGGTTGCAAAGCGGTGTCCGTCGCGCCGAGCCTATGGTCTGGTTGAGTGCCGGTGCCGTGGTCCTTGCCCTGATGGTGTTGCTGGGTTTGTTGACCTTGCTGGCATCCCGGGGCTTTCCACACTTCTGGCCCCAGCCCCTGATACAGCTGCAAAGCGCCGAGGGTAACCCGCAGATCCAACTGGGCGTGATTCTTGATCGTGAGCTGGATACGAAGGAAACCCTCCATCGCGTGCTGCTACACCGTGGTGCCGAGGATTACTACGATTCGCCGTTGTTGTGGATAGACGAGGGGCGCGTAACGGATCGCAAGGTGCCCGAGAGTGCCGTGGTGATCGAGCGGAAAAACCAGGGACCTGTTTTTGGCTTTTTACAGGCCCTGGAGACAAAGAAACACTCGCAGGCCCTCACGGGTCTGTCGCCACTGGCTCAGATAGCCAGGGTGGAAACGGCCCTGAGCGAAGGCCTCCCCGGGGCGGGTGGCCTGCTGCAGCTGCGCCTCGCATCCGGGCGGGTCATTGAGGTATCCCTTGAGGATTTGAGAACGGTCTATGCGCCAAATGCCATGACCGCGCGGGATAAGATCGCCCATTTCTTCGCGGCGATGGGGCGTTTTCTCGGTGATTCACCCCGTCAGGGCAATAGTCAGGGCGGCGTGTTTCCGGCCATTCTGGGCACCGTGATCCTTGTCATACTCATGGCCTTGATTGTGTCCCCGGTGGGCGTTCTGGCTGCAATTTATCTCCAGGAGTATGCCTATCGCGGGCCTGTGACCCGACTCGTGCGTATTGCGGTTAACAATCTCGCGGGCGTCCCTTCCGTCGTGTACGGTGTGTTCGGACTGGGGTTTTTTGTCTACGCCATCGGCGGGTCCCTGGACGCCCTGCTGTTCGAAGACAGGCTTCCCACTCCCACCCTGGGTAGTCCCGGGCTTCTCTGGTCAGCGCTTACCATGGCCTTGTTGACTCTTCCCGTAGTGATCGTCTCTACGGAGGAAGGCCTGGCGCGAGTGCCCACCAGTTTACGGGAGGGCAGCCTTGCCCTTGGGGCGACACGTGCCGAGACCCTGTGGAATGTTGTTCTTCCGGCGGCATCGCCTGCGATACTCACGGGATTGATTTTGGCGATAGCCCGGGCGACGGGGGAGGTCGCTCCCCTGTTATTGGTGGGTGTGGCGAAGTACGCTCCGGGATTGCCCGTGAGCGGGGAGTTTCCCTATCTCCATTTGGATCGACAGTTTATGCACCTGGGTTTTTCCGTCTACGACCTGGGTTTTCAGAGCACCCACATCGAAACCGTGGAGGGGCTGGTTTTTGCAACGGCCCTGCTCCTGGTGCTCATTGCCTTACTCCTGAATATTGCCGCTGTCCTGTTGCGCAGCCGCTTACGCAACGCCTTTAAACCCCAAGAAGCCGTCTGAATGAAAAGTCACAGTATCGATGTGAAGGCTCTTAAGAGAGCGCCAGCACCCTCCCGGGATGACGATGTGTGCCTGCGAGTAGAGGATTTAAGTCTTCATTACCTGCGCAGCCAGAACGTGGCCCTGCATAACGTCAGTCTTGAGATTCCCCGCAAGTGCGTGACGGCTTTTATCGGGCCTTCGGGCTGTGGTAAGTCGAGCTTACTTCGCTGCTTCAACCGCATGAACGACCTCATCGAAGGAAGTATTATCAGTGGTCACGTCTGGCTCGATGGGGAGGACGTGTATGCCAAGGGCGTGGATGTTGCGACCCTGCGCCGCCGGGTGGGGATGGTGTTTCAATCCCCGAATCCTTTTCCCAAGAGCATCTATGAAAACGTGGCCTTTGGGTTGCGGATTCAGGGGCTTAACAAAAAGCGCGTTCTGGACGAGCTTATTGAAAAGGCCTTACGCGCAGCGGCGCTCTGGGATGAGGTCAAAGATCGCCTCGAGGCGAACGCCCTGGTGCTGTCGGGAGGACAGCAGCAGCGCCTCGTGATTGCCCGGGCCATTGCCGTCGAGCCGGAAGTGCTGCTTCTTGATGAGCCGGCGTCCGCCCTTGATCCTATTTCGACGCTGCGAATTGAAGAGCTGATTTATGAACTCAAGACGCGCTATACCATTGTGATTGTGACCCATAATATGCAGCAGGCGGCTCGGGTGTCGGATATGACGGCCTTCATGAACCTTGGACGATTGGTGGAGTTCGGAGAAACAGATACACTCTTTACGAATCCTCGTGAATCACAAACCGAGGACTACATAACCGGGCGCTACGGGTAACGGCGTTTTTCGCGTTACCTTTTTTTGTATTCAGTTTTTTTCTTACGGATTTCCCGGGGATTCCCGGGTGACTTCCGCGAGATTCTCGCGAGACACCAGGCGTTCCGGAACTTTCCGGTATCGCGGGCCCCTAATTTAAAAGAAGCGAAGCTCAAGGAGCAGGCGTGCAAGGCGATCAGCACAGGCAGCATATTTCCGGACAGTTCAATGCGGAACTGGATGCCATGAAAAACCATCTGCTGGAGATGGGAGGGCTCGTGGAGCAGCAGCTCGGCCGTGCCATGTCATCGCTGTTGGCTCGCGATAGCGGAGAAGCGCAGGAAGTGGTGCGCGCCGACCAGCAGATCAATGAAATGGAGCTTCAGATCGATGAGGAGTGCTCGCGGATTCTGGCTCGGCGCCAACCCGCGGCAAGCGACCTGCGCCTGGTGCTCGCGGTAGCAAAGTCGACGACGGATCTGGAGCGTATTGGCGACGAAGCAACGCGGATCGCGAGGCAGGCGACCAAACTCTCGGAATTGCCGCCTTCTTCGGGTACCACACCGGAGTTTCGCCTGATCAGTGGTCACGTAGGAAACATGCTGCGCCAGGCACTGGACAGTTTTGCCCGTCTGGATGTGGCCCGGGCCATTGAGGTGGTTCTTGACGCGGACGCAGTGAATGCTGAACACGATGCCGCCATGGACAGTTTGCTACGTCTCATGAAGAACGACGCTGGCAGCATCGACGGGGTCGTTCATGAAATGTGGGCCCTGAGGGGGCTGGAACGTGTCGGTGCCCACGCGACGAATATTGCTGAGCAGGTAATCTATCTCGTGCGGGGCAGGGATGTGAGACATATGAAGCCTGGCGAATTGCAAAGCCTTCTCAAGGTCGATAAGCGATGAGCCGTCGATTCTGGAGTGACCTCACTACGAGGCTGGAACCCTACACCCCGGGGGAACAACCCCAGGGCGACAATCTGCTGAAACTCAACACCAATGAGAGTCCCTATCCGCCTTCGGAGCGTGTGCTGGAGGCGCTGGGGGCGCTCACCGGTGACGAGCTCCTGCGCTACCCCGACCCCGAGGCTACGGCATTGAGACAGGCAGCGGCGGATTTTCACGGTATTGCCGTGAACTGCGTGTTTGCCGGAAACGGGTCCGATGAAGTGCTGTCCCACGTTTTTCAGGGCCTCCTGAAACACAGCCGGGAGCTTCTCTTTCCTGACATCAGTTACAGCTTTTATCCCGTGTGGTGTCAGCTCCATGGCGTGCCCTATCGCAAGGTCCCCTTGAGGGAGGACTTCAGTATTCACGCTGAGGATTACGACAGTGCAGCAGCGGCGGTGATCGTTCCCAATCCCAATGCACCCACGGGGCTACTCGCACCGCTGACGGTGATTCGTCAGTTTCTTGAATCGGCCCCCGATCGTCTCCTGGTGGTGGATGAGGCCTATATCGACTTCGGGGGTGAGTCGGCGGTTCCCTTACTTTCGGAGTACGACAACTTATTGGTGGTGCAAACGCTGTCAAAGTCCCGGGCCCTTGCCGGTCTTCGTATCGGCATGGCCTTCGGGTCTCCGGCGCTCATAGAGGGCCTTGAGCGAATAAAGGACAGCTTTAACTCCTACCCCCTTGGCGTCGCGGCGCAGCGTGCAGGGACGGAAGCGTATCGCGACAGCGATTGGTTTCGGCAATCCTGCAATGCTGTTATGGCCAACCGGCAGTCTTTGACCGATGCGCTGGTGGCCCTGGGTTTTGAGGTTTTGCCCTCCGCGGCAAACTTTGTGTTTGTAAAGCACAGCGCCGTATCGGGCCGCTTCATATTCGACGCGCTCCGGGAAGAGGGTGTGATAATACGGCGCTGGGACAAACCGCGTATCGAGGATTATCTGAGGATAACTATCGGCACCGAGGAGCAATGTCAGCGCCTTGTAGAGACGCTGGGTCAGGTGCTAACGGATCTGTAGGGTCTTGTGAGGCGAGCTTTGGCGCAGCCCTAGCAACGCTGCAGAACAACGCTGCCAATGCTGTAACCGGCACCGAAGGACGATAAGACGCCCAACTCGCCAACGTCGAAGTCGTCGTGGTGCTTGTGAAAGGCAATCACCGATCCCGCGGAGCTGGTGTTCGCATATTCATCAAGAATAACCGGTGCCTCGTCGGTTGTAGCATCCCGCCCCAGCACGCGTTTGGCGATGAGGACGTTCATGTTCAAGTTCGCCTGGTGTAACCACAGGCGTTTGAGATCGCCCGAGGCGATGTCAAGGCTGGCCAGTTGATCGTTGATCTGAGCCGCTACGGCGGGACAGACTTCTTTGAAGACCTTGCGTCCTTCCTGAACAAACAGCTTGTCGGCTTTCCCGACTCCCGTTTCGTCACCACGGTTGAGAAAGCCGAAGTTGTTGCGGATATTGTTCGAAAACATGGTCTGAAGCCGGCTATCCAGCACCCGGAAGTTGCTTTCTGAGGGGCCCGGTTGATCACTGAGTATCATCGCCGTGCACACATCACCGAATATGAAGTGGGAATCCCGGTCCCGGAAATTCAGGTGGCCCGTGCAGATTTCCGGGTTGACCACCAGCACATGGCGGGCGCTGCCACTTCTAATGGCATCCCGGGCCTGCTGAAGGCCAAAGGTTGCTGAGGAGCAGGCCACGTTCATATCGAAGGCAAAGCCACCGCTGCCCAGCGCAGACTGGATTTCCACTGCCATCGCCGGATAGGCTCGCTGCATGTTGGATGCCGCGCAAATCACCGCATCCAGATCTTCAGGTTCAAGGCCCGCCGTTTTCAGCGCCTCCCGCGCTGCGATGAGCGCCATCTCGCACATGACCGAGGGCTCGTCATTGGGGCGCTCGCTGATATTCGGCGTCATGCGGTGGGGATCGAGAATACCCTCCTTATTGACGACGAAACGCGAGCGAATACCCGAGGCTTTCTCGATGAACTCTGCCGAGGAGTGGGCGAGGGCAGGCATATCCCCGGCGGCAATCGCGTCTGCGTGCTCGGCGTTATGCAGGTCCACAAACTGATTGAAGCTCTCCACCAACTCCTCGTTGCTGATGGAGTTGGGGGGTGTATACAGACCGGTGCCGGTCAGGTAGACCTCTTTAGCCCCTGAAGATACCGACGTTCCGGTCATAGCTACCTCTACTTCTACGGTGTTTGGATGTGTTGCCGTCTGAAGACGATCAGCTGCGATCGTCTATCTTCACGAAGTCGCGCTGCGCGTGACCCGTATAGAGCTGGCGTGGTCGGCCAATGCGATAGCTCCCGGAGATCATTTCGTTCCAGTGAGCAATCCAGCCAACGGTGCGGCCTACGGCAAAAATTACCGTGAACATGCTCGTGGGAATCCCGATAGCTTTGAGGATGATTCCCGAATAGAAGTCCACGTTGGGGTAGAGTTTCTTTTCGATGAAGTAATCATCTTCCAGGGCGATTTCCTCGAGACGCTTGGCAATGGCGAGGAGGGGATCATTTTCAATGCCCAGCTCCGCCAGCACTTCATCGGCGGACTCTTTCATGACCTTGGCACGGGGATCAAAGTTTTTGTAGACGCGATGACCGAAACCCATGAGACGGAAGGGATCTTCCTTGTCCTTGGCGCGAGCAACATACTCATCGATGCGCGACACATCGCCGATCTCTTCGAGCATGTTCAATACGGCCTCGTTGGCCCCCCCGTGAGAGGGGCCCCAGAGTGCCGCAATGCCCGCAGCGATACAGGCGAAGGGATTAGCGCCGGATGAACCTGCAAGGCGGACCGTAGAGGTAGAAGCGTTTTGCTCGTGATCCGCGTGGAGCAGGAACACGCGATCCATGGCCTTGGCAAGAACCGGCGACACGTTGCTGGGCGCGCAAGGCGTGCCGAACATCATATGCAGAAAATTCTCGGCATAGCCCAGGCTGTTGTCCGGGTACATAAACGGCTGGCCGATGGAAAACTTGTAGCTCATCGCGGCGAGGGTCGGCATCTTGGCGATGAGGCGGAACGCGGCTACCTGTCGGTGATGCTCGTCAGAGATGTCCAGAGAGTCGTGGTAAAACGCCGACAGAGCACCGACCACGCCACACATGATGGCCATGGGATGGGCATCGCGGCGAAAGCCGTTAAAGAAGGTGCGAATCTGTTCATGCACCATCGTGTGATTGTGCACAGTGCTCACAAACTTCTCTTTTTGCTCGGCATCGGGCAGTTCGCCGTAAAGCAGGAGATAGCAGGTTTCCAGGTAATCCGAGTGAGCGGCCAACTGGTCAATGGGGTAGCCGCGGTGCAGCAATACACCTTTGCCGCCGTCGATATAGGTGATCTCCGATTCGCAGGATGCCGTGGAGACAAAGCCCGGATCGTAGGTAAACATTCCCTTGGCGGTAAGGCCGCCGACGTCGACTACATCGGGTCCGATAGATCCGGAGTAAACAGGCAGATCAACGCTGCCCTCAATGCCGTCGATGGTAAGGGTTGCTTTCTTTTGACTCATGGGAAAACCCGCGTGTTTTCAGTGGGGTCGCCAACTATAGAGAGTGCCAAACGTTTGTCAATTGACGCCTGGGCATCTTTCACACCCACGGCGCAAACAACCGTAATTGCATTGATCGCTGTCAATTGTAATGGACCTTTCGAATCTCTATACTCGCGCGGTTTTTAAGGGTATCGCTGCAGATGCGCGCGCTTCGGGGCGTTTGACGCGGGGATACAGAGCGAGTAGTGAGCGGACACGGCCTCAAGCGCGGCGTCCTCGGCTGCTCAAGGACCATTCCAAAGTCAGGAGCTGTCCGTCTGTGAAAGACAATCGTCCGGTCAATCTCGATATCGGCACCATCCGATTACCCATCACCGCCTACGCGTCGATCCTCCACCGGGTGTCCGGCGTGATTATGGTCGTGGCTTCTTTCCTCCTGCTGTGGGCGCTGGACCTCAGCCTTGCGGGGCCCGAGAGCTACGCGCGCCTCGGAGAGCTTTTTGGCAGCCCCTTGCTGAAGTTCGTCATCTGGGGCATCGCTACGGCGTTGCTCTACCACAGCTTTGCGGGTGTGAAGCACCTCATCATGGATTTTGGCGTCGGTGAGTCCATGGACGGGGGCGTGCTGGGTGCGCGTCTGGTGTTCGCTCTCACGGCGATTAGCGCCGTACTGATAGGAGTCGTCTTATGGTAACTGCGGTTACAAGTCTTTCCCGTTCGGGTTTGTCCGATTGGTTGGTGCAGCGTGTCACTGCCGTTATCCTTCTGGCGTTCTTTGCTCTGGTTGGTGTGAAACTGGCAGCGGGCATCAGTTACGCCGAGTGGTCGGCACTGTTTTCCCAGACCTGGATGAAGATATTCACCATGCTGGCGATCCTGTCGCTTGCAGCCCATGCCTGGATTGGCATGTGGGGAGTGTTTACGGATTACCTCACTGAGCGGCTTATGGGCTCCCGGGGTAATGTTTTACGAATCGGCCTGCAGCTGTTGACCTCGCTCTCGCTGGTGGTTTTTGTGATTTGGGGTGTCCAGATAGTCTGGGCCTGAGTCGGTTAAAAAGTCCTGTAACAGGAGCTTGAAAACGAATGCGCACAATTTCTTTTGACGGTGTAATAGTTGGTGGCGGCGGCGCGGGAATGCGCGCTGCGCTGCAGCTGGCCCAGTCGGGCTACAAAACCGCGGTAATCAGCAAGGTGTTTCCTACGCGGTCTCACACCGTATCAGCCCAGGGCGGTATCACCTGTGCCATTGCCAGCGCGGATCCCCAGGATGACTGGCGCTGGCATATGTATGACACGGTCAAGGGGTCTGATTACATCGGGGATCAGGATGCTATCGAATACATGACTTCCGTGGGCCCTGAAGCGATCTACGAGCTGGAGCACATGGGCCTGCCGTTTTCCCGAACGGAAGAGGGGCGAATTTACCAGCGGCCTTTCGGTGGTCAGTCCAAGGATTTCGGTAAGGGTGGTCAAGCCGCCCGTACCTGCGCCGCGGCCGATCGCACGGGCCACGCCCTGCTGCATACGCTCTATCAGAACAACGTCAAGAACAAAACGGTGTTCTTTAACGAGTGGTTCGCCACGGATCTGGTGAAAAACCAGGATGGCGTCGTAGTAGGCGTTATTGCCATCTGCATCGAGACCGGTGAAGTGGTCTATGTGAAATCCAAGGCCACGGTGTTTGCCACCGGCGGCGCCGGACGCATTTACGCATCAACGACGAATGCCCACATTAATACCGGTGACGGTATTGGTATGGCGTTACGGGCGGGCTTTCCCATGCAGGACATGGAAATGTGGCAGTTCCATCCCACGGGCATTTACGGTGCCGGCACCCTGGTTACCGAGGGCTGTCGCGGTGAGGGTGGATACCTCATCAATAAGGATGGCGAGCGGTTTATGGAGCGCTATGCGCCCAACGCCAAGGACCTCGCCGGGCGTGACGTCGTGGCGCGCTCGATGGTCCTTGAGATTCTGGAAGGCCGCGGTTGCGGCCCCGAAGCGGATCATGTGTTCCTTAAGCTGGATCACCTTGGTGAAGAGGTGCTCGAGAGCCGCCTGCCCGGCATCCTTGAGCTGTCGCGCACTTTTGCCCACGCGGATCCCGTGAAAGAACCCATTCCGGTGGTGCCCACCTGTCATTACATGATGGGCGGTATTCCCACCAATGTTAACGGTCAGGCGCTGACCATTGATGCCCAGGGTAACGATCAGGTGATTCCAGGCCTCTACGCCTGTGGCGAAGCCGCCTGCGTGTCTGTACACGGCGCGAACCGTCTCGGCGGCAATTCCCTGCTGGATCTCGTGGTCTTCGGACGGGCCGCGGGTCTGTTTATCGAGGAGTCCCTGCGCTCGGGCATCGAGGCCAGAGATGCCCTGCCTTCAGATATTGAGGAAGCAAATCAGCGTTTGACCAAGCTCGACGCGGCGCCGGCGGACGAAAACGTCGCCGGACTGCGAAAAGAGCTCCAGAACGTTATGCAGAATCATTTTGGCGTATTCCGCAAAGGCGATTTCATGCGAGAGGGTATCAAGCTTCTCGAGGCGCTGAGGCCCCGAATCGAGGCGGTGGGCGTCGCTGATAAGACCCAGGCTTTTAATACCGCAAGAATTGAGGCCCTTGAGCTCCAGAATCTGTTTGAGGTCGCTGAGGCCACTGCCGTGTCGGCAGAGCAGCGCACGGAAAGTCGCGGCGCTCATGCCCGTGAAGACTACCAGGAGCGGGATGACGAAAACTGGTTGTGCCATTCGGTCTATTTCCCCGGCGATAAGAGCCTGGGCAAGCGCGACGTGAATTTTGCGCCGAAGATCATGGACAAGATGGAGCCCATGGCTCGTAGCTATTGATCCTTTCGGGGAACGAACGAAACGGAGTTATTTGCATGTTGCAGGTCAGTGTATATCGCTACAACCCGGAGCAGGACGCAGAGCCGTCCATGCAGACTTTTGAAGTCGATACCGGCGGTAAGGATGTGATGGTTCTTGATGTGCTCGAAGACATCAAGGCACAGCAGGACGCATCCGTCACCTACCGCCGATCCTGCCGGGAAGGGGTCTGTGGCTCCGACGGGCTGAACATGAACGGCAAGAACGGGCTGGCGTGCATAACCCCCCTGTCAGAGACGGTAAAGAACAACAAGCTGGTGATCAGGCCGCTTCCGGGATTACCCGTGATTCGCGACCTGGTGGTAGACATGAGCATGTTCTACACCCAGTACGAAAAGGTGCAGCCCTATCTGCAGAACGATACGCCGGCACCGGCCATTGAGCGACTGCAGTCTCCGGAAGATCGCGCCAAGCTGGATGGGCTGTACGAGTGTATTCTCTGCGCCTGCTGCTCCACGAGCTGCCCGTCCTTCTGGTGGAATCCCGATCGATTCATCGGCCCCGCCGGTCTCCTGCAGTCCTATCGTTTTCTGGCGGACAGCCGGGATACGGCGACCGATGAGCGCCTGTCCCGTCTCGATGACCCCTTCAGCGTTTTCCGCTGCCACGGTATCCAGAACTGCGTGAACGTGTGCCCCAAGGGCCTGAATCCCACGCGTGCCATCGGCCATATTCGCAGCATGTTGCTCAAACAGGCTGCCTAGGCCCCTATGGGCGGATTTTTCGCGAAAAGTCCGCCCATTTCTTAGCTTTACACCTTCTAGAGCATCCCCATTGCTGGCATAATTGCACAACTGCGCGACCCGGACACGGGACGCGCCCGCGGGGCCGGGGGGACCGCGGAAATCACTTGCCCCGGCACACACGGTTGTCGTCGTAACACGCGTGTGTTGTTCGTCTAGGGGGCAGAATGCAAGAAAACTCTATGGAGCTGTTTCGTCGCAGCTCGCACATCGCCGGTGGTAATGCCACCTACGTTGAAGATCTTTACGAAAGCTATCTCATCGACCCGAACGCCGTACCCGAGCAATGGCGTGATTACTTCGACAAGCTACCTCGCGTCGAGAGCAAAACTTCGCTCATTGATGACGTTCCCCACAGCGCCGTGCGCGAGCGCTTTGCCCGCATCAGCAAGATGCGTGTTCGCACGGAAGCCACCGTCGCCCATGACAGTCAGGCGACGCAGTATGAGCGCAAGCAGGTCAAGGTTCTGGCGCTCATCTCCGCTTACCGCCAGCGGGGCCATCAGAAGGCGCAGCTCGATCCCCTGGGCTTAGCCCAACGGGAGCGTATTCCCGATCTGGAACTCAGCTTCCACGAACTGTCCATCGCGGATCTGGACACCAGTTTTCAGGTGGGCACCCTCAAGATGGGTGGCAGCGGATCAACACTCAAAGACATCATTGACGCCCTGGAGCGCACCTACTGCCATACCGTGGGTGCAGAGTTCATGCACATTGTCGATACGGAACAGCGTCAGTGGATCATGTCCCGCATGGAGTCTGTGCGTTCGGCACCGGATTTTGGCCCCGAGGTGCAGCGGCAGATACTCCGGCGTCTCATCAAAGCCGACGGGCTCGAAAAGTCCCTGGGCTCGAAGTTTCCAGGCACCAAGCGTTTTGGCCTTGAGGGGGGGGAGAGCCTTATCCCCATGCTGGCCGAAATGATGCAGCGCATCGGTGGTTACGGCGCCAAGGAAATCGTGATCGGCATGGCGCACCGCGGTCGCCTCAATGTTCTGGTCAATATTCTGGGTAAGAACCCCTCGGAGCTGTTTGCGGAATTTGAGGGACGGGCTACCTACGAGAGCTCCGGTGATGTGAAGTACCACCAGGGGTTCTCCTCCAACATGATGACACCGGGAGGCGAGGTCCACCTGGCCCTGGCTTTCAACCCCTCGCACCTGGAGATTGTGTCGCCTGTCGTCGAAGGCTCCGTGAGAGCCCGTCAGGACCGTCGGGATGATCCCGATGGTCACAGCGTGTGGCCCATCGTGCTCCACGGCGACGCTGCCTTTGCCGGTCAGGGCGTGGTCATGGAGACCTTCCAGATGTCCCAGACCCGCGCCTACAAGACCGGGGGTACGGTACACATCGTGCTCAATAACCAGGTGGGCTTTACCACCAGCTTGCGCGAGGACTCCCGTTCCACGGAATACTGTACCGATGTCGCGAAGATGGTGCAGGCCCCGATTTTTCACGTGAACGCCGATGACCCTGAAGCCGTGCTGTTTGTCACGCAGATGGCCATTGACTACCGCAATGAGTTCAAGCGGGACGTGGTGATCGATCTTGTCTGTTATCGCCGTCGCGGCCACAACGAAGCTGATGAGCCGGCGGTGACTCAGCCTCTGATGTACGAGGCCATCCGCAAGCACCCCACCACCCGGGACATCTATGCGCGCCGCCTCATCGAGGCCGGGGTGCTCACGGAGACGGAAGATCAGGCGCTGGTAGAGGGGTATCGTGGCTCTCTCGATCGCAACGAGCCTCTGGTTTCCAGTCTGGTCAACGAGCCGAACGCAGAGCTCTTTGTGGATTGGACGCCTTATCTCGGACACGAGTGGACGCTGCATTGTGATACGGGCATGGATCTCCATCATCTGCAGACCCTGGCGCAGCACACCAATCAGTCACCTGATGGTTTTCCCTTGCAACGGCAGGTAGCGAAGATTCTAGAAGACCGCCGCAAGATGGCGGCCGGCGCCTTGCCACTCAATTGGGGGTTTGCTGAAACTCTGGCCTACGCGTCTTTGCTGGAAGCAGGGTATCCGGTGCGCCTTACGGGGCAGGATGTTGGCCGGGGAACCTTCTCCCACCGCCACGCGGTACTGCATAACCAGCGTGAGGAGGCGACCTATGTGCCCCTGCAGCACGTCAAGGACGATCAGGCGGACTTCGTCATTCATGATTCCCTGCTGTCCGAGGAAGCGGTGCTGGCCTTTGAGTACGGTTACTCCACCACGTCGCCCACGGGGCTGGTGATCTGGGAAGCGCAGTTTGGTGACTTTGCCAACGGCGCGCAGGTGGTGATCGACCAGTTCATCACCAGTGGAGAGCACAAGTGGAGCCGCCTCTGCGGACTCACCATGCTGCTGCCCCACGGCTATGAGGGGCAGGGACCGGAGCACAGTTCCGCGCGTCTCGAGCGTTTTATGCAGCTCTGCGCCGAGCACAATATCCAGGTCTGCGTGCCTACAACACCCGCGCAGGTGTTCCACATGCTGCGCCGCCAGGCGATCCGGCCTCTACGTAAGCCCCTCGTGGTCATGTCACCGAAGAGCCTGCTGCGACACAAGGAAGCGACCTCGACCCTTGAAGATCTTGCCAACGGCCGTTTCTACAACGTCCTTGATGAGACCGATGATCTCGATAAATCAGCAGTGGAGCGCGTCGTGTTGTGCTCGGGCAAGGTGTTCTACGATCTGCGCGCTGCGCGACGGGAACGGGGCATCGACAATATCGCCCTCATCCGACTGGAGCAGCTGTATCCCTTCCCGGAGGCGGAGATGCTCCAGGTGCTCAGTGCTTATCCCAATCTGAAAGATGCGGTCTGGTGTCAGGAAGAACCCATGAACCAGGGGGCCTGGTACTCGAGCCAGCATCACATGCGTCGCGTATTCGCGTCGCTCTACAACCATGTTTATCTCGGTTACGCGGGGCGGGAAGCATCTGCCGCGCCCGCCGCGGGCTACATGGCCCTTCACCTCGAGCAGCAAGAGGCCTTTATCAACCAGGCCCTGACGCTCGGTAGCGCTAACGCCTAATAGCTTCTTCACAAGGAAAACACATGGCTATCCAAATCAAAGCTCCCGCATTTCCAGAGTCCGTCGCCGATGGCGAGGTCGCTGCCTGGCACAAGGAGGAGGGCGAGTCAGTAAAGCGCGATGAGCTCATTGTCGAGATTGAGACCGACAAGGTGGTGATGGAGGTGGTTGCCCCGGCTGACGGTGTGATCAAAAAGATTCATGCCGGGGTGGGCGAGACCATTGAGAGCGAAGCACTGCTGGCAGATCTCGAGGAGGGCGCCGTCGCTGCGGCGGCCCCGGATAGTGCAAGCACTGAGGCGGCGGCTCCAGCGGCAGCGTCAGAATCCGGCGATAGCAGTGGAGAGATGGGACCGGCAGCGAGACAGATGATCGAGGAGCACAAGCTCGATCCGGCGCAGATTACCGGTACGGGCAAGGGCGGGCGTATTACTAAAGAGGATGTTACGTCCTTTATCAAAGACCGTCCCGCGCCTGCAGCCGCTCCCGCTGCCAAAGAAAGCGCAGCGGTTGTGGATGTTCCCAGTGGTCCATCGGGTGAGCGCGTCGAAAAGCGCGTACCCATGACCCGCATGCGCGCAAGGATTGCTGAGCGTCTCCTCGAGGCCACAACTTCCACGGCCATGTTGACCACCTTCAACGAAGTCAATATGGCGCCGGTGATGGCCCTGCGTAAAAAGTACAAGGATCAGTTCGAGAAAACCCACAACGGCACCCGCCTGGGCTTTATGGGCTTTTTTGTCAAAGCAGCCTGCGAAGCCCTGAAGCGTTACCCGGCGGTAAACGCCTCCATCGACGGTAACGATGTGGTTTACCACGGTTACCAGGATATCGGTGTTGCGGTATCAACCGATGGCGGTCTCGTGGTTCCTGTATTGCGTGATGCGGACTTTATGAGCCTTGCGGATGTAGAGGCAGCGATCGTCGATCTGGGCACGCGGGCAAAGGCCAACAAGCTGACGATTGACGATATGACCGGCGGCACCTTCACCGTGACCAATGGTGGCGTATTCGGATCACTCCTGAGCACACCGATCCTGAATCCACCCCAGACCGGTATCCTGGGTATGCACAAGATTCAGGAACGGCCCATGGTGGTCGATGGCGAAGTGGTTGTATTGCCCATGATGTATCTTGCGCTGTCCTACGATCACCGGCTTATCGATGGTAAGACCGCCGTACAGTATCTCGTGGCGGTGAAAGATCTTATTGAGGATCCCGCGCGGATTCTCCTGCAACTCTAAACAGGGGCAGACCCTTTTAATCAGCCAGACGGGGATTTCACGATGGCAGATAAGTTTGATGTGGTAGTTATTGGTTCCGGTCCTGCGGGCTACGTGGCGGCGATTCGCGCCGCACAGCTGGGACTCAGCACCGCGGTCGTCGAGGAATGGACGGACGATAAGGGTGGTGCAACCCTGGGTGGCACCTGCCTGAATGTCGGGTGTATTCCCTCCAAGGCATTGCTCGATTCGAGTCAGAAGTTTCATGACGCCAGGGACACCTTGTCCGTGCACGGTATTGGTGTAGAGAACCCCACCATCGACGTGGCCGCGATGCTGGAGCGCAAGAATAAAATCGTTAGTCAGCTAACTGGCGGTATCGGCGGTCTGTTCAAACACAACGGCGTTACGGTGATTCAGGGTCGCGGCAAAGTACTCGCGGGAGCCAACGTGGAAGTCATGGCGGCGGACGGCACGGTATCTACCGTAGAAGCAGATAACGTGATCATCGCCGCGGGTTCAGAGCCTGTGAAAATTCCCCCGGCCACCGTCGACAACGAATACATCGTCGACTCAACCGGTGCCCTTGAGTTCACCGAGGTGCCTGAGCGACTAGGGGTTATCGGCGCGGGGGTTATCGGTCTTGAGCTTGGCAGCGTGTGGGGTCGTCTCGGTTCCGAGGTGATCCTTCTGGAGGCTCTGGATGAGTTCCTCGCCATGATGGATAGTCAGATCGCCAAGGAAGCCGCAAAAATCTTTAAGAAGCAGAAGCTGGATATTCGTCTCAGCTCTCGCGTTACTGACGCTACGGTAAAAGACGGCAAGGTTCACGTGCGCTACGACTCGCCCGAGGGTGGACACACGGAGATTTTTGACAAACTGATTGTGTCCGTCGGTCGGCGTCCACGCACCGTGGATCTCCTGGCGGACGACTCGGGCGTGACCCTGGATGAGCGCGGCTTTATTTTCGTCAATGACCAGTGTGCGACGGAAGCGCCCAATGTCTACGCGGTGGGTGACGTGGTACGTGGCCCCATGCTCGCGCACAAGGGCTCGGAAGAGGGCGTCATGGTCGCGGAGCGCATAGCGGGCAAGCCCGCCCAGGTGAATTACGATTGCATTCCGTCAATCATCTATACCCACCCCGAGATCGCGGCGGTGGGCCGCACGGAGCAGGAACTGAAATCCGACGGCGTACCTTACAAAGCCGGCACCTTCCCTTTTGCGGCATCGGGCCGGGCTCTGGCCGCCAATGACTCCGAGGGTCTGGTCAAGATTATTTCCCATGCTGAGACCGATCGCATCCTGGGTTGCCATATTGTCGGCCCCTCGGCAGCGGATCTGACACAGCAGGTATTGATCGCGATGGAGTTCGGCTCCAGCACCGAGGATCTCGCTCTGATGGTCTTTGGCCATCCGACGCTTTCCGAAGCGGTACACGAGGCAGCGTTGGCTGTGGATGGTCATGCCATTCACGTCGCAAACCGAAAACGCCGCTAAAAGATTTGGTATCCCGGCTCGCCGGGGTGTCATCAGACGCGCTGTGGACAAGGGGTCCGCGGCGCATTTGTTTCCTTGAACACTAACGGGACTTCACATGAATCTTCATGAATACCAGGGTAAGCGTCTCTTTGCCGAGTATGGCTTGCCGGTTTCCACGGGTCACGCGGTTGACTCTCCTCAGGCGGCGGTCGAGGCCGCAGATCTCATCGGCGGCGATATGTGGGTGGTCAAGGCCCAGGTACATGCCGGAGGTCGAGGCAAGGCCGGGGGCGTCAAGCTCGTAAAGACCAAAGACGAAATTGCCGAGTTCACCAGCCACTGGCTGGGCAAGAATCTTGTCACCTATCAGACCGACGCCAACGGTCAGCCCGTGTCAAAAATTCTCGTTGAATCCTGCACGGATATTGCCGATGAGCTTTACCTCGGTGCAGTGGTGGATCGCTCGTCCCGGCGCATCGTGTTCATGGCTTCTACGGAAGGCGGTGTGGAGATTGAGAAGGTTGCCGAAGAAACACCGGAGAAAATCCTCCGCGCGGTGATTGATCCCCTCAACGGTGCTCAGCCCTATCAGGGCCGTGAATTGGCTTTTAATCTGGGACTGAAGGGCGAGCAGATCAAGCAGTTTGTAAAAATCTTCCTGGGCCTGGCCAAAATGTTCCAGGAAAAAGATCTGGCACTTATCGAGATCAACCCCCTGGTCATCACCACGGAAGGAAACCTTCATTGTCTCGACGCCAAGATTGGTGTCGATGGTAATGCGCTGTATCGCCAGGCTGAGCTTCGGGAGATGCACGATCCCTCCCAGGAAGATGAGCGCGAGTCTCATGCCGCACAATGGGAGCTCAACTACGTAGCTCTGGACGGCAACATAGGCTGCATGGTCAACGGCGCAGGCCTTGCCATGGGAACCATGGATATCGTCAAGCTCCACGGCGGCGATCCGGCCAACTTCCTGGATGTGGGTGGCGGTGCCACCAAAGAGCGCGTCTCCGAGGCCTTCAAGATCATTCTGTCCGACGACAAGGTAAAGGCGGTACTCATTAATATCTTCGGCGGCATCGTACGCTGTGATCTCATTGCCGAGGGCGTTATCGGCGCCGTTGAGGAAATAGGCGTTGAGGTCCCCGTGGTTGTTCGCCTTGAGGGCAACAATGCAGAGCTGGGCCGCAAGGTGCTGGCGGACAGCGGTTTGAACATCATTGCGGCGACCAGTCTTACGGACGCCGCGCAACAGGCAGTGAAAGCAGCGGGAGGGAACGCCTGATGAGTATCCTGATTAACAAGGACACCAAGGTCATCTGTCAGGGTTTTACGGGCTCTCAGGGCACCTTTCACTCTGAGCAGGCGATTGAGTACGGCACCAAAATGGTCGGTGGCGTCACCCCGGGTAAAGGCGGGCAGGAGCATCTGGGCCTCCCCGTGTTTAACACGGTATCCGAAGCCGTCGCAGCGACGGGTGCTGAAGCATCGGTTATTTACGTACCGGCGCCGTTTTGTAAGGATTCCATCCTTGAGGCGGCAAACGGTGGCATCAAGCTGGTGGTTTGTATTACCGAAGGGATTCCTACCCTCGACATGCTCGAAGCCAAGGTGAAGTGTGATGAGCTGGGCGTGCGTCTCGTGGGTCCGAACTGCCCCGGCGTTATCACACCGGGGGAGTGCAAGATCGGCATTATGCCCGGACACATCCACTTACCGGGCAAAGTCGGTATCGTGTCCCGGTCGGGCACCCTGACCTATGAGGCGGTGAAGCAAACCTCCGACGCAGGCTTTGGTCAGTCAACCTGTGTGGGTATTGGCGGTGATCCCATCCCCGGTTCTAACTTCATCGATATTCTTGCCATGTTCGAGGCAGACCCTGCGACGGAAGCCATCGTGATGATTGGTGAGATCGGTGGCACCGCCGAAGAAGAAGCGGCCGCCTATATTAAGGCAAATGTTTCCAAGCCTGTGGTTTCCTACATAGCCGGCGTGACAGCCCCCAAGGGCAAGCGTATGGGCCATGCGGGAGCGATTATTTCCGGTGGTAAGGGCACGGCCGACGAGAAGTTTGCGGCTCTTGAGGATGCCGGTGTGAAGACCGTGCGATCCCTCGCAGACATCGGCTCGGGATTGTCCGAAATCACCGGCTGGTAAATACAGCCCGGCTCGGAACAAACCCGCCAGCGATGGCGGGTTTTTTTGTGCCTGATTTTTGTCTCCCGGGCGGTGTTCAGGCCTTGAATTGGGGCCAGGAACCCCCATATCCCAGCCATAGCTTCATTCCCCTGCTGATTGTTAGAGGACACTATGACTGCACAAATGAATAAAGAGACCCTGGGGTTCCAGACTGAAGCGCGGCAGCTGCTGCAGCTGATGATTCACTCCCTCTACTCCAACAAAGAAATCTTTCTTCGTGAGCTGATTTCCAACGCCTCGGATGCCGTTGATAAGCTGCGCTTTGCCGCGCTGTCTGACGATGCTCTATTGGAAGGCGACAGTGATTACTCGGTGCGGGTTGACGTGGATAAGGAGGCGGGAACGGTCACCATTAGTGACAACGGCATAGGCATGAGCCGGGATGAGGTGATCGACAATCTCGGCACGATTGCCAAGTCCGGCACCGCGGCATTCCTTGAGCAGCTTTCCGGTGATCAACAGAAAGATTCCCAGCTCATCGGTCAGTTCGGCGTGGGGTTCTATTCTTCCTTTATTGTGGCGGACCGCGTCGCAGTACACACTCGGAAGGCAGGCGCTGACGCTAGTGAGGGTGTGCTTTGGGAATCCCAGGGCGAGGCGGAATTCACCATCGAGGCGCAGGATAAAGAGGCTCGCGGAACGAGTATCACTCTGTATCTCCGCGAAGACTGCAAAGACTTCGCCGATGACTGGCGGGTGCGCAGTGTTATCAAGAAGTACTCGGACCATATTTCCGTGCCGGTGCTTATGAAAGAAGCGCCGCTGCCCGCAGGGGACGACGCGGACGATGAACAGTCCGAAGCGGCAGCACCGGAGTACAAAGCGGTCAATGAGGCAACGGCACTGTGGACGCGTAGTCGCAGCGAAGTGACCGATGAAGAGTACGGCGCTTTCTACAAGCACGTCTCCCACGATTTTGAAGACCCCCTGAGCTGGAGCCACAACCGGGTTGAAGGCAAGCTTGAATACACCAGCCTGCTGTATATCCCCGCGCGGGCGCCTTTTGATCTCTGGAACCGCGACGCCAACCGCGGCGTAAAGCTCTACGTTCAGCGCACCTTCATTATGGACGATGCTGAGCAGTTCCTACCCATGTATCTGCGCTTCGTTAAGGGTGTTCTTGATTCTAACGACCTCTCCCTGAACGTATCCCGGGAAATTCTTCAGCAGGATAAGACCGTGGACGCCCTGCGCAGTGCTCTGAGTAAGCGCGTGCTGGACATGCTCTCGAAGATGGCGAAAAACGAGCCCGAAAAGTACGCGACCTTCTGGAAAGAGTTTGGCCAGGTCTTAAAAGAAGGCCCTGCCGAGGACATGGGTAATAAGGACAAGATCGCCGACCTTCTGCGTTTTAGCAGCACCCACACGGACGAGGAAACCCAGGACCAGTCTCTCAAGAGCTATGTTGAACGCATGCAGGAGGGGCAGGACAAGATCTACTACGTCGTTGCAGAAAATTTCAACACCGCGAAACGCAGCCCTCAGCTGGAGGTTTTCCGTAAGCGAGGCATCGAAGTTCTGCTTCTCTCAGACCGCGTTGATGATTGGTTGATGAACCACCTCCAGGAGTTCGACGGCAAGCAATTGCAGGATGTGGCCCGAGGACGGCTGGATCTCGACGATGAGAGCGAGGAAGAAAAGCAGGTCCGGGAAGCAGCGGAGAAGGATAGCGAAGGCCTTATTGAACGCCTGAAATCGGTGATCGGCGACGATGTGGAGGAAGTTCGGGTTACCACACGCCTGACGAATTCCCCCGCCTGTCTGGTGGTGGGCGAGCAGGACATGGGCGCGCAGATGCGGCGTATTATGGAGGCAGCGGGTCAGCCAGTGCCGGAATCCAAGCCGATTCTGGAGATCAATCCCACGCACTCCCTGATCAATCGCCTGGATGCCGAAACCGATGAAGACCGTTTCGCCGATCTGGCGAAGATTATCTTCGATCAGGCTAATCTGGCAGAGGGGGGGCAGCTCGACGACCCGGCGGCCTACGTCGAGCGATTGAACAAGCTTCTTCTGCAGTTAAGTAACGCGTAATGCGCTAAAGCAGCCATTGCGACGCCTCCGGGACGCAATGGTTGCTATAGTCTAGCCATGCACTTACCTACATCAGCTTTTCTTTGTTTCGTCCTCGGCGCGTCCTGTGCGGTCGCCGAGGCCCTGCCTCCCAGTGCTTATTTTGCGAGCATGAGCGAATACGTTCATCTTCAGGAGATCGACCGGGAAGCCGGTAAGGGGGTAAGAGACCATCTTATCCCCCTGGGGGCTATCGAGAAGGTGCGCGGGGTGTGGGCTCCGCGGGACCGGGAGCGCCTGACGGGATCTCTTGAGAGCGTCACCTGGCGTGTTCTTGACGGCTACACCTCCGAGGAGATGGTTCAGGAGCTTGACGATCGCCTGGCGGATAACGACGGCGCGAATCTGCAGTTTCGCTGCGAGGCAAGAGCCTGTGGCAGCAGCGTTCAGTGGGCCAATAAAATCTTTGGAGAGCGCCTCCTTTACGGCACTGAATCGTCTCAGCGTTATCGCGTTTACGCCCTGGAGCATGACGGCGCGAGCTACCGGGTTTTAATCTATGGGTCGGCCCGCAGCAGCGACCGCCAGTACCTTCACGCCGAGGCGCTTAAGATTACGCCCTAGGGCTTTCTCCCAGCGCCGCGTTTTAAGCTTTCAGACCCTTCTCTATCGCTCCCGATCGTGGCATACGTTCGTTCATTGATGGAGCTGGAGCAGCGACAAAAACTCATCTCTGGTTTTCTGATCGCTGCGGAAGCTGCCCAGCATGGCAGAGGTCTTCATCATCGAGTTCTGCTTCTCCACGCCGCGCATCATCATGCACATGTGCTGGGCTTCCACGATGACGCCCACACCCGCAGCCTCCGTCACATCCAGAATGGTTTCAGCGACTTGCATGGTGAGCGATTCCTGAATCTGGAGACGGCGCGCATACATGTCGACGAGTCGCGCAATCTTCGAGAGACCGATTACCTTGCCCGTAGGGATGTAGGCAACGTGGCATTTACCGATGAAGGGCAGCATATGGTGCTCACACATTGAATACATCTCAATGTTTTGAACGACCACCATTTCGTTGCTGTCCGAGGGAAAAAGCGCGTCGTTGACGACGTCTTCGACATTTTGATGGTAGCCTCGGGTGAGAAATTCGAAGGCTTTAGCCGCGCGTTTGGGAGTGTCTTTGAGACCCGGACGCTCGAGGTCCTCACCAATACCGGTGATAATGCCCGCCCAATGGGATTCCATGACGTTTGATACTCGAATTTGAGGAAGAAGAAAGATGGTAGCAACCTCCTCAGGTAGCGGCAACGCGGGTTTTCTCGAAGCTTACGGACTCGATAGAGATACTCCCGGGAGCGTCCGGGACGCACTGGATCAAACCCATGGCGCCCTGGAAAAAGCCGATCTGTTCTTTGGGCACGGCAGTGACAGTGCCTGGGACGAAGGGGTCTTTTTACTGCTCAGTGCCCTGGGGCTGCCCCTGGATTCCGGTGATGAAGTACTGTCCGCGTCCGTGAGCGACGATGGCTGGGCTACCACCCTGGCCTGGTTGCAGGAGCGTATCCTCGAGCGCAAGCCTCTGCCCTATGTCACGGGCCGTGCCTGGTTCGCGGGGCTGGAGTTTTTATGTGACGAGCGAGCCCTGGTCCCGCGGTCACCTCTGGCAGAGCTGATTCGCAATAATTACGCGCCCTGGTGGACGGGGGAGTCACCGCAGTCTCTCCTCGATCTATGCTGTGGCGGTGGTTGCATAGGCATAGCCGCTGCTGTGCACCAGCCCAATCTTGAGGTGGTGATCGCCGATATCGATGAGGCGGCCCTGACGCTTGCAAGGGAGAACATTGGGCTCCATAAGGTCGCGGCGCGCGTGTCCGCTGCGCAGTCGGATCTTCTCGATGATCTTCAGGGCTCGCGCTTCGACATTATTCTCTGCAACCCACCTTACGTCGACGCAGAGGATCTTGCCGCAATGCCGGCGGAGTTTCTGGCGGAGCCGCCCCTGGCTTTGGGCTCCGGCAGCGACGGTCTGGATATTAGCCGTCGTCTTTTGAGGAATGTAGGGGACTATCTCACGCCCCGGGGCTTGCTTTTTCTGGAGGTGGGCAACTCCTGGGAGGCCCTGGACAGCGAGCTTGCCGGGCTGCCCCTCACCTGGATTGAATTCAGCGAGGGCGGGCATGGTGTGCTCGTTTTGCGCGCAGATGAAGTGCCAGAGATCGCCCGCAGTCTCGCCGCGCGTCCCTGACCAATCCTTGCCCTGATTCTCTCTCGTAGCACTGTGCCGCGCTCTGCAGGGCGTCTCACAACGCGTATAATCGCGTCTTTTTAGTGAATCCGGACTTTTCCATGGCAGGTAATACCTTCGGCACTCTGTTTACCGTGACGACTTTTGGCGAGAGTCATGGGCCGGCTCTGGGCGCCATTGTGGATGGCTGTCCGCCGGGGCTCGCCCTGGACAGCGGAGATATGCAGCCGGATCTCGATCGACGCAAGCCCGGAACCTCGCGCTTCACCACACAACGGAGAGAGGCCGACGAGGTACGCATCCTGTCCGGGGTTTTTGAGGGCGTCACTACCGGTACGCCCATTGGTCTCCTCATCGAAAACCAGGACCAACGCAGCCGCGATTACGCCGACATCGCCGATCGAATCCGTCCGGCTCATGCCGATTACAGCTATATGCACAAGTTTGGCGTTCGGGACTACCGCGGTGGCGGCCGCTCTTCCGCGCGAGAGACCGCCATGCGCGTTGCGGCGGGCGCCATTGCCAAGAAGTTTCTCGCGGGGCAGGGCATGCGTATTCGCGGCTACCTTCAGCAGCTTGGTCCCATTGCGGCGGAGGTGCTGGATTGGGATTGCGTGGAGACCAATCCCTTTTTCTGTCCCGACCCTGACAAGATTCCCGAAATGGAAGCCTATATGGCGGCGCTGAATAAAAGCGGCGATTCCATTGGTGCCCGTATCAACGTGGTTGCCGAGGGTGTGCCCCCCGGGCTCGGGGAGCCGATATTTGATCGCCTGGATGCCGATATTGCCTCGGCCATGATGAGTATTAACGCCGTCAAGGCCGTGGAGATCGGTGCGGGTTTCGACAGCGTTGTGCAGCGCGGCAGCGAGCATCGGGACCTGATGACGCCCGAGGGCTTTCTGAGTAACAACGCAGGCGGCGTTCTCGGGGGTATCAGCAGTGGGCAGGACATTACCGTCAGCATGGCGCTGAAGCCCACCTCGAGCATCCGTCAGCCCGGCGCCAGCATAAACCATGCAGGCGAGCCCATTGAGGTTGTGACGACGGGGCGTCACGATCCCTGCGTCGGTATTCGGGCGACGCCCATCGCCGAAGCCATGCTGGCGCTGGTTCTCATGGATCATTTTCTGCGCAACCGTGCCCAGAACGGTGATGTGGAATCGCCCACGCCGGTACTGCCCGCTGAGGCACCCGAGAGCCCGTGAAGTTTCCGTTCTGGCGTCGGTCTCTGGCGCGCACAATATTTTTAGGGGTTGCCGCGCTCGGGGTGCTGCTGTGGGCGGCGTCTTCCCAGCTGGGTCTCGGACTCAACAGTTTGCTGGCGCAGTTCCTGGTTCTTATGGCGGCCCTGCTGCTGCTCATCGGCCTCGCCGCGGTAGTGGGTATCATCCTGGGAATGCTTCGCCGCAAGCGTTAAGCGGGGCGCCCCGCGTAGGACCGCTAAATCTTTATAGCGTCGGTCAATCGGGAATGAGGTCTATTTCCAGGGTCATGCTGTCTGCCATGGCATCTAGCTGCCATTCGAGTTCATCAAGTCGACTGTCACTGTGCAGCTCTATGCAGGCTTCAGCGCGGAATAATGGCTCACCGCTCATGGGCGCCGTCTCAACACTTGTTTCCATGGAGCGGATGTTGAAGCCGGCCATCCTGAGGGCACGGGTCAGTTCTCGGACGATTCCCGGACGATCGGGTCCGAGCAGGGTCAGGCGCTGAGTCGCCAGGGACTCCTGGGGGGCAGCCCCGGCATCGGTGAGGCTGCAGATAATGCCGTCAGCCTCAAGGCGGCTGAGAGCATCACCAAGGGCTTCCTGTTGGTCTTCGGGTAATTGGGCCTGAAGCACTCCCGCAAAGCGTCCCCCGAGGCGGCTCAGTTGGGAGTCCAGCCAGTTGCCGCCATGCTGGTTGATAAGCGCGCTGAGCTGCTCAATAACGCCGGGCCTGTCGTCACAAAAAAAACTGATCAAAACGCGAGTCGTCACAGGGAGGGTGCTCCACTTTGTTTCTTTCAGGGCGTATATTAACCCGTGGTTTCATTCATCGAAGGAGTTTATCTGTGCAAAAGGTCATGGCACTTGTTTCTGGTCTGGTTCTCGCGCCCGCCATTCTGATGTCGGCGCCGGCTACGGCGGCCCTTGATTGGGATAAGGCACTCAACGGTGAACATCGTAGTGAAAAAAACAAAGCGCGGGACGAGTTTCGACATCCCCGTGAAACGCTGGAGTTTTTTGGCCTCAAGGAGGACATGACGGTTGTTGAGCTGTCACCGGGCGGAGGTTGGTATACGGAAGTGCTCGCTCCTCTGCTCCACGATGCGGGCAGCTATTACGCTGCTCACAACAGTCCTAACGGCGGCGCCTACTCCCGACGTTCCCTGGGTGGGTACCTGCAAAAGCTGGGCAAGGACAACGACACCTATGGCAATGTCACCGTTACGACCCTGGGTCCCGCTGACTCCGTGGTCATTGCTCCCGCGGGCACGGCGGATATGGTGCTTGCCTTTCGCAACGTGCACAGCTGGATGCGTGCAGATACCCTCGCGAATACGCTGTTGGTTGCCTACGATGCGCTGAAGCCCGGTGGTGTGTTTGGCGTGGTTCAGCATCGCGCCAAGGATGGCCGTGATCCCGAGCGGATGAAAGCCACGGGTTATGTGAGCGAGGATTACATTATCGCAGCCGCGCGAAGCGTGGGTTTTGAGCTGGATGGTCGTTCGGAAGTGAATGCGAATCCCAAGGATAGGGGCGATTATGAGGACGGTGTCTGGGAACTTCCGCCCTCTCTTAATACCGCTGAGGAGAATCGCGAAGCGCACAGGGCGATTGGTGAAAGCGACCGCATGACATTGAAGTTCGTGAAATCGGCCAGTTAACTTGGCGGAGTTTGTCATAGTCCCAATGGAACGTGTCCCTGAGGAGCAGCTTCATGGGCTCCTCGAGGAGTTCGCCAGTCGGGACGGCACGGATTACGGTTTCAATGAAACGGCCCTGGAGGAGCGCGTGAAGCGGCTCCTAACACAGCTTCGCGCCGGAAAGATCCAGCTGCTGTTTGATGTGGATTCAGAACAGTGGGATATCCTGCCGGCGGACGACGCCCAGCGCCTCTTGAACGGCGCGGCAGAGCCCTGATGGCTATTGTTTTTTCTCAGTGTATCTCCACCTTGTCTTGTTTTGTCCTATTTGAATCCGAGAGGGTTATCCGGGAATGAATGCTGAGAACGCTGTTGCCACCCTCGATGCGCGGGGACTTAACTGTCCCGAGCCGGTGATGCTTCTGCACAAGGCGGTAGCCGAACTGGCTGCGGGAGAGAGGTTGCTGGTGCTCGCCACCGATCCAACGACCCAGCGCGATATCCCCCAGTTTTGCCGCTTTCTAGGGCATGAGCTTGAACACAGCGAAGAGCAGGACGATGAATTCCGCTATACCCTCGTCAAGGGGTCTTGACGCAGAGGAGATCGCCTCGATCTTCAATGCCCAGTTTTTCGAGAAGTACAAAACCTGCCTCAAGGGTGGCGCTGCCGAACCCCTGTATGAGCCCGCCCATGGCGATGCGCCAGCGCAGATCCACTTCCGCGACGACTACGCATCCTCGGCCCTCCATGAGGTTGCCCATTGGTGTATTGCGGGTCCCGCGCGTCGTCAGCAGCTCGATTATGGTTATTGGTACAACCCCGATGGGCGTAGCGGCGAGGCTCAGGCGAAGTTTCTCCAGGCGGAAGCCAGACCCCAGGCCCTGGAGTGGTTTTTTGCCTGCGCTGCCGGTGTCACTTTTCGCCTCAGTCTCGATAATCTCGATGCGCCAAACGATCCAGAGATGACCAGAACGTTTGCAGCGGCCGTCCTTGAGGAAGCCCGATCTTTCTCCCAAGGGGGCCTGCCCCTTCGTGCGCAGTGTTTTTTTGAGGCTCTGAGGGCTCTAAGCGGCGCCTGTCCCAAGGCAGAATCACTCCGATTGACTGAGGCGGATCTCCGTTGATCAACGTTCTCGCTGACGAGAACATGGTGGGGCTGGAGCGCTTGCCCCGGGACCGGATGCATATCCAAACCATCCCGGGACGCCGCATCGCAACCGCCGATCTGGAGGGCATTGACGTGCTCTGGGTTCGATCCGTGACCCAGGTGAGCAAAGCACTGGTTCAAGACAGCCAACTCAGCTTTGTGGGAACGGCGACCGCCGGTTTTGAGCACATAGATCAAGAGGCTCTCAAAGCCCGGGGCATCAGCTTTTCGGCGGCCCCGGGTGCAAACGCCAATTCCGTGGTGGAGTATGTTCTTGCAGCGCTCGCCGAGCTTCGGGAACCCTGGGAGTGTCTGGAGCGCGGTGAGCCCCTGGGTGTGGTGGGGTGCGGAGCCGTGGGTAGTCTTCTGGTCACCGTGGCAAAAAGCCTGGGTTGGGTGGTCAAAGTCTACGATCCCTGGCGGGAGTCCCGTGAAGGGGCTGTGGAAGGGGAGAACGGGCAGAACGGGGAGAACGTGGAGAGCTGGGCATCGCTGGATGATGTGCTTGCCTGTCGGGTAATCACCCTGCATTGCTCCTTGCACAAGGAAGAGCCCTGGCCCAGTCATCATCTTATCGGCAAGGCGGCCCTGGCGTGTCTCAACAGCAGCCAATGGCTCATCAATGCGGCGCGGGGGCCCGCGATCGATAACCAGGCCTTGCTCGAGCATCTGCGCGGGCCGGACCCCGTGAATTGCGTGCTCGACGTGTGGGAAGGGGAGCCCGACAGCGACTGGACACTTCTTGATTCGCCGACGCTTAAAATCGCCACGGCTCACATCGCGGGGTACAGCTGGGATGCTAAGTGGCAGGCGACGAAAATGCTGTACGAGCAAATCCTTGCCAGGGGTCTTGTCGATACACCCCTAGGGTCCACTGGTGGGGGAGCTGGAGAGCTGTTGCCGGTGCAGGGGCGCGGCTGTGATTTTGCACTGGCGCTGTTGCAACAGCGGTACACAATCCGGACAGATGATGAGCTGTTCAGAGATCTTGTGAGGCTTCCGCTCCCCGAGAGAGCTGCTGGATTTGACGCCCTGCGACGCGGCTATCGAAAGCGTGCCGAGCTGCGGGGCTCCCAGCTGCCGATGTCAGGCGGCGAAATTGCGTCCGAGAACCGACGCATCGCCCAAGCGTTTGGCGTTTCTTTGGTTTAGCCGTCAAGCTGTCCGAGGCACCCACTTCTCGTATTAACAAAGCGATTACGGTTCTAAAGGACAAAAAAAAAGACCAATCGGATGATTGGTCTTTGAAATTTGGAGCGGGAAACCAGGTTCGAACTGGCGACCTCAACCTTGGCAAGGTTGCGCTCTACCAACTGAGCTATTCCCGCACTTCCTGAGAAAATGGCGTCCCCTAGGGGGTTCGAACCCCTGTTACCGCCGTGAAAGGGCGGTGTCCTAGGCCACTAGACGAAGGGGACGTGGTGCTCCTCGTCAGGAGGCGCGCATTGTATGGAGAGAGCCCATAATCGTCAAGCAAAAAGGCGCATCTGTTCCAGCATTTGTGGACGTTCAGGGTAGGTGGTCGGTGAATGTGTGTTTTTCGACATTTTTCGGGCTCAAAAGGAGGCGGATTCGGCTATTGGAGGCCTTTTTCAGCGGCGCGGGCTTCGAGCCAGTTGAATTCTACTCCCTCGCCCAGAGCCGCGCGACGTTGCTCGTCAAGGCGGGTAAACATCTCGATCTCCTCGTCAGGCATAAAGTGCAGGCACTCCTGTCCCAGATACCACAGTAAGTCCCGGGGGAATGCCTCGGTAAACTGCGGCGCAATGGTAAGCAATCGATAAACCAGGGCTGGCGCATCGTCCATGATGGTCTCCGGGTTGGCGCAAAGGGCGTCAAATTGTTGTGCCAGTTCTACCAGCGTTGCACCCTCGGGCGCTGCTGCGTAGTCCTGGAGGCGCTGATTAAAGGCCTCGAGGAGTGCCATTTGCTCAGCATGGAATTCCGTGTCGTTCATTAGCGTTTCTCGCTGTCCCCGTTGCGTTTACAATGTGTAGTCTTAAGTTATTGCCATCGAACCGCCACGCCGTTGCAACAAAGGTCATTTTTGACCATGTTTGCCGACGACAGGTTCACATTCACTTGATTAATGAGGGCAGGATGCCAGAGTCCAACGCCGGGAGCACCCCGGCTTTAAAAATTGACGGTCTTGAAAAATCCTACGACAACGGCTTTCAGGCCTTGAAAGGGATCAGCCTGGAGGTGCAGCAGGGCGACTTCTTTGCACTGCTGGGTCCTAACGGCGCCGGTAAATCCACGACCATTGGTATCGTTTGTTCCCTCGTGAGTAAAAGCGCGGGGAAGGTGTCGGTTCACGGTGTCGATATTGACTTGGATTTTCCTACGGCGAAGAAGTTCATCGGCATTGTTCCCCAGGAATTTAATTTCAACATGTTCGAAAAGGTTTTCGACATTGTTACCAATCAGGCCGGTTTTTATGGCCTGCCACGGGCATTGGCCTGTGAGCGTGCAGAAAAATACCTGCGCGAACTGGGTCTGTGGGACAAGCGCGACGTATCGGGTCGCATGCTCTCCGGTGGTATGAAGCGCAGACTGATGATTGCCCGGGCTCTGGTACACGAACCCAAGCTCCTGATCCTTGATGAACCCACCGCGGGGGTTGATATTGAGATGCGGCGGGGTATGTGGGAATTCCTCCAGAAGCTTAACGCCAACGGCACGACGATTATTCTCACCACCCATTATCTCGAGGAGGCCGAGGCGCTCTGTCGCAATATCGCCATCATCAATCACGGTGCGATCGTGGAAAACACCTCCATCAAAGATTTGCTCCGGCGACTGCAACGCGAAGTTTTTATCGTAGACAGTGCAGATAAACTTCCCGACACCCTGAGTATCGAAAAGTTTGAATTTCGCCATGTGGATGACTTTACCCTGGAGATCGAAGTCGAGAAGGGCCAGCACCTGAACGATGTCTTTATCGCGCTCAACGAGGCCGGCGTGAATGTGACAAGCCTGAGAAACCGCGCTAATCGCCTGGAGGAGATGTTTGTGAATCTCCTGGAGGACGCCGCGTGAATACCCAGGAAAAGATCATCGCCTTCAAAACTATTCTCCGTAAGGAGATTCGACGCTTTCTACGCATCTGGCCCCAGACCCTGCTGCCATCAGCCATTACCATGAGCCTGTATTTTGTGATCTTCGGCTCGCTGATCGGCTCGCGCATCGGTGAAATGGGTGGCTTCAGTTACATGGAGTTTGTGGTGCCGGGATTGATCATGATGGCCATTGTGACCAATTCCTATTCGAATGTGGTCTCGTCCTTCTTCGGTGCCAAGTTCAATCACAGCGTAGAGGAATTGCTGGTTTCGCCGACGCCCAACTATGTGATCCTCCTGGGCTTCGTCAGCGGAGGGGTTATTCGAGGCTTGCTGGTTGCTGCCATCGTTACCACCGTCGCGATGTTTTTTACCCGTCTGCCGATACATAGCTTTGCCGTGGTGATTGCGGGTGTGGCATTGACCTCGCTGTTGTTTGCCCTGGCGGGCTTTATCAACGCCGTTTTTGCCAACAGTTTTGATGACATCTCTATCATTCCGACCTTTGTGTTGACGCCTTTGATCTACCTCGGGGGGGTGTTTTATTCCCTGGATCTGCTGCCGGATTTTTGGGCCGGGGTCTCCAAACTGAATCCTCTGGTGTATGTAGTTAACGCTTTCCGCTACGGCGTCCTGGGCGTTGCCGATGTGAGCGTGGGCTTTGCCTTTGCCATGCTCGGTGGTTTTACCGTGGCGGCGTTCACCTACAGCATGTACCTGCTTAACAGCGGTACGCGTTTGCGGCAGTAAAGCCTTGTGAGCGGTGATGCACTCACCCATGACAAAGGGCCGTTGCTGGGTCAGCAGGTCGTCGGCAGTGAGCAATATGATCCTTCGCTTCTGTTCCCCGTACCCCGTTCTAACGCAAGAGCGAGCCTGCCTGAGCAGCGCTTTCAGGGTTTTGGCGAGGATATCTGGCATGCCTATGAGCTGAGTTGGCTTAGCGCTGCCGGCATGCCCCAGGCGTTTGTCGGGACCTTTGCGATTCCCGCCACGTCGGCGAATCTCATTGAGTCCAAGTCCCTCAAGCTGTATCTCAACTCCCTGAACAATCACCGATTCACCTCTGCTGAGGCGGCGCGGCAAACCATTGTCAGAGATCTCTCGGAAGTTGCCGGTGCGCCGGTCTCCCTGACTCTTGGCAGTCCGGAAGATCCCGCATTTCGCGGAGAGGATCTTCCCGGTAGCTGCCTGGATGATCTTGAGGTCACCGTGCCAGATGCCGCCGATCCGGTCCTACTCACGGGCGTGGCCGGTGACGGGCTGCTCTATACGCACCTCATGCGTTCCCTGTGCCCGGTGACTGCACAGCCCGATTGGGCCACGGTGGTCGTCGAGACCCGTGGCGTGGCGCCGGAGAGTCCGGGGTTACTCCGTTACCTCCTGGCCTATCGCAATCATCAGGAGTTTCACGAGCAGTGTGTGGAGCGTATCTACACCGATATACTGGATCGACTGCAGCCGGATTATTTGTCGGTGCATGCCTTATACACACGACGCGGGGGTCTGGATATCAGCCCCTGGCGCTGCTCCGAGCATCAGCCGGCACCGCGATATCGCTTAAACCGGCAATAGATACAGCGGGCGCCAGCGCCCCGAGCGGCCTTTCATTCCCGCATCTTAGAAAAGGATTGAGCCCTATGAAGAACACGGCTTTGATTACCGGCGCGTCTGCCGGCATCGGCGAAGAGTTGGCGAGAGTCCACGCCGCAAAGGGCGGTGACCTCATTCTTGTAGCACGGCGCAAACAGCGTCTTGAGGAAATCGCTAAAGAGCTCAGAGCAGAGCATGGGGTGCAAGTACAGGTAATTGCCGCCGACCTTGCGAAACCAGGGGCAGCCAGGAAGCTCATGGCAGACGTGGACGCGCTTGGCGTTTCCGTCGATGTGTTGATGAACAATGCCGGTTTTGGCGGCCACGGGAAGTTCCATGAGAGTGGTCTTGAGCGCGACCAGCGCATGATGCAGCTCAACATGGTCGCTCTCACGGAGCTGAGCTACTACTTTGTCCAAGGCATGGTCGACCGGGGAGAGGGGAAAATCCTCAACGTGGGGTCAACGGCTGGCTTTCTCCCGGGACCCTTGCAGGCCGTGTATTACGCGAGTAAGGCCTACGTGAACTCATTTTCTCAAGCGATGGCTAACGAGCTCGAGGGCACAGGCGTCACCGTGACCGTTTTATGCCCCGGCCCGGTGATCACCGAGTTTCAGGAGGCAGCAGATTTGGGCGGCGTTAAGGGCTTTGAACTGGGCGCGGATGCTCGCTCTGTTGCCGAGTGCGGTTATCGCGCGATGGATAAAGGTGAGCTGCTTGCGATAAATGATCCCAAGATTAGCGTATTCCTAAAGGGGCTCCTGCCCTTTGTACCTCGAAAAAGCGTGCTGTGGCTGTCCCGAAAAACGATGGAAAAGAGCGGCTAGCTGCGGCTTTTAGCTAGTTGCGTCCAAAGCCCTCTAACACCGCTGCATAGACGCCTATCGCAGAGAACAGATTACCAACACGCATGTTCTCGTCACGGCCATGTTGGTTGTTGTCATGGTTGGCAATGGGTAGGAGCACGATGGGCATATCCAGGGCCTGATCGAAGAGATGGATGGGCAGGCTGCCGCCGAGGGTGGGCGAGATGAGCGGCTTTTCACCATCATACTTAGTGAGGATTGCCGTTAACTTCCTGGCCGCCTCGCCATTCAGATCACTGCGATACGCGGGGTAACCCTCCGTCCAGTCGACTTTTATCACTCCCGGGTTGTTTCGCAGCACCTCTTCGCTTGGTTCCTCATAAGTGACGTAAAATCCCTGGCTCTTGAAATGCTCCTCCAGGGTTTGCTTTACGTGATCTATCGTTTGTGCGGGCACTAACCGTAGATCCAGGGAGGCCCGCGCCTTGGAAAGAATGATATTGCGCGCCTGATCATCAACACCGCCGGCCTGAAACCCCACAATATTGATGGCCGGTCGCATGATGGTCATTTCGATACGCTCCCCGGCACCCTCGACCCTGCCCAGCGCCAATTCATCCTGTAGCTGCGCATCCACGGAGGGTATGGCGGCGATAGCGACCTGCTCCGCCTCGCTCACCGGTGTAACTTCGTCGAGATAACCCGCGACTTGAATATTGCCATCCATGTCCTTCATGGTGGCCAGGAGGCGCATCAGCGCGTCCGTGGGGTGGGGTGCCCAATTACCGTAGTGGCCCGAGTGGAGGGGGCGTGAAGGCCCGTAGAGCGTTAGATTGACGCCGATATCCCCCCGTACGCCAAAGACCAGCTGGCGAAGTCCGCTCTGATGCATCGGGCCGTCGCAGAACAGCAGTATGTCCGCGCTGAGCTCATCGGCGTGTTCTTCGAGGATTTGTTCGACGGTGGGGCTGCCAAATTCTTCCTCTCCATCGAGGATGAGTTTTACATTGACGCTGGCTTCAAGGCCGGCCGCGTCCATGGCATCGATGGCATGCATCAGCGCAATCACTGGCGCTTTATCGTCCCCGGCGGAACGCGCGTAGACGCGCCACTCAGGATCGATGCCTTGCTTTAGGGCCTTTTCCCAGTCGAGGGTGGCAGCAGCATCTTTGAGCGTGGGTTCAAAGGGAGGCGTTTTCCAGTCCGCAGGCTCTACCGGCTGACCGTCAAAGTGCGCGTAGATGAGAACCGTTCGGGTCGCGCCGGGGGTCTTGCGCTCGGCAAGAATGTAGGGCGCTCCGCCGGCGCGGACGATGCGCGAAGAAAATCCCCGCTCACCAATATAGCGGCTTATCCATTGGGCGTTCTTCTGCATATCCGGGAGCGAGGTTGACACATTGGGCATGGCGAGGAGTTCGCGGAAATCCCCGAGGATCTCGCCACCATGGTCAGCAATATGCTGGTTTACCGCGGCTTTGAGCGCGCCCGCTGTGTCTGCAGCGGTTGCGGCCGGTAACTGAGAAGAAAAAAGCGTGAAGGGCAGAGAGGTCGCGGTTAGAAGGAGGGCGGTGTTTTTCAGGCGTTTAAGCATCATGTTTCTCAATATCCGGATTAAAACCCACGATACTACGCCTGTGTAATTACCGACAATGGCGTCTGGCGAAGGGCAGCCGGTTTATGTATGATTCGCGCCCTTACGGAGAGGTGGCCGAGTGGTCGAAGGCGCACGCCTGGAAAGTGTGTAACGGGCAACCGTTCGAGGGTTCGAATCCCTCCTTCTCCGCCACATACAAAGAGGGCCCCAGGCTCTACCCAGTTAACGGGGGATACACCGGTTTTCATTAAACTCGGTTGATAATGCCATCCCATCCACAGTGGGTTAAGACCCGCAGTCGATAGTTTTCAAAGTTTCTAAATCCATAGGCTCGCCGACTCATCATTTCCATCTTGTTATGGAAGCCCTCGGTGATGCCGTTCGTCTTGGTAAACCGCCACATGCCAACGATGGGTTCCAGCCAAGACTTCAGTGTTCTGGCCAACCGATGAAGCGGGCTAGCCGCCAAGTCCTCGATTAATGAAAGCAGCCGCGGCAGCAGCTGCTTGGCTTTTTTACGATTCAAGGATTTGAGTAGCAGCAGACGATTGAGCTGCTGCTTAGCCGCATACAGCGCCTTGAGCACGGGATAGTCATCCAGATATCGGCCAAGGTTCTCTCTTTGCTCATCCGTAAGACGCCATTGGTGGCGTCGCATCAGGCTGACCAGCCCGCGATGCTTGCGCCCCTCGGGATCGTAGCCCTGCCAGGCTTTGAGCAGATGCTGATTAACCAGTCGAATGACGTGGAATCGATCGGCAACAATCGTGGCGTTAGGAAAGTACCGGCGCACAATGCTGCGGTAGGTTTCCGACAAGTCCATGACGACAACCTGGACGTTCTCTTTACCCGGTAATGCCCTTAAATAACGTCTCAAACTCAGTTCTGAGCGTCCCAGCACCACATCGAAGACCTTGTGGTTCTTCAGATCCACCATCGTGGTGGCGTAGCCGCGCTTGCGGCTAAAGAAGTGCTCGTCGATACCCAGCACACGGGGGCAGGGCCGATTAGACATCTCCGATAGTCGCAGTCGGCACTGACCTTGATACCAGCGCTCGACGGTTGCCGGGCTCATGTCGTGTGTTCTCGCGAGCTTACGCTGCGTCACGCCGCCGTCATGGGCCTCGAATACTTCAAGACGGAAGGCGTCCGACGATCGATAGCGGGGCCTGACGCCCTGAAACCGGTGACGAAAGTAGCGACCACATTGTGGGCAGTGATACTTGGGCGTCTTCAGGTGCAGCGTCATCACCTGGTTGCCCTGGCGTGTGTGTTTTAACGTGCGCTCGTGGGTCGCTTTAATCCTGACTTTGGGATGCTGGCAGTGGATGCACGATGGGCGGCGCTTTGGCCTGGCATAGACCTCGATCGAATCATTGCGATCAACACGTTCGACCTCCAGCTCGGGAAGGCCTAATATATTTCCTGCGTGGGACATCGGGGGTTTCCTCATTAAACGGACTTCGCAAATTCAGTTTAATGATCCCCGGTGTCCCCCGTTAATGATGAAGAGCCGGGCCCCATCGGCTCTCCCCAATTAACGGGGGATGGACCGTTTCTCACTAAACACGATTGATGATGCCATCCCACCCGCAGTGGGTTAAGACCCTCAATCGATAGTTTTCAAAATTTCTAAATCCGTACGCTCTTCGCGTCATCATCTCCATCTTCGTGTGGAAGCCCTCCGTGGGCCCGTTGCTCTTACTGAATCGCCACATCATGACGATGGGCTCAAGCCAAGACTTCAGGGTTTTCGCCAGCCGTCTCAGCGGACTGTGGCGCAGCTGCTCGATCAACGCCAGCAGTTCAGGTAGCTTCTTTTGGGCCGTTTTCTTCCTCAGATTCTTGAGTAGCATCAGCTCGTTGAGGTGTTGCTTGGCGTCATAGAGTGCGGCGAGGCCGGGGTAGTCGCTCAGGTAGCGCCGCAGATTCTCTCGCTGCTCCGGCTTCAAGCGCCAGGCATGGCGCCGCATGAGACTTAGCAGGCCGCGGTTTCTGCGACCCTCGGGGTGCACGTCTTTCCAGGCGTTGAGGAAGTGCTGATTGACCAGGCGAATGACGTGGAATCGATCAGCGACGATCGTGGCGCCGGGAAAGTACTGGCGGGCGATGCTGCGATAGGTCTCGGACAGATCCATCACCACGAGCTTGACGTTGTCTTTGCCCGGCAAACGCCGCAGATAGCTGTCCAGGCTGGCCTGGGAGCGTCCCAGGCGCACATCGAAGACTTTGTGGCGCCGCAGGTCGACCAATGTGGTCGCGAAGCCGCGCTTGCGGGTGAAGAAGTGCTCATCAATCCCGAGGACCTTGGGGCAGGGGCGGTTCGACATCTCCGAGACGCGTCGCTCACAGTGGCCGTGGTACCAGCGTTCAGTAGTGGCTGCGCTGATGCCATGGGTGCGTGTGAGCTTGGCCTGGGTGACCCCGCCATCGTGGGTCTCGAAGACCTCGTGGCGAAACGCCTCGGAGGCTCGATAGCGCGGCCGTACGCCTTTGAATCGATGGCGGAAATAGCGACCGCAGCGCGGGCAGTGATACTTCGGTGCTCTGAGATGCAGAGTGATGAGCTGGTTGCCTTGGCGTGTATGCTTTAGGGTCCGCTGGTAGGTGGCTTTGATCCGCACTCTCGGGTGCTGGCAGTGAAGGCAGCAGGGCCGCTTCTTGGGTTTGGCGTAGACCGAGATCGCATCATTGCGATCGACGTGTTCGACCTCCAGCTCTGGAAGCCCTAGTATTAATCCTGCGTGGGACATCGGGTGTTCTCCATTAAACCGTTTCCGCAAATTCAGTTTAATGAGCCCCGGTGTCCCCCGTTAATGATGAAGAGCCGCCCCATCGAGGGCCCTTTTTTTTGTCAAAATTACTGCCTCCGCCCTCGTGAGATACACTTCGAGCGTGCTTTAAGGGGATATGGGTATGAGCGTTCTGCTCAGCGAAACAAGGGACGGGGTAACGCTTGTTACTCTCAACAGACCGAAGCAGTTGAATGCTCTGTCTCTTGAGCTGCGCTCTGCACTGGCCCGGGAGTTTTCCCGTCTTAGGACGGATTCAGGCACTGAGGTCATTATCCTCACGGGCGCCGGGCGCGCGTTCTCCGCGGGACTCGACCTTAAAGAGCTGGGTCGCAGGGGCTTACAGACCGAAGCCAACATGGGCCCGGGACTTCATGACGCCATCAGAGGTGTAGGAAAACCCCTGATCGGCGCTATCAATGGTTTTGCCGTGACCGGCGGATTTGAAATCGCTCTCATGTGCGACATTCTCGTCGCCAGTGAGCATGCCAGTTTCGCTGACACCCATGTACGTATGGGCGTGGTCCCTGGCTGGGGCTTGAGTCAGCGCCTGTCCCGGGCCATCGGCGTTTCCCGCGCAAAGGAGCTGAGCTTTACCGGAAACTATCTGGACGCGGGGACTGCAGAGCGATGGGGCCTCGTCAACCGCGTGCTGCCGGCGGATGAATTGCTGAAGCACTGCGACGAGTTGGCGCGAAGCATTCAGCGAGCTGATAAGGCTACGTTAATCGCGGTGCAGCATCTCATTGATTACTCCCTTGATCACGGGCTTGAAGCCGGCCTGGCCCACGAGGCTGAGACAAACAGGGAGCATGCCAAGGGCGTTAGCAGTGCAGCCCTGGATGATCGCAGGGAGACAGTGTTGAGGAACGGTCGACAAGAGCAGGCGCCTCAGACGTCCTGATAATGGGGCGCTCGTCGTTCCGCGAAAGCCGTCATGCCTTCTTTCCCGTCTTTGCTCTGACTGCAGAGTATCTGGTTGCGGTCTTCCAGTGCGATAGCGGCTTCCAGCGAGCCAATATCAATGTTGACGTTGAGCGCCTCTTTGGAGAGACGGAGGCCGAGAGGGGAATTACCCAGCATTAACTGGATATCCTCCTCGGCTGCGGCGTCGAGGTCCTCGGGTTCCACCACTTGAGAAACCAGACCGAGTTTCAGGGAGCGCTCGGCGTTGATGAACTTGCCCGTTAGGATGAGCTCTGACGCCAGGGCTGAGCCCACGAGGCGGGGCAGAAAATAGGAGGAACCCATGTCGCAACCGCCCAGACCCACGCGAATGTAGGCGCAATTCATTTTCACGGTGGTCGAGGCGATGCGGATATCTGATGCCAGGACGAGGGAGAGGCCGCCACCGCAGGCGGCTCCGTTAATCAGCGTGACGATGGGCTGGGGACAGCGGCGCATGGCAATGTAGATTTCGGCGATGGAGCGCTGAAACGCCAGACCCTGCTGTACCGTGTCCAGCGCGTGGGATTCCTCGGCTTTAAGGTCCAGTCCCGCACAAAACGCGCGCCCTGCGCCCTTCAGAACAACGATGCGGCGATCCGGTCGCGTGGCCAGGTCCCTGAAATAGTTTCGAAGCTCGTCCACCATTGTGGGATTGAGGGCGTTGAGGGACTCGGGGCGATTCAGGGTCAAGTGATCAACGGCACCTCTTTCCTCGAGGAGCAGGGTTTCATATTGTCGTTTCATCGGGGCTCCAGGCAGTAAATCGAATGAGTTGCTTCAGTTACACAATTGGTTCTTGGGAACATGAAGATGTGGAAACACAGATTTGATGGTTCTGTTATACCATTTCGAGATTCTTCCGACTTTATCTGCATAGCAAGGATTCACTGCGTATGGGCGCTCATAGTTAATGCTGGCTGATCAATTGCCATCGGATGTCGTCCTCGTGATTGCGACAGTTCCTATGGAGAGTCGGCGGCTGAGCGATATTGAGGAAACCTCCATCGCGGCTGCGGGTGATAAGCGTCAAAGAGAGTTTCGCAGTGGTCGCAACGCAGCAAAAACCGCGCTTAGGCAGCTGGGACTCAAGGGTGACATTATTCTGCCGCCGGACTCCGAGGGCCGACGTCCCTCCTGGCCCCCAGGCTATGTTGGCAGTATTACTCACACGAGGGGCTTTTGCGCAGCGGCAGTGGCGATGGCCAGTGATTACACCGCTATCGGTATCGATGCCGAGCCCCGAACACCGCTGAAAAAAGGCGTGGTTAACAGGATCTGCACCGCGCGCGAGCTGCACTGGATCGCGCAACAGGGCGAAGATCCACTCAGGGTGGATTTGGGTAAAGTCATGTTTTGCATAAAGGAATCCATCTACAAGGTGTTCAATCCATTGCATGACGCGTTTTTGGGTTTTCAGGAGGCTGATGTCCAGCTGAATCTTGATGCAGGGCGTTTTTCCGCGGATGTGCATCAGCGTAAGGAAGGGATTCGCTGCCAATACCGGGGACGCTTCGGTTTTGATGACGATTACGTTTACGCGAGTACCGTTTTCGAGAACGCGGGTAATTGAATGGGCGTGCCGCTGTTCCCGCGGTCGCTGAAACAGCTGGCAGGCGAGACCGTCAGCGGTATCGCTGCTCTGCAGTGTTGACCTTCTCGAGATACCGCCGGGTTTCCGCAAAAGGGTGCTTTTGAACTAAGTGTTCATACACCTGGGAGGGTGTCATGGCGTTGATCAATCCGATCGCTTTGCTGCGGTCTGACGAAAAAGCGCGAAGCGCACCCCCGGCACCACCGTTGTAAGCAGAGATGGTTGCGTACTTTCTGCTGGCGGGATTGGCGATAGCGCTGAGGTAGCTGTCGTCCAGAAGGTGGAGGTAGGCGCTGCCGATATCGATATTGAAATCTGCTTTAAACAGTTGCTGTTTTGTGGGCTCTCCCTTTTGCTTTTTGATGCGCTCAAACACGTCGCGACCCGCGGTTGAAGGCACGACCTGCATCAGACCGTAGGCTTTTGCGGGGCTTACCGCGTAGGGGTTGAAGGCACTCTCTACCTCAATCACCGCATACACCAGAGAGGGCGCCACCTTGTAGCGACGGGACGCAGACAGGACGTAGTCTGCGTACTCCAGCTCGCGAAGATGAAGATGATCGTTGACCAGCTCGACGTGCACCCTCCGCAAGGTTTTGCCGTGTTGGACCTGCGTTTGCAGTTTTTCCCTGATGAGATAGTCAGCAAACCTTTCCGCGCGCCACTCCCATCGAATAGGCTCTCCGTCGCGGTCGAGCACCTGGCCTAGAAGAAAAGGCTCGCCGCCCACGGTGGGCTTGGCATCGGTGAATATATCCTCAACGCTCATATCCCGGGTTGTGAGCAAAGTGCTGACGATGGCCTGGCGGAGCTTCTCCAGCGCATCGCTTTGCGCAATCGTTTCTACCTCCAGCCAACCTTGTTCAAAATCCACGATGGCGCGCGCCTCATAGGCGTTACTGTATTTGACATAGCGACGCTCCGAGGCGACCTCGGGCTCATCTTCTCCCCAAACCCTGACGAGGAGTTTGCTCACGGCGTCGATTAACTCGGGAAGGCCTTCAAGATCCCTGGGGATACCCTGGCGATTCAGCTGGTCCTCGAGAACAGCCTTTGCGATTCGCTCGGGGTCACCGCTCAACGTGGCATCAATGACCGTTTGTGAGGGGTTCGCGCAGCTCCCAAGAAGGAGACCAAAAACTACAGCTGTGATGAATGCACGGACCAGCATTATGGCGCCTGCGTTGCTAACTGAGGGGTTGAGCATACCGATTTTTGCCTGCCTCTGGCGGCAACTGTTGCTGAAAGACGTCCTTTGCCCACCCATAGAGACTCTAGACAAAGCATGAACAGTGCGAGCCCAGGGAGAATTTGCTCCCGTAAAGATTGGTGTAGCGCAGTTTGCTGCGGCGAAATGGTTCCAGCCGGTGGGTTGGTGCGAATTTCGTGAGAATCCAACACAGAGGAAGTTATACATGAAACTGCTACACAAGATTCAATTTGCGACAGTATTGATGCTCGCGACGATGTTCTCCCACGCGGCGCACCATGAGGGTGGCCATGACGATATGCCCGGCACAATCGTTGAGATCGCTGCAGGAAACGGTGATTTCTCCACGCTGGTAGCGGCAGTAAAAGCAGCAGGCCTCGTGGACGTGCTGTCCGGTGAAGGTCCTTTCACGGTATTTGCACCGACTAATGATGCCTTCGCCAAACTCCCCGAAGGCACGGTGGAAACACTGCTCAAGCCCGAGAACAAAGACCAGCTGGTCGCTGTGCTTACCTACCACGTCGTATCGGGCAAGGTAATGGCAGCCGATGTCGTGACCCTCGACAGCGCCACGACGGTGCAGGGCGAGTCCGTGAGCATCTCAGCGAGCGACGCGGTCGTCATGGTGGACGGTGCGACGGTCGTAATGACGGACGTCGAAGCGTCTAACGGCGTTATCCACGTCATCGACACGGTCATTCTCCCCGGTTCTTAATAGCCGTCGAAAATCGCCGCACGCCAGGCAGCGTGCAGGTTCACCTGGCCCACTGTTCGTGGGCTTTTTTTTGCCTGGGATTTACCCATGGTGGTAATGTTGTTCACCGATTGGACGACGAAATGGGCGGCGAAATGGGTGGCGAAAGCGGCGACGAAAGCGGCGACCGTCACTGCCCTGATCGCAACGGGGGCAATAGCCGGTATCCACCGGCAACAGGCAGTATGCGCTACCGCCGGATTGGCTGATTTCTGTGCTTATGGAACACACAGGGAGTTTCTTCATCATGAAAACCACATTGGCTTTGTGCGTACTGCCGCTCCTCTGCGCTTGCAGTAAGCAGCAGGTCTACACAGCCATACAGGACAACCAGCGTTTTGAATGTAGCAAACTGCCGGAGGCACAGGCTGAGAAGTGCATGAGTCAGTTTGACACCAGTTACGAAGAGTATGAAGAAGCCCTCCAAGGCGTAGACCGTGAGCGACGATGAATTCCACGGGTGCCGCGTTACACTTCCCGACAAATCGTGACTCTGACTACACAATCATGCGCCCATCTTTCTTCCCTGCCTTCCCTGCCTTCCCTTTCTTTCCTGGATTCCTTTTTTGCCTTTTATTGACTGGCCTTTGCTTCAGCTCAGTAGCTCTGTCCCAGCCGTCGCTGCAGTTGCCCCTGCGCAGCATTGGCCCGGCAGGTATGAGCGGCCGTATCACCTCCATCGCTGTTAACCCCGGCAACAAAAATATCTGGTACATCGGCTCGGCGTCCGGCGGTCTCTGGAAAACGGTGAACGCCGGTATCACCTTCGATCCTGTTTTTGACCGTCAGCCGGTGCAGTCCATTGGCGCCGTGGCCATCGCCCCCTCGGAACCCGACGTGATTTACGCGGGCACGGGGGAGGGGAATCCCCGGAACTCCCAGTCCAGCGGGAATGGCCTGTATAAAAGCATCGATGGTGGCACCAGTTGGACCCATCTGGGGCTGGAGCAGAGTCGCAATATCCATCGTTTGATTGTGCACCCGGATAACAAGGATATTGTCTGGGCCGGCGTTTTGGGCGATCCCTTTAATCCCAGTGACGTGCGCGGCGTTTACAAATCCGAGGACGGTGGCCTGACCTGGGCCCGGGTCCTGTACAGCAACGACCGCAGCGGCGCGGCGGATCTGATTATGGATCCCAAGAATCCCGACAAGCTTATTGCGACCCTCTGGGAATATCGCCGCAGTCCCTGGGATTCCGCCTCGGGTGGTTCCGGCTCGGGTCTCTATGTAAGCCTGGATGGCGGCGATTCCTGGTCGGAAGTTGAGGAATCTGCGGGGCTGCCGGCAAAGCCCTACGGCAGGATCGGCGTCGCGATTGCGCCTTCTCAAACTGATCGCGTTTATGCGCTCATCGAATCTCAAAAGAACGCGCTCTATCGTTCTGATGATGGCGGTATCTCCTGGACGATGATCAACAGCGAGACCATCGGCAGTCGGCCGTTCTACTTCTCTGAACTGCATGTGGATACACAAAACCCCGATCGGGTGTACAACCTCTACTCCCGTCTTGCACGGTCCGAGAACGGCGGTGAGGCCTTTGAGGTGATCGAGGATTGGGGCAGGGAGGTTCATGCCGATCACCACGCCTTCTGGATCGACCCCGATGATTCAAGTTTCATCATCGACGGTACGGATGGCGGTTTGTACTGGAGTCGTGACCGGGGCGAACACTGGCGCTTCGCAGAGAATTTACCCCTGGGGCAGTTCTATCACATCACCGTTGACGATGAGGTGCCGTACCGGGTTTATGGCGGGCTTCAGGATAACGGCACCTGGTATGGCCCCAGTGAGGTGTGGAGCCGCGCTGGTATTCGCAACAGTTACTGGCGGGAACTGGCTTTTAACGATGGTTTTGATGTGGTGCTGGAGCCGGAACGCGGTCCCTGGGTGTATGCCCTGTGGCAGGGTGGCATGCTGGTGCGCGTCAATCGCGAAACGGGTCAGCGAAAGACCATTATGCCCGTGGATGAAGGCGAGCCCCTGCGCTTCAACTGGAATACCGGGATAGCGGCAGACCCGTTCCAGCCCGGCACCCTGTACATCGGTAGTCAGTTTGTTCACAAGTCCACGGATCGCGGCGCCTCCTGGTCCAGGCTGAGCCCCGACCTGACCACCGATGATCCTGCCAAACAACGACAGCAGGCGTCGGGGGGGCTCTCCATCGATGCTACCGCCGCCGAGAATCACACGAGCATCACGGTGATTGCACCCAGTAAACGGTCGGAGGGTTTGCTCTGGGTGGGCAGCGATGACGGCAAGCTGCATCTTACCCGCGATGGCGGTAAATCCTGGACCGACCTCACGGCAAAGCTGAAGGGGGCGCCGCCCGCGGGCTGGATCAAGCAAATCCTGCCGTCCAGCTATGCGGCGAACGAGGCCTTTGTGGTCATCGACAACCACCTGCAGGGGGATGTGCGGCCCTATCTGTTTTACACCCGGGATTACGGGGCGACCTGGGAGAATCTTCTGGAGAACCAGGCGCTGCCGTCCTACGCGCTCTCCTTTGTGCAGGACCCCGTGGAACCCCGCCTGATGTTCCTGGGCACGGAATACGGTCTTTATGTCTCCCTGGACGGGGGGGGAAGCTGGGAGCAATGGCTGGAGGGTTATCCGTCGGTATCCACCATGGATATGACTATCCAGCGGCGCGAGGGGGATCTGGTTATCGCAAGCTTTGGGCGCAGCATCTGGATTCTCGACGACCTGACGCCCTGGCGAGCCCTGGCGGCAGACCCGACGCTCAGGGACGAACCTTTGCAACTTTTTGCACCGCCTGCCACTTACCAGCCGGTCATTGATCAGGCACCCGGTCAGCGCTTATCACCGGATCATCTTTTTGCGGGGGACAACAATGCGAGGGAGGCGCTCATCAGCTTCTGGGTGGGGGATCCATCTATTAAATCTGTATCCTTCACGGTGTCCATCGAAGGGCAGCTCGTCAGGGAATGGGAGCAGCCGGTGGCGCAGGGGATGAACCGCACAAGCTGGAACTTGCAGTGGGCTGGTCAGGCGATTTACGGGCCGCTGATGAGTCCGGTGTTGGAACAGCCCCTGGCTGCGCCCGGTCGCTATCAGCTGCAAATGACGGCCGGCGAGATCTCGCAAACACGGGATCTCACGCTCCTTGCGGATCCAAAGGTGAGCTTTGACGCCGAACACTACGCTGACAATCTGGCATTCCGGCAGAAAATCGAGTCTCTCCAACGCCAGTCAAAGGATGTTTTGCAGGTATTGGAATGTATGGAGTTGCAGCTGACCGGCATGGAAGGGAAGCTTGCGCCGTCGGCCGTTGCGGATCTTCAGCAAGATATCGTGGATGTCTGGGAACTCATAGATTTTCGGGACTTTCAGGGGGTGATCAGTGATTCAGACCGCTTGTCCCACCGCTTGAATCAGGCGTTTTACTATACCCATTCGCCCTACGAAGCTCTTACGAGCAATGATCGCAACTTGGGGCAGTCCCTCGAGAAGCAAACCCAGCGCGTCCTGGAGGCTTTCAGCAGTCTCGTGACGGAGGCATGGATGCCCCGGACGGGGGCTCTTGATCTCTCGGATGCCGGGGCGGCCGGCGACCGCTGTTGTATAGAATCGGGGGACTTAAAACACCCAGCTGTGAATCAGTCTGCCCGGTGCAAGCGTGAATAGCCCCGCGACCACCAGGGCAAGGACATAGAGTCTGACCATCACTTTGCGGTGGGTCTGCCAGTCCCCGCGCCGCGCTGCCAGCCAGCCCTTAGGGACACTATAGGCAACCACAATGCAGAGCAGATGAATGGGGCCGAAGTGCCCAAGAACGGTGGGACCCAACTGAGCGGGCAGGGCGAGGGCAGTGCCCGCCGTGAACAGCATGAGTAATAGGTAGGAACGCCCCAGCATTCGATGTAACGGCGTGCCTTTCTTCAGTACAAGCATCGTTGTGCCAAGAAGAAATGCCGCGCAGACCGTGATGAGGTGCGTGAAGACAATCGTCGTGTAATTCAATGTGCCAGTCTCTCCGTTACGGTGTCTTAAGTCTCAATCCACCTCAATCCCTCAATCCCTCAATCCCGCAGAATCGCCAGGGCGGCAGCCGCACTGTCCAGCTGGCTGTCCCCCAAGGCATTGGTGAGACGCGCCCCCAGTTCATTAACGGTGGTGAGCGCCTCGTCAAGGCGGCTGCGCCCCGTCCTGGTGAGGGCAACGAGACTCACCCGAGCGTCCCGTTCGCTGACGTCTCGTTCCACCAGGCCTATCTTCTCCATGGGCTTCAGAAGTCGGGTAACCCCCGATGCCGTGCGGCCGATGGCACTGGCCAGATCCACCCGGCGCATACGCTGATCGGGGGAGGAGGCCAGCTGATAAAGCACCATGAATTCCACGTAACCGATGCCATGTACTGCGCCAAGACTGTGGTCGATGCGTGCCGAAAGGCGTTCGCTGGCGAGCCATAGCTCCACCAGGGTTTTGCCTCGAGGATTGAGTGTTTTCATAGTGGGTCTCCTTAAAAGAGTACATGATGCGTGATATATGCTTGATTAGTCAATGATAAATGAATGATTACTCCGGTATTATTGAAGTTTCGGTATGAGTGCTTACTAATCCCCATGGGTATGCTTTGCCAGCCCTGGGAGGAAATCGCCGCGCGGTGTATCCTTTGCCCATGAGCGAAGAGCCCAATAAAACCCCCGTGACGCCGGATTTTTCCCTTCATCACGACGATGTGCAGATGGATGCTGTGCGGGCAAGCGGAGCGGGCGGCCAAAACGTCAACAAGGTGTCTACGGCGGTGCATTTGCGCTTTGATATCAATCGCGCACGGATCCCCGAGCGGGTCCGTCAGAAGCTTCTGCGTAGCCGCGATAGCCGTATCAGCGACGACGGCGTGCTGGTGCTCAAGGCGCAGCGCTTCCGTACTCAGGGAAAGAACCGCGAGGACGCCATAGAGCGCCTGGTGGAGCTCCTGCGGGAGGCGAGTTTTGTGCCCAAGGCGCGGCGCGCCACCCGGCCGACGCGGGCGTCCAAGGAGCGACGACTAAAGCGAAAAGATATAAATAGTAAAAACAAGGCCTTACGAAAGAAACCGCAAGTTGATTAGTGGCTTTGGGGCGGGTAAAGTCGCTGCCTTCTCACAACCTCAATGGACTGACTGATGCCCACACCCCGTAACCTGGATCGCCTGAACGCCAATCTTCCTGTGTTTATGAAGCTTTTTGATGGGAAAGTTGCTGAGTTTGATGTCGAGGATGGAACAGCAACGCTGACCTTTACCGTCGGTGAGAATCTCTGTCACTCCGGTGACGTGGTGCAGGGAGGCTTTGTCACGGCCATGCTTGATGCGGCTATGAGCCATGCGGTCTTTGGCTACGATGACACGGTCGCGAATTTGTCGTCCCTTGAGATCAGCACGCGATATCTCGAAGCCACCCGGGCTGGCTTTCTCACCGCCGTCGGTCGTATCGTGCGGCTTTCTCACAAAACCGCGTTTCTGGACGGCCAATTGTTCAACGCCGACGGCCATCTCCTGGCGACCACCCAGAGCGTCGCAAAGATCTACCGCAAGGCAAAGGAAGCATGACCGCCGGCTGCGCATTGTGGATCTCAGGCACTGACGCTTGTGTGCGGTCGCTTTAACGTCAGTTCTACGCCGGGCCTCCAGGCCCTGCTGGACAGCCTCGGGGTGAACCTCGTGCTGCCCCCGCCGACCTTCAACGTAGCGCCCACGGAATCGATCTCGCTGCTTAAACACGATGAAGATGGGGCGGTTGTGCTGACATCGGCCCGCTGGTGGCTCACGCCCTCGTGGTCAAAGGAGGTCAGTCAGAAATACGCCATGTTTAACGCCCGCAGCGAGGGTTTAAGCAAAAGCCCGGCATTTAAAAAGCCCTTTGCGAGCCAGCGCGGCATCGTGCCCATGTCTGCCTTCATCGAGTGGCGCGGCAGCAAGGGCGACAAGCAGCCCTGGCTCATTAGCAATCAGGAGGAGTCTCTGGCTATCGCCGCCCTTTGGGATCTGTGGTTTGGTTCCGTCACCCCGGGCACGGAGGAGGGGCCGCTTCTATCTTGCACCCTGGTGACTACCGCCGCCTCGGAGCAATTCAAGCCCTGGCACAGTCGCATGCCGCTTATGCTCGCGGACGGGGATCGGGAGCGTTGGTTGGACAACAAAGCGGCTATAGCAGCCGATGACCCAGTCTTTCAGCCCCGCCTGCGCGAGCCCCTGCATCTTGTGCCCATTAGAGGGTCGGCAACGATTCTGACGAAATCCTCCAAAATGTGCCTTAACCTATTGTATTTAAATTATTTTGGCGTTGTAGCTCATGGGTGAAACCTGCCGTTCAAAATCAAGCGTATAATCGCCAAATCGGTTGATATGGTCCGTGCGGTATGGGGCCAATCCTTTGAGAATATCGTGATCAATATGATGGCCGCGATCCTTGAGATCTTTAAGGGTTAACGTCATCGACTCCACATTGTGAAGAATGACCAGGTTGGCCACCAAATGGTTATATTTGATCACCTTCCGTTGCTCGTGGCGGATATTCTCGGCGATCACCCCCTCGCCGCCGAAGAATAGCCATTTCACGAACTGGTTGAATTCTTCCGTTTTGTTCGTTTCCGCATGAATGGTTCGCCGCAACTCCACGTTGCCAATGTAATCCAAAAGAAAGGTCGTCCGAACAACCCGCCCCAGTTCCCGGAAAGCAAAGTAGAGTTTGTTCTTGAGGCTTGCGGTACCCAAGCGCCGCAGTATCGTGGAGGGTGCGATCTTGCCAGCCTTGATCGATAGCGCCACCCGGAGCATGTCGGGTACATGTGTTTCAATCAGTTTCCAGTTGACGGTTTCGCTGAATAAGGCATTGATGTGCTCATACCGCTGGCGTTTGTCAGGCTTGTAGAACACCAGCTGCTTCAGATTCCGGATGCGGGGCATCAGGTTGATACCCAGCAGGTAAGCCAACCCGAAGACGGGCGCACTTTGCGCCTGAGTATCGCCATGCAAGGTGTCAGGCTGGATATCGGAATCGTTTTTGATCAGCCCGTCAAGGATGTAAATGGCCTCATAAACGCCGCAAGGGATGAAGTGGCTGAACAGCGCGATGTATTTGTCGGAGACGTGGTAGTAGCCCACCCCGCCGTAGCCACCGTACCGTATGTGGTATTCCGATAGCAGATTCTGTTCGTACAGATTCCATTTTGTGCCATCGGCGGCAGCCCGCTGGCCAGTTCCCCAGTGTCGCGGCAGCCGGTAGCGGTTGTAGGCATTGATAACCTGCACAATGGCCTGCTCCAAGCGCTCTTCGGTGACGTGCCGCAGGTTGAGCCAGGACACCTGCCGGCGATTAAGTGTCGTGATGGATCGGGCGGTCTGAGTTGGCCCGAGATTGCAGCCATAGCAAAACAAGGTCGAAACAAAGCGGGTACGTGGGTCTTCCAGCTTGCTCTCAAAACCGGAAAGTGGTCCAAAGCGTTTGTGGAGCCCCAGCCATTTTTCGGCTTCCACCAGGATGTCGAGAATATTCTTTTCGGGCAAATTCTGGGATAACTGTTTGTCAATTTCGGCCAGCCCATCGGGAGGCGCTGTGCGACGGTGCTTCCGGATCACCAGCTCTTCACCATTGAAGACGGCGTATTCATTCTCCGGGAAGTTACGGTCAATGCGGTCCGCCGTTTCGCTCAAGCGTGAGCGGGCCTGCGCCACAAAAGCGGCTGGGTCGGATGCGATATCAACCATCGCACTGTAGTCCGCTATTTGGGCATCATAGACACTCCAATCCACGAGCTGATCGCGGTAGTCGCTGTACTGGTCGCTATTCGCGACCGCGAGATCGCCGGAAATCAGTTCACGCTTCACCTGCGTTAGTACGCCCAGCTCGAAATACTTCCGGTAGACCATACCGGGCAGTAGCTGGCTTGACCCGGACCCCAATATGAGACGGCGCCAACGCTCCGGTAGCCAGGACACGTCGACGGGTTGAGTGCTGAGCACAAGGCATTCCTTGCGGCTGTGCCGGTGCTTTTTCAGAGTCGCAATCGCCTCAATCAAGGATTGATCGTGGCTGGTTGCCGTCAGATCCAGTAGTTCAAGGCAATTGAATAGCAGGGGGCGTAACGGGCGATAGGGTTGCAGCATAAACGGGATGAAGTTATTGCCAGCATAGGCCATGTGTTCCTCACACTCGGCCAGTAATTCATCAGGGTCGCTCTGGATGGCAGCCGCCACTCGGGCACCTCGCTCGGAATCCGTCGGCGCTTCCTGAACGGCGGTCAGCACGTCACGCAGTTGAGCGACCAGTTTGTCCATCCGTTTCATGTGATCCAGATGATACTGGTTCAGGTTGGCTTCCGCCTTAGTCTTGATGTTGCGCATCTTGCGGACAAAAATGTCGACGGCATCGTCCATTGCGCGACGCAATTGGGCATGGACCAACAGAATCATCAAGGCATAGCGTTTGGTGCTTTGCATAGCCTTGATGTTGGCCGCGCCAAGCGCTCGTGCTTCCAGTATGAAGTGGTGATACTTGGCGGCTGGAATGTGATCAACAGCGGGCAATCGTTGACACCAGCCCTGAAGCCATTCCAGGTGCTGAAGATACTTCTTCACTTCCGTATTGGTCGGCTTTTTGGGTTCCTGTTTCAGTTTATGCCAACTGGTATGAGATGAATCGTCTGGCACTTGCAGCAGCCGGTCAAATTCCTGTTTTTGCTGCGCCGTCAAACCCGCACTGAGCGTCCGAAAGTAACCTGTATTAACCGTGCTGCGAGCCTGACGCGCGGACCGTTGCAGCGTTGAAAAACCCGGCAGTTCAAAACGCTGGCGCACCAGCTCTTCGATCACCACATTGATAATGTCCGCCAGATCTTGCTTGGTGGTTGCCGCTTCACGCGCCAAGTCCCTCACGATAGCCTTGCCTTCGACGGTAAACGCCTTGATGCCCACCTGTTGACGAATCGCGTCCAACATCCGCTGACGGGCGCCACCATTGCGGTCGTATTCCCTGAGCTGGCTCAATGGGACGGGTAAAAGGTCGTCGCAGGCCAGGATATGCGCTGTGATGGGCCGCGGGACCGTTTTGAGATTCACGAAGTAGCCTAAGCGCTGAACCGTTTTCAGGAGAATTAACAAGGCACCACGAGCAGCGGGTGTTCGGCCGTGCTTTCTGGCAAAGGCACATTCTTTGGCGGTGGGTGTATAGATTTCCGCCAGTTCCTGTTCAGAGACGTCCGCCTTCAATCGCGGATAGGCGGTTTCGTGGAGGCCACTCATGTACGGACCTTTTCTATCAGTGCCCCATGATGAGGTCTTTCCGATTAAATGAAGAACTCCTGATGATAGTGCTTACAATGATCAGGGGCGTCGGTAGGTGCTGCGAAATGGCTGAATCAGCATCTGATCCAACCGGAGGTCCCGCGGCTCTCGAAAATCCTCGATGCCGATGACCATTCCAATATGGCCAGCGGCAGGTTTATCCCGATAGGTGCCAAAAAACCGGTCCCACCAAGGCAAATTAAAACCAAAGTTGCTATTTGTCTCTTCAGGAACAATCGAATGATGCACGCGGTGCATATCCGGCGTGACCACCAACCGTCTCAACTTTTGCTCCAGCCCTTGAGGCAATCGTACGTTTCCGTGGTTGAACATTGAGGTTGCATTGAGAATCACTTCGAAAATCAGTACCGCAATCGCAGGTGCTCCCAGCGCAACCACGACGGTGATTTTAATGGCCATGGAGAGCACAATTTCCAGAGGATGGAAACGCAGGCCCGTCGTTACGTCGAATTCCAAATCCGCATGGTGCATACGATGCAAGCGCCAGAGCCAGGGCACTGCATGAAAGATGCGATGCTGAAAGTAGATTGCGAGATCAAGCGCGATCGTCCCCAAAAGGACTGACAACCAAACTGGCAGATTGGCCAGATTTAACAGTCCCCACGCCTGCTCATTCGCCATCACCGCCGCTCCGACGGCGGCCACGGGAAACAATAGCCGAACCACCAGGGTATCCACCACGACCATCAAGAGGTTATGTGGCCACCGTTGCCGGCGAGTGTAGCGCTGGTCGCGACGTGGCGCGGCGGCTTCGGCAAGTATCATGACACACAGAATGCCCGTGAAGACCCCGAGCCGTATGACCACCTCATTACCGAGCACGACTTTACCGTCTATCCTTGATGATGGTTGAAATAGCCCTGAGTGCCTTGTTGGGTCATGGCCTCGGCGATGCGGCCGATGGCCTGTGTATAGGCCGCAGTCCGCAGCGTTATGTTATCTTCCTCCGCCCGGTCGAAACAGGCGGCGGCCTCGCGGGCCAGGCGTTCGGTGAGGCGCCGATTGACTTCGTCTTCGGACCAGGTATCACCGATGCGATTCTGCACCCATTCCAGATGGCTGACGATCACACCGCCGGCATTGACCAATACATCCGGTAGCACTTCGACGCCGCGTTTGGCTAGTTGATCATCGGCCTCATTACTGACGGGCCCGTTGGCGATTTCCAGGATCGTGGCGGCGTTCACGGTCGCGGCATTTTGCTCGGTGACGGCGTCCTCCAGTGCGGCTAGTACCAGTACATCGACATCCATCGCCAGCAGCTCGTCGTTGGTCAGTTGCTCGACGTCGGCTTCCTGGCAGATCGATTCATCACAGTAAACCATGCCCTTGAGCTCCCGGTTTTTGTGTTTATGGCGCCAGATCGGGTCTGGATCAAGTCCGTCAGCGGCATGAATGGCACCCTGGGAATCCGACAGCGCGACGATCCGATAGCCGCGCTCGCGGGCCAGTCGGGCGAAGTGATAACCGGCATTGCCGAAACCCTGGACCGCCACACGGAGTTCTTCAGGGGTTTTGCCGCGGCGCTCGGCCCACAGATCAAGCACCTGCAGCGCGCCACGTCCGGTGGCCGCGGTGCGTCCCCTGGAACCGCCCAGCCCTAAAGGCTTGCCGGTGATGGTGGCCGGTACCTGACGGCGTTCGATCTGGGCAAATTCGTCGGCCATCCAGCCCATGATGGTGTCGTTGGTGTTGACGTCCGGTGCCGGGATGTCACTGTTCGGCCCGATAAGGTCATGAAAAGCGCGGATATAGCCACGCGACAGACGTTCCAGTTCCAGTCGGGAGAGCGCCTTGGGATCGACCCGAACACCACCTTTGGCACCGCCGAATGGCAGGTCCACCACGGCGCACTTGATGGTCATCCAGAAGCTCAGCGCAGTGACTTCTTCCGAGCTCACGTCCGGATGGAAACGGATGCCCCCTTTGCCCGGCCCACGCGTGTCGTCGTAACGAATGCGCCAGGCCGGAAAGAATTGCAAGGCGCCGTCGTCCATGCGGATCGGGATGTTGATTTGTACGGTTTGCTGCGCCTGGGCCAGACGCCTGCGAACGTCCTCAGGGACGTCAAGTTGGTCAAAAATCCCGTTCAGGTGACCGTCGTCACCGAAGCTTTGGTCGTTGGAATGACTCATGGTTGTGACTCCTTATCGAACCCGAAAAAGTGTTTTGCGATGTCTTATGATTCAGCTTCCCGATGCAAGTGGGTTGTGCGATCGTCCGTTACGTGCTGATAGGTGAACGTGTAAGTCGCACAAGATTCCCCGCGATCCGTGTTGCTAATGTCTTGGCGCGGTCTGCGCTCGGCCCTGTAAAATCTGCGTTCACGGTCTCCCGAAACAGCTCCAGCCAGCGCTCAAAGTCATCTAGCTGCAAAGGGTGTTGCTCGTGCAACGCCAAGTGGCGGGCGACCATGTTGCTCTGGTAGCCGTCGCGTTCGCCGAGCAGCAGCTTGCACCAATAGGCGCGGATACACGGCAGGTGCGTTCTGAGGTCAATTTCTGCCACATCCAAGAACAGCGGACGCAGGCGATCATCGGCCAGGACCTTCCGGTAGAAGGCGTCCAGCATTTCGGCGATAGCCTCGGGCGAGTCTAGATCGCGCGGCGTTGACTGCATTTCAAGATCGGATCGCTCAGGTTATAGAACAATGGCATACAATGAACGCGCAGCATGGAAGACAACGGGACAGGAGGCCGTCCGTCCTGACCTTTTGGGTAATAATGCGCTACGTTCTTCTCCAGCTGTTTCCAGGGAATCAACGTGTCCATTCGTTCGAGAAAGATTTCGCGGCGAATTTTGCTCTTCTTGGTCTGGTACTCGGCTTCGGAGAGGGTTAACTGGTTCATGGCGGCAACGATCCTATGCGGTTGACGAGAGCTATATTATCGCCTATGTCGAACACTTCAATCAGAGTCTTCAGAGTTTTAAACACCCTTACTCTGTTTTCTCCAATTGTCTATGGAGTACAGACCTCCGCCAGTAATTATTAACACCATGTTTATCCCGAATAATGGAATATCTTTCATAAGCAAATGTGCCTGAGGAGAAGTAATGCCATGCATCGCAGCGATATTCCAAACACCGACAATAATCATAATAATCATTAATGCTTGTGCTATTGAAGCAAGTCTTGTGAACAGGCCTAAGAGAAGCATTACTCCAGTTATTATTTCGGCTATTGCCAGAATAAAGATGAAATGCGCCGGACTCATGGGTAGCAAATCAATTACCCAGCTTTTACTCACCATCGCAACTCTCGGTTCAGGATAAATTAGCTTGGGAACGATGCCCATCCAAACCCACAATAGGCCAACAATGACCCGGAGTATAAGTGGTATGTATTTCTCTTTACTTAACAGTTGATTGTCGAAATTCATTTAGTTTTCTCCAGCTATTATGTAAATGTAAACTCGCGTGATTAGCATCTGACATACAGTGGGCCGCGATCCATACCGGATACGACACCGGACCGTTACTTGCTGAAGGCCCTTAGTAGTCGGCTCAGCGACAGCACGAACAGGCCGGTCAGCGCGATACCCACGATTACCCAGTGCTCCCCGAGAAAAGCGCCGGCGCTCGTGCCAGCCAGCACGATGGCGAGAATCGGCAAATGACAGGGGCAACTGAGCACGGCCAATATCCCCCACAAGTAACCATTGCGCGACCGGGATACTTCTGTCGGTTCGCGCTCATTGTTCGTCATAAACCACCTCCAATGCATTGAAGAGTTACGACTCCCTGCAAAAGCCCAATTCGGCCACTGTCCGGTGCCACCTCAACTTACGGCCCTTTGAGAGCGCTCAACTTCACTCCATGCGCCGCCTTGGTGAGTGCCTGGGTGCAGCGATTCAGTGCGGCTCTTTTAACACCAATCGTGTGTTGTATTTGCCGTTCGACGGCTCGGCACTGCCGTTCATCTCCGCTATCCAGCGCCTGTATAAACTCGGTAATCTCGGGTAGACCGAGACCGGCTTCACGACAGGAGCAGATTAACTTCAGCCGTTCCAGGCAGCTGTCATCGAATAAGCGAAAACCAGCTTGGGTAGTACTACAGGCGTACACCAATCGCATATCCAGATAAGTCCGGATCTGATGCACAGACAGGCCACAGAGACGGGCCGCCTCGGAAATGACGTAGCCTTCTGTTTGTGGCCCCGGCCCACGTTCAAGGCTGGGTTTTACCATTCGAGTGTTTACCGTCATGCTAGTGGCTTCTTGCCCTGTCGAGTATAAGGTGCGCAATCCGCTGACCCAGTTCGAAACCTTCCTGAACACTCACAATGTTCGCGTGCGGTTTATCTCGGCACCAGGCCTCCCCGGCCTGTCGAGAGGCAAAGAAGAGGACGTCGCAACAAAAGGCACTTCGAATGTCTCCCTCTGCGGCCACCGAGACTAAAGAGACGACCGCGTCCTCCGGCTGGAGCAAAAGCACCCCCTGTGGCGTAACCGTCAAGGTGACCGGTTTGTTGGTATGCGGACAAGGCGATTGAACCTGCGCATGTTCGTCAATGACGATTGGAAACATCAAAGCATCAAGTGCACACCAGGTGTAGAGTGTCTGGTCGTTTACGACAAACGCATGCGGTGTTTCACGCAGTGTGATGCCGTAGCCGATCAGCCGTCCCTGGCCGTCGTACTCGATGGTCCCGCAGGGCAGTTTTTCCAGCACCAACTCTGCCTCATCAGTCGTCCAGTTGAGCGACTTCGCGAGCCGCTCAACAGTGACCGGTTGTCCCAGGGCAAGCTCGCGCAACAGCGTCACATGAAGCGCGGCTTCCCTTTCGCCGGTCAGACCCAGCCGTTCCACGATCTCATCCATGTTATACATTGGCGGCACCGTCTTATCCCGCACAGCACGACAATTGCTTCACGTCCTTGGTGAAGGTTTGGGCACAGAGCTTGAGCCCCTCCACCATGGTCAGGTACGGGAACAGCTCATCGGCAATGTCGTTCACGGTCATACGCGCACGCAGCGCCATGACGGCCGTCTGGATCAGCTCACCGGCTTCGCCCGCGACGGACTGGACACCCAGCAATCGTCCGCTGCCACGCTCAGCGACCATCTTGATGAAGCCCCCGGCATCGAAGTTAACCAGGGCCCGGGGCACGTTATCGAGGGTCAGGGTGCGGCTGTCGGTGTCGTATCCCTGAGCCTGGGCCTCCGCCTCGGACAGACCGACGGTGGCCACTTGTGGATCGGTAAAGATCACCTCGGGCATGGCGCTGAGGTCGAGGCTGGCGTCACCGCCGGTCATGTTAATGGCGGCCCGACTACCACCGGCGGCGGCCACGTAGACAAACTGGGGCTGGTCGGTGCAATCGCCCGCGGCATAGATGCCCGACGCAGTGGTTTGGAGATGTTTGTCAATCTGGATCGCACCGCCCTCGGTGGCAACGCCGATGGCCTCCAGGTTGAGGTTTTCGGTATTGGGTGTGCGACCACTGGCGACCAGCAGTTGCTCTGCCTGTATCGTGCCGGCGTTGGTCTGTATGGTAAACAGCTGACCGTCGTGGCTCACTTCGCTGGCCTGGGTCTGCTTGAGCACCTCGATGCCCTCACGACGGAAGGCCGCTTCCACGGCTTCACCCACCGCCGGATCTTCCTGTGACAGCACCCGGCTGCGGGCCAGAACCGTGACCTGGCTGCCGAGGCGTGCAAAGGCCTGCGCCAGTTCGATGGCCACCACCGAGGCACCGATTACGACGAGGCGCTCGGGAATGTGATCCAGTTCCAGCGCACTGGTGGAGGTGAGATAGGGAGTTTCGGACAGCCCCGGAACGGGTGGTTCGGCGGGTCTTGCGCCCGTGCCGATAAAGGCCCGGTCAAAGCTCACCGTCTGTTCGCCGCCGGCGTTGAGCGTCACCGTCAGCGTGCGCTCGTCCACGAACCGCGCCTCGCCCTTGAGGACGGTAATCGCGGCATTGTCATTGAGAATATTCTGGTACTTGGACTCGCGCAGTTCCTCCACTCGTCCCTGTTGCTGAGCAAGCAGCGCCGGACGATTCACCACCGGCGCCTGGGCGCTCAGGCCGTCATCAAACGGGCTTTCCTGGCGAAGGTGGGCGATGTGAGCCGCCCGAATCATGATTTTAGAGGGCACACAGCCAATGTTGACGCAGGTTCCGCCAATGGTGCCGCGTTCGATCAGTGTCACCCGGGCACCGCGTTCAGTCGCCTTCAGGGCGGCAGCCATGGCACTACCGCCGCTGCCAATCACAGCAATGTGCAGGTTGTCGTCACTCATAAATGTTACTCCTTAGTTGATGGACTATCGCAGCAGGCGTCGTGTTTCTTCTTGCGCCAGACGGCATAACAGGTCAGGCCAATAAATAAGACCAGTGCGGGCAACAGCACGTAGTCGAGATAACCGGTCAGGGCAGCCAGGCCTAACGTTCCTAGCAAAACCACCAGTATCGGCGTGAAACAGCGCGACCAGCACGGTGCAAATGATGCTCACCCGCAACAAGGTTTGGGGTTCGCATGGTTACTCCTGTTTCGCCTGGGGCTGTTTCAACGTGGACGGGTAACCCGCGTTAGTCGTGGCTTGAGTCAGCGCCTCAACGGAGGTTTTCTCATCGTCGTAGGTAACCGTCGCATCACGTTCCTCATATCGGACATCCACAGCGCTCACGCCGTCGACCCGCTTTAGGGCAGCTTTAACCGTAATCGGGCAGGCCGAACAGGTCATGCCTGGAACGGATAAGGTCACCGTTTGTTGCGCAGCCAGGGCAGGCAGGCTGAACAGCGTAAACAGTACGGCAGCAATCAGGGACTTTTTCATGGTGTAGTGCCTCTCAGTCAACATAGTGGATCAGGTTTCAGTAAAACAGCGGTAAGACGAAGGGGAAAGCCAACGCAGTCAGAATGAGCAGCGCGACGATCCAGAAAACGACCTTGTAGGCCGTGCGCACTTGCGGTACCGCGCAAACATCGCCCGGCTGGCAGGCCCCGACAGGTCGATATATCCGGCGCCAGGCAAAGACCATCGCCACCAGTGCCGCACCGATGAACCAGGGCCGATAGGGTTCCAGGGCGGCCAGGCTGCCGACCCAGGCACCGGAAATGCCCAACGTGATCAAGACCAGGGGGCCAAGACAACAGGCAGACGCCAGAGCAGCGGCAATCCCTCCTGCGATCAGCGAACCGCGACCGGATTTTTTGGACTCTGACATTACGATGGCTCCTTTCTAAAAATGGGTGACTGAGGTAAGGTTACTCCCGTAGTCAGCTACGGAATCAACCCCTATGTCCAAAAAACAACACTCAATGACCATTGGAGCCCTGGCCAAAGCCGCCGGTATGGGAGTGGAAACCATCCGCTATTACCAGCGCCGGGGGTTAGTGGCAGAGCCTGAAAAGCCCTATGGAAGCATCCGCCATTACGACGATCAGGCGTTGGCCCGCCTGCACTTTATTCGAACGGCCCAGTGGCTGGGGTTCAGTCTGGATGAAATCGGAGGGCTGCTGACACTGCAGGACGGTACCCATTGCGATGAAGCACGGGTATTGGGCGAGCAAAAACTAGCCAGTGTGCGGGCGAAAATTTCAAGCCTGCGACGCATCGAGCGTGCGCTGGACGGGTTAGTGCAGGAATGCTGCGCTCAGCGTGGGAATGTTGAATGCCCATTAATCACATCGCTCCAGGATGGGCTTGAAAACTCGGCTTTTACCTGATTAAAGAACAAGACAGTCCGTGAACGAGGCGTACACAAAATTAAGGGCTGAAGGGAGGTACGCTAACCTCACCAACCAAAAAAAGCAGGGCCTCCCGAAGGGCGAGACACTAGGCATGGCGCCCACTCGCCCTGCGATTGACAGCTACCTTTGCTATTATTACATTTAGTTACACCCTTATATCTTTTAGCGTTTTTCGCAAGATTGAAATTCATGCTGTTCCGTCAGTTCTTCGACAAAACATCCAGCACCTACACCTATCTCATTGCGTCCGGCCGGGGTCGAGAAGCGCTCATCATCGACCCCGTAAAAGAGTCGACGGAGGCCTATCTTGGGTTAATTAATCAACTTGATCTTAAGCTTGTCCGGGCGATTGATACCCACACTCATGCTGACCACGTCACTGCCCTTGGTGATCTGCGTGACGCCACCCAATGCGTCACCATCATGGGTGAATTTACTAACGCGGAATGCGTATCAGAACATGTATCGGAAGGTGATCGAATTGATATCGACGGCATTCGGTTGGAAGCCATTTACACTCCGGGTCACACTGATGAATCCTTCAGTTTTTACTGGAATCAGGGCGACCAGAAGGCGGTATTCACTGGCGATGTGTTATTGATTCGCGGTAGTGGCCGGACTGATTTTCAGGGCGGCGACCCACGCAAGAGCTACGATTCTATCGTTAACAAACTGTTCCGCTTACCTGACGATACGTTGGTATATCCAGCGCATGACTACAAAGGAATGCTGAGCTCCTCCATCTACGAGGAGAAGCATTACAACCCACGTCTGGCGGGCAAATCGGAAGCCGAGTACGCCCGGATCATGAATAATCTTAACTTGCCCGACCCCAAACTGATGGATGTTGCCGTGCCTGCAAATCTGGCATGCGGAAAGCAACCGTGACGTTTGTAAGCATGGATTGTTACCCAATGGCGCAGCACTCTGCATTGAGTACTGAGTCCGGCCTCGATCGTGCCCTGGCGATAGCGATCCTTGCTGGCATTCTCGCCGGTCTCTTTTTGGATAAACCCAGCCGCTATGAGCTGACATAAACTTATTCAGAAGTTCCCTGAAATTAAAGGAGATATTCGATGGATATCAAACAACTTGATGAGCGCTTTAGTGTAACGGCGCAACCTGGTATTGACGATATTGAACAACTGGCAAACGCGGGTTTCCGCACGATTATTGCCAGCAGAGCTCGAAATGAAACGGACGACCAGCCTGATACCCAAACCCTGAAAAACAAGGCAGAGTCCCTGGGCATGACGTGGTACGAAATTCCAGTCGAACCGGGAAAGTACGCCCCTGAGGATATCGAGGCTTTTGCCAGCGCTTTGCAATCATCCACGGACCCGGTTCTCGGCTATTGTCGCACCGGGAAGCGCGCCATCCACTTGTGGGCCTATGCCAAGGCGGCTCACTATCCGATCGCGGACCTGCTCAGCCAAGCCAGCGCAGCCGGCTATGATCTGGAACCACTGCGGGACGATCTTGAGATATATCGGAATCGGATGGGTCAGAAGTGATCGCGAGATCGTCCCGTTAAAACTGGCCTTAAAATGTCAAAATGCCTTGGTGCCATCCGAGGGCTCACGAGCATGACTTTGTCGTTGATGATCGTCACATCTACTGGCCCAAATAAAAAGGACGCGCCACCCACTGGATAACGCGCCCCACAGTGCTTTCCAGGCTCTACAACTCGCCGGTGTGATTCGCCCCAACGGGGTTGCCGAACTCAAACGCATCGAGCTCGCGGTTCAGTTTCGGTACCGGCAAAGTGAATGCGCTGGGAGGGTTCACGGGCGCCGTACTCCTGGCCGGCTTCGCTCTCTTCATGGTGGTTGAGAGCATTGATCGCTTTATCCATCCGGTCACGATTTCGTTCAACGGCGCTATTTTCGTAGCGATCATCGGACTAATCGTCAACGGCGTGTCGGCATAAATTCTTGGCGACCACCATGACCACAGTCATGCCCACCAGGAAGACGATTCACACCACTCTCATGACCATCACGACCACAACCGCCGTGCGGCCTATTTCCACGTGTTGGCCGATGCGCTCACCTCTGTATTGGCCATCGTGGCTCTGCTTGCGGGTAAATACGCCGGGTGGAACTGGATGGACCCGGCAATGGGTATCGTCGGTGCCATTCTCATTACCCGGTGGTCTTGGGGATTATTGAAAGCCACATCGCGCGTGTTACTCGATCAACAGCAAACCGGTATCCAGCAGGGCGTTAAACGAGCGGTAGAATGCGGCGATACGCGCGTGAGTGATCTTCATGTTTGGTCGATTGGGCCTAACTTGTATGCTGCGATTGTCGCGGTCGTTACCCATGACCCTCAGCCGCCCGGTCATTACCGCGATCGTATCCAAACGGATAACGCATCACTTGTGCATGTGACTGTGATAGTCCATACCTGTCCAATGCATTGCGAACTCTCTCAGGATGGGTAGCCAACCACTGTCATACTAAACATTAATCGGAGCCCTCGATCAGGCTAGCAACTTTGGCCAGCAGGGTGCTTGCGGCGTTGTCCGTAAACTGCTGCCCTTCCTCGATGTAGCCCCGCACCGTCCCGTCATGCTTCCAGCCGCCCTGACGCTTGATCTGCGCAAAGTCGACCTTCTCCCGCGCGGCGGCGGTGGATAAACCGCGCCGGAAGCTGTGACTGCTCAGGGTCGGCACGAAGTCCAGGTCGCAGGTTTCCCCGAGCGCCTTCAGGATACGGTTCACTGACCCGCCTGAGAGGGCTTGGGGTTGCAACCGATCCCAGCGATTGACGGCTCGAAAGACGGGTCCTTCGTGAATGCCCGCGCGCTTTAGCCAGTTTTCGAGGGCACTGACCGGGCAGACCGGCCCGTTGCCCCGAGGCAGGGCCCGCTTTAGCCCCTCACCGTGAGGATCCGTTTTCGAGCGCGGCAGAGTCACCACAAGCCCTTCCGGCTCCCACGACAAATCCTCCACTTCAATAGTCACCAACTCACTGCGGCGAAACGCCCCAAAAAAACCGACCTGCAGCAGGGCCCAGTCGCGATGCTTCTTGAGCGAGTCAGGCTGCTGCTGGAGTGTTTGCAGAAAGACGGCAATGTGTTCGAGGCGCAGCGCCCGGGCTTGCCGTTTCGGCCGACCATGGACGCGACGAATCCCTTCCAACGTTTTGCGCACGCCAGGGTCCCGAGCGGGATCACGCAATCCCTGAGTCTGGTGCCAGCGCCCCAGGGCCGTCAGGTAGACATCCAGCGTGCGAGGATTAAGCGCGACTGCCTGGTCGGACAGGTAGGCCGCCAAGGTCGCCGGCTGTGTCGGTAGACGTCCGCCCCAGCGCTCAAAGCTTCGAATGGCCGCACGGTAGGTTCGGCGCGTGTTGTCCGTGGTGGCCATGTGGATGTACCGATTAGCCGAATCGGCTAACAGGGTCTTTTCCGTATTACGTAATGTGGACCTGGTGGTGGGTTTTGGATCCATGATCACTCCAATTCGAGGCGTGCTCTCAAGAGCCGGTGGTGTACCGGTGTTACAGGGGCAGAATAGAGCAGACCACACTCTAACGCACGTTAATACGCTTTAACGTGCGTTATGGGTATTAAATTAACTTTGTTAATTATCTCATAAATAACGTAATATTACATATCACGTTATATGATAAAAATGAGGCATGTCATGGCCCGCGCCGGAATTACCTACCAGGATGTCGCCAACGCTGCGCAACGCGTCCGCCAACGCGGTGACGAGCCCACTGTCGACCGGGTGCGATCGGAGCTCGGTACCGGCAGTCGCAGCACTCTCGGGCCAATGCTGAAACGTTGGAAAACAGGCAGCGAAGCCGCAGCGGATCTGAACGGACTCCCGGCTGACTTGGTGGCCGCCGTGAAAGCCCTGCATGAGCGAGCTCAATACGCGGCCGATGAACGTATTACGCAGGAGCGCGAAGCGCACCAGACGCTGGAACAGCAATGGCGCACCGAGCTGGAAGAGGTGCGGCAGCGGTGCGAGTCACTGGAAGAGCAACGCTGCGGGCTGGAGAAGGCCAATGAAGCGCTTCGCAACGAAAGCGATGCCCAGGCCCACGCTCTGCAACAGGAACAGCACCGGGCGGCCTCACTCACGTCCAAACTGGAGGCAAGTCAGGAGAAACTCAGTGAGACCACTGCAACCGTCCAAGAGATGAAGCAGGAAAACCGCGATATCCGCAGCCATTTCGAGCACTACCAGCAGGAGATTGCCGAGGATCGCCGTCATGAACGGGACCAGTTCCACAGGACCCAGTCAGGGCTGGAGGGTCAGGTGGATCAGCTGACGCAGCAGCTCCGCTCCAGCGAACAGGACCGCGACACGCTGAGACAACATCGCGACCAAATAAACCAGCGCTATGAGGCCAGTCAGGATCACGCTGAAAACTTGAAAGAAAAGTTGCACGCGAGCCAGGCCGTCATAACACAATGGGCAACGCGAACAGAAACGCTGGAAGCGACAGTCGACCGCCTCCAGCTGGAGCGAGATAGCGACGCCGAACACCGGGAGAAGCTTGGTGCGGCCCTAACGGATTCTGAAAAACATCTCGCGGCCTGCCAGCAGCGGATCTCCGACCTCAGAGAGCGCGTGGCAGCGGCTGACGACCGAAACCAGTTCCTCAACGATCAGAATCGCGAATTACTGCAGGAAAAAGCTGTCCTCCAGGGTCAGTTGAAACAACTACAAACAAGCCTGGCTAAATAGCCCGCTATTGTCTCGGCCTGATCATCCCTGAGAGTTGCGAGTAATGCCAATCGCGCAAGGAGAAGTTTAGATGTCTACCGTGACCTTTGGCAGGCTGCGAGCTGCGGCAAAACGCATTCAGCATGATGCGCTGACGGTTTATTTTGTGGCGCGAGACTCGAATACCCCCATAGTCGTTCGGCTGCTTGCGCTCGCAATCGCAGCGTACGCCATGAGTCCAATTGATCTCATTCCGGACTTCATACCGATCCTGGGCTATCTTGACGACATTATCTTGGTCCCGCTGGGCATCGTCCTTGTCATCAAGCTGACGCCATCGAATGTGATAGAAGCGAGTCGCTCGAAAGCAGCTAAAGTGGCAACCAAGCCGATCAGCCACGTTGCGGCCGCAGTCGTTATTGGCACATGGCTTTTATGTGCCGCGGCTTTTGGCTACTGGGTGTGGGAATACGGCAGGTAACGCATCGTCTGCACGCGATGAAATAGTTAATTTAGGGCTTGTAAAACAGATGGTTAATGCGCTTTTTGGAGGATTTCGTCAGAATCGTTGCCGACCCTCCATTAGCAAGGCAGCAGGAAATGCCCGCAATAAGAATCCCGAAAGCATGGAGCCCGTGGGAGAGGCGGTGATACTCCCGGGGGAAGACAAATAGGCGGACGGGTCGTGGTCACCTCCGGCGCATTATATGCCTGATACGTTCCGGATATTTCCCTGTTTTGTTCCCGCTATCCCCGTGTCACTCCACGAGGGCCTGGTAGGTCAGGACCCGGAACCTTTTCGCCAGGGGCGTCTGGTGGGGAACGCTCTGCACCATAAAAACGCCAACGACATTGTCCACGGGGTCTACCCAGAAATTGGTGCCGGCAGCGCCGCCCCAGCCGTAGGCACTGTCCGCGCCCAGCTCGCCGCTTTTGCCAGCGGTGCTTTCGATGACTCCCACGCCCAGGCCAAAACCATCCATGCCCCAAAGGCCGCTGGAGTCCGCGGTGCCGAGGTGGTTCTTGCGCATGTGCTCAATTGTTTTTGGCGACAGAATTTGCACGCCGTTCAGGCTCCCGCCATTGGCAAGCATCAGGGCAAAGCGCAGGTAGTCATCGGTACTGGAGATCAAGCCACCGCCGCCACTCTCAAAGAGACTGCCGTCAAGATAGCCCTGGGTGAGTTCCGGGTCTGCGGGTACGAGTTCGGTCTCAGCGCTGAACTGCCAGGGGCTGTTCCAGTCCATGACCGTGCCTTTGGGGGTGTAGAGCTGAGCCAGTCGGGACCGCTTTTCCTCAGGTATGACAAAAAAAGTGTCGTACATGCCCAGAGGTGTAAAAAGATGCTCCCTGAGAAAGTCACCGAAGGGCTGGCCGCTGACAGCCTCAACCAGCGCTCCCTGGACATCCACCGCAACACTGTAATGCCAGCGTGAGCCCGGCTGGAAGAGCAGGGGAAGATTGCCCAGACGATCGATGAATTCCGTGAGCGTAGGGGCGCGCAGTAAATTGCTTTCGCGGTAGAGCTTGTCCACCGCTGTGTTGCCGAAAATGCCGTAGCTCATTCCCGCGGTATGACGGAGAAGATCGCGGATTGTCGGTTGGCGGTAAGGCGCCTTGCTCACCAGTTCGCCATCATCGTTTTCCTGCGCCACCGTGAGCCCCGCCAAACTCGGCAGATACAGGCTTACGGGATCTTCGAGGAGAAAGTGCCCCTGCTCGTACAGCATCATCACCGCAACCGCGGTGATGGGTTTGCTCATGGAGTAAATCCGGTACAGGGCGTCATCCGTCATGGGTCTGCCGGCCTCACGATCCGCCATGCCCCAGGTCTCATTAAAAATGACGACGCCATTGCGGGCTATGGCGCCCTGACCGCCGACCATAATGCCGTCAGCAACAGCTTCCTCCATGCGGTCGTTAATACGCTGGAGGCGCTCGCCGGAAAACCCCTCCCGGGCGGGCGACACACTGGGAATGGCCATGGCCTCGGGGTGGCTGTCTGCGATAGCTGCGTGGGTGAACAGCAGGCAAAGGGCGACAACCCAGGCGCGGGATCCTCTGAGGGGGAGTGACGTTCGCATAAATTTAAGTCTCCAAAGGGGCCCGTGCGGTGCAGCAGGCGCTGAACGTTTGTCGAATGGGCGGAGCTAAATCCGCACTTTTTACCGAAGCTCCAAGATAGGTAATTGAGACACATCGCACAAGCTGGCGCTGCTCGGCTGTACTGCGACTCTGGCTGGGGTATGCTCCGCCTGTCAGAGGCTGTTGAAAGGTCCGGTTATCAGTTTGTTCACGCGACGAAAGCTACTCCAATTCACCGCCGGTGTGCCTTTGCTGGCCGCTGCGTCGTCGCAGGAGGCCGCAGCTCAGGGGCTGGGAACGGACTACGATGTCATCGTGCTCGGTGCCGGGGTTGCAGGTCTTGCTGCCGCTGAGCGTCTCGTGAGTCTGGATGACGAGATCAAGGTGCTCGTGCTTGAGGCTCGCGATCGCATCGGTGGTCGCGTTCATTCCGTAGGCAGCGCCAGTAGTTCTCGGGATGCGGATCTGGGTGCGCTGTCTCTCAAGCAATCTCTGGGTGCCGATTGGCCCGTAGCGGAACGTCTCGGCCTCCATGTCGATGAATTCTCCGATGGAAGCCTGGGTCTCTACCCGGGTATGTCTGCCCTGGTACGCGCCCTGGCAGAGAGCTCCACAGGGCGCGTACAGTTAGACAGCGCGGTGCGCGAGGTTTTCTGGCGGGAGGGGCTTGTGGGCGTGAACTATATGAATCGCGGTCTCAGTAGCGCTGTGACCGCTCGTCGCCTGGTGATTTCCCTGCCAGCAGGCGTACTGCGAAGTGGTGCCTTAGCCATCTCCCCCGCACTGCCTGTTTCCAAGCTTGAGGCCTTGAATGCCCTGAATTTGGAGCCCGCGCTGAGTTTTGCATTTTTGTTTCCGCCGGGGAGCGCCCGGCTAAGGGATCCTTCGCAGCCCTGGCTTTTTGAGGACGCCACGACGCGTCTCCGCGCATTTCCCGGCGGTGCTGAAAATGATCTGCTTCTGGAAGCGCAGTTTCGTGGCGCCCGAGCTGACGCATTGGCCGGTCAACCGGAATCCCTGCAACTGGCACTGGCGCTTCGTGCCTTTGAGCCGGCCTTTGAGGCATTGCCGTCCCTGGATGCTGCGAGGTGGAGTGGTGCCACAAACTGGCTATCGGAGCAATTCAGCCGCGGAGCGGCAACGCAGGCTGCAACGACCCTAACCCATCTGGAGCTTGCCCGAAGCCTGGGAGGCACCGTGTTCTTTGCCGGAGAAGCCACCGCCGATCCCGCCGACGTGGGAACAGTCCACGGGGCTTACGATAGCGGTGAGCGGGCAGCGAGGGAGGTGGCCCTGTCCCTGAATCTTGAGTTGGAGCTCGCTGACCCCAACGAGCCGATACTGGAGCTGCTTTAAGCCAGATCCTGGGCTGTGCGGCCCGGGCGTCGCGGAGAGGCTATAGGTTTTGCCGCGTGCCGTTGTTGGCATGCAAGTCGTCAATCACATGCTGTGATGCCTTGAAAAACATAAGCATCGCAAGAATGCCCACGCAGTTCGTGATCAGCATGGCGTGACGGAGGTTGTCCTCTCCCGAGACAGACGCCAGCAGATCGCTGTTGAGCCCGGTGAGGAAGGGGCCAAGCCCGAGACCAATCATATTGAGTATGAAAAAAAGTACCGCGGAGGTAAGTGCGCGCATCCGCGGCGGGACCATGGCGTGGGACACGGCGATGCTCGACCCGAGATACAGGGAATTGGCGATGCTCAGCAAAAACAGCACCACCAGAATTGCCGTGGTGTTGCCGCTGGTGAGCACATAAAAATAGGGAAAGAAGGCCAGAGCGCCGCCGATCAGTGGGACCCAGGCGTACCACCGTCGGTCTCGCAGGGTGAGCCTGTCCGCCAGTACCCCTCCCGCAATTGTCCCAATGGCGCCGGACACCCCGGACACAAGAGACAAGACCAGCCCGATATCGCCGATGCTCATGCCGTGATTGCGGTATAAAAACGACGGCAGGAAGTTGCCGTTACCGTAAGCAATAAACGAAGTCAGGGCGCAGCCCATGGCGAAGTACCAGAATGAGCGTCGCTGACGAAGGACCGCCATGGTCTGCTTGAAGCTGGGCCGATCCGCGTTTGCAGTGGCGCTGTCCCATCGACCCCGGAGGGGTTCCCGTACCGTGAGCACCAGGAGTGCGGCGAGCACCACGCCGGGTATGCCCACGATCATGAACGCCTTACGCCAGCCAAAGGCCTCCGCCAGAATGCCCCCAAAGGCAAAACCCAGCAAAATACCGACGTAGATGCCCGAGGTGTACACAGAGAGGGCTGTGGCCCGTTTTTGCGGCGGAAAATAGTCGCTGATCATGGAGTGTGCCGGCGGACTGCCGCCGGCTTCGCCAAGACCCACGCCGATGCGCGCAAGGAGAAGCTGACCGTAATTTTGCACCAGCCCTGAGACAGCGGTCATACCGCTCCATACCGTTAGGGAGATGGCGACGATGTTCCGACGGTTGCTGCGATCAGCCCAATAGGCGATGGGTATCCCGGCCGTGACGTAGATAACGGCAAAGGTGAAGCCGCTGAGGAGGCCGAGCTGGGCGTCCGAGAGGCCCATATCGATTTTGATTGGCTCCTGGAGAATCACCAGTATCTGCCGGTCAATAAAATTGAACGCGTAGACCAGGGTCAGCATTAGAAGCACGAAGTTTTTGTAAGCGGGGGAATAGTCGCTTCCCGGGGGTGTCGGGGACTGTGCGGTTTCCGGAGGCGTCGGGGGGGCAGGGTGCTCAGGCAAGATAGGACACTCGATGATCAGGGTTGGCGGTAATTTTTGAGCGCGCAACATTGCCAGAATTTCGTCGATGATGGAAACCGATCTTCACGCTGGTATGCGCGAAGGCCTTTGGCTAGACTGGCGCCTTTCTCAAATTCATCCGAACTTATGACGACGCTCACGCATCTTGATGACGAGGGACGCGCCCGCATGGTTAATGTTGGCGAAAAGCCCGTGACGGCCAGGCGCGCCGTAGCCAGCGGTGAAGTCCGAATGCGCCCCGAGACCCTGGAAAAGATCCGCACAAACAGCCTGGCTAAAGGCGATGTGCTCGCCGTCGCGCGAGTGGCTGGCATTCTGGCCGCAAAACGCTGCGATGAGCTGATTCCCCTGTGCCATAGCCTGCCCCTGGATAGCGTGGATATCGACTTTGAGTTGGATGACGCGCTCCCCGGCGTCCGTGTTTCGGCGGACGCGCAGGTACACTCGCGAACCGGGGTGGAGATGGAAGCGCTTACCGCCGTCTCCATAGCGGCCATGACCATCTACGATATGTGCAAGGCCGTGGACAAGGGCATGGTGATCGAAAAGGTCTGTCTCCTGCGTAAGGAAGGCGGACGATCGGGTGTTTGGGAGCGCTCTGCGGCATCTGAGTCAGGCCCGGGCGAGGGTGAGGAGTAGCATATGAAGATATTGTTTTTTGCCCGGCTCAAGGAACAACTCGGCAAAGAGTGGGTGGAGATCCCCGATGAGGATTGCCCCGCGGATGTGGGCGCTCTGCGTCAGAAGCTCCAGCTGGTCGTCAACGCCGAATTAGCCGAGTCCCTCGAGGATCCGAATGTTTTCTGCGCCGTTAATCAGAAGGTGGTGGGTGAAAAGCACCGCCTGGCGAGTTCTGATGAGGTGGCTTTTTTCCCACCGATGACCGGAGGGTGAGTATGTTCTCCGTCGATATTACGGCGTCGCCCATCGACGTGACCGGGCTGACGCGCGACTTTCCGCGAAGCCCGAACGGCACGGGCGCCGTTGCAAGCTTCACGGGTTTTGTTCGCGGTGAGGGTATTACTGCCCTGGCACTGGAACATTATCCGGGCATGACCGAGCGCAGCATTATGGAGACTATCGAAAGTGCTGCGCGACGCTGGCCCGTGCAGGCGGTGCAGGTCGTGCACCGCGTCGGCGAGCTGAAGCCGGGGGAGCCCATCGTGTGGCTTGCCGTGGGCTCCGGGCACCGCGCCGCCGCCTTCAGCGCCTGTGAGTTCGTGATGGATTATTTAAAGGTGTCGGCACCACTGTGGAAGCGTGAGCGCGATACGAAGGGTAGCTGGCATTGGGTGAAAGCAAAGAGCGCAGATGATGATCGCGCAAAACGTTGGAGTAGGGGCGCCACTGCATGAATATTGATTCCCGCGAATTGCGGGATGCCCTGGGGCAGTTTGCCACGGGGGTATGTCTGGTCACGACGATTGATGATGAGGGCGTTGCGCAAGCCCTGACCATCAACTCTTTTTCTTCCGTGTCGCTGGATCCACCGCTGGTGCTGTGGAGCCTGCAAAAGGATGCCGATATTTATCCGGTCTATGCCACGGCTCAGAAATACTGCATCGCAGTGCTCTCAGAGGCCCAGGCGGAGTATTCCAATGGCTACGCCCAGAAAGGCGGACATCGTCTGGCCGACGCGCACTTTGAAGCGGGCCATAACGGTGCGCCTCTGATCAAAGGTGCCCTGGTGAATTTTGAATGCAGCCTTGAGCAGACTTACGACGGTGGTGATCACATCATACTCATGGGGCGCGTGACGCGCATGAGTGCTGTTGATCCTCAACCGCCCCTGGTGTTTTTTGGCGGCGGGTATCGGGGGCTGCGGTGAAGTTTTGCAGCGAATGCGGGGGAGGCATTGCCCTGCGTGTTCCCAAAGGTGATGACCGGGACCGTTTTGTCTGCAATGACTGTGATTATGTCCACTATATCAACCCCCGGGTGATCGTAGGCTGCCTTCCGGTCTATGAGGACAAGGTGCTTCTGTGCAAACGCGCGATCGAACCGCGCCACGGCCTCTGGACCCTGCCGGCGGGCTTTATGGAAAACGGTGAGACAACGGAAGAGGGTGCTGCCCGGGAAACCTGGGAGGAGGCCCGGGCCCGGGTGAGTCATCAGCGGCTCTACCGGGTGTTTGACGTCCCTTACATCAGTCAGGTTTATATGTTTTATCTCTGCTCTCTGGATGACGGGCTTTTTGGCGTAGGGCCCGAGAGTCTGGAGACGGCGCTCTACACCGAGAGTGAAGTGCCCTGGGACCAGATTGCTTTTCCCGTCGTTGAGGAAACCCTGAGAGCGTATTTCGATGACCGCCGCCGGGACGAGTTCCCCATGGCGGTCAAGGCGATTCGCTCCCGGCGGCCGCCGGCGTAGTCCCTTGATGTCGCCCTGCGTCAGCCCCTAAGGATTTAAAGATCGAAAATGGACCCAGGTCCATACTCTATTTATTGTTGAGGAACAGGAGATATCCATGGCTTTTCCAAAAACAGGCAACCTCGCGCCCGCTTTTTCATTACTCGATCAGGACGGTAACAAGGTCAGTCTCAAGGATTTTCGCGATAAGAAGAATGTGGTGTTGTACTTCTATCCCAAGGCGATGACGCCGGGCTGTACGACGCAGGCCTGTGGCCTGAGAGATAGCCAGTCGGCTCTGAAAAAACTCGACACCGTCGTGCTGGGAGTGAGCCCTGATCCCGTGAACCGTCTGGGACGCTTTATCGAAAAGCAGGATCTGAACTTCACGCTGTTGTCTGATGAGGATCATGCCATCGCCGAGAAGTACGGCTGCTGGGGCCTCAAGAAGTTTATGGGCAAGGAGTTCATGGGCATTCTGCGCACGACATTCATCATCGGCAAGGACGGTCGACTCAAGCATGTTATGGACAAGGTAAAAACCAAAAGCCATCACGATGACGTCCTGACGCTCATCAAGGAACTGGGGCTCTAGCGTCGTGGGCAATTCTCTGTCTACAGCACGCATCGTCAGCTTTAATGCCAACGGCATCCGCGCGGCCAGTCGCAAGGGGTTTTTCGACTGGATGGCGCGTTTTAACCCCGATGTTGTCTGCGTGCAGGAGACCAAGGCTCAGGCGCATCAGCTCACCGATGAGGTGTTCCATCCCCGGGGTTATCACTGCATATATAACGATGCGGTAAAAAAGGGTTATAGCGGCACTGCCGTTTACTCCCGGGTAAAACCCCGGGCCGTGACCACGCAACTCGGCTGGGAGCCGGTGGATAGCGAGGGACGTTATCTGCAGTGTGACTTTGACGGTCTTTCGGTGATCTCCCTTTACGTGCCCTCAGGCTCCAGCAGCGATGCGGCCCTGGAGAAGAAGTTCACGTTCATGGAGCTGTTCTACGAGCATCTTCGTGCGCTCAAACGGAAGCGCAGGGACTTTATCATCTGTGCGGACTGGAACACCTGTCATCAGAATATCGATCTTCGGAATTGGAAGCCCAACCAGAAGAACTCGGGCTTTTTACCCGAAGAGCGGGCCTGGTTGGACAGGATCTATGATGAGATTGGTTTTGTTGACTCCTTTCGAGTGATTGATAAGGAGCCGGATCGTTACACCTGGTGGTCCAATCGCGGCCAGGCCTGGGCCAATAACGTGGGATGGAGACTGGATTACCAGATGATTACGCCGAAGCTGGTGCCTGCGGTGCGGGCGGCTTCAATTTATACCGATGAGCGTTTTTCGGATCACGCGCCCCAGGTGATGGAGTACGCGCTGGAAATCAAGGCCTGAGAGAACCGGGCGTTTGCCGGCGCACCGCAAAACCGTTACATTCCGTCGCGATTCAAAGGCGGCGCTCCCTGTTCAAGAGGCAGAGCCCGCCGGCGACTTAGCAATAACATTTCATTGGCTTGTAAATGACTCATGAGCGACTCGTGACTGACTCACTCGTCAAGCATGAACCCCTCGTGAGTTACTCATGAGACTACCGTGAACTACTCGTAAGGAGTTACCGTGTTTATAGCATCAGCCCATGCCCAGTCCGCCGCGGCAGGCGCCCCCGCCGGAGGGGAGCTGTTTCAGATTATTTTTCTCGTTGGCCTGTTTGTCCTGTTCTACTTCATTGCTATCCGTCCCCAGCGAAAGCGCCAGAAAGAGCACGCGGCCATGGTGGCGGCCCTGGGCAAGGGTGACGAGGTAGTGACCAGTTCGGGGATTCTCGGCAAGATCGTGAGCCTCGATGATAACTACGTCGTGCTTAACGTCAGCGAGAAGGTTGAGCTCAAGTTCCAGCGTGTGCACATCCATGCCGTGCTTCCCAAGGGAACCCTCAAAAGTATCGGCTGATTCCCCGCACCTGTTTCCTACGGACATTTGTGACTCCAGGCCAATGAACCCACAAGGACCTTGCACCCATGGCTGAACTGATTGGCACCATCAACGGCATCGCCTGGGGGCCCGTTATGCTGGTGCTGCTCCTGGGCACCGGTATTTATCTCACTCTGGGGCTGGGTTTCCTGACACTCCGTAAGTTGCCCACGGGTTTTGCCCTGTTGTTTGGTGGCCGCACAGGCGCGGGCGCCGGCGACATCTCACCGTTCAGCGCGCTGATGACATCCCTGTCGGCAACCATCGGCACGGGCAATATCGCAGGCGTGGCAACAGCGATCACTCTTGGCGGTCCCGGCGCCTTGTTCTGGATGTGGATTACCGCGCTCTTTGGTATGGCGACCAAATATGCCGAAGCGGTGTGTGCGGTGCATTACCGGGAGCAGGATAGCGAGGGGCAATACAGTGGGGGCCCCATGTATTACATCCGCAACGGTCTTGCTGCCCACTGGCACTGGCTTGCCTTTGCCTTTGCGCTCTTTGGAGCCTTTGCCGGGTTCGGTATTGCCAACACGGTGCAGTCCAACTCCGTGGCTCAGGTCCTGAACGACAGCTACGCGGTCAAGCCGATCTACACCGGCCTGACCCTTATGGTCCTCGTGGGGGCGGTGGTGTTGGGCGGCATCAGGCGCATCTCCAGCGTCGCCAGTCTGCTTGTGCCGCTCATGGCAAGCAGCTATCTCCTCATGGGTGTCATCGTCATTGCCATGAACATCACCGCCGTACCCTCCGCTGTGGCCACCATTGTTGAGTCAGCGTTCACGGGCTCTGCGGCCATGGGCGGCTTCGCCGGCGCCACCATCTGGGCGGCGATTCGTTTTGGCGTGGCCCGGGGTATTTTCTCTAACGAAGCCGGGTTGGGGAGTGCGCCCATCGCCCATGCGGCTGCGCGCACGGACCAGCCGGTGGAGCAGGGCATGATCGCTATGCTCGGAACCTTCATCGACACCCTGATCGTCTGCAGCATCACCGGTCTGGTGATCGTGATCATGGACGTGATTCCTAGCGGCGTGAGCGGCGCCAGTCTCACGAGCATGGCCTTTGGCAACGCGTTTCCGGGTGGCGACATCATCGTCACCTTCGGGCTTTGTATCTTTGCGTTCACCACCATGATTGGCTGGTCCTTCTACGGAGAGCGCTGCGTGGTATTTCTTGTGGGCACAAAAGGCGTAATACCCTTCCGCCTGGCCTGGGTGCTGGCCATTCCCGTGGGTACGGTGGTGCAACTGGATCTCATTTGGCTGATTGCCGACACCCTCAACGCCTTTATGGCGATTCCCAATCTTATTGCGCTGCTGCTCCTGGGGCCCCTGGTGTTCCGCCTGTCCAGGGAATACTTCCAGCGCTAGGCCTGTTTTCGCCACTACCGGCGGTTTAACGAGGTAGTTTTCGTTTTGCCGCTGGCACCCGGGAGGGTATGCTCAGGACATGGGTGCCACACTGGATAAAAAACTGGTCATCGCGATTTCCTCGCGGGCTTTGTTTGATCTCAGCAAAAGTCACCAGGTGTACGAGGAAGAGGGGCTTAACGCCTACTCTGACTATCAGATTGAGCACGAGGAGGAGCCCCTGGAGCCTGGGGAGGCCTTTCCCCTGGTGGAGAAGATGCTCAGGATTAACGCCCGTCTCGGTGATGACAAGGGTGTCGAAGTTGTTCTTCTGTCGCGCAACAGCGCCGATACCGGTCTTCGCGTTTTCAACTCTATCCAGCACTATGGACTTACCATCAGTCGCGCAGCTTTCTGCGGGGGAGAGAGCCCCTGGCGTTACATCAACGCCTTTGGCTGTCAGTTGTTTTTGTCCAGTGAAGCGGAGGACGTACGTAACGCCCTGGAATGCGGGGTTGCAGCGGCGACCCTGGTGTCCAACAAGGGCGCCAATCGATCCACGGATCAATTGCGTTTTGCCTTTGACGGTGACGCGGTCTTGTTCTCCGATGAGGCCGAGCGCGTGTTTAAGGCCCAGGGACTCGATGCCTTCACGGCCAGCGAGCAGGCCTCGGCGCGTACGCCCTTGTCCGGCGGCCCCTTCAAGTCGTTTCTCTCGGCCCTCCACGATATCCAGCAGGCCCTGCCTGCAGAGGACCCGCCTATCAGAACTGCTCTGGTGACCGCGCGGTCCGCCCCCACGCATGAGCGGGTGATACGCACCCTGCGGGCCTGGAACATCCGAATCGATGAATCGATTTTCCTCGGGGGGCTCGATAAGACGGAATTCCTCCGTGCGTATCAGGCGGATGTGTTTTTTGATGACCAGCCGGCCCACTGCGCATTGGCGTCCCCGCATATTGCCACGGGCCATGTTCCCCACGGGGTTGCCAACGAGCGCTAAGGAGAAATTTGGGGCCTTATATCCAAAAGGCTTGAAAGTCTTGGTGGCTAATGGCTATTCTGACTAACGTACGGTCCCAACGGCCCGTTCTTTAGACGTCAGAGGCACTCATGTTATGAAGCTTCAGCAACTCCGCTACATCTGGGAGGTCGCCCACCACGATCTCAACGTATCGGCGACCGCACAAAGCCTCTACACCTCGCAACCCGGCATCAGTAAACAGATCCGTCTTCTGGAGGATGAGCTGGGGGTCGAGATTTTTTCCCGAAGCGGTAAGCATCTGACCCACGTCACACCGGCAGGACAGGTGATTCTTGAGACCGCTGGCGAGGTGCTTCGCAAGGTCGAAAGCATCAAGCACGTCGCCCAGGAATACTCCGATGAAAAGCGGGGAGCGCTGTCCATTGCCACCACGCACACCCAGGCGCGCTACGTGTTACCGGATGTGATTCGTAGTTTTATCGGCAAATATCCCGAGGTGTCCCTACATATGAACCAGGGAACACCCATGCAAATCTCCGAGATGGCGGCCGATGGCACCGTGGATTTTGCTATCGCTACGGAGGCCCTGGAGCTCTTTAGTGATCTCATCATGATGCCGTGCTATCGCTGGAACCGCTGCGTGATCGTGCCCAGGGATCACGCCCTGGCCCAGGTGTCGAGGCTCTCTCTGGAGGATGTGGCCGCGCACCCCATCGTGACCTACGTGTTCGGTTTTACGGGGCGCTCCCGTCTCGACGATGCCTTTGTTACCGCGGGACTGACGCCGCGCGTCGTTTTTACCGCCGCGGATGCCGATGTCATAAAGACCTACGTGCGCCTTGGACTGGGGATAGGCATTGTCGCGGATATGGCCCATGACGAAGAGATCGATGATGACCTCGTCGCCCTGGACGCCCGACACCTTTTTGCGAGCAGTGTGACGAGCATCGGCTGCAGAAAGGGAACCTTTCTTCGCGGTTACATGTATGACTTTATTGAGGACTTCGCACCGCACCTGAGCCGTGACCTGGTAAAGGACGCCTTTCAACGAAAAACGCGCGCAGAACTTGATGAGCTCTTTGGTGATCTGGAGCTGCCCGAGTACTAGTTCCTAGGGGTGTCCGTCGGACGATAGTGTTTTCTCCAGAGCGGTGAGAAACGCACCCACCTTGTCACGCTGTTCCTGATACTCAGCCTCAAGCCGGGAGTCATCCACCAGACCGCCGCCGGCCCAGCAATGGAGCATATCCCCGGTGTTGTACAGGGTGCGGATCGTGATGTTGCTGTCGAGTCGGCCATGGCGGGACAGGTAAAAAAGAGCGCCGCACCAGGATTGCCGCGGAGCGGGTTCCAGCTCATTGATGATCTCCATGGCACGCCGTTTGGGTGCGCCGGTAATCGACCCGCCGGGCATGCAGCCAAGAAGTAAATCCAGCGCGCTGCGGCCCGGTGCAAGTTCTCCTGTCACAACGCTTACCAGGTGATGCACCGTGGAGTAGCTTTCCAGAGAAAACAGCTCATCGGCGCGCACGGTGCCCGGGCGGCAATAGCGGCCGATGTCATTGCGCAACAGGTCCACAATCATCAGGTTCTCCGCGCGCTCCTTGGGGGAGCCCATGAGCGCCTGAGCCTGGGCTTGATCTGTTTCCGCATTCTCGTGACGGGGGCGCGTTCCTTTGATGGGCCGTGTTTCCACGCGCCCTTGATCTGCCGTAAGAAAGCGCTCCGGCGACAGGCAGAGGAGGGCGTGATCCCGTGCCAGGGGAAAAAAACCACTGAAGGGGGCTTTCGCGATCGCTCTGAGTTGGCGGTAGGCCTGGAACAGGTCGCCGGTAAAGGCGGCGGAAAACGGCTGACCTATATTGATCTGATAGCAGTCACCGCTGGCAATGTAATGCTTAACCTTCTCGAAGCACTGGCGGTATGCCTCGAGGGACCACGGATGACGGAAGGGCTCCTCCAGTCTGAACCCGGGGGGCGACTCGCTGGCCTCACCGTTACCCAGGAGGTTCTGGACCGTGTCTGTTATCCCGTCCACGGCATCGGGCTCTCCCACGAGCCAGCTCTTCTGTTCCAGACGGTCCTGTACCACCGCCCAGGGGTAGTAATGAACAACCGCGATGGGCAAAGCGCCCGGGGACGTGGCCGGGAGTTTCAACAGTCTTCTGCCAAGCTCGTAGCTGAAATGACCGATGTAGCCGCCGGTGAAGGGCAGGTCCCTCAGGGGAGAGGACGGGGCCTGCTCTTCGGCCATGCGCTGCCAGCCGCTCAGCGCCTCATGCAAGGCCTCCCCGGAACAGCCTGCTTCCAGCCGCAGACCCCTCGACGCATCGGGCTGCGCGGCCACGATGTCGAAGCGACCCCGGGATGCATCATCGCCGCTGTCCAGGAGCACAGCCTGCCCCAGGGAGCGGATCCTGTCGTAGAGGGAGCAGGGGTCTGCAAAGTAGGGGACCGGGATGCTTCGTTCCCGTCTGCCTGCTGTCTCAGGGGCCATGGATTCGATGCTCACGGCTCATGCCGATAGTTGACATAAGCTATTGTTTAAATTGACTTTCAATTGTCTGATAACTAGTCTAAGCCCGCGTCTTTTCCGCGTACTGGCTCAAAACGCGGGCCGCTGTGTTCTTTGGTTTGACACGTTTGATGTGTTGTCCAAACGGAGCCCTGTCGAAGGCTTGCAAGACAGGTCTGAACATCCCGCCTCGGCGGACAAGAAACAAGACGCGTTACACAAGAACATAAAATCGACGGCCCGCCGTCGGCAACCGCATTCTTCCGCAGAGAGTTATTCGCATCTATGAGTGATTCATCGAACGGCCACCTCCCGAAACAGAAGCAGTTAACCGGCGAGGACCAAGCAGACAATCCCAAGACGCCTTTTGCCACCTTGGCCAATCCCTTCGGAGGTGCAGAGGAACAGCATTTCGAAGTGCCGGGGCAGATTCAGAGTGCTCCTGGTTTGTTTGAAGAGGCCATGAAGGCGGGTGCTGCCCTCCAACGTCGACCGCACACCGCCGCGGGCGTACAAAGTATACAGCGCCAGCACCTCAAAAAACGCATGACCGTGTGGGAGCGTATCGATTGTCTTGCCGATGAGCCTCCCCGCATTCTGTACCAGAATTGGGGCCCCAACCTTGATGGTGCATCGTTGGTAACGGCCCTGATTCGCGTGGGCGGTCGAGACGTCGCGATCTATGGGCACGATTTTACCGTGCGGGCCGGTTCCATGGATGCCACCAATGGTGAAAAGCTGGCGCGACTCTTTGAGCTGGCCGCGAAGCAGCGCATTCCCCTGGTGGGCTTGAACGACTCGGCAGGCGCCTACATTCCTGCGGGGGTAGGCGGACTGGATGGTTACGCTGACGCCTTCACCGCCCTTCGCAAGATAAGCGGCATCGTGCCCAGCATCATGTGCATGTTCGGCTTTAACGCGGGCGGAGGCTCCTATCTTCCGAGACAGGGGAGCTTTCTGATTCAACCCAACGACACCTTCTTTGGCCTCACGGGGCCGGGTGTGGTGAAGTCGGTACTGGGTGAGGATGTTACCCCCGACGAATTGGGCGGCCCCGGGGTTCACAGCCAGTCAGGGGTGACCGATTTTGTGGTGCCCGATGAAGTCGCAGCCTTGAGAAAGGTGCGGGCACTGCTCAATTACCTGCCCAGCCACAACGGCGTGGCGGCGCCCCATCAGCCCTCATCGGATCCCATTTCGCGAAAGACCTGGGATATCGACATTCTCCTGAAAAAAGCCTTTAACTCCCCCACGGGGTTCAATACCCCCATCGACATCACCGTATTGATCCAGCAGCTTTGCGATCATGGCGATTTTCTCGAGCTGCAGGCGGAGCGCGCCCGAAACACCATCACGGCCCTGGGACGCATGGGCGGTAATGTCATCGGTTTTGTGGCCAACAATTCTGCGGTGGCCTCGGGGCAAATTGATATCGGCGCGGCTTACAAGAACGCGCGTTTTATCCGCTTTTGCAATCTCTACAACATTCCCATTATTTTCCTCGAGGACACCACGGGCTTTTTGCCCGGTAAGGAACAGGAGTCCCGAGGCATCGTCCAGGCCGGCAGGGCAATGCTCGACGCCATTGTCGATCTGCGTACACCGCGTTTTCTGGTGCTTGTGCGCAACGCCTTCGGTGGCGCTTATGCGTCCTACAACAACTATCCCACGGGTGCTGATTTTGTAGTAGCACTGCCGACTACGCGTGTCGCTGTGATGGGGCCAGCGGGCGTGGAGTACGTGTACAAGGATGAGTTGCGGAAGCTTCGCGGCGAGGCAAAAACGCGCCTGCTCAAGGAAACGGAGGCGCAGAAGGCCGCGGGACTCGGCGACTCTGAGGCGGCGGAGGCGGCCAAGGCGCTTGTGGATGGCTGGGTCAAGGCCGAAGAGCATCTTCTGGCGCAGCGCTACGAGCGGGAGCTCATGAATCCCAATGAGGCGCTCAGCCTCGGTTCTATTTCCCAGATCGTGATGCCCTCAGATTTGCGCCAGGTGCTCGCGGAGCACATGGACTTCTGTCTCCGCAATTACGAGCCTGCGCCCATGGAAGGCGTTCAGCGGGAATTTCATTGATACCTACCAATTTGCTAAGGACCGGCTGCCGTGTCTAACGAACATTATTTGCACAATCCCCTGATTCACAGCGATCGACAGCTTGGGCGACGAAGCAGTCCCTGGGTGAGTCAATTCGATTGCACCCATATCCGGCCCCTGATTATCTGCCGGGGACCCATTCGCAAGGAGGCCATCGACGTTTTTCGGGAGATGGGGATCCGGCATATCGGCATTTTACTGTCCGAGAAAGACTCCATCGTTTATCAGAACGCGCTGGCCCCGGAGCTACGTGTCATGCCGGACCCCGAACGGGTCCATCGCGTGCCCGACTACACCGGTGTCAACAAAGAAGAGCGTGATCAGCGCATCCAGCAGATCATCGGCATTGCCCGGGACAACGGATACAACGCCATCTTTGCCGGCTACGGCTTTATGGCAGAGGACGAGACCATGGTGGCTGCCATGGAGACCGCCGGACTGAACTTCATCGGTCCCTGCTCGCGCACGGTGCATGATGCGGGCCTGAAGGACGAGGCGAAGCGCACGGCATTGAAGACCGGTGTATCCGTGACGCCGGGTATTGATAACGCCACGGCGCTCACGCTGCTCAAACGTCACCCCGATCACGCAGCATTGAAAGCGCTCATTGAGAGCGAGGGTCTGCCCCTGGATCCGGCAAACCTGGATGAGGATCTCGAAGCGGCCGCCGATCAGGTGCTGGCAGCGAGTTACAGCAAAGGCGTGGATCTTTACACCGTTGATGAGCTCAGCGAAACCGTGACGGAAGCCGTACTGCGCATGAGCGAGGACTATCCCAGCAACCGCGTGCGCCTCAAGGCTATCAGCGGTGGCGGGGGGAAAGGACAGCGAATCCTCGGCATTGGTGAGGCTGAGCGCGCCGGCGAAATGGTGCGTGAGATCCTTAACGAGGTAAAAACCACCGGGGTCGGCGATAACAAAAACGTTCTGGTGGAGCTGAACATAGAAACCACGCGTCACCAGGAAATTCAGGTGATTGGTAACGGTCAATGGAGCATGAGTCTGGGTGGCCGCGATTGCTCTTTACAGATGCACGAGCAGAAGCTCCTCGAGGTCTCCGTGACCCTGGAGTCCCTGCACTTGGCCCTCGAGGAGGCCAAAGCACAGGGCAAGACCACGGAAGCGGCGGTACTGGAGCAGGATATCCATACTTTGTCTCAGATGGAGGACGAGGCGGCGCGCTTCGGTGAGGCCGTGGGACTGGACTCCGTGTCGACCTTCGAATGCATCGTTGACCGCGACAAGCACTTCTTTATGGAGATGAATACGCGCATACAGGTTGAGCATCGGGTCACCGAACTCTGCTACGCCCTGCGTTTCGCGAATCCTGAAAACTCCGAGGATCACTTTATCGTGGAGTCCCTGGTAGAGGCGATGGTGCTTCTGGCGGCCCACGGTCCCAGGCTTCCCAAACCCCACCGCGTACCTCGGCACAATGACAGCGTGGAGGCTCGCCTCAACGCGACAAACCAGGCGCTGCAGCCCAGTGCCGGCGGCGTCATTGAATACTGGTCGGATGCCATCGATGGCGAGATTCGTGATGACCAGGGCATCAGTCTGCACAATCCGGACACGGATGTGTTCATGAAGTACACCCTGGCGGGCGCCTACGATTCCAACATAGCGCTGCTCCTCACCGTGGGGAACACGCGGCTGGAATGTTATCAGGGCATGGCCGAAACCATCCGTCAGACGCAAATGCGTGGTAAGGACCTCGCCACGAATCTCGAATTTCATTATGGCCTGGTGAACTGGTTCCTGGGCCAGAACATCAATGCGCGGCCAACCACGCGCTTTATCGTGCCCTATTTAACGGCGGTGGGTGAGCTGAAGCGCGAAGCTCAGAACATCGACCTGGAACACGCCTGGCGACAGCTCAGCGCAAGGGAGATCGAAGGTGCCAAAGGTGCAAACGGTGGAGGTATAGAAGGCTCCGACGATGCTTCCCTGGCCCTGACCCTGGATCTCAAACACACCCTGTTGCTGCGACCCCTGCAAATTCTTCTGGACCAGCCCCATCTCCTTAGCGGCTGGCTGAGCATCCACCGGGACAGCTACACCATGATCAACGGTCATGTGAGCTGGAATGAGAACCCCATGGAGCTGTTGGCGGACATCTATCACTACCTGAACATGGATCTGGTGTCCGGTGCTCCGGCGGCAGGCATGATCTGGGAGCATGATCACGACATTCTGAGCGACGCCCAGGCTTTCTACGCCCGACTCGACGCCATCCTGCCGGCGGAGGATTGGCTGGCCATGCAAACCCTGCTTTCCGAGGATCATGCGCCCGAGGGCGTGGCGCTTTCAGAGGAGGAATGGGCGGCGGTGCAATCTGCCCATCGCGGCTATCAGTCCGGCTGTTCTATCCTCAGTGTGCTTCCCGCTATCGCCGAGACCACGGCTTACTTCTCTTTGGCCGTGAATGACGATCTCACCATTGATATTCCCGAGCGCCTCAACGACGCCGAGCTCCAGAGCGCCATGGCCAAGGTCCTTGTGCCGCCCCCCCTTGCCAAGTCCGACGAAATCATCGCGGCCAGCGGCGGTATGTTCTACGGCAGAGAAACACCGGATTCACCGCTGTACGTGGAAAAAGGCGATCACTTTGACGCCGGTGATCCTTTGTACATCGTCGAAGTCATGAAAATGTTCAACAAGGTTTATGCGCCGTTTGCCGGCACCGTCGATGAGGTGCTCGTTGAGGGGGATGGCATGATTATCAGCAAGGGGCAGCCGGTATTCCGGATCACCCCCGACGAAAAAATAGTGGTGGAATCCCCCGAGGAGATTGCCGCGCGACGGCGTGCTGCGACGGCCCGCTATCTCGAAATAATCTAGTATCCCAGTAGATGCGCCACTTCAGGAGTTTCAAGCTATGATCACCGCTCTGGACCACATCGCCGTCGCCGTGCCCAACCTCGAAAAAGCGATCCAACGTTTTTGTGAGGACTTTGGACTTCCCCTGGATGGTACGGAGGACGTGGAAGCTGCCAAGACCTCCACGGCCTTCATACCGCTGCCACCCACCAATATTGAGCTGGTCCACCCCCTCAATGGTGAGGGCCCCATCGCCAAGTATCTGGAGAAACGGGGAGGCGGACTCCATCATCTGTGCTTCCGCTCCGACGACATCTATGCGGATGTGGAGCGGCTCAAGGCCAAGGGCTATGCGTTTATCACCGACGCGCCGTCTCCCGGTGCGCATAACTCACTCACCATTTTTATTCATCCCAAAAGCTGTGACGGTATTCTTGTGGAACTGAATCAGCCCGCCGACGAACACTGAGAAATAGCTATGAGCGACAGTAACAAGGCCACGCCGGAACAGCTCGCTGCCTGGGATGCCCTGGCGACAAAGCAGATGAAGGGCAAAAGCCCCGACGACTTGATATGGGATACACCCGAGGGTATCCCCGTAAAGCCCCTTTACACTGCGGCTGATATCGAGAACCTCGAGCATGCCGACACCCTGCCGGGTATGGCGCCCTATTTGCGGGGCCCCCAGGCAACGATGTATGCCGGCCGACCCTGGACGATTCGCCAGTACGCGGGATTCAGCACGGCGGAAGAGTCCAATGCCTTTTATCGCAAAGCCCTCGCGGCCGGGGGACAGGGTATTTCCGTTGCCTTTGATCTGGCTACCCACCGCGGCTATGACTCGGACCATGAGCGGGTAACGGGCGATGTGGGTAAAGCGGGCGTTGCCATTGATTCCATCGAGGATATGAAGATTCTCTTTGATGAGATTCCCCTCGACAAAGTCTCTGTCTCCATGACCATGAACGGTGCGGTGCTCCCCGTGCTGGCGGGATACATCGTCGCTGCGGAAGAGCAGGGCGTTGCGCAGGATCAGCTGGCAGGCACCATTCAGAATGACATTCTCAAAGAATTCATGGTGCGCAACACCTACATTTACCCGCCGGCGCCCAGCATGCGCATTATTGGTGACATTATTTCCTACTGTTCCCGGAATATGCCGCGTTTCAATACCATTTCCATATCCGGTTATCACATCCAGGAGGCCGGGGCGAACGCGGCGTTGGAGCTGGCTTACACCCTGGCAGACGGTAAGGAATACATTCGCACGGCCATCGCTGCGGGACTGGGTATCGATGAGTTTGCACCGCGGCTGTCCTTCTTCTGGGGTGTGAGCATGAATTTCTATATGGAGATCGCCAAGATGCGCGCGGCGCGGCTCCTGTGGAACGAAATTGTTGCGGAGTTCTCGCCACAGAATCCCAAGAGCTCCATGCTGCGCACCCACAGCCAGACCTCCGGGTGGTCCCTGACGGCACAGGATCCCTACAATAACGTCATACGCACTACCATCGAGGCCATGGCTGCGGTGTTCGGGGGCACCCAGTCCCTGCACACTAACGCCCTGGATGAAGCTATCGCTTTGCCCTCGGAGTTTGCCGCGCGGATCGCCCGCAACACGCAGCTGATTCTTCAGGAAGAGACGGGCATTACAAAGGTCGTAGACCCCTGGGGAGGTTCCTACATGATGGAGTCTCTGACCCAGGAAATCGCTGATAAGGCGCGGGAGCTCATTGCCGAGGTGGAAGAGGCCGGTGGCATGGCTAAAGCGATTGAAACGGGAATGCCCAAGTTGCGCATCGAAGAGGCGGCGGCGCGGAAGCAGGCTCGTATCGATCGGGGCGACGATGTCATTGTCGGCGTGAACAAATACGCGTCCTCTCAGGAGGACCCCATTGATATTCTGGATATCGATAACGCAGCGGTACGCGATTCGCAGATTGCGCGACTGAAAAAGATCCGCGAATCCCGGGATCAGAACGCCGTGGACGAGGCCCTCGCAAAGATTACGGCCTGCGCAGCGGGCGGCGAGGGTAACCTCCTCGCACTGGCGATTGATGCCGTGCGTCTCCGTGCTACCGTGGGCGAGATATCCGACGCTATGGAGTCAGAATTCGGGCGGTTCACCGCCCACGCGCAGACGGTCTCTGGCGTTTATGGCGCGGCATTTCAGGAAGACGAGAACTGGAACATGATCAGTGCCGATATCGATAGCTTTGTAGAGCGCCACGGCCGGCGCCCGCGCATGCTGGTCTGCAAAATGGGCCAGGACGGCCACGACCGCGGCGCTAAGGTCGTCGCTACCGCCTTTGCAGATGTAGGCTTTGATGTGGATCTGTCGCCGATGTTTTCTACGCCCGCGGAAGTTGCGCGGCAGGCCGTGGAAAATGACGTCCATGTCGTCGGTGCTTCCAGTCTGGCCGCGGGGCATAAGACCCTGGTGCCAGAACTCATAGCAGAGCTCGCCAAGCTCAACGCTCAGGATATCGTGGTTATTGCCGGCGGGGTGATTCCCGAGCAGGATTATCCAGCCCTGCGCGAGGCCGGTGTCCAGTGTATTTTTGGTCCCGGAACAGCGATACCGGTTGCCGCCAGAGAGGTGCTTGAGGCGGTAAACGCCGCCGCGGAGTAGAGCGTGCCTGCGCCTGATCCCCAAAGTATTCTCGACGGGAACCGGCGGGCGCTCGCTAAAGCGATAACGCTCACGGAAAGCTCTCTTGGGGCCCATCGTGAAGAGTCTCAGCGCTTGCTCGAAGCCCTGCTGCCCCACACGGGGAACAGCATTCGCATAGGTATCAGCGGTGTGCCCGGCGTTGGAAAATCCACCTTTATCGAATCTTTTGGTCAACTGCTTCTCAAGGCGGGTAAACGCCTCGCAGTCCTGGCCGTAGACCCCAGCTCTCCCGTCGCCGGTGGCTCCATCATGGGTGACAAGACGCGCATGGAGCAGTTGTCCCGGGAAGAAAACGTGTTTATTCGTCCCACACCCTCGGGTGGAACCCTGGGAGGTGTTGCGCAAAAAACCCGAGAGACCATGCTCCTCTGTGAGGCCGCGGGCTATGATGTCATTATCGTGGAAACCGTAGGCGTGGGGCAGTCGGAGTTCCAGGTTGCCGGGATGGTCGACTTTTTTATGCTCCTGATGCTGCCGGGCGGCGGCGATGAGCTTCAGGGAATCAAGAAGGGCATCGTCGAACTCGCGGATGCCCTGGTGATCAATAAGTCAGACGGCGAGGGCGCCGGTATCGCCGCGGCAACCCAGACCCAGTACCAGTCCGCCTTCAGCCTTTTGCGGAACGAAAGTCATTGGACGCCTGTGGTAATGCGTTGCTCCGCCCTCGCCAACACCGGTCTCGGGGAAGTCTGGGACACCATTCAATCCTATGTCGCCTCAACCCGGGAGTCCGGGTTTTTTGAGCGACAGCGCGCCACGCAAAATCGTCAGTGGATGCAGCAGCTGGTGCAGTCCCTGCTGATGCAGCGCCTCAAGGAAAGCCCCAGCGTTGCTGCGGCGTTGCCCAAACTGGAAATGGATGTTGAGTCCCAGACGATAACGCCCTATGCCGCTGCCCGGCGGGTAATTGAGCTGATGGACGAAGGCTGAGCATGGCTTATCGCGCCCTTGAGAAGCTCATCAACCTCCACGACGGTTACCGCAAGGCTGTTCAAGTCGCGGGACGCCAGGCCCTACTTTTTCAGGAGGCGGGCGTTCTACGACTCGTGGATCGCCACTGTCCCCATCAGGGGCAGGTTCTGGATGCGGCACCCATCGACAAGGGGATGCTCATCTGTCCTAAACATCAGCTACAGTTTTCTCTGAAGGATGGGGCTCCGTCACCGGCAATCTGCGCTTCTCTTAAAATCCACGATTTGGTTTACGAGGGTAATAGCGTCGGTGTAGATGAGTAGGGCCTCTAGAGAGACAGCGCTCGAAACTCCGGATCAATCTGTCCCAGGCGCCAAAGTTCATCAAAGCGGTTGATAGCCGCTTCCGCTCTGGGCCGGTTCTGCGGCCGATAAAAACCGGCATCGGCGTCTTCTCCGGGCAGCTCCAGGACGCTGTCTCTATCGCGAAGCACCAGGGTGTCATCATTCCATTGGGGATGCTCCCCAAGCCGGCGAATCTCTATTCTGCTGGGCAGGCGGCGGCTCAGGGCCAATAAACGATGTCCCCGTTGAACGATGGCGCGCGCGTCCTGCACCAGAATCTGAACGTTATTGAGATTGCCGTCGCGCAGAAACAGGCGTATCGCTGATACCAGGTCTTCCTGATCAAAGACCCTGTTGTCCAGTCTGGGACTGAGAATACGTAGCTCCCGACGCGCCAGACGAGCCTGGGCGACCACCAGTTCCGAGAAGGGTCGGGGGTATTGCAGATGGGGGATAGGCTCGTTCCAGTCGCTATAATCCAGGGACAGATGCATATCGCGGTGAGTGATACCCGCTTCCTCAAAGGGCTCCCCCCGGGCTATAAAACCTGCACGCTCATAGAACGCTACGGCATCAGCCTGAGCATGAAGGTAAAGCTCTTTTTGCCCTCGCTGGCGGGCGAGACCCAGGAGACACTGTAAAAGCTTCGCGCCGACACCCTGACCGCGGTACCGGGCAATCACGGCAAGGCGGCCAATACGGCCATCGGTGAGCAAACGTCCGCATCCGATTGCCGCGCCCTCAAGTTCGGCGATGGCATGAGCTGCGTCTTTGTCGCGCCCGTCCCACTCAATATCCCGAGGCACTCCCTGTTCCATGACAAAAACAGCGCTGCGGATGCGCTCTAGTTCACGGGCATCTGCCGGCCAAACTGCTTCCCGAACCCGAGGCTTGTCAGGACTATTCATAGTAAAGAACCGTTCCCTCGTCATGGAGCCAGCGCAGGAATCCCGACGCCCCATCGTGGGCCTCGCGTGCCTCCGCAACATCAAGGTCATGGTGACTGCATAGGGTTTCCAGCAGCGGCTGCAACGCAAGGGGTGCTTCGCGAGCGCTGCCGTGAGCAAACACCAGAAGCTCGTCATCCAGTCGATGCCAGGCAATACGGCTACCCGGTGTTCGCGTAATCCATCCCACGGCGGTGTCGAAGTCCGGTGGGGATTCCGATGACTCCGAAGGGGTCGTGCCCGTTTCCGTCACCACCTCACCAAACCAGCGGGCATCTTTTTGATCAAAGGCCCGGAGCAGCTGCCCCCGGGCACGCTCCAGATCTTTCCGGGTGATTTCACCGCTACGGTGCGCCGGTTCCCGCGCAGGATCCTCAAACAGAGCGTCGTCCTCGACGGTGTTCAGGGTGTTGTCGACCCAGCGGGCCAGGAGATCACTCTGTCGCGGTGCCCGGAAGCCAATGGAGAAACTGGTGGACTCGCCCACACTGACGCCGTAATGCGCCACGCCGGGCGGAACGTACAGCACATCCCCGGTGTTCATCAGGTACTCGCAGCGGGGTTCAAAGTCAGCGAGGAGCCGTAGGTCGGTGTTATCCATGAGGGGACTGTTACTGTCGCATCGGGGGCCTATCTGCCAGCGCCGCTGGCCCTCACCCTGGATGATAAACACATCGTAATTATCGTAATGGGGGCCCGCGCTGCCGCCATCCGTGGCGTAGCTCATCATGATATCGTCGAGGCGCCAGGAGGGTAGGAAGGATACGGCGCCCAGAAGCTCAGCGGCCTCGTCCCAATGCTGATCGACGCTCTGTACCAACAAGGTCCATTGACCAGGGCGCTGGTAGCTTTCTGCCGTAAACGGGCCGCGTTCCTGATGCCAGTGGTTACCGTCAGTGGTGACAATGCGGCCGTCGATGTCGGCTTCCATGGCCAATCCCGCCAGCTCATCCCCATCACCGGGTACCTCAAAATCCCCGAAGCCTCCGGGGATGAAGAGATGCTCACGCTGCCAGTGCCTCGCGAGGAAGTGCTCTACATCCAGTTTCAGGTGATAGTCCGGCACGCCGCTAGATGTTTCTTGCCTGTTCGGCGGCATTACCCACGTAGCTGGCGGGCGTCAGCTCCCGCAAAGACTCCTTCGCTGTCTCGGGAATATCCAGGGTGTCGATAAAATCGCGAATGCGTTGGGCTGTTACGCGCTGCCCACGCGTGAGGTCCTTGAGTTTTTCGTAGGGCTCCTCGACACCGTAGCGCCGCATCACCGTCTGTATGGGTTCTGCCAAGACTTCCCAGCTGGCATCGAGATCATCGTCCATGCGCGCGGGATTGCTTTCGAGCTTGCCAATGCCCTTGGCCAGGGACTCCAGGGCAATCTGCGTGTAGGCAAAACCCACACCCATATTTCGCAGCACTGTGGAATCGCTGAGATCGCGCTGCCAGCGGCTTACGGGTAGTTTTTCGCTCAGATGGGCGAAGACCGCGTTGGCCAGGCCCAGATTACCCTCGGCATTTTCGAAGTCGATGGGATTCACCTTGTGGGGCATTGTGGAGGAGCCGATCTCCCCGGCGATGGTTTTCTGTTTGAAGTAACCGAGGGAGATGTAGCCCCAAATATCCCGAGCAAAATCCAGCAGCACGGTATTTGCGCCGCCAATGGCATCAAAAAGCTCAGCCATATAGTCGTGGGGCTCGATCTGCGTGGTGTATGGGTTCTGCGCCAGCCCCAGACCCTCGATGAAGTGTGCACTGAACGACTGCCAGTCAATATCCGGATAGCTTGCCAGGTGCGCATTATAGTTACCCACTGCGCCGTTCATTTTCCCCAGGAGAGGCACCCCGTTAATACGGGTCAGCTGACGTCTAAGGCGCGCAACGCTGTTGGCAATTTCCTTACCCATGGTCGTGGGACTGGCCGTTTGTCCGTGAGTCCGCGACAGCATGGGTTGATCCGCCAGGTCGTGGGCGATGCCCGCCAGGGTCCTTACCAGGCTTTCGAAGCCCGGTACCAGTACCTCCGTGAGCCCATCGCGGAGCATCAGGGCGTGAGCGAGATTATTGATGTCTTCGGAGGTGCAGGCGAAATGTACAAACTCACTGATGCGCTGCAGCTCGTCGTTGTTCTCAAAGCGCTCCTTGATGAAGTATTCAACGGCTTTTACGTCGTGATTGGTGGTGGCCTCAATGGCCTTAATCTGCGCTGCATCATCGACAGAGAAATTGTTGGCAATGGCCTCGAGCTTTGCGACCGCCTGAGGGGACAGGGGCGCAACCTCCGTGATTTGAGGCTCCCGGGACAGGGCCAGGAGCCAGTGAACCTCGACAAGGACGCGGCGACGGATGAGGCCGTACTCACTGAAAACCTCCGCAAGGGGGCGGGTTTTGCTGGCGTAGCGCCCATCGAGGGGCGTAACCGCAGTGAGGGGGGTAAGCGTGAGGCCGTCTGTGGACATGGCGTTTCCTTTCCGAGCTTCTATTTGAGTCTGGTTTTTGTCGTTAGACGAGGCCGAGACCGCGGGAGAGTTCCTGGGCGTTTCTCAGCATCGCTTTTCGTTGCATAGCCAGTTTCCAGCGCCGCCCGCCCAATTGCCGCCACAGGTATGCGGAGCGTATACCGGCCAGGAGGAGACTGCGCACGATATCGGCGTTTTTCTGGTTCTCAAGGTGCTGGGCACTGCCCATCACCTTAATACGTTGAGGCAGCTTGCTGAAGGTGTCCTGATACACCCCGGACACGCTATGGCAAATGTCACCGACATTGCCGGCGAAGTGCTCGGCCCGGAAACTGGCGTGCTCCAACCGTGACCGCACAACCTCGCGCAATTGCTCATCGGAGGCGAAACGGCGTTCCAGGTGCAGGATGTTGAAGAAATAACGCACCGCGTCACGCTGCTCCTGATCGCCCTGGTTGGCGAGGAGGGCGCAGAGATTCTGGAGACCGAGCCTGACCCCGGGCAAGCCTTTGTAGATATCCTCGGCACGCTCGAGATCGAAGACAAAGAGGCTGTTTACGGAGCTTTCGAGAAACTCCAGGGGATAGCTGCCGGTTTTGGAAATCTGATCGACGATGCGCGCCGCCTGTGCGACGCCCGCGAGGGCGATGGTCTGCTCACGTAAAAGACTCATGCTGCGAGTGCCAGGGCAGCCGTGGTTGTGGTGATGACGCCGCCCCCCAGGCAGATGTTCCCGTCATAGAGCACCACGGATTGCCCCGGTGTGATGGCCCGCTGGGGGGCGCTGAAGTTGATTCGGTAACGACCCCCGTCCTCAAATACGGTGCATTTCTGATCCGCCTGGCGGTAGCGCACCTTGGCTGCGCAGTGGAGGGGGAATTGCGGCGCCTGTCCTGCGATCCAGAAAAGCGTGTCCGTCCACAGCTCCTGAGAAAACAGGGCGGGGTGATCATTGCCCTGGACAACGAGCAAAACGTTATTGGCGAGATCTTTGCCCGCCACGTACCAGGGTGCCTCGTTATGCCTTGCAAGGCCGCCGATGCCCAGACCCTGACGCTGTCCGATGGTGTGGTACATCAGGCCGCTGTGTTCGCCGATGGTATCGCCCTCCAGGGTCTTGATGATGCCGGGTTGCGCGGGGAGATACTGCTGCAAAAAGTCTTTGAAGCGTCGCTCCCCGATAAAGCAGATACCCGTGGAGTCTTTTTTGTCGTGAGTGCGCAGGCCCGCGCGCTCGGCGAGGGCTCGAACCTCAGGTTTTTCGATCTCTCCCAAAGGAAATAGCGTTTTCGACAGCTCGGCGTGGCCCACGGCATGGAGAAAATAGCTTTGATCCTTGTTGTTATCGAGGCCTTTGCAGAGCGCAGGCCGTCCATGCCTCATGCCCCGGCGTGCATAGTGACCCGTGGCGATACGATCTGCACCCAGTTCCAGAGCGTAATCCAGAAAAGCCCGGAATTTGATTTCCCGGTTACAGAGTATGTCGGGGTTGGGCGTGCGTCCGGCGCGATACTCATCGAGAAAGTGCTCAAAGACGTTGTCCCAGTACTCCGCGGCGAAGTTCGCTGCGTGGAGGGTAATCCCCAGTTTGTCCGCTACGGCCTGGGCATCCGCGTAATCGACCTTCGCGGTGCAGTACTCCGTGCCATCGTCCTCGTCCCAGTTCTTCATGAACAGGCCTTCCACGTCGTAGCCCTGCTCCAGCAGTATCAGGGCCGCCACGGACGAATCTACGCCGCCGGACATGCCGACAATAACTTTTTCTGTGTTTTTAGCGGGTGCGGTCATGACTGTGCCGTGAAAGTTGCCAAAGCCTTAAGACTGCTCCGGTCGTAAGTGACGTTGCTGCTGAAAAAATCGAAGGGGCGTTAAGCACCTACTCCGACTGTGACAGCGAATTTTAAGGCGCTGCATTCTAACAGAATGACGCCATGTCTGGCCGTTGTTTCAACGGGGCGCATGGGGCCTTTCTCATGGAGAGCGCCTGCGGCTTCGCTTCTTAAAAGACGCCTTAGTGTTGCCGTCGCTTGTGGGCAGATTGACCTGTGTTGTGCGGTACTCTCCCGGTGCCAGGTCGTCGAGGCCCCAATCGCCAATACGGGTCCTGATGAGGCGGAGCACGGGAAAACCCACTTTTGCGCACATGCGGCGCACTTGACGATTGCGACCTTCGCGAATGCTGATTTCTACCCAGCTTGTAGTCTGGGTCTTGCGCTCCCGGATGGGTGGGTTCCGCGGCCAGAACGCCGGTGTGCGAATGATCGAGGCGCGGGCCGGGAGGGTCGCGCCGTCCTTCAGCTCAACGCCGTCCCTGAGGCTGCAAAGAGCCGCTTCCGTTATGTCTCCCTCGAGCTGCACCGCGTAGCTTTTCCACAGCTTGAAGCGCGGGTCGGCGATACGCTGCTGCAGCCGTCCATCGTTGCACAGCAGGAGCAGGCCCTCGGAGTCATAGTCGAGACGTCCGGCGGCGTAGAATCCGGCCTTGGTGATGAAGTCCCCAAGGGTGCCACGACCCTCGGAATCCGTAAACTGGCTCAGCACCCGGTAAGGTTTATGAAAAAGAATCAGCTCTGACATCAATGGAAATTCAGTGAAAAGGCCGCCATGCTGCCCTCCGTTCTGATAACATGAGCCGCGATTTTTTGCGGGGTACTCCCGATCAAAAAACGCGAAACGCTTTTTATTGCTACGAGCGCTGATACGAGTAACACACGAGTAACACCAGCGATACCAGCAATAAGACGCCTAACGAAAGAAACGGTCTCAAAGGAGCCGTCCTTCAAAAAAAGGGCAGGGCTCGATATCGTTTACCAGTAATCAGTCATTAAGCAAATCTGGAGTGGTTTTATGGGTTATCAGCATATCAAGGTGCCAGACAGCGGCACACGCATCACCGTTAACGACGACAACAGCCTCAATGTGCCTGACAATCCCATTATCCCCTACATCGAGGGCGATGGCATCGGCGTCGATATCAGCCCGGTGATGATTGATGTGGTGGATGCGGCCGTCGCCAAAGCGTATGACGGCAAGAAAAAGATCTCATGGATGGAGATTTACACGGGAGAGAAAGCGGCAGAGCTCTATGAAGGCGACTGGTTCCCTGAAGAGACCCTGGAAGCCATTAAAGAATACTCCGTGGGTATCAAAGGGCCGTTGACCACACCGGTAGGGGGCGGTTTTCGTTCCCTGAATGTGGCCCTTCGTCAGGAGCTGGATCTCTATACCTGTCTCCGTCCTGTGCGCTGGTTCGAAGGCGTGCCATCGCCCGTGAAGGCGCCTGGTGACTGCAACATGGTGATTTTCCGGGAAAATTCCGAAGACATCTATGCGGGTATTGAATATGAAGCAGGGACCGACGAGGCGAAGAAGGTCGTCGATTTCATCATCAAGGAAATGGGCGCCACGAAAATCCGTTTCCCCACCAACGTAGGTATCGGCATCAAGCCGGTTTCCGAAGAGGGGACCAAACGCCTGGTGCGCAAGGCCATTCAATACGCCATCGACCAGGATCTCCCCTCGGTTACCCTGGTACACAAGGGCAACATCATGAAGTTCACGGAAGGCGCCTTCCGGGACTGGGGTTACGAGCTGGCTCAGGAAGAATTTGGTGGCGAGCTGCTCGATGGCGGTCCCTGGGTATCGGTGAAGAACCCCAACACCGGCAAGGAGATCATCATCAAAGATGTCATCGCCGACGCGATGTTGCAACAGATTCTGACGCGGCCCAAGGATTACTCCGTGGTTGCCACCCTGAACCTCAATGGTGATTACCTTTCTGACGCCCTGGCTGCCCAGGTTGGCGGTATTGGTATCGCGCCCGGAGCGAATCTGTCGGACAAGATTGCGCTGTTCGAGGCGACCCACGGCACCGCGCCCAAGTACGCAGGTCAGGACAAGGTGAACCCCGGCTCCCTGATTCTCTCCGCCGAGATGATGCTCCGCCACATGGGGTGGAATGAAGCCGCCGACCTCATCATTGATGGCATGAACGGAGCGATTCAGAACGGCACGGTCACCTATGACTTTGAGCGTCTGATGGAAGGGGCAACGTTGGTTAGTTGCTCGGGATTTGGCGAAAAAATCATCGCTGCGATGTGATAGTCCGGCGGAAACCCGGGCTTATCTCTCACGCCTGGGTTCCGCTCAGTTTCCCTCGCTGGATCGCCTCAGAGCGTGCTAGCGCTGAAACCCGCCGGGAATACCCGTGCGGGTTTTTTTGCGTCTGAGTCCCCCATAAGCCCAGAAAGCCAGTGGCTGAGAGAAATTTGAAAGCATTGCTCCCGAAGCCTCGCGCTCCCTTTCAAAAGCTTTATAATCGAGACAATGCAAAGCCATATTTGTCTAATCAAAGCGCCGTCTGCTCCGCAAAATACCAACGGGGAGCCTGGGCAGCCGCTGCCAGTTTCCACCGGATCCAGCGGTGCACACGGGTCGTATGATCACGCTTTTATGCAGCCGCCCGCGGCTGCCCAGCAAAGCGCTGAACCTGCTCAAGGCCCTGACCAAACGGCTCCTCCAATTCCTGTGACCGGGTCAACTGACGCAGTGAACCCGGCGATGAACCCGGCTTACAACCCGGCCCCTTTCATGGGTGCCAACGCTCATCGTGCGAGGCCCTGGCTCATGTCGGCAGACAAAAACGAGGAGCATGGCGGCGACGACGGTGGACTCGCCCTGCAGGAAGCAAAGCCAAAAGTTAAACGGCCGCCCCTCTATAAGGTGGTACTTCTTAACGACGATTACACGCCCATGGAATTTGTCGTTGAGATACTGGAAGTGTTTTTCAAAATGAACCGCGAACAGGCTACGCAGATCATGCTCACCGTGCATACCCACGGTAAGGGGGTTTGTGGGATTTACACCAAGGACATCGCGGAGACCAAATCTGCACAGGTCAATCAGTATGCTCGGGACCATCAGCACCCGTTGCTGTGTGAAATCGAAGCATCCGAGGACTAGCGCATCGAAGGAGATAGTGCATGCTAAGTAAAGAATTAGAGCAGACGCTGAACGACGCATTTCGTTCCGCGCGCTCACGCCGACACGAATTCATGACGGTGGAGCACCTGCTACTCGCACTGCTGGATAACAACGACGCTATCCGAGTGCTCAAGGCATGTGGCGCTGAGTTAAGCGCGCTTCGAGGCGATCTTGTGGAGTTCATCGATTCCACCACACCCCTGATTCCCGAAGAGGAGCAGGAGCGGGAGACCCAGCCAACTCTGGGGTTCCAACGCGTGCTTCAGCGCGCCGTGTTTCATGTGCAAAGCTCCGGGCGCAGCGAAGTATCCGGCGCCAATGTGCTCGTAGCGATCTTCTCCGAGCAGGAGTCCCAGGCCGTCTATTTTCTGAAGACCCAGAGCGTCTCCCGCCTCGATGTCGTCAATTACATCACCCACGGCATATCCAAAGTCGACGAGGGCGAAGACAGTGGCGCCAGTGAACCCGAAGGGGAGCGAACCGAGGGCGCGGCAGAAGAGGGCGAGAGCAATCCTCTGGACAGCTTTGCAACCAATCTTAATGAGGAAGCCCGCGAAGGACGCATTGATCCGCTTATCGGGCGCTCAGCGGAGGTGGAGCGCGTCATTCAGGTGTTGGCGCGCCGACGCAAAAACAACCCCCTGTTGGTGGGTGAGTCCGGTGTCGGCAAGACCGCTATCGCCGAGGGCCTGGCTAAGCTCATTGAAGATGGCGACGTGCCTGAGATGCTTAAAGGTGCTGAGGTTTATTCCCTGGATCTGGGCTCACTGCTGGCGGGAACGAAGTATCGTGGAGACTTTGAAAAGCGTTTCAAAGGCCTTCTGGCGGAGCTCAAGCGCCGCGAGGGGGCGGTGCTGTTTATCGATGAGATCCACACCATTATCGGCGCGGGAGCGGCCAGCGGCGGGGTCATGGATGCCAGCAATCTGCTCAAGCCTTTGCTGACCTCCGGCAGGCTTCGCTGCATTGGGTCCACAACGTTTCAGGAATACCGGGGAATCTTTGATAAGGACAAGGCCCTGAGTCGTCGTTTCCAGAAGATCGATGTCATGGAGCCCAGCACCGACGATGCCTACAAGATTCTCAAGGGCCTCAAGTCCCGTTTTGAGGAGCATCACGGTCTGCGTTACACGGATCAGGCGCTGCGGGTAGCGACAGATCTGTCGGCTCGCTATATCACCGACCGATTCCTGCCCGACAAAGCGATTGATGTCATCGACGAAGCAGGCGCCTTTCAGCAGCTTCAGGCGCCTTCCAAGCGTAAGAAAGTCGTTGGCAAGCACGATGTGGAAGCCGTGGTCGCGAAGATTGCGCGAATCCCACCAAAGTCCGTGAACCGCAACGACAAGGATGTGCTCCTCAAGCTGGAGAGCAATCTGAAGATGGTGGTCTTTGGGCAGGACGATGCCGTAAGCAGCCTGTCTACGTCCATCAAGATGGCGCGGGCGGGACTTCGTGGCGGTGACAAGCCCATCGGCTCCTTCCTTCTCGCCGGACCCACGGGCGTGGGTAAGACCGAGGTTACGCGGCAGCTGGCCAAGATACTGGGCCTTGAGCTGATTCGCTTTGACATGTCCGAGTACATGGAGCGCCATACGGTGTCACGCCTCATCGGTGCGCCGCCGGGGTACGTGGGCTTTGACCAGGGCGGCTTGCTTACGGACGCGGCTACCAAGCATCCTCACGCCGTGGTGTTGCTGGACGAGATCGAAAAGGCTCACCCGGAAGTGTTCAACCTGCTATTGCAAGTGATGGATCACGGCACCCTGACCGACAATAACGGTCGCAAGGCTGACTTCCGCAATATTATTCTGGTCATGACCACGAACGCGGGTGCGGAGACCATCAGTCGTCGCTCCATTGGTTTTACTGCTCAGGATCACAGCACCGATGGCATGGAGGCCATCAGCCGCATGTTTACGCCGGAATTCCGCAACCGTCTGGACAGCATCGTGCAGTTCCAGCCCCTCGGTGAGGATGTCATTCTCACGGTGGTGGACAAGTTCCTCGCGGAGCTTCAGGGGCAGCTGGATGAGAAGCGCATCACGCTGGATGTGGATGAAGACGCACGACTGTGGCTGGTAGAGAAGGGCTACGACCAGCACATGGGAGCCCGACCCATGGACCGCGTGATTCAGGATCACATCAAGAAACCCCTGGCAGAGATGGTCTTGTTCGGGGCGCTGTCGAACTCCGGGGGCACAGCACTGGTGCGTTTGAATGCCGACGGCGACGGGCTGGAAGTTACGGTCCCCGAGGCGGAAGACTCCACCAAAGATGAGATGACCGTAAGTTAAGGCTTGGAGTTACGGGGCGTTAAGCCCCGCGGCGTCATAGCCGGATGAAACCGGTGACGTAGGTAATCCTGGCGCTCGCGGTACTAGCGTTCGCGGTAAGTAATACGACCCTTTGTGAGGTCGTAAGGCGTCAGTTCTACGCGCACCTTGTCCCCGGTAAGAATACGAATGTAGTTCTTGCGCATCTTTCCGGAGATGTGCGCGGTTACCACGTGATCGTTTTCGAGTTTGACGCGGAAGGTGGTGTTGGGCAGGGTGTCTACCACTTCGCCTTCCATCTCGATTTGGTCTTCTTTAGCCATTCATCTTGTACTACAGTAAAAAATCAGCGCGCATTCTGCCCGAAAAGCCCTCCAAGAGCTACCGTAAAAGTGTGTGAAAACTGGCACTTGGGTACCTGCCTAAAAGGTTTCTATCAAGCCTTCCGTGGAACGCTGCCACTGATTATTAATCAGTAGTTCGAGGGGCTGGTAGTCCGATTTATAGGACATTTTGTCGCAGTTGCGGATCCAGTAACCGAGGTACACGTAGGGCAGTCCCAGACTTCGGCTTCTCTCAATCTGCCAGAGCACTGCGTAGCGGCCCAGACTTCGGGTGGTTTCGTCGGGGTCAAAAAAAGTATAAATCGCAGAGAGTCCGTCGAGCATCATGTCGACAACGGCAACCGCCACCAGTCGCCCCTCAGCACGGAACTCGCAGTATTCGGTGCAGTCCCAGGGGTTATTGAGAAAGGACTCAAACTGATCGCGATCCGGGGGATACATATCGCCATCGGCGTGGCGAGCACGAATGTAGCGATCATAGAGCGCGTAGCTCTCATCGTTGGATACCGAGGTGCGTATGGTGACTTCCAAATCCCTGTTGCGCTTCAGACAGCGGCGCTGACTACGGTTGGCTTTGAAATCATTGACGTGCACCCGGGCAGGGATACAGGCGTTGCAATGACTGCAGTGGGGGCGATAGATGTGGTTGCCGCTGCGCCGAAATCCGAGCATCGACAGATTGCTGTAGAGGGTTTGATCCACCGACTGGCGCGGGTCGATGAACAGGGTGGTGGCTTCTTCTTCCTCGAGATAGCTGCAGCGGTGCGGGTAGGTGGTGTACACCTTAAGGTCGCGGAGTGAGGAAGTCATGCGATCGCTCTCGCATTGAAGCTTGCTGGAGGCGTCAAAGGAGCGCTCCGGTACTCTCGGGCAGGACCCAGTTGTCTGTAGCTGGCGACATGTCCACAGTGTGCTGAAGTCGATTCTCAAAGTCCACTCGGGACACGTTCCTTGCCCCGAGACTGTTCAGGTGTTCGCTTTCAATCTGGCAGTCGATAAAGACGGCGCCGCGCTTCCTGAGGACCCACACCAAAGCCACCAGAGCGATCTTGGACGCATCCGTCTCACGGGAAAACATACTCTCACCAAAAAAGGCCCCACCGATGGCGACGCCATACAGGCCGCCCACGAGGGTTCCCTCACGCCACACTTCGATGGAGTGCGCATGACCTTCCTCACTGAGCCTGTGGTACGCCTGGATCATGTCCCTGTCGATCCATGTTCCCCGCTGACCGTCACGAGGGGCGGCGCAGGCCTCCATCACATCGGCAAAGGCCTTATCAATGCTGAGGGTCAATGCGTCGCGACGAAGGGTCTTTCGCAGGGATCGGGAAACGTGGAGGTCTTCGAGAGGCAAAATGGAACGGGGGTCTGGAGTCCACCAGAGCACCGGCTGAGGTGCCTCGTACCAGGGAAAAATGCCGCGCCCGTAGGCTTTGAGGAGTGTCGCACTGTCAAGGCGACCCCCGGCGGCCAGAAGACCGCTGGGGTAGGCGAGGGCTTCACTGCTGGGAGGGAAATCCTCGCCGGGCTCCAGATAATGGAGGAGGGGCACTAATTCTTCAGGCCTGCTGGTTGGCTATCTCATCGAGGTACTTTTCGGCATCCAGGGCCGCCATGCATCCGAAGCCCGCGGAGGTTACCGCCTGTCGATAGATATGGTCACCGACATCACCGGCGGCAAACACGCCCGGTACGCTGGTGGCCGTGGCGTTGCCTTCGGTACCGCTGTGGACCTTGATATAACCGCCATTCATCTCCAGCTGTCCGACAAAAATATCGGTGTTGGGCTTGTGTCCAATGGCGATAAATACCCCTTCCAGTTCCACATCTTCAGGAGCACTGCCATCGGTGGGGGCAATGCGCATACCGGTCACACCCGAGTCATCGCCGAGGACCTCGGCAAGGGTATGGTTCCAGCGAAACTCAACCTTGCCTTCCGCCTCCCGGGCAAACAGACGGTCCTGCAGTACTTTCTCCGCTCGTAGGCTGTCGCGGCGGTGCACAAGGATCACTTTCTCCGCAAGATTTGAGAGGTACAGGGCTTCCTCCACCGCGGTATTTCCGCCGCCCACGACGGCGACGCGTTTGTTGCGATAGAAAAAGCCATCGCAGGTGGCACAGGCGCTGACGCCCTTACCGAGGAATCGCTCTTCGCTGGGAAGCCCGAGGTATTGTGCCGACGCCCCTGTGGCTATGATCAGTGCATCGCAGCTGTATTCTCCGGAACCTTTCAGCCGGATGGGTCGCGAGCTGAGGTCCACGGAATCAATATGGTCAAAGATCACGGAGGTGCCAAAACGCTCCACGTGCTCGAGCATATCCTGCATGAGGCCGGGACCCTGGAGATCGTGGGCGCCGCCGGGCCAGTTCTCAACCTCCGTGGTGGTGGTCAGCTGTCCCCCTTGCTGCATACCCGTGATCACTATGGGGTCGAGGTTGGCGCGGGCCGCATAGACGGCTGCCGTGTAACCCGCGGGGCCGGAACCCAGTATGATCAGCTTGTGATGTTGAACGTCGGCCATGGTGTAGAGGTCTCAAGTAAAAAGGCGCTCATGGTAATGGAACACCGCGCATCGAGCAAAGATCAAATTAATATCAGGAAATTACGTTAAGCTATTGAATAAAATAGAAAACATCGTGAAACTAGGCCCTCGCTACAGAGGTTATTGAAATGCCCCGGCAACAGACAGAGGCTCAGGATACTGTCTCCCCGCGTCTGCGGGAGGGATTGCTTATTGCCGTGGCGGCGATCTGCGCCTATCTGCTGGTCAGTCTCGTCAGTTACTCCCAGGCAGACCCCGGTTGGTCCGGCACGGGCTCCGGCGGCACGGTAAAGAACCTGGGAGGTCCTACGGGGGCCTGGCTTGCGGACGTCTGCTTTTCCCTGGTGGGTTACCTGGCCTACCTTTTTCCTCTGATGCTTGCTTACCGCGCTGCGCTGCTGTTTGCCGAGCGACAGCAGCCTCGTGCGTTTTCCGGCGCGGTGCTGAGTGTGCGGGCCCTGGGGCTGGTTCTTGTTATGGCGTCGGGAACAGCGCTGGCGGCCTTGAATATGGGCGGTGTGGTCTCTTTACCTCAGGGTGCCGGGGGCATCATCGGTCTGGCTCTGGGCTCAGCCATGGATACGGCCTTCAGTGGTTTTGGCGCGCGGCTGATTCTTCTGGCGGTGTTTCTGTTCGGCATGACCATTTTTACGGATCTCAGCTGGCTGCGGCTCATGGATCGCCTCGGCGGTCTTGCACTCCACGGCGCGGGAGAGGCAAAGACCCGTGTTCTGGCTTTTAGAGACAGTATCACCGAGCGCAGAGCCCGGGAAAAACAGCTCGAAGCCCGCCGGCAGGTCATCGACCAACACGTCGAGAAAGAGAAAAAACGCACGCCACCCAAGATTAAACCGCTGAAACCGCCGCCGGAGAAGTCCGAACGGGTAGAGCGGGAAAAGCAGGTGCCGCTGTTTGATGCCCCGGTGACCGGAGAAGTGCCGCCTCTGGAGATTCTCGATCCCGCGGAGCGGGATGCCAGCGAGGGGTATTCCCCCGAAGCCCTGGAAAAACTCTCCAAGCTTCTTGAGCTCAAGCTCGCGGATTTTGGCATCACCGCAGAGGTGACCGCCGTGTACCCCGGGCCTGTGATCACACGCTTTGAAATCCAGCCGGCGGCCGGCGTGAAAGTTTCGCGAATATCGAATCTCGCCAAGGATCTGGCGCGATCCCTCGCGGTGATTTCCGTGCGCGTGGTGGAGGTGATCCCGGGCAAAAGCGTCGTCGGTATCGAGATCCCCAACGAGCATCGGGAGATTGTAAATTTCCGCGAGGTTTTGTCCTCGCGCACCTTCGACCAGTCCAAGTCTGCGCTGACTCTGGCCCTCGGCCATGATATTTCCGGTCAACCGGTGGTCGCAGATCTCGCCCGCATGCCACACCTGCTGGTAGCGGGTACCACCGGCTCCGGTAAGTCCGTGGGCGTCAATGCCATGCTCATCAGTCTGCTGTACAAGTCCACGCCGGCCGATGTGCGTTTGATCCTCGTGGATCCAAAGATGCTGGAATTGTCCGTTTACGATGGCATTCCCCATTTGCTCACGCCGGTAATTACGGACATGAAAGATGCGGCGAACGGGCTTCGCTGGTGCGTCGCGGAAATGGAGCGGCGCTACAAACTCATGGCATCTCTTGGCGTCAGAAATCTCGCGGGCTACAACCGTAAGATTCAGGACGCGGCGAAGGCGGGCACGCCGCTTGAGGATCCACTATGGGTGCCCGATCAACTGTCCATGACGCCCGTGGAGGAGCAGAGCGCTCCGGAGCTGGAAGCGCTTCCCGCTATCGTGGTGGTGATCGATGAATTTGCCGACATGATGATGATCGTCGGCAAGAAGGTGGAACAGCTGATCGCGCGTATCGCGCAAAAAGCACGGGCGGCGGGGATTCACCTGGTACTTGCCACCCAGCGTCCTTCCGTGGACGTCATCACCGGCCTCATCAAGGCCAACATCCCTACGCGTATTGCCTTTCAGGTGAGTTCGAAAGTCGATTCCCGCACGATTCTTGATCAGGGCGGTGCTGAGCAGCTACTGGGTCACGGCGATATGCTCTACATGCCACCGGGCAGCAGTCTCTCGACGCGGGTACACGGTGCCTTTGTGTCCGATGACGAAGTGCACCGTGTGGTTGCCGACTGGAAGCGTCGTGGCGAGCCCGCGTATATCGAGGGGCTGCTGGACGAGGGCAGCAGTACGGCGGTGACGCCGGGAGAGCTGCAGTCGGAGGCATCGGAGGGTGATGATGAAAGTGATGCCCTCTACGATGAGGCGGTGCACTTTGTCACCAAGAGCCGGCGGGCGTCGATTTCCAGCGTTCAGCGCAAATTGCGCATTGGTTACAACCGTGCAGCGCGGCTTATCGAAGCCATGGAAGCGGCCGGTGTGGTCACGGAAATGGGCAGCAATGGTCAGCGGGAGGTCATCGCACCGCCTCCCCTTGAGGATTAACAACGTGTTCAAGGCAATTATCAGAGCGCTAGCAGCAGGACTGTTGCTCAACGCGGCCCCTGGACTCGCCCGGAGCGAGAGCGATGACGTGTGGGCGCTCCTCGCTTCCCAGTCCCAGGCCCGGGGCAGCTTTGTACAGGAGCTGTCCGATGAAGACGGGGAGCTCCTGGAACGCACCCGGGGCCGCTACGCAGTGCTGCGGCCGGGCTTTTTCCGGTGGGAAATACAGGAACCCGATCAGCAGTTAATCGTCGTGTCGGGCACCGACCTCTGGCATTACGATCGCGATCTGGCCGCTGCAACGCGGCGGGATACCTCCCAGACCAATGAGTTTACGCCTCTGGAGCTTCTCGCCGGCGATAGCGATGAGTTGCGAGAAAAATTTACCACCCAGGTCCTGGGCCCCGGGCAGGTACGCCTGGTGCCGACTTTTCCTCAGGCGGGCTTTGCCTCTGTGGATATCACCTGGAAGGACGAGGCGGTTGTTGCTATGGCGGTCGTGGATCGCAGCGGGCAGACGATTGATCTTGCCCTGACCCCTGATGCAGCTCCCGCAGCTCTGACAGCAGGGGACTTCGAATTCACGCCGCCCCCGGGCGTCGATGTTTACGAACCCTCTGACTACTAAGCGTCCCCATGAGTGACGATCTGTTTGCACAACCGGCGCCGGCCCAGCCCCTGGCGGCGGCCCTGCGACCGACAGCGGCGATAGAGGTGGTAGGGCAGAGTCATCTTCTCGGCGACGGAAAGCCTTTGGCGCGTTGCCTGCGGGGAGAGCCCCTGCACTCCATGATTCTCTGGGGGCCGCCGGGCGTGGGGAAAACCACGCTGGCGCAGCTCCTCTGCGATGCCAGCGGCAGTCGCATGGTCAAGCTTTCGGCCGTTATGGACGGCGTCAAAGCCATCCGTGAGGCCGTGTCCGTGGGCGAGGCTGAGCGTGGGGCCGGTCGGCAATGTGTGTTGTTCGTGTTATGGCTTGTATTATTTAGCTGTCTATTTAGTTGTATTTTTGTTTAGATTACCTGAGAATAGGCGTTGTATTTAATTAGTCATATTAATTGTACTACTCGCGAGGACGTTACCTCCTCAGAGGATTCCTCTGCGAAAAACTAAGCTAAAGAATTTCCGGCTACAGGGCGCTACCTTTGAATCCCGGACATACAACTCCATCCAGGTGTTTTTTGATTGCGATGGAGTGCCACTGCTCTTACCTTTGATCTACTCCCTCCACCTCGATACGTTCGGGAGCGTAATCGTAGTCCAAGACATCAAGGTCGATGGAAAAAGAGGCTCGCTGTGGAAGCCTGAGCCTGTGAGCAGGGATACTGCGCAAAGCTACCAAAACCACCTATTCCGATTTTTGCGATACGTTGAAAATAACCACCTAAGTGGCGAACAAGGCTTCCCATGCGTTCACAACGCACACGAGATTCAAGCATCAAAAGTTCGTGAATACGTAAATAGAGTTCTTCCAGGTGAGTTGGCATCATCGTCACTGCATGCCCATGCAGCAGCTTTAAAAGCATATTTTACTTTTATTGATCGAGTAGGGATCCGTGAATCTTTTGCAATAGAGGTTGAGAGAAGAGCGCGTCAAGCGGCTGCTTCCAACGAGGATTCTCAACACTACCTGCAATACGTAGCTAGAGACCATCGCACGATATTGCTCCAAAAGTGTTCAAGCCTCAGGGACGTGCTTATCTTGCGTATGGGGTTTGAGGTGGGGCTTCGAGCTCGTGAAAACTGCGGGTTGTTTCTCGAGGGTTCGAAGAGGTCACGAAAAGACTCACTGCTGCGGGTGTTTTCTGAGCTGGATGACTCTAATTTCTCCGGTGTTAACCAATTTGAGTATCTACTGCGTGCAAAAACCAAGGGCGGCAAGTCTCGATTAATTTATTTTAGTAGATCTTTGGTCACGGCCATGCGCGCGTACTACCTAGGTGAGAGACAAACTGTTGCCAAAAATAGCAACGTTTACCCGGAACCAGATGAGTTTTTCTTAAACAACGATAGTCGGTTTGCTGGGCATCCAATTTCGGACCGTCTAGCGTCGGATCGATTTTCGACTTACAAAAAACTCGTTCCACACCTTGATCCACTTCTGGGGTACCACGATTTACGGCATACGTTCGCAACCGAGTTATACCATCAGAGCCTTCTCGACCGGCACGGCAATGAAACGCGATCACAGAGTGCCGCTCTTCTGATCGTCGCCCAGCGCTTAGGACATGCGCTGGGTAGAGATGGTAGACCCGGAGAGGTTACTACCAGATATATCCGCCTAAAAGATGCAATGCTCGCAATTGAGGATATCGATTGATGAATGAGGAAAATCAAATCGAGGATAACTTCAAAGAAAAAGACTATCTATTAAATGACCTTTCTGATGGGGCGCGCGAGGTATCCGACGAGGTGATTGTATTCCCCACACCATCGATCGCGAAGATTATGGTCAATGGTGTAGCTCTAGGGTCAGTCCCATACGACACAGCTGAGCACAAGGCTATCGTTCAGGGTATTGGGGCATATCTGTGTAGCTCTAAGTATCGCGGACTAGCTGAAAAGTCGAAAGCAACTAAAAACTTTGCTTTAAGTAAGTTTTTAGAATACTTGTCTGAGATGCCGACAGTCCCATACACATTGCTCGGTGACATAGAAAAAAGAGATGTCGAGCGAGGACTAAAGCCACAGGCATCCTCTGTGCGTTTTGTAACCACAGTCTTCGCGCACATCATTAAGCAGTCAATGGTTTCAGGCAAGACACTATTGATTGTTCGCAACATCTACAATTCGAGAAATCTTACAAAAAAATCCGCATGGCAAGTTGAATCGAGAAGTCTTGGTAGTTGGTTTGCCCAGGTGGGTTGGATCAGAGAGGTGATGGGTGATGCCTACATAGCGCTTGCAAGCCCTAAGCGCTTGATGAAGTCTTTTCTTCTTGCCTATTCCAATTTGGCCGACGTTTTGCTCGAGGCGAGAGACGAGTTACTCCGAAGACCAACGTTACTTTCGGCTTATTCCGCAATGGTTTTGGTCGAAAGTGATGTCGGCAATCGGAAAGCGAACGGCCGAAAACTATTCAGCGAACTAATGTCGTCTCTTCAAGTAGGGCCGCCATCGAGAAATATGTGGTTGCTGCAGCAAGTGATGATTGCCGAAATTATCGCGCCGAAGCATCTCGAGAAACTGCCAGAGGAATCGCTTAAGTGTTTATCGGGTAGTGACGCTGGTAGTAGCATCGATAAATTCATGAAAAATCATTGGTATGCGACGCGCGATGAGGCACTCGGAAAGCAACAGTTGACTGTGTTTATGCGCCCCCATGCATTAACACCCGATATCTCTGCCTTAATCGAATTGCTTGTGTATCACCTAGTGGTTGCACAAACAGTCCAGCCGTCTGACGCCATAAACCTCAAAAGCTCTAACTTCGTTATCACAAAGAAGCCTAACGGCCGTGTCCGCTCGCTCCAGATTGTCTATTTTAAAGGTCGCTCTAACAAAAAGTATGAGACGCCGCTGCTGAATGCCAGTGACCCGGTTGCCCGAGTTTTTTTAAGGTATCTGAAAGCTGTAGAAGACAGAGGATTCAGATGGATTTTCTCAGCAATTAGGGACGAAGCGGCATCGAAGAACGGGGTCATCGAGGTAGTCAGGTTCAGATTCAGAAACCCCTACATAACTCATAGCTATTCCGGCGCGGCGAGGTCGTTTACACAATTTTTGACGAATCCAATTATTAGGGAAATTCTGAGGAGTTCGTTACCGACTGGTGGGCATGTCTTTGTTGATGCTATCAATGCGATGTGCGGGCCTGATACACAAGAATGGAGCAGCAAATCAGGTATTGGCCACCCCGTTTTTAGGCAAGCGGCGTCAAAACCGTTGCCGCAATTTATCTATGGCCCATCATTAATAAAGAACAGCGCAGTTCACGCTCGAACTGATGCTTATCGAGATGAAGACTTGATTGACGCCAATTCGCACTCTTCCCAAACGGAAAAGCTGTCCTATCTAACTGACGACAATAAAGATTGGGTTAATCAGGTCGGTCGAATTACTCGCCTTGTTATCGATGACATCACTAACGTCTTAGGGCAAAGGTATTTATATGATATTGATCTCGATGCGCGTGAAAAAATTCTAGCCACCAAAGTGATGTCAACGACAAATTCAACTGACCTTCGCCTAAGGTCAGAGCTTTTGAGTCCGTTGCTCATGGATGATGACAGCGGAGATGAACGGATTGTATATGACTCCGTCAATACAGCAGTAACGATGTTTCATTACTTGGCGGAAGCTGATCGGAATGCTGACGCATTGAAGCGTCGAAATTTGGCGTTTTTTTGTGAAACTGTTGTTGTTAACGTCGAGTGGATTCACCATTGTCTAAGTGTTTTCTCGCGAAAAAATATTGCGGTTGCATCTGATAAATACCAGAAAATAAAGAGCGTCTTGCCCCCACTTTTTGTTGACGAAATAGCTAATGGATTAACGGCTTATGATTGAAGCTAATTTTCTCGCAGAGCAATCTAAGGGGAATTTTGCGAAGCTGTTCGAAGCGAAATTTCAGAGCGAGGTCTGCTCGTGGGAGTCGCAGAAGTGGGTCTATCGAAATTCTGGATTTTCGATCGACTTCGGCATTTTTAATCAAGCTCAGTTCTCCGGTATTGAATACCTACGCCACTGCAATTTGGCAGCTGTAGATTTTGCAAAGCTTGTTTTTACAGAGGAAATTCGATCTTTTTCGAGGCCGAATGATGACCGTGCAGCTCTAGTTTTGACGCTAAGATATTTAGCAGATTCGGGTAAAAAGACCATTAGACGAGAAGATCTCCGTGATTTTCTTGAATTCGTTTTAACCCACTCAGTCGTAAACGACCGAATAAGGCCAACACGAAGACTAAAAGGCTACGTGTTTTTCAAATACTTTTTGGTGTTTCTTTCAAAACTCAGAACGATTACGTCTGTTTTAGACTTTCCTCCGGTTGTGGATCGAGAACTGAGCGAAAGTCTTTTTATTCAGGAAGTAAAGAAATTAGTCGATGTTCTTTCCCTCGGGGAACTGAATTTCGATGAATGGAAGAAGGGAGGGTCGCTGGATACCCTTTCGTTAGATATGGGTCGATACTACGTTCATCACTGTTTAGAGTACTTCGAGCGTAACGCAGCGTTTGCGTACGCAATGCAGAAAACCATAGCGAGTTCGAAGGAAATACTGGTAAAAGCCGGGATATCGCTCAACCACAGCTCCGTGGTTGGATATCTTCTAACGAACAATCACGAAGCCATATCACGCTGGGCCTCGTATGTCCCCCCAAAAGGAAAAATGTCGAGTGGGCGTGAGCAGCATGTTTCGACTTTGCGACCCCTGATCCGCTCTGAGTTTGAATCACATTATCGAAGCTTTTCAAGAAGATTTTATATTCTGTCTGAATCGGGAGTTACATCAGTCGCTTGTCAGTTAGGTATAAGTGATGGTTCACGCAATAAGCTTGATATCGAGACCGATATCGATAGATTGAGAACGGTTATTTTTGAAAATTCGGTTAATAGCACTGACAGCGATCTAAGTGATTTATTACGACGTTTCAAACGCCCAATAAAACTAGAAAGCTTTCAATCTGCTGTTCGAAGTGTTGAGAAGGCAATCGAGCAACATGAGATTCCTGAATGGGGTGATGTGGCCCCTAGCACTGCTGACCCGACGCTGAAAGGTGTACAGAGCGACGCTTACTCGTTCCCCGTCTCTGTACATGCTGCGGGTATTACATCGATCGTAGCCATGCTTGGGTGGCGCGCAAGCGAATTTGGGTTTCCCGAGTCGTCTCTTGAGACACTGCCAAATGAAGACCCCATAGATCAATATGCGAGCCCGTTTCGATACCAGGTCAGTTGGCATGTTTTTAAAACACATGGCGACGTTAAGGTGGCCCGTGAGCTTACGGCGCGTGCTCGCGTGTTGATTCATCAAATCGGTATGTTTTTATCTAGTCAAGGAGATAGTGAGCCTTATCTTTTCTTTGGCTATGGGTCTCGTTCAGCCTCGAAAGACAATTTTTCAAAGCAGCTTTGTTCTCAGCGGGTGCGCCTGCGGATTCCTTTGAATTGGCGAGCCTTCGTACAGGATTACCCGCCGTTCAAGATCCTTCGCCGAGGGTTCCAATATATCGAGGATTACGGCGAAGATGCGAGGACCGCATTGTCAGATTTTGACTGGGAATCATTCGATCTTTTCCGAAAAGATCGTTTGTTGAATTTACAGCTTCATCGAGCCTCAAACGAATTGCAGCGTGTGACTTTACACTCACGCACTGGTGCAAACATTTGGCCGCAACATTACCAAGCGTACTTGCGCGGCGATGAGCACCAGCTTTCTGTGCTTGATATTGCAACTTTAGACGAGCACCTCTCCGAAGAATCAAAGTTGTTTCTCAAGTCTAATGAACTTGACAGGGAACTTAGTCAGGAGCTTGCGGAGGAGCTCATAGGTGATTGTCTATATCCAACGCCACATGCATTCAGACACATGTGGGCCGAAGCTGTTTACCGTCGATTCGATGGTGATGCGGGCTGGATGATAAGAAGTAATTTTAAGCATATTTCTCGAGCAATGTTTGTTGCATATATCCAGTCAAAGGATAGCCAACGAGTTCACGAAACGTTAAGGGGTAAGGTTGTATCCAATCTTGTGCACGGATGGCTGGTAGAAGAAGGTCAAGGCTACGCAGGCAAGTTTCACAAATTTCTCTCGAGAGCAGTATCTGCCACAACCGTTCTCAATGATGTTTCTATTGCTGAAAGTCTGGATGGCATAATCCCGAACATCGTGTCCCTGAGCGCCAATCCGTGGGGTTTTTGTATCGTTCGCGAATCGACTGATCACCTTTCCAAATGTGCTAGCGATAAAAAATCTAACACGAACAGAGCGTCGCCGTCGTTGTGTCTAGGGTGCATTAACTACTTCGGCAAGTCCTCTAACATCGATTACATTGTTTTTAGCTCTCAGCCACATATGGCGTTGTTGCAATCATCGAAAGCTGGCGATGTTCCAGAGGAGTTTCTGGCGGAGTCGCGCAAGTTTCTTCGTCAAGCGTTATCACGTATCCAAGAGATGAATCCGCAGCACGCGATTATTTCCAAATATCGCGATGTGCTAGGAGATGTTGACCGGGAGAATATATAGATATGGATTACTTCGAGGATTTGGCTAGGCTCTCTGACGACGACTTAGACATCCCTGAATGGGCGCGTGCGAACGACAGAGGGAAGATGGCTTTTGTTTACACAGAGAAAGCTAAGCAAGAGCGTTTAGCTTACATCTTAAAAAGTACTAAGAGGCATCATTTTAAAGCGAAGAAAACATGGCATATCTTTAGTGCGACGATTGCTATGGGCGTAGGTTTAGAAAAGTCGTATCTAAGTAGAGATGCTTCGTTTGCACCAGAGTTTCGATCTTATCTCTCAAAGGTCAATGCAGAGCTTGAGGTTGCGAAGAATAACAGACTTTTGAAAGTGGCTGAGAACCGTGGGCGTGGGCGTATCGCTGAAAAAAAAGAAGTGCTTGTTTCGCGGGTTCGAACCACAGAGCAGAGACTTAAGGAACAGGAGAGTGTTAACGCGGCTGAAGTGGTTCGATTAGCTGCCGAAAAGTTTAGTCCCTTGGTGCGAGATTTGTTGATGATCGAAGATCGAAGGGTTGATACATCAAATAAGGTGGTCCCTCTTCGCCGTGTTATTGAAAGCAACGATGAATAGTCCAAAGAAGCCTATCAAGGGAAAAGCAACAAAGACGGCCGGGGATAAGAACTTTGAGCTTTGGGAGGAGTTCGTCAGGGTCAGAGAACAGAGACTAGATTGGATAGACTTCGCGGATAAAACATTGACGGTTTTTAGTCCCGTAAAGGTATCTACAAAACTTGGCTTTAATGCGCGAGCGCTTGGCCAAAATTCTCGCATCCGTGCATCCCGTGAGGAACTTGAGAAGAGGTTAAGATCTGAAGGTGTATTCAAAACACCGGTTGATCAGGGGTTTGAGCCACGTGTTCATAGGGATTCTCTGAGCAAGGATAAACAACGAATAATGCAATTAGAGTCCGCAAATGCGGAGCTTCGAGCAGAGTGCGAGAGTCTGAAGGAGAGACTGAAAAAGGCCAATTTGTTTGAAGCACATCTATTTGAAACGGGGAGAGCTTTGCCGCTGTGACCTTCGCCGACGAGCACAATGTTTCGGCGCAGTTTGGTGGGGAGGTTACTCTCGAAGTTGAAGTGCTCCGAAGGCGTAGCAAGGGGGACAATGGCGGAGGCATTTTCTGGGGCGAGTGCATCTACGGTAGAAAGTACGCGGTAGCATTGAATTTTAAACAACTCCCAAACTACGAACACCTGCATCCGGGGCAAATTTGGTTTGTATCGGGTCCCGTCAAAAGTGTACTCGTGAAAAAAGGAGGTTATACACGCCGTGAAAACTGGTTGTCTGCAGAAGAAGCCTATGCTCTGAAGCCTAGCCAACCCAACCTGGCTCGCTGGATCTCGGGTAGCCCCGCTTGCAAAGGTATTGGGAGCAAGAAGGTATGGATGCTCACTAAAGAGTTTGGGGATTCGCTCATCGAAATAATTCGGGCGCGAGATGTGGCCGCACTGTCTAGAGTGTTGACACCAGAAGCTTCTGAAACCCTCTGTGATGCGCTATTGGCAGAGTCAAAGATAGCTACAATTTCGTGGCTTGATAGCGTCGGTCTAAAGCCAAATGTTGCCACAAAAATCTTGAATTTTTACGGCGACCAAGCGGAAAAGAAGATAACGGGCAACCCGTATCGAATGCTCAGTTTCGAGTCACAATGGAATCGTGTTGATCACTTTGCGCGAGAGCGGGTCGGTGTGAAGATAAATGACACGAGGCGCCTATGCGCGGCAGTTGAAGAAGCGCTCTACCGAATTTTGAAGACTGGCTCTACGTGCGCGTCTCGTACGCAAGTAAAGAGAAAGCTTGTTGACTCAATCCTGGGTGACTCTAAGTTATCGGAGAGCGCTCTCACAATTGCTGCCGAAAGTGGCAATGTTGTAGAGCATGATCAAATGCTGGCTACTACAGGGTCTTGGCTGATAGAACGCAGCGTAGCTCAATATATAGAATTGCTTGCCGGCGCTAAGATGGAGGCGTCCCAGCTGCAACTTTCAAACAAGCATCCTTCAATTGACGCGACTATCGCAAAGTTTGAGGTCGAGGAAGGGTACGAGCTCACTGCAGAGCAAAAAGATGCAGTGAGAATGGCGGCTACTAACAAGCTATGCTTGATAATAGGCGGTGCCGGCACTGGGAAGACAACGGTCCTCAAGTGTTTGTATCAGGTCATTAACGCCTCAGAGCCGTTCGCTCAAATCTATCAAATGGCTCTGGCCGGGAAAGCGGCACTACGCATGACCGATGCAACGGCCAGGCCAGCGAGCACGATATGTGCTTTCACCAAGAATAACGATCAAGACAACATACCGCCTGGATCATGGATTGTGATCGATGAATCCAGCATGGTTGATGTGTTGAGTTTCGCAAATATCCTATCTCGTCTTCCAAGCGGATGCCGTATAGTCCTAGTTGGCGACCCCTATCAATTGCCACCAGTCGGACCGGGAAAGGTGTTGAATGCCCTTGTTGATCTTCCTTCATTGGGTCGTGTCGAATTGAAAGTCGTTAAGCGTCAATCGGGTAAAACTGGCATCCCACTAGTAGCTGGGAATGTTAGGGAAGGAAAGTGGCCTGAGATTGGAGTCAGCGAAGTTGGTGACTTGTCTGCTGAAGAGGGCGTTTTTTTTATTAATTCAGGGTCTCCGCTCGATACGGTAGTAGATCTTTACGGACGTTTGCTGGGGCTGGGCAGCGTTCAGATTATTGCTCCATTGGTTAAGGCCTGTGACGAATTAAATGTCCGTTGCCAAGAAAAATATAACAGCTCATCGGAAATTGCGTCATGGCACTCGGATGTGAACCTCTCTGACAAGATTGCATTTGGGCGGTACCGAGTCGGGGACCCAGTGATATTTAAGATCAATGATTACGATAGAGATTTGCGAAACGGCTCTATGGGGCTGGTTTCAGCGGTCCATGAAGCACGCGAAGCTCAAGATACACTCTGCACTATCAGCTTTGAGGGAAATAGCATCGAGGCAAATCAATCGGACCTACAAAACGTTTCTTTGGCTTACGCAATAACTGTGCACAAATCTCAAGGATCACAGTGGGATCGCGTGCTGATGCCTGTAATGGCGGATGCAAGGAACGTTGAGCGCTCAATGCTATACACGGCTATCACGCGCTCGGTAAAGCAGATCGTGCTGGTTGGTTGCCAAGAAGCCGTTCGCAACGCAGTTAAAAGAGTTGCCGTTGACGATCGAGCAGTAAATCTTGGTAAGTTACTGGCGGCGCGATTTTAAATTTTTCTGTGTTTGCATGATTTCAGGGACAAAGCCCCTTTGATTGGTCTATACGAATACGAGTTCTATCCCGAGGAGCTTCATGAACGCAGTAGAAATTGAGGAAGCGGTATCAAGTTTGGCGATGGCCCCATTTGATGCTGAAGCATTTCCGTTTCAGTTTTTGGAGGCATTCGGCAACAAACCCACTACCGTTAAACGACTACAGTCGGGCTCGTCCAACAAGTCTGATATTGGCGGCGTGCTCCAGACCAATAACATACATATAAAACCGTGTCTCCACGGCTCTGTGAGCGAGACTCTTTCTCAACTTAAGCAAAGCCCGGCAACCTCAAAAGCGCGAGCGAAGTTCATTTTGGCTACCGACGGTTCTTGGCTAGAAGCTGAGGATCTCAGGTCTGGCGAGACAATCGCTTGCGACTATCCTGATTTTGCAGATCACTTTGGTTTTTTTCTTCCCCTCGCTGGCATCAGCACAGTAAAACAAGTTCGCGAAAGCGCCTTCGATATCAAGGCGACGGGTCGTCTCAACAAGCTTTACATTGAGCTACTTAGGTCCAATCCAGAGTGGGGCGGCGCCGATCGTCGCCATGAGATGAATCATTTCCTGGCCAGGTTGATCTTCTGCTTCTTCGCAGAAGACACCAGCATTTTTGACGGGGAAGATTTGTTCACGTCGACGATTGAGCAAATGAGCGATCGCGATAGCTCGAACACTCATAAAGTGATCGGCGAGATCTTTCGGGCCATGAATACCAAGTCGGCAGATCCTGCCGAGAGAGGCTTCAGACCTCGGGCCGACCGCTTTCCATATGTCAACGGCGGGCTATTTTCGGGCTCCACAGACGTGCCTGTGTTCACGAAGATAGCGCGCAGCTACCTGCTACACATCGGTAGCCTTGACTGGAAGAAGATCAACCCAGACATCTTCGGGTCAATGATCCAAGCGGTAGCAGATGACGATGAGCGTGGGGCGTTGGGCATGCACTACACGTCGGTCCCGAACATATTGAAGGTGCTCAACCCGCTCTTCCTCGACGAGCTACGTGAGAAGCTGCAGGAGGCGGGCGATAATTCACGCAAACTGCTGAATCTACGCAATCGGATGTCGAAGATTCGCGTGTTCGATCCGGCATGCGGCTCCGGAAATTTTCTGGTGATCGCCTACAAGGAGATGCGAGCGATCGAGGCGGTCATCAATGAGCGTCGCGGAGAGGCGGAATTGCGCTCGGTGATCCCGCTGACGAACTTCCGCGGGATAGAACTACGCGATTTTCCGGCGGAGATCGCGCGGCTTGCATTGATCATTGCCGAATACCAGTGTGACGTGCTGTATCGCGGTCAGCAGGACGCCCTACGGGATTTTCTTCCGCTCGAGTCTATGAATTGGATTACCTGCGGAAACGCGCTTCACACCGATTGGCTTAGTGTATGTCCGCCAACGGGTGAGGCGGTGCAGCTACAAGGTGACGACTTGTTCAGTGCGCCACTCGATCAGGCTGAAATAGATTTCGAGAATCAAGGCGGTGAAACCTATATTTGTGGCAACCCGCCTTATGTCGGGTCTACTTGGCAGTCCAAAGATCAAAAAGGAGAGCTTGAGGCGCTTCTCGCTCATAGAACGAGCAGCTGGAGGTCCCTCGACTATGTAGCATGTTGGTTGATTAAGGCTGTTGATTTCGGCGAGCGAACGCCAACGAGCATTGCCTTTGTGTCAACGAAATCAGTGTGCCAAGGTCAACAAGTCCCCATTCTCTGGCCGCTTATTTTTGGTAAGGGTTTTAGAATCAGCTTTGCTCATACATCCTTTAAATGGGCCAATTTGGCGAGTCATAATGCTGGTGTCACTGTTGTGATCGTTGGCTTGTCTCAAAATGTGGGTTCAACCAAAAAGATCTATTCACCAGACGCGCAGCAGGAGACCATCTGCAACGAGGTGCCGAGTATCAATGCCTATCTGGTAGCGGGCCCGACCATAATAGTTGAGCCGGAAAGTAGGCCAAAATGTGGCCAAGCGATAATGGTCTGGGGAAATAAGCCGACCGACGGCGGAAATTTACTTTTGGATGCATCGGATCTCGAAGCGATGCAGCTTTCGAGCCTTCAGAAGCAGAAGTTTATTCGACGTTTTTTTGGTTCCGCAGAATACATTCGAGGTAACTATCGATACTGCATCTGGATTGACGAGGACAGTGTTGAAGAGGCGCAGTCGATAAAGTGCATAAAAGCTAGGATTGATGGCGTTAGGCAAATGCGTCTCGCAAGCCAGGCCGCATCAACTCGGCAATACGCAGAATGGCCATATAAGTTTCGACAGATCCAGGGCGTAGCGAAGACCCATAGCATAATCATTCCGGCGGTAAGCTCTGAAAGACGGCCTTATTTGCCCGTAGGGATCCTTGCCCGCGATGCGATAATTTATGCGAAGGCATTTGCAATTTACGATGCCCCACTGTGGAATATGGCTTTAATTGCATCTCGGCTACACTGGGTTTGGGTTGGGACTGTGTGTGTGCGGATGCGTACCGACTTTAGCTACTCGAACACGCTCGGTTGGAACACTTTTCCAATTCCCGCTCTAACCGAAAAGAATAAGCGAGATCTCACCCGCTGCGCTGAAGACATTCTTTTAGCGCGTGAAGCACATTTCCCGTCCACGATCGCCGATCTTTATGATCCTGAAAAAATGCCCTCGGCGCTGCGTGCCGCGCATGATCGTAATGATGAAGTGCTGGAGCGCATTTATATCGGTCGGCGATTTAGGAATGATACAGAACGACTTGAGAAGTTATTCGATCTGTATAAAGGGATGTTTGAAGATGAGCAGAAGAAGCGCGTCAGTAAAAAAGAGAAATCCTGATCTATGAGCAAAAATGAATTAGTTCCGGCAGTTTCTGTCGCCTATGCTCAAAACGGCACCTCTACGAAGTCGAATGAGCTGGGCATGAGGCCGATGCAGGAGCGTGCCTTCGAAAAGCGCGGAGAGCAATATCTTCTGATCAAGTCTCCCCCCGCGTCCGGCAAGAGTAGGGCGCTCATGTTCATCGCGTTGGACAAGCTGCGCAATCAGGGGCTGAAGCAGGTCGTGATTGTAGTCCCAGAGAAATCGATCGGCGCCAGCTTTCATGATGAGCCTCTCAGCGACTTCGGGTTCTGGGCTGACTGGAAGGTGGAGCCCAAGTGGAACCTCTGCAATGCACCTGGCAGCGACGGCGGTAAAGTCAACTCTGTCAAAGCCTTCCTCGATGGTGAACACGAGGCTCTGGTGTGTACGCATGCGACCTTTCGGTTTGCCGTTGAGAAGTTCGGCGTTGCAGTCTTCGACGATCGTCTGATCGCAATCGACGAGTTTCACCATGTTTCCGCCAACCCGGAGAACAGGCTCGGCTCGCACCTAACGCAGCTCATCGCTCGGGACAAAGTACACGTGGTGGCAATGACCGGATCCTACTTCCGCGGAGACGCTGAGCCGGTACTGTTGCCTCACGACGAGGCCCGATTCGAATCCGTGACCTATACTTATTATGAGCAGCTTAATGGCTACAGATATTTGAAGACGCTCGACATAGGCTACTTCTTCTACTCCGGACCGTATGCCGATGACATCCTGAAAGTCTTGGATCCGACGGAGAAAACGATAATTCACATTCCCAGCGTGAACTCCCGTGAGAGCACGAAAGACAAGCACCGGGAAGTTGAACACATCATCGATGAGCTGGGTGTTTGGCAGGGCACGGATGACGTCACGGGCTTCCAGCTGGTGAAATCGCTGGATGGTCGGATTCTTCGAATCGCCGACCTGGTTGATGATGAGCCCGCCAAACGGGACAGGGTGTCGGCCGCACTCAAAGATCCGTCACAGAAGAGCAACCGCGACTATGTCGACATCATCATTGCCCTGGGCATGGCTAAAGAGGGCTTTGACTGGGTCTGGTGTGAGCACGCTTTGACCGTCGGATATCGTGCGAGCCTTACCGAGATCGTTCAGATCATCGGGCGCGCGACTAGGGACGCGCCCGGTAAGACGGCCGCGCGGTTCACCAATCTCATTGCGGAACCGGATGCCTCCGAGAGTGCCGTGACTGAAGCGGTGAATGACACGCTGAAGGCGATAGCGGCGAGCCTGCTCATGGAGCAGGTGCTTGCGCCACGATTCAACTTCACACCGAAGCACGCAGACAGTGGTCCGACGGAAGGATATGACTACGGTGAGGGCGGATATGACCCGGATAAGTGCAACGTCGGCGTGAACGAAGAGACAGGGCAATACCAGGTTGAGATCAAGGGTCTTACTGAACCGAAGAGCGAGGAGGCGAGCCGTATTTGCGAGGAGGATCTTAACGAGGTTATTGCGAGTTTTGTGCAGGACAAGACAACGGTTGAGCGCGGTCTGTTTGACGAGGAGCTAGTACCTGAAGAACTGACTCAGGTACGCATGGGCAAGATCATCAAGGAGCGCTACCCAGAGCTTGACGACGAAGACAAGGAAGCGGTTCGCCAGCATGCTGTCGCGGCGCTAAATCTGACTCAGAAAGCAAAAGAAGCTGCACTTGGCATCGAGAGTGATGATAACGAACCGGGCGCAAATACAGCTCTGATCGATGGAGTGCGCAAGTTCGCGATGGATGTGCGTGATCTGGATATCGACCTGATCGATCGAATCAACCCTTTCTCCGAAGCATACGCAGTTCTTGCGAAGGCTATGACGGAAGACAGCCTGAAGCAGGTTGCCGCAATCATTTCTGCGAAGCGAGTTCAGCTGACTCCGGAGGAGGCCCGAGATCTCGCGAGACGAGCCCTTAAGTTCAAGCAGGAGCGCGGTAGGCTACCGGACATTACCTCCCCCGACGCATGGGAGCGAAGAATGGCAGAGGGTGTGGCTTTCCTGGCTCGGATGAAGCAGGAGGCGCATGGTGGGTAAGACATTCACCGATGAGGATGACGCGCTCCTAGCTGAGCTTGGCGTCGAGGCCGAGAAAAAGCAGGTCCTCGCGCGAACGCCTCGTGAAGAGAGAATCATCGCAGGCTTCGAGGAGATACAGCGATTCGCGGAAGAGCACGGTCGAGCGCCGCAGCACGGTGAGGATCGGGATATCTTCGAGCGACTCTACGCCGTGCGACTTGACCGCATTCGAGCCCTCGAAGAGTGCCGAAATTTGGTCGAGGCCATGGACCATCAATCATTGCTGGGAGCGACCAGCAAGCCGTCCTGCGAGGATGAGAATGATCTTGACGATGACGCCTTGCTCGCCGAACTCGGGGTTGAGCAGGCCGCGGCGCCGATTACCGAACTCAAGCACGTAAGGTCGTCAGTAGAAAAGAAGGCCGCCGAGGAAATAGCCCGGCGAAACCGTTGTGAGGACTTTGATCTTTTTAAGCCCATCTTCGAACGAGTGCAAGAGGAACTGGATGCGGGCGTACGTTCGACTCGCCCCTTCGAACTAAAGGCAGAGATCGAGGAGGGTCGTCTCTTCATCGTCGGTGGGCAGAAGGCCTACGTCGCCGAGATGGGTGAGCTCACGCTCACAGACCAAGGACGAACCGATGCTCGCTTGCGGGTGATCTTTGACAACGGTACTGAGAGCAACATGCTCATGCGGTCATTGCAGCGGGCGCTCAACAAGGATGAGGCTGGACGCCGGATTACCGAGTCCGACGCAGGGCCGCTGTTCACCGACAACCCTGTCGATGGCGATGAGTCCAGCGGTACAATCTATGTACTTCGAAGTCGGTCAGACCTGCCCATCGTCGATGAAAATCGCGATCTCATTCACAAGATCGGAGTTACCAATCTCGACGTGAAGAGGAGGATAGCCGGCGCTCGCCTACAGCCAACCTTCTTGATGGCGGATGTGGACATCGTAGCTACATACGACCTCTTCAACATTAATCGCGTCAAACTCGAAAACCTGCTGCACAGAATCTTCGGCCCTGCACGATTAGACATAACGATCACTGACCGTTTCGGCAATCCGGTGGAACCGCGGGAGTGGTTTATGGTGCCGCTGTTCGTCATCGATGAGGCTGTTGAAAGGATTAAAGACAAAACGATTCAAGACTACGTCTACGACCCAGCGACGGCTGCGCTGCTCAAGTTATAACTTAGGGAATCGGCACTGCATATTGAGCATACAAAATCACAATTGAATTTGCTTAAGGTTCATGGGTGTTCTCGACGCTTCGAAAATAGGAAGTCCTAGCAGCTGGCAAATTAGCGAATTTTGGACTAATGGTATTGGTTCTGCAGTCAAAGGAACCTACGGAAATGCCAGTTTCTCGATATCTCAAAAACATCAGCGGTACGAATAGTCTGCACATCGAGTTTGACATCGAACAGCTGCTTTGTGCCATCGCAGATTCGAATCGCACATACCCGGGTTGGCAATATCTTGCGACAGGACCAAAGGGCCTAAACTCAGACCAATATAATTTAAGATTCATCGCCTACATCTGAAAGCGATTTCACTCTGGGGCTGTATCCGGCACCGCCCAATCTCGCACTAGCTGGTGATGAACATGAGCACGAGCATACCAATGGCTCAGAAAATAGTAACGCGGCCACCAAGCGACAATTCTGGATTATTAAACACGGTATCAAGGCCTCGGGCATGCCTGCCTGGGGACCATCGCACAGCGACGAGCGTATATGGAACATGGTGGCTTTCTTGCAGCGCCTGCCAGAACTTTCCGAAGCCCAGTATCAGATATTGACGGCTCGTGGAAAAACTGGTCCGAAAGACGATCATTGAACACTCTCGATCTGACAATTCTCCAGCACGTAATTTCTCTATTCCCAGTACCTGGCTCACATATTGTATGTCGGGCTAAGCTACTCATTCAATTTGAAAAAAGCGCGACAAAGTCAGATTAGATTTTCATGAAATAAATCAAACCCATTATCAATCTCTTCATATATTATGATTCGAGAGGTACGTTTTTTCTCGCGACAAATCAGCAGGGGTGCCTGATGCAAATTCTAACTACGCTTGCTCTTTTTGTCGTCACCGCCATCGCCGAGATTGTCGGTTGTTACTTGCCTTACCTGTGGCTCAAAAAATCTGCACCGGTCTGGGTGTTGTTACCCGCTGCTATCAGTCTGGCATTGTTTGCCTGGTTGCTTTCCTTGCACCCAAGCGCCGCAGGTCGTGTTTACGCAGCCTACGGCGGTGTTTACGTTGCCACGGCCTTAGTTTGGCTCAGGGTGGTAGACGGGGTCGACTTGACCAGAACAGATTGGCTGGGAGCGAGTGTCGCGTTAATGGGGATGGCCATTATCGCGTCCGGCTGGCATAGCCAATGAGACTGTGTCCACTGCCAGATTGGATGCTCTCGGCGTTGTAAACCGATAACGATCGGCTGGATGATGATGAAATAGATGCTGTCACGCCCAGTGGCACGACGGCGATACCGAACAGCACCACCATACAGGGCATGGTTCGCCATCGCGCGCGCCCCCATAGTACCCATCAACACCTCAAACATCTAAGTGACTGCGCCTAAGCCACCATGGGCGATCTGCCAGGCTTTGGATACATCAGAAGTGATGATCAGCTCCGATCCATTACATTCGGCATCACCAACAACGCCTGTCCATCACGGCGTTCGAGCGCCTCCTGTGGTGACGCCGATTCCGAATTCATAAACGAGCTGACCCCCGAAATACGCCGTCGCTACAATAAGCCCGGCCAGGGCAAGCTCGATGGCTACGACAGTCCAACTTAAGGTTCTGGATAGAGTTGTATCTCGCCACCATATGATCGATCTGACAATCGACCAAAAAACGAGCACTCCAGCCGTAATACGGCCGAGCTCCTCATGGGTTTCGAGTACCGATAGTGGCGTGCCCTTGGCCAACGCGACGTCCAAGGCGAGATCACCAAATACAAACGCGATCGCCGCAGAGACGCCTGCACACAGTGCGATACCTGCTGACACGTTGCCTATGACTGTGCGACCACCAATGGATTTCCCCCATAGCATTGCGCCGCAATCAAAAACAGCCAGCAACAGCGTGAATACGATGGGAAAATGGACCGCTAAAGGATGAAACTGTTCAATGGGTAGCATTGGATTCGCTCCTGACTCGTTCTTATTGGGCTGTGCGATTTAAAACCAAAACCGAACACCGGCGACGACTGCCAAATTATCGATATCGCCCCCTTCCGCGCGTGTCATATCGGCCGTGTTGCCGTACTGTCGTTTCCAGCTCACGCCAACATAGGGCGCGAATTCACGGCGGAATTCGTAACGCAATCGCACGCCGAGTTGCACATCGTTGAGACCGCTGCCCACTCCGAAGGCCGGGGCGTTGTTCGCGGCAATATTAGTTTCAAAACGGGGTTGTAATATCAAACGCTGGGAAAACAATAGATCGTAGGTCGCGACCAAGCGGGCCGAGACATCGCCATCATTGCTGACAAATAACGCCGGTTCGACTTCAAACCGATAAGGTGCCAAACCCTGGACGCCCAGCACCGCAAAGCTGCGATCCTGATCGAGTCCAGGCCCGTAAACTCGGTCGTGTCGCAAACCAACTTGCAAGTCCCAAAACGGTGCAATCATGCGGCTGTACAGCGCCTGAAGCTCTAACTCACCCGCGCTGGAAGACGTCTCGTCGTCACCTTCAAACTTCACCCAAAGCTTGTTAAAACCCGTGCCGTACCAACCCTGGGTATCCCACCGCAATGTGTCCGCACCCTCGTTGTCCCGGTATTCGAATTGGTCAACAAGAAACATTCCTGCCTTTGGATTATCTTCGACGGGTTCCGGCCAGCCGGGTTCCTCGGCGAAAGCCATGGGACTCAAACTGATCAAAATTCCAGTAGCAATGACATGGACGAGTGACCAGGCTACACATTGTTGTCTATCCATGATTGCCAACTCCTTTGTCTGCTCGGTCGACAACGGTCACCACGCGGAACATCCCCATATCCATGTGATAGAGAAGATGGCAATGAAACGCCCAATTGCCCCGTGCATCCGCGTTGATCAATGCGGTTAATCGCTCGCCGGGCTTTATGTTTAGCGTGTGCTTGCGCGGCCTGAATTCACCCGCGCCGTTCTCGAGCTCCATCCACATGCCGTGTAAATGAATCGGATGCTCCATCATGGTGTCGTTCACCAGAACCAGCCGCAGCCTTTCGCCGTACTCAAACTGAATCGGCCCGTCGACCTCGGAAAATTTCTTGCCATCGAAGGACCACATGTACCGGTCCATAACGCCAGTCAAATGCAGTTCGACTTCACGTTCGGGTGGTCGCTGATCCGGATAAGGCGCGAGACTTCGCAGGTCGGTGTAGACCAGCACCCGACGCCCGTTGTTTTCCAGGCCATCACCGGGTTCGTCGAGGCGATTACTCGGAAACGCCGCCACCATTGTATTGCCCCTACCGTGATGGTCTGGGCCGTGTTTTACCGGCGTCGGTGGCGTCGAGCTGCGCATGGCGTTTTCGTTATTCATGTCCATTGCAGCCATCGTCTTCGCATCTGACGCCATAGCATCCAACTTCATGCCGCCTTTCATATCCATACCGGGCATGGCATTACCAGGCGCGCTTTCCTTTCCATCTGGCATGTCTGCAGTGTTGCTCATACCTGGCATATTCATAGCGCCCATACCCATGTCCTTCATCGTGCGAAGAGGCGGCGCACCTAGCGACGGGATTGGTGCTTCAAGCCCAGCACTTGAGGCCAGCGTACCGCGTGCATAGCCGCTGCGGCCCATCGACGCGGCGAAAATAGTGTAGGCTGCTTCGTCCCGCGGCTCGACGATCACGTCATAGGTCTCCGCGACGCCGATGCGGAATTCGTCCACCGCTACGGGCTGGACGTTCTGTCCATCGGCCTGCACAACCGTCATCTTGAGACCCGGGATGCGGACGTCAAAATAGCTCATCGCTGCACCATTGATAAAGCGCAGACGAATACGCTCACCGCGCCGAAACAGTCCGGTCCAGTTTGACTGGGGCGCCATCCCGTTCATCAAGTAGGTGTAGGTGGCGGCACTGACGTCGGCAATGTCCGTGGGCGCCATGCGCGAGCGAGCCCAGATCATGCGTTCACGTATCGTTGCACTCCAACCGTTCTTCTCGGCATCGTTGAACAGCTCCGGAACGGTACGCCGTTGATAATTGTAATAGTCACTCTGTTTCATAAGATTCTTCAGAACCGCCATCGGCTTCTCAAACGTCCAATCCGACAACATAACCACGTACTCACGGTCGTAGCGAAACGGTTCCGGCTCGATAGGGTCAATGATCAAGGGTCCATAGTGACCCTGCTGCTCCTGTAATCCTGAATGACTGTGGTACCAGTAAGTACCGCTTTGTTTGAGAGGAAACGCATATCGAAACGTTTCGCCTGGCCTAATACCGGCAAAGCTCACACCAGGCACGCCGTCCATCTCTGGGGGTACAAGAAGACCGTGCCAATGAATGGATGTGTCCACGTCCAACCGATTGGTCACGCGCATAACAGCGTCCTGGCCTTCTTTAAAGCGGAGCAGTGGACCAGGGATAGAGCCATTGATTGTGATCGTGTCACCCATCAGGCCGCCGATATCGAGAGGCTGCCGGGTTATATCAAGATCAATTGGATCTACACCTACATAAGGTTTCAATCCCAACACCTCGCCAGCAAATGCAGGTACGAGTGAGTGTAATCCAAGTAACGATCCGGTCGCTCCAACCTGCTTCAACAAACCTCTTCTGGATATCCCACGCTCTTTCATACTGATCATTTTCTCTCCCTTGTCCTTATTTCACCCATTGTCAATCGTGCCTTTAAGGCTCCCAACATCAACATAATTGGTAAGCGCAATGTCTACCCCATCCGATGTGGTAACAGCGCTTCAAAATCTTCCAGACTAGTCGCCTTTGGCAGTTCTGTAAACACATGCCTCAAGTAGCGGTAGGGCTCGATGCCATTGGCTTTAGCCGTTTCAATGAGGCTGTATAGGTTTGCGGTCGCTTTGGCACCGGCCACGCTGTCGCAGAACAAATAGTTCTTGCGCCCCACCACGAAGGGGCGCACTGCATTCTCGACCTGATTGTTGTCAATTCTCAGATCACCCTGCTCGGTATAGACGATTAACGTCGGCCACTGCTTGTGCAGATAATTCAACGCCTTACCCAGGGCCGACTGCTTTGGCACCAAGGGCAGATGTTCGTCCAGCCATTGGCGCAAGTCGTTGAGCAAAGGAACGGCTTCTTGCTGGCGTTTTGTTCTGCGTTCATCGCTAGTGAGGTCAGCGGCTTCGCGCTCAATACGGTACAGCGCCTTGATCTTCTTCAAAGCGATGCCGGGCAGTGAGTGCGGATCAGGCTTAAGCTGTGACTTTACCGCCTCATCGAACTTGCGTCGGGCATGGGCCATGCAGCCCACTCGTGTGACCTGACCATTCGAGCACACCTTGCCATAGCCTTCATAGCCATCGGCTTGTAGATAACCCGCAAAGCCATCCAACAAGCGCACTGGAACGGCCTGGCTCCGGCTCGGATCGTAGTCATACAACACAATCGGATGGCCCGGTGGCCCGCCTTTGCGCACCCACAAATAGGATTTGCTCTGGGCCTTTTTACCCAGCTCTTTGAGCACCTGAATCGTGGTTTCATCCATGCCGATGTAGTGACCGGAGAGCATTCGCTCATTGAGCAGGTTGACGAGCGGTACAATGGCATCGCCGGCCTTGATCATCCAATGGGCCATGGTTGAGCGGGGTAAATCGATGCCCATCCGCTGGAATTGCTTCTCCTGCCGATACAGCGGCAGACTATCCACAAACTTCGCCGTTACGATATGGGCCAGTGTGCCGGGGGATGCCATACACTTAGGTAGTATCTGCGGCGGCATGGGCGCTGTTTTGATCTGGCCCTCGCACTGCGAGCAGCCATAGACCGTTTTGATATTGCGCATTACCTGAACGGTGGCCGGAATCAGATCCAGCTGTTCGTAGATACGCTCACTGATCGGGCTCATGATGCTATTGCACTGCTCACACTGGCAGGCCTCACCTTCGAGCGTATGCACAATGTTAATGCGCGGCAGATCCGGCGGTAGCGCTTTACGTTTACCACGCTTGCGGCGATGGGCTGGTACGTCAATGCCATCATCGTCTTTAGCAGGGTCATTGCTATCTGCATTATCTGAACCAGAAGACGTTGTGATGTCGTCAGCCGTTAGCAGCGACAATTGGTCGACATTGAATGCCTCGCTGCGCGCGCCGAAGTGCTGGTGGCGCGACAGTCGGATTTGCTCAAGCAAACTCTGCACAAATTCCTGAAGCTGCGTCATCTGCGCTTGCTGTGTGGTGTACAGCTCGCGCAGTGCTTCGTAGTCGGCAGGAATGGCAGATTTATCCATTATTGGATTATACCGCTGGTGAGTTTTTTGAAACACAACAACACCAGTAAAAACCCTACAAGACGCGATGATGTGGCAGACGATCGTGGCCTTGCATCACGGTGAGATTATAGCCGGCCAGTAGCCAGTCAATTTGTTGCGTGTTGAGCTCAACCACTGACAGTGGCAATGCCGTCGGCCATTGGAAGCGCGATTTATCCAGCCGCTTCATGAGCAGTGCAAAACCGTTGCCTTCCCAGGCGACCATCTTGATCAGCGTGCGCTGTCGATTACAAAAGATAAACAGCTGGGCACTGAAGGGATCGAGGGCCATCTCGGCTTCGACGATGGCGACTAGCCCGTTAATGGATTTACGCATATCCACAGCCTCGCGGTACAAATGAATGCGCGCATCAGCACCAGGGCGTATCATGGGGTTTGCTGTGCAACAGCCACCAAGTCTTGCAGTAGAGCACGGTCAATGCCTCCGGACAGCTGGAGGCGGAAACCGTTGGGCATGACGAGCGTGACAGACGTGGCATTGGAGACGGGAACAACAGGGACAAACTGGGAACCTGCACGTTTGCCGGATGCAGGCAGATGCCCGAGCTTGATTAATTGTGTTTTCCAGACGTAAAGGTCTTTGGGCTTTAGGTCGTTCGCCTTAGCGTAGGCGACGAGTGAGCCACCGCTGGATGCGGCGTTTTTCAGATGAACAAGCCAGTAACGCTGACGTTTTGTGATGGGCTTGGTGGCCATGGTGTGCTCCGTTTTGGAAAACACGAGCATGGCAGGCTTCAGGCTAGGCGAATAGAATGCACTTTATGGAGCGCTTACCTACATCTCACATTGCGCGTTAGTACATAGACTTCGGTACATCGAGATACATCGCATGTGCTCAGATGCGGAGCGGTGGGAGATGTATACAAAGTGTGCACGTAAGGGAGACCGTTACCGACACGGATACGATGAACTTGAGCATGATCGACGGAAGGCAGAACTGTGTGTAGGGTGTGAGGAACCGCAGGGTTTAAGAACTAAGGTCACTCCAATCTTTAGGACTATTCAGGTTCCATCGTGCTTTTTAGATCTCGTCAAAGTTAAAAACGAGAGAAAGATCCAGGGCATTCAAGAAGCGTGGGATAAACGTGCCTTGTTTTTAAAAATCAAGGATCGAGTGTACGCATCTAGAAACGCCCCGCCTCGCCTGAGATCATTAACGTTCGAAAGAGATGACTACACTTGCCAGATCTGTTTACGCCCGCGGGTAGAAGTAGAACGAGCCGGAAGCTGGCTGGAAGCAGACCACAAAATCGCCTGGGAAGCCGGAGGGCAGACTTGCCTTGAAAACCTTCAGACTACTTGCCGAGAGTGCAATGTCGGTAAGCATCATGCCTCAACAACGATTAAGCTGCTTTCGCACTAGGTCTGCAGTTTGCTAGTGGGATAAGAGGTTTGGATAAGAAGGTCGGTCAAATACACGAAAATATTAATCTAACGTTTGGGGCTTGCATCAGAGAGCCCCGTTGGGTGCACTGGTGGGGCTAGGCTAGCGGAGTCCCAGAGGGCAGCGCAGTGACGAGCAGCAAAAACGGTTTTAATTCAACGCGAACGGCTGAGGAGTTGGCAGAGTGCAACGTGCCGGCTGGTTTTGAGTCGACGCCTATTCTTTTTTTCAGCACTTATGCGGCAGCCTTGAAGGAAGCGAGGGACTTTTTGCGGAGGGGAGACGCGACTATTTCCGTAAAACGCGCTGATGGCCTTTGGGCTTTGTTGACCAGAGACGCGATGGCCTTCGCTGAAATGTTGTGCATTGAGGAAGAAAGCACGTTGGATGTGGAGTGGCAAGAACGGGAGGGCGAAACCGCTCAACAGGCGGCGGACGACATCGTGGACCAAATGCGAGCCTACGAATACGCTTTTAGGAATGAAGCCGATACTGAAATAGGCACGTACTCCGCCGCCTTAGAGGATGATATAGAGTCTGGGTGGGGCGAATACTAATAACGTGTTTTAGGTCTTGCAGCAGGGGGCGGCAGAACAAGAGTACTAGACGCAGAAGCCAATGCTGGTAGTTTCCTGAAGTCGGCAAAGCAAAACTGTAACGCGCTACAGTTCTCAACTTTCCGCGAAGCGCTCTGCTTCATGCAGGCGACGGATGCTGGCAAATATGCCGCAGCGTCCTTTTACTAAAGCGGGTCCACCTAGTAAAACATCTACTGTGTTCATTAGCATTAGACCAACTTCGTTGTGGTTTCGTTAGTGAAATCGACGCAAACATTAAGTTGTTAGAAACGTTGTGTTCGTTTTTTGCCAAGTGCACAAAGATATTACCGCCATCTCCATTAAAACTCTTAATTTCACTCACTCACTGCTTAAGATTACAACGTTTTAGTGCGCTATAATCCGGGGACGAGGTGCACCGCTTCAACAAGTCCCAGCAGGATGCTTTTTTACCCTTTGTGGAAAACGGCACCCTGATACTCATCGGGGCAACCACGGAGAATCCCGCCTTTGAGCTGAACTCCGCTCTACTGTCCCGGGCGCGGGTCTATCGGCTCCATTCCCTGACCGCACAGGAGCTTGGGATGATTCTCCGGCGGGGCGAAGCGCAGCTTTCTCTCACGCTCACGGAGGCCCAGCGCGAAGGTATTGCCCTGGCTGCTGACGGAGACGCCCGTCGTGCCCTGAATCTTCTGGAACTCGCGATGAGTCTCAGCGGTGAAGACGGGCGTCTGGACGAAGCCGGTTTTGAGGAAGTGCTGCGTGGCTCGCCCCGGCGCTTTGATAAAAACGGAGACAATTTCTACGATCAGATCTCTGCGCTGCATAAAGCCGTGCGGGGAAGCTCGCCGGATGCGGCCCTGTACTGGTATTGCCGGATGCTCGACGGGGGTTGCGATTCTCTGTACCTCGCCCGGCGGGTGATCCGTATGGCGAGCGAGGACATCGGTAATGCCGATCCCCGGGCCCTCAGTCTGTCCCTGGATGCCTGGCAAACCCTGGAGCGCCTGGGAAGCCCTGAGGGAGAGCTGGCTCTCGCCCAGGCGATCACCTACCTAGCCTCAGTACCCAAGAGTAATGCTGTTTATACGGCCTTCAAGGCCGCGCAACGGGCTGTCGCTGAAGGGGGCTCGGACGAGGTGCCCATTCATCTTCGAAATGCTCCCACCAAGCTGGCTAAGGCTGAGGGGCACGGCGCCGACTACCGCTATGCTCATGATGAAACCGACGCTTTTGCCGCGGGGGAGAGTTATTTTCCCGAATCTCTCCACGGCTCGCGCTTTTACGAACCCACGGACCGGGGCCTTGAAGGGCGTATTAAAGCGCGGCTCCATGATCTACGGGTGCGGGATCGTCTGGCCAGTCGCCGGCGTTATTCCTGAAGCAATCGCGGCGTGATGCCAAATCCGAGAGCCGCCTGCGTGATCCCAAGGGGGCAGGGCTGAACGGCGACCCTTAACGCAGTCCCGCAAACCCTTTACAATCCGCGCTTTTCTGCAGGCAGGGACAATGCAGCAGCTGATCTTTATTGCGCTCGGAGGTGCCTGCGGTGCCCTCGCGCGCTATGGGCTGTCATTTCACGTGCACAGGCTGTGGAGTCACGCCTGGCCCCTGGGCACGCTGTTCATCAATGTCAGTGGTTCCCTGTGCATCGGCGTAATGTTTGTGCTTCTTGAGCGAGCAGCGGTGCACCCCGACTGGCGCAGCGTATTGATGGTGGGCTTTCTGGGTGCATTTACCACCTTTTCGACCTTCTCCCTGGAAACCGTAGAGTTATGGCTGCAGGGGCACCCGGCTATGGCAGCGGGCTACGCGCTGGCCAGCGTGGCGTCTTGCATCGCCGCGGCCGCGGTAGGGATTTATTTGACCCGCAGCTTGCTAGCTTGAGCTGCATACACAGGATCTAGGCAGGACCATGCTTGATATCAAAGAAATCAGAAAAGACCCCGAAGGGGTTGTCAGCGCATTAGAAAAGCGTGGCTTTGTTTTCGACACCGCCGCTTTTGAGGCCCTGGATGCCCGCCGCAAAACTGCGGATGTGACCAGTCAGCAATTGCAGGCGGAACGCAAAAGCGCCAGTAAAAAAATCGGCCAGTTGGTAGGAAGCGGTATGAGCGTGGACGAGGCCAAGGCATCCGTCGACGCAACCCTCAAAGAAATTGCCGCGCAACTGGATCAGGCTGAGTCGGAAGCAAGGGTCGTGCAATCCGAATTAGAAGCCTTTCTTCACAGCGTTCCGAATCTGCCCGACGCCGACGTCCCCGCCGGAACCGATGAGGAGGACAATGCTGTCGTCGCACAGTGGGGTGAGCTCCCAGGTTTTGACTTTGCAGTAAAAGATCATGTGGACCTTGGCGAAGCCCTGGGCGGCCTGGACAGTGAAATGGGTGGCAAGATCACAGGATCACGGTTTACCGTTATCAGCGGTCCCCTGGCGCAGCTTCACCGCGCCCTGATTCAGTTTATGCTGGATTTGCACACGCGGGAATACGGCTGCACCGAGCTCAACGTTCCCTACATCGTGAACAGCGACTCGCTGCGGGGGACCGGGCAGCTGCCGAAGTTTGCCGAGGATTTGTTCCGTCTTGAGGGCGATCAGGGTTACTACCTGATTCCTACGGCGGAAGTTCCCGTGACCAACATTGCCCGGGGGCGCATCTTTGAAGACGCAGAATTGGGCGAGGCGGGCATTCGTTTTGCCTGTCACAGTCCCTGTTTTCGCAGTGAGGCCGGTAGCTACGGGCGCGATACCCGGGGCATGATTCGCCAGCATCAGTTTGAGAAAGTCGAACTGGTGTATCTCACGCGGCCGTCGCAGTCCGAGGAAGCCCTGGAGGCACTCACGGGCCAGGCAGAAACCGTGCTCCAGCGCCTTGAGTTGCCCTATCGAAAAATGCTGCTCTGTGGCGGCGATATGGGCTTTTCTGCACGTAAAACCTACGACCTGGAGGTCTGGCTTCCGGGGCAGGATAAATACCGGGAGATTTCCTCCTGCAGTCTCTTTGGCGATTACCAGGCCCGGCGCATGCAGGCCCGGTGGAGAAACCCGGAAACAGGAAAGCCTGAGCTGCTCCACACGCTCAACGGCTCCGCCCTGGCGGTAGGGAGAACCCTCGTTGCGGTAATGGAGAACTATCAGCGCGAGGACGGTAGCATTGCCATACCCCGGGCGCTGCAATCCTACATGGGTGGGCAGACGGAAATCGCGAGAGCCTAGGGCGAGACCTGTGGACTTTCTCCCCATCAACCTGCGCCTGCGGGATCAACCCGTGGTTCTGGTGGGGGCAGGGGTCGTAGGGGCCCGCAAGGCGCGGTTCCTTCTTGGCGCTGGCGCACAGCTGACGGTTATTGCGCCGGAGCAGGACGCGCAATTCAGGTCCCTTGCCGAAGAGCACAAGCTCCTGTGGCATGCACGGGAATATGCCGATGGCGATCTTGCCACGGCCATCATGGTGATTGCGGCTACGCCTGACAGAAAGGTGAACGAGTCCGTGCACCGAGAGGCGACGATGCGGGGCATACCGGTTAACGTGGTGGATTCTCCGGATCTTTGCAGCTTTATTTTTCCTGCCATCGTTGATCGCTCACCGCTGACCGTTGCCATCAGCAGCAGTGGTGCCAGCCCCGTGCTGGCCCGCTCCGTGCGTAGCCGTATTGAGGCAATGCTGCCGGCGGCTACGGCGGATATCGCCCGTTTCGCAAAGTTACATCGGCACCGAATCCGGGAAACCGGCGAAAGCGAGAACGATCGCCGGCGAATCTGGGAGCAGATAATCAACGGCCCCATCGCCCAGCTGATTCTGAGTAACCGATGGCAGGCCGCCGAGCAGGCGCTTGCAGAGCTTCTCGACAACCACAGGGCCGCCACCGTCGGCGAGGTTTATCTGATCGGTGCCGGTCCCGGCGATCCCGAGCTTATGACCTTTAAGGCCTTGCGGCTTCTCCAGCGTGCCGATGTCGTTCTCCACGACCGCCTGGTCAATCCCGACATCGTGGCCATGGCCCGTCGGGACGCCGACAAACTCTATGTGGGCAAACGGCGATCGGAGCACAGCGTTCCCCAGGAACGCATCAACGAACTCCTTGTGGAGCTTGCTCTGGAAGGCAAGCAGGTCGCCCGTCTCAAGGGAGGCGATCCGTTTGTCTTTGGTCGTGGGGGGGAAGAGATTGAGCTTCTTGCAAAGAAAAACATTCCCTTTCAGGTAGTGCCGGGCATTACCGCGGGGAACGCCGCTGCCTGCTACGCAGGCATTCCCCTGACGCACCGGGACTATGCCCAGTCCGTGCGCTTTGTGACGGGTCATACCAAGGACGGTGAACTTCACCATCGCTGGAATGAGTTCCTCAGCGAAACCGAAACCCTGGTTTTTTACATGGGGCTGGTGGGCCTGCCGATAATCTGCGCCCAGCTGATCGCCCACGGGCGCCCCGGGGATACCCCTGTGGCGCTTATTGAACGAGCGACCTCGCCCCGGCAGCGGCTCTTGAGCGGCACCCTGGAGAGTATCGAATCCCTCGTGGAAAGTGCCAAGCCTAAGGCGCCCACCCTGATCATCGTAGGGAAGGTGGTCCTTCTCGCCGACCGTTTGCGGTGGTACGGCAGTGGCTGAGTCTTTCTCCATGCAAGCGCGTAACACGCTTCTGCGCTGGCGTTCTCTCGCCGTGTATTTACTCGTCGCCTGGTCCCTTTCGGCGCTGATTCCCAGCTACCTGGCGATAGCGCCCCCTCGACCCCTGCTCGGAGATCCGCAGCTGTGGACCCTGTCGGCAGGGGCATGGGTCGAGGGAGATCATCAAAAGCTGACATTAGCGGCGGCAACCCCCGGCGCGCACTGGGCGTCCCGGGCGCTGGAGTTTTCAGCGGACGCGGAGTTTGCACGTATTGGTTTTTGTTTAGAACAGGCCGTACCGCCGGAGACGGGAGCCGTATTGATGGCGTCCGTGCGCGAGGGTCAGCTGGACTTCAACCGTCAGTACCGAGTCAACAGTTTCTACAGCGGTGAGTTGGGTGAGTGCTTCAGCGAAGCGATTCCCCGGCGGGCCGGTGACGGTGCCGCGGTGTTTCAATTACAGCTGCTCCAGGGGCCGGCGGCCTTGTCTCTTGAAACCCTAACGGTGACGCCTGAGCGGGAAAACCCCGTCTGGCGCATCACTCGCATGTCCATGCTGCTCCTCGGCCTTGGGCTGCTGGCGGTGGTGTTGAGCAGTTATCGTCACGAAAGACCGCGTTGGCTGGTTTTCCTCGGCATGGTGATCGTGGTGGGAATACTTTTTGGCTGCTGTGTCAGCGTAAGCCTGAAGGCGGATATCTATGCGCTGTTAACGGGAGGGCGGAGCATCGACGCCGGCGTCTCCATGGACGCCTTATTGGAGAAGCAGTTTCCCATTGGTGGCTTCTCGCTGTTTACCTACCTCCACGCCGTGCTGTTTTGCGGCGCGACTTTCTTTTTGGCGCTGGCGAGACCTCAGGGGTGGATTGATATGCTGATGCTTGCGCCCCTCACGGAGACCCTACAGCTCTTTGTCCCGGGACGGGGCCCCGGGACCAGTGACATGCTGGTTGACTGGACCGGCGTAGCGCTGGCGCTGCCCCTAGTCTTCCTGCTTCGTCGCAGTCAGCGCGTACGCGCGCTCCTGGAGCACTAGGGCGTCAACGAGAATGCTGCCTGCTTCCGAAAGAAGCACGTCCTCCTCAGCAAGCTCCTCAGCGGATACGATCTCATCCGAGCTGTCGTCAGTATCATCGCCATTGTCGCCATTGTCGCCATTGTCGCCATTGTCGCTGCTCGCGAGGTGCACGCCATCATCGACGGCATCCTCGCTGGAATCTTCGTCCGCGTCCATAGCCTCGTTTTCCTCGTCGAGCTCATCGAGGGATGCGAGAGGCTCTTCACCCCTCGCCATGCGGCGTCGGTTTTCGATCTCCAGAGAGCGTTCCTGACGCGCTTTACGCTCCTCGCGGCGCACGCTTTCGTTAAGAGATACACTGGTGATGGCCCGGTTTTGCTCTGCTACCGCCAGCTGATCCTGGAGATAGAGAAACTCCGGGTTGTTACTGCTGCGCGTCCGGTATATCTCCGTCAGCTGCGGGACGAGGGAATCAATATTGCTGTAGCGGCGATGGCGCACGGGGTTGATCTGATCCCAGTCCAGAGCGTTATCCAGCGCGGATTCTCCAATTTCCTCGGGATCATACAGGGAAGGGAAGGTGATGTCCGGTACCACGCCGCGGTGCTGGGTGCTGTCACCGGAAATACGATAGAACTTGCTCTCGGTGATTTTCAACTGGCCCTCGGTGAGGGGCACCATGGTCTGGACCGTGCCTTTACCGTAGGAGCGGTCACCCACGATCAAGCCGCGATCATAATCCTGTATCGCGCCGGCAAAGATTTCCGATGCGGAGGCGCTCAGGCGATTGATGAGCACGACGAGGGGTCCGTCGTAATAGGTGCTGCGCAGGCGTTTACCGTCGCGCCACACTCGGCGAGAAGAGTGTCTGATCTGTACCGTGGGCCCGTATTCAATGAACAGACCCGTGAGATCGTTCGCCTCCTGTAAGGAGCCCCCACCGTTACGACGAAGGTCAATGACGAGGCCTTCCACATTTTCTTCTTCGAGCTCTTCAATGAGCTTTTTGACGTCGCGCGTGGTGCTTTTGTAATTCTCGTCGCCCCGGCGCATGGCCTCAAAATCGATGTAGAAGGTCGGAATATCGATAACGCCAACCCTTATGGTCTCCCCATTACCCTTGGGTAACTCCATGACGCGTTTCTGCGCCGACTGCTCCTCAAGCTTGACCTTGTTGCGAACAATCTTGATGGTCTTTCGCTCGGCGTCGGTGCCAGCTTTTGCAGGTAATACCTGGAGACGCACTGTTGACCCCTTCGGTCCGCGGATGAGCTCCACAACCTCATCGAGACGCCAGCCTATGACATCTTCAAAAGGGCCTTCCTCGTCCTGACCAACGGCAACAATGCGGTCCGAGGGTTTCAGCTCACCCTGCTTGTCCGCCGGTCCCGCGGGGACGATGCGCGCCACGCGGGTGTACTCGTCTTCCGGGGACAACACAGCACCGATGCCCTCAAGGGAGAGCCGCATGTTGATATTGAAGTTCTCTGATCGCCGCGGTGAGAAATAGTTGGTATGGGGGTCGTACAACTCCGTCAGAGCGTTGGCGTAGATCTGGAATGCGTCCTGGGCGTTGTACTGGGTGACGCGGCTCAACTGATTCTTGTAGCGCTTGACCAGCGTTTCTGAAATTTCGTCCTGAGGCTTGTCGGCAAGGCGTAAATTCAGCACCTGGTTTTTGATCTGCAGGCGCCAGCGCTCGTCGAGCTCGGCCTGGGTTTCTGCCCAGGCCAGCTTATCCACATCGAGCTCGTAGCGCTCATCAATCTCGAAGTCCATCGCTTCGATCATCGTTGGCAGGGACTCCACCAGATTTTCCAAACGGGTGGTGAGCAGTCCATGAAAGCGATTGAAAATGCTAAAGCCCGCGTCAAGCCTGCCCTGGGGTAGGTCGTCATCCATCTGCGTGCGGAAAGTTTCAAAATCAGCGATATCCGCCGCGGTAAAAAACATCTTTCCGCCATCGAGGTTGTTGAGATAATTGTCCAGATGCGCCGAGGACATGGCATCGTCATATTTCAGCTTGGCGTAATGACGCTCCTCTAGCTGTTCAATCAGTTCCGAGGCGGTTTCCTGCTGGGATTTGCTGTATTCGATGAGCGCAAAGCTCGACGCCGACAGCCCGAGACCCGTAAGGAGGGTCAGAGTCGCCGCAGTATTCAGGAATGCTTTTCGCACAATCGCTTGCCTTTTTATTGCTGATTCACTGGTTGAGGGAGTGTAGCGTGTTACTTTTTATGGTCAAAGCGGGTATTCACCGCCAGCGAGGCGGCTTCGTTGAACGCGGCCGGGTCGCAGCAGCTGGGAGAAATGGGGTATGCCTTGATGCCCGATCCGACAACCCATTGCCCCTAGTCGATTTCGAAGCTCGCGTTGAGCGTCACCGAATAGTTCAGATACCCGGGGGAATAGCTCTCCTCGGGAGCTGCGGGCGCGGCATCCGCCGCCATCATCATCCGTTCAGCGCGAACGGGGCGGGGAAGGGGCGCCCGTTCGGTGCTCAGAGACAGCAGGGGGCCGAGGTCTTCTCCCAGGGCCTCGGCCAGAACCTCGGCACGTGCCCGGGCATTTTGTGCCGCGGCTGCCAGCACCTCCTGATAGACCTGCTCTTCGTCCTGCAGACCTAACTGCGGTGATTGCATGCGGTTGATGCCGGCGTCAGTCAGCTGCGTTACGAGTACGCCCAAGGCATCCAGATCAAGGAGCCGGACCTCAATGTTCCGGGTGGCTCGATAGCCCGTCAGCTCCTGCTTTCGAACGTCGGGAAGCCAGCGATACTGGGGTGAAATGGTGAGACCCGTGGTGTCGATGTCGGCTTCCGCTAATTGCGCATCACGTAAAACGGCCAGAGCACGATTCACAATGGCATCGGCCTCCCGCCGGGCGACCGCGGCATCTTTGTCTTCCGTCATCACACCCAGCTGAAGCACCGCCATATCGGGCGCAACGCGGTGTTCCGCCTTACCGGTTACGGCTATTTGTCGGGCGCTGTCGTCAGCGTGACTCAACTGCGGGAGCAGTGCGGCTCCGAGGAGCAAGGGCGCGAGGCATGTAGCCAGCATGGGGTGGAACCGGGGCATAAATCATCGTCCTTAAAAATTCGATACAAATTCGACCATGGCGGTGCCCGGGGGTTCCCTTGTCCCAGAAACCGTCGGCCGTCGCGGCCGGGGCTGGCAGCAACTTCCTGCTAGCCACATAATGCTGGCTTCATAGAGGAGGGGACAGGTGGCTACACTTTTGATGCGCGATGCAGAGGTATTGCTCTGCATGGATGATGCGCAGCGGGAAATTCCCGGCGGCGGTATTTTTGTCCGCGATGGGGTGATCGAGGCTGTCGGCGCCAGGTCTGAGCTTCCAGACACCGCAGATCGCGTTATCGACCTTCGGGGTCACGTCCTCATGCCCGGCATGGTCAACACCCATCACCATCTTTACCAGAACCTGACCCGTTTGATGCCCGAGGCTCAGAACGCTCCCTTGTTTGGCTGGCTGCAGGCCCTGTATCCCGTGTGGGAGCGTTTAACACCGGAAGCCTTCCGCGTCTCCGCGATCCTCGGTCTTGGGGAACTCCTGTTGTCGGGCTGCACCACAAGCTCTGATCACCAGTACATCTTTCCCCACGGCAGCCGCCTGGACGACAGCATCGCGGCGGCCAGGGAAACCGGTATTCGTTTCCATGCCCTTCGCGGCAGTATGAGTGTCGGGCAGTCCGCGGGCGGCTTGCCGCCGGACAGTCTCGTGGAAAGCGAGGACAGCATCCTTGCTGACAGCGAACGCCTCATCGCCGCTCATCACGATCCCTCTCCGGCATCACGTGTTCAGGTGGCCCTGGCGCCCTGTTCGCCTTTTTCCGTGAGCCCTGAGCTCATGCGAGATTCCGCGGATCTTGCCCGGAAACACGGCGTGCGCCTGCACACGCACCTGGCAGAAAACGTAGAGGACGTAGCCTACAGTCGCGAGCGCTTCAATATGACCCCCGGCGAGTATGCAGAGGATCTGGGTTGGCTGGGGGATGACGTATGGCATGCCCACTGCGTGCAGCTGGATGCTCACGACATCAAGCGCTTTGCGAGCACCGGCACGAGCGTCGCCCATTGCCCCTGCTCAAACATGCGTCTGGCCTCGGGGATTGCCCCCGTGATGCCCATGCTCCACGCCGGCGTAAACGTGGGCCTGGGTGTAGACGGATCCTCCTCCAATGACAGCGGTCATATCCTGTCCGAAGCGCGACAGGCCTTGCTGCTGCAGCGCCTTCGGGAGGGTGCAGACGCCTGTGGTGTGCGCGACATGCTGAAGGTTGCCACTCGCGGTGGAGCCCGGGCCCTGGGGCGGGAGGCTGAGATAGGGCAGCTCAGTCCCGGCTATCAGGCAGACTGCGCGGCCTTCGCCGTCAACGATCTCTGGCATGCCGGCGCGAGTCACGATCCCGTGGCCAGTATCCTGCTCTGTTATTCGGGTATCGCTGCCTACACCGTGGTCGGTGGGGACGTGGTGGTCGATCAGGGGACGCTACGAGGGCTGGACCTGCCCCCTTTGCTGGCAGCTCATCGACAAATGGCGGAGCGTCTGGCCAACGGAGAGCGTGCGTCCTGATTTTCAAAAAGCGGGGACAGAACGGGGCGCTGGTCGAGTTTGAGCGAGAGGGTGCCCGTTCTTCCGAAACCCGCCCCGATGACCTGGAGTGCCACGGTTACAAAGACTCGATGGCGGGACACAAAAGGTCCATGAGCGTCGCCCTAAGCGGCCGGGCTCCCTGCTTCAATCCACTGCGCCCTCTGCTTCAATCCACTGCGCCCTCTGCTTCAATCCACTGCGCTACGATGCCCCGTTCTTCGTCGGTCATGTTGGTTTTGTTCATAAAGGGCATGTCATGGCTGTCGATGCTGCGGGCCTTGATTCGCGGTGACCATTGCTGCATCTGCTCCACCGTATCCAGCATCACACCCCCTGGCGGAGTTGTGAAGACATCGTCGCTTGGGTTTGCCGCGTGACAGCTGGTGCAGCGTTCGCGAATGATGCCATGGGCCCGGGTTGCGAGATCGGCGCGAGCCAATCCACTGTCGGGGATGACGGCGGGCTTCGGTGCAATCACGACAGCCAAAACAACCGTGGCAGCCATGGCCGCCCCCAGAATAGCGGGGCGATTTATCTGCATATGGCGGAGAACAAAATACTGTCTTGAAACCGCGGTGATGACCACGAGCGCCAGGAGAATCGCCCAGTTAAAGCTATGCCCATAGGTCATGGGATAGTGGTTGCTGATCATGATGAAGAGCAGGGGCAGCGTGAGATAGGTGTTGTGCGTGGAACGCAGCTTCGCTCTCGCTCCCCACTGGGGGTTAGGCGCATCCCCCGATTCCAGGGCAGCGACCAGCTTCCGCTGCCCCGGCATGATCACCTGAAAGACGTTGCCCACCATGATGGTCCCGATGATGGCGCCAAAGTGAATATAGGCGCCCCGCCCGCTGAAGAGCTGCGACAAGCCCCACGCCAGGCCACCACCCAGGATCAGGAGCACCACGGCCAGCAACCAGCCATTTTTTGCGAGGGGGCTCAGACACAGGACGGTGTAAGCGACCCAACTGCCCACAAGGAAGGCGAGGCCCAGGACGATGGCCTGACCCTGACTCAGGTCCGCCACGCGCCGATCAATGAGGTAAGACTCAGCGCCCAGGTAATAGATCACCGCAAGGAGGACCATGCCCGTGAGCCAGGTGCTGTAGGCCTCCCATTTGAACCAGTGAAGGTGCTCGGGCATCTTTTCCGGGGCGCCCTGGTATTTGGCAACTTCGTAAATGCCACCACCGTGGACGGCCCAGAGATCTCCCTTGATGCCCTTGTCTTTTTTCCACTGGGGCGGGTCTTCGAGGCTGTTATCCAGCCACATGAAGTAGAAGGAGGCCCCGATCCACGCGATACCCGTGATCACATGTAGCCACCGCACAATGAGGCTTATCCAGTCAACGAGATAGGTTTCCATGAACTGTTACTCTCCCTGCTGGGCTGCGCTTTGCGTTGTTTGCCGTTCTTGCGACTGTTGCGATTGTTGATCGTGCTGCATAGTGCAATCAGCCGCGGTGTCTCGTTGATATTTGCAATCACCCATAATCCAGGTCTCGCGAATACAGCGGTCGTCTCCGAGGGTGGATAGCACGAACAAGGTCTCGAACAGGTTCTCGCAATGGGCCATCCGCTGCTTGAGGAGTGGCGTAGCGGCAAGATCCAAAACCAGAAAATCCGCTTCTTTCCCCGGCAGAAAATTACCCAGCTGCGCTTCCAAATCGAGGGCTCTCGCGCCGCCAAGGGTCGCAAGGTAAAAACTCTTAAAGGGCGTCAGCGAGTGCCCCTGAAGCTGTTGAACTTTATAAGCTTCATCCATGGTTTCCAATAAAGAAAAACTGGTGCCCGCGCCGATGTCGGTGCCCAATCCCGCGTGCACGCCACAGCTCTCGGCTTTTGCCAGGGGAAACAGCCCCGACCCCAGGAACAGATTGGACGTCGGGCAAAAGGCAATGTTCGATTGGGTTTCCGCCATGCGCTGCCACTCCGCTTCGCTGAGATGCACACAGTGGGCAAACACGCTTCGGCGCCCCAGAAGACCCGCATCATCGTAGCTGTGAAGATAATGGTCGAGATGGGGAAACAGCTCCTCAACCCAGGCGATCTCATTGAGGTTTTCTGACATGTGAGTATGCAGGTAAACCCCGGGGTGCTCCCGCAGAAGGCGTCCGGCGGCCTTGAGCTGTTCCGGCGTTGAAGTGGGGGCAAAGCGCGGTGTGACCGCATAGCGCAAGCGTCCTTTGCCGTGCCAGCGCTCAATCAGCGCCTTGCTCTGGGTGTAGCTCGACGCCGCCGTATCCCTCAAAAACTCCGGGGCATTGCGGTCCATCATGACCTTGCCGGCAATCATGCGCAGGTTCAGGGCCTCGGCTTCGCCAAAAAAGGCGTCGACGGACTCGGGATGTACCGTGCCAAACACCAGTGCCGTTGTTGTACCGTTGCGAAGCAATTCCGCGAGAAAACGCTTGGCCACCGCCTGGGCATGGGCGAAGTCTCCAAACTGCGCCTCCGTGGGAAACACGTATTTGTCGAGCCACTCCAGCAGCTGTTCGCCGTGGGCACCAATGATATCCATCTGTGGATAGTGGATATGCGTGTCGATAAACCCGGGAACGAGGAGGGCGCTGGGATGCTCACGAATTTCCGTGTTCCGGGGCAGAGAGCTGAGAAGCACTGAAGCGTGGTCTACGGCAATGACCTTGCCGTCATCGATGAGCAAACCGCCGTCGGGAAAGTATTCATAGCTTTCCTCGGCTCCCTGGCTTGGGTCGCCTAGAAAATGCAGGATCTGTCCGCGATGGAATAGGCGACTCACGGAGTCAGCACCAGTTTCAGGGGTGTGCGAAGCTCGACCTCATCGCAATTGTTGCCCGGACCCAGGCGGTCCACGACCACGAAATCTGACGGTGCTTCCAGGGCCAGGAGATAATGATGCCAGGTACCCCGGTGATAGCTGATGCTCTGGTGGGGGGTGCCCAGAAAGCCCTGGATCGCCTCCTCATCCAGGGGGCCCGGCGGTGCGACAACAATGGCATAGGGATGACCGCTGGTATTGACAAACGCCTGGGAGCCCAGGGGGTGTCGCTCCATGCTCCGCAGAACAAACCCGGCAGTCACGGCCTGCGCCCGGAACAGGCTGAGAGCGGGTGTTCCGCCCTGGGCAGCGCAGTCGACGCGTGCCAGGGCGTTGTGACGCTGCGTTAGCCCCTCGTTGATGGGGTACTGCTCGCAGGGCGTGTCTCCGTCGATGAGATCGCCAAATGGCGCAAAGGCTTCCGCGCTGAGGGGCTGTAGAACAAGCTCTTTCACAGCATCAGCTGCCGCGGTATGTGGAATACCCAAAGGGCGAGAGCAGCAGGGGAATATGGTAGTGCTCGCCACCGTCATCGAGGTTGAAAACCACATCCACGTAGGGGTAGAAAATATTCAGGTCCAAGGCGGAAAAATACCCGCCCGTGGCAAAGTGCATGCGATAGGTGCCTGCCGGCAGGACTCGGTCTCCATCCAGAAGGCCCGCCACCCGACCGTCCTCGTTGGTTGTACCGGATGCGATTTCCACCCAGTCGCTGTCCTGACGATGAAAAAGCGCCAGGGGAACCCCCGCCGCAGGGCATCCCCGCGCCGTATCAAGAATATGCGTAGTGATCTGACTCATTGCCACTGCTCCAGACGAATCTGTAGGATTTTGAGTTGTTCCCGGGCTGCGATGGCTAGCTCGCGCTCGGGATCATTGTCCAGCCGCTGTTCCAGAAGCTCGCACATCTCCAGGGCTGACTTCCCGGTGGCACAGACAATAAAGATGTAGCCAAAACGAGTCTCATAGCGTTCGTTACCCGCCGCCAGACGCTCGATCACGTCATCCGTGGCGGCGGCAACACCGGACTGCTCATGGGCGGCGAGATTACCGCTGCCGGCGTATTTAGCCTTCAGGGAATCCACATCGCCGATCTTGGGGTGGCCCTCAAAGGCTTCGAGATAATCATCGCGACCCAGGGTATTCCAAACGGTCTCAGCGCAGTTCCTGAGATTCGATTTGTTGGCAAAGGGCCGCTCCCTGAGCATACCCTCTATCCATTGTTGACTGACGCAGCACAGCTCCAGGGCCTGAGCCGCAGCGGCTTCATCCAGCGCGTTAAACTCCTCGAGAGTCACGCCGCGTCCCAGTCCGCGATACCGAACACCCGCAGCCGACTGACGCCGCCATCGGGAAAGATATTGAGTCTCACATGGCTGAACTTCTGCTCCGGAGGGCACAATACTTCCCGGGTATAGGTATGCTCACGGTCGGGGCAGAGACTCTGCTGATTGATGATCGGGGTCCAGACGGCGTCCTCGGGGGGCACCTGGGCGTCGGGCTCCAAACAACCCTCGAGGCTGAAGCGATCGGGGAAGTTGCCCCGGAGATGGGCGGTATCGAGGATGACCTTGCGCACCGTTCCGCGTTTGCCCAGCTTGATGATCGCCCAGTCATTGAACTCGTCTCTTCGCCGACGGGTTTCCCAGCCGTCACCCATATTGACACCGCGCCCGGGCATCACGAGATTATCCGTGGAGCTGAAAAACTCATCTGAGGCCGCGACACCACGGCCCCCGATGCCTACGGCGGCAAGATCGACGGTTTCATTCTCCAGATAATCACTCGGGTCCGGCATCACTTCACCGTAGGCGCGGAAACGCGCAACGCCGCCATCGGGATAAATGCGCAGGCGAAGATGTGTCCAGCGCTCCGTGCTGTCGCAGGGAATAGGATTCTGCTCATCAGGGAGCACATCCGTGCGCGGAATGATCTCTGTCCACTGGGTATCGGGCTCGGGATCCAGTTTGACGTGGGTCGCATCCACCGCGACCTGTAGGGGGGCGTTCCCTCGAAAGTGATGGGTATCAACATCGACACCATGGATGCGGCCCGCAAACCCCAGGCGCAACACGCACCAGTCGTGATCCAGCTGGCTCATACGGAACTGGCGACCAAAGCTTCGTCGGGACTCCCAGCCATCCATCCACTGGCCTTTCTCTGTGAACTCGCCGGCTTTGAAGACGCCCCGTCCCGGTTTTACCAGATTGTCACAACTGGCGAACCACTGGTCGCTGCAGTTGATAGCCCGACCCCCTACGCGTTCCGCCAGCAAGTTGATGTAGCGGAACTGGAAGTCATCCATCGCGGCGCGGTCAAAATCGTCGGTCATTACTTTACCTTTGTACTGTGAGTATCCGCGGGTCGCGGTGAGAGTTCTCCACGGGGACTGCTGTCGGGGTCTGGCGCCGTGCCGGCAATTACATCACTGGTCGCGAGGCTGCTTTGAGAGGCTTTCAATTGCGCCTGGAGTTGCTTCCAGCCGGGTCCCGGGTTGCCGGTTACCTCGGCCTGGCGCGCATGATAGTGCGCGATGACTTCCGCCGCTACCGATACCGCGATTTCGGCGGGACGCTTCCCGGGAACCTTGGACAGACCTATGGGGCAGTGAATTGTCGAAATGACGTCCGAAGGAAAGCCGCGGTGCTCGAGGCGAAGTTTGAAGCGTCGCCACTTGCTGTCCGAGCCGATCACACCGATGTAAGCAGCATCCTCCCGCTGAAGGGCCGCCTCCATCAGCGCATAGTCCAGGGGATGCTGATGGGTCATGATAAGAAAGTAGCTGCCGGGAGGCGCGGTTTTGACCACATCCACGGGTTCCTCGGGATGGAGCGCTTCCACACCCGTTGGCAGGGTGTCGGGGAACTCATGGGTGCGGGCGTCCACCCAGCGCATCTTAAGCGGCAGGGGAGCCAGCACTGGCGCGAGGGCGCGCCCCACGTGTCCCGCACCGAAAAGGTACAGCGGCTGGAATGCCGGCACGAAGTGCTCAAACAGCAGGCTCGTGCTCCCGCCACAACATTGGCCCAGTTTTTCTCCCAGGGGAAAGTTCTCTACCCATTGGCCGGCGATGCCATCGCCCAGAAGATTCCGCGCGCGGTGTAAGGCGCGGAACTCCAGCTCTCCGCCGCCAATGGTGCCGCAGAATTCGTGAGTGCTAACGACCATTTTGGTGCCGGCGTCCCGGGGTGTCGATCCCCGAACACCCAGCATGGTCACAATCACATAGGGGTGGCCCAGGGATTCACACTCGCGGACCCCCTCGCTCCAGTGTCCGTCTGCCCGCATGCTCATTCAATCCTCTCCCGGGCAGACTTTCTCAGGCTCTCGCAAGCGAGAAGGACCCGCTCGGGAGTTGCTGGCGTATCGAGCTTTGGATGTACGCGATAGTTGCCGAGACTTGCCACGGCATCGCGTATCGCTGACCACACGGAGATGGCCAGCATCAGGGGCGGCTCGCCCACGGCTTTGGACCGAAATATCGTAGCCTCGGCATTGGGGCTGTCGGGTAGCAGCTCTACGTTGAAGATTGCCGGCGTGTCTCCAATGGCCGGTATCTTGTAGGTCGCAGGGCCTGTCGTGCTCAGGCGACCTGCGTCATCCCAGGCCAACTCTTCGTTCGTCAGCCAGCCCATGCCCTGAATAAAACCGCCTTCGATCTGACCGATATCAATGGCAGGATTGAGGGAGTTCCCGACGTCGTGGCAGATATCCACGCGTTCGACGCGATATTCGCCCGTGAGCGTATCAACCTGGACCTCAGACACACAGGCACCATTCGCGTAGTAGTAAAACGGTCGGCCCGTGGCGGTGGCGCGGTCGTAGTGTATTTTTGGCGTGCGATAAAAACCCGTAGCTGACAGGGAAATACGCTGGTGGTAGGCGAGGTTGACCAGCTCGGCAAAGGTGAAGGACTGAGCGCCAACCTGTACCTCATTGGGTGCAAAAACGACGGCGTCTTCGCTCACGTCGAAATGTTCGCAGGCAAATTTTGTGAGGCGGTAGCGAATTTTCCTTGCTGCATTTAGCGCGGCCATGCCATTGATGTCGCTCCCGGAGGAGGCTGCCGTCGGGGAAGTGTTGGGGACCTTGTCCGTACGAGTCGCAGTGCATCGTATGCAGGCGATGTCCACCTGCAATTCCCGGGCAACAACCTGCGCAACCTTGGTGTACAAGCCCTGGCCCATCTCGGTGCCACCGTGATTCAGCTGGATACTGCCATCGGTGTAAACGTGGATCAGGGCCCCCGCCTGATTGAGATGCTTCGCCGTAAACGAGATCCCGAATTTCACCGGCGTCAGGGCCAGCCCTTTTTTGATCACGGTGCTGTCGGCATTGAAGGCGCGAATAGCCTCGCGGCGAGCGTGGTAGTCCGAGGTTTGTTCCAAACGCTCGATAATTTGCGGCAATACGTGTTGCTCTATGGTCTGTCCGTAGTGGGTGACATCGCGACCTCCGGCAGAGGTATAGAGATTCTTTTTGCGGACATCCAGGGGATCCATGCCCGTCTTGCGCGCGATGGCGTCAATGATGTCCTCGATGGCCACCATGCCCTGGGGGCCGCCAAAACCGCGGAAAGCGGTGTTCGACACGGTGTGGGTTTTGACCCGGTGTCCCGCCACGGCGACGTCGGGGAGGTAGTAGGCGTTGTCACAGTGGAACATTGCCCGATCCACAATAGCGTCCGAGAGGTCCGGTGACATGCCGCAGCCGCCGGCGAGCATAAGATCAAGCGCCTGAATCTGACCCTCATCGTCGAAGCCCACGTCATAGCGGCTCAGGAAGTGGTGCCGTTTTCCCGTAGCGCGCATATCGTCGGCCCGGGCGAGGCGAAGTTTTACGGCGCGACCGGTGCGCCGGGCTAATATCGCTGCCAGGCAGGCCCATTGATTGGCATGGGTCTCCTTGCCGCCAAAAGCGCCGCCCATGCGGCGCGTGTCCACCGTCACCTGATGAAAGTCCACGCCGAGGACCTCGGCCACGAGCTTCTGTCCCTCCGTGGGATTCTGTGTGGACGAATACACCAGCATGCCGCCGTCTTCTTCCGGAACACAGAGCGAGGCCTGTCCCTCGAGGTACATTTGCTCCTGACCGCCGATTTGCAGTTCGCCCTGCATACGGTGGGCGGCGTTTTCCAGACCGCGCTCTGCATCGCCGCGGCGCTGAAAATGCGCCGGCCGCACAAAACTCTTTGCTGCCAATCCGTCTTCGATACTTAAGCAGGCGGGGAGGGGAGAATACTCAATCTTTGCCAGCTGAGCGGCTTTGCGCGCGGCGGCGTAACTGGTGGCTGCGACGGCAAACAGCACCTGACCATGAAACTCCACCGTGTCGCCCAGACCCACCATCAGAGGGTCGCCGGGGAAGACGGGTCCAATATCGGTAATGCCGGGAATGTCGTCCCGGGTGATGACATCTACAACCCCCGGGGCGTTTTTGACCGCCGCGAGGGACATCTCGTTTACTACGCCGTGGGCGATGGTGGACAGTCCGACATAGGCGTGGAGCGTGCCCTTCGGTGCCATCATGTCGTCAATATAGATCGCTTCGCCGGAGACGTGCTTTGCCGCGCTTTCGTGCGCTACTCCCTGACCGGCAGAGCCCCTGGGTCCCGCATGGTTACGGCCTGTTGCTGCGCTGGAATCAGTCATGGATGGCCAACTCGCCGCTGTGTATTTCCATTGCGTGGACGCGGGTGTCCACGTCTCCCCGAAACTCCGCCTGCAGCCGGTACAGGAGTTTTGCACTGACCAGGCGCCGATAATCTTCTGATGCGCGGGCATCGGAAATGGGCTGGAAGTCTTCTTCGATGGCAGCGACGGCGGTATCGAGGGAGTCCGTGCGGAGGTTCATGCCCTCCAGTGCATTTTCCAATGACTGCCCTCGCTTGGGTGTGGCGGCCATGCCACCGAACGCGGCTCGGGCGCCCGTGATCCGATCACCCTCTAATTCCAGCGCAAAGACGGCACACACGGAGGAGATATCATCCTCAAAGCGCTTGCTGATTTTGTAGGCGCGAAGGAATAGATTCTCCTTGCGCCGGGGAAGGAAAACCTCGGCTATAAACTCGCCGTCGCGCTGCGCTGTTTTTCGGTAGTCGAGGAAAAAATCATCAAGGGCAATGCTGCGTTGCCCGGCCTCGGATTGCAGTTGAATGCTGCCCCCGAGGGCCAGCAACACGGGAGGCCAGTCGCCGATGGGCGACGCGTTGGCAACATTTCCTGCGATGGTGCCCCGGGAGCGTATCTGCAGGGAACCAAAGCGCTGAATCAACTCGTGAAGCTCGGGGTAGTCCGTCAGCACAGCGTCCTGGGAGGCTCTATGGGTGACGGCGGCGCCCAGTCGAATGTGCTTGGAATCCACGGAAACAACGTGAAGCGCAGGTACAGCCGTGACGTCAATAAGCACCGGTAGGTCCTTAAGGCCCTGGGTGCTTTCCAGAAAAAGGTCCGTGCCTCCTGCGATGACCCGTGCCTGAGGGTGTTCTCCTAGAAGCCTGGCTACCTGCTCGGCATCTTTGGGGCGATAGTAATGGCCGTGGGGTAACTCCAGCGCTTCCGTCTCACGCTCCTTGTCAGAGAGCGCCCGTAGTTGATCCAGGGTGGCCCTGGCCCGGCGGGAAAAGGCATCGTCACTCTCCCCGGCGAGGGCCTGTTCCGCGGCATCGATGATGGGGCGGTAACCGGTGCAGCGGCAGAGATTGCCCCCCAGGGCTTCGAGGATCTCTTCGCGATCGCCGGTTTTTTGTGAGTGATAGAGCGCAAAGAGCGACATAATAAAACCCGGCGTACAGAAGCCGCATTGGGAGCCGTGATTGTCGATCATGGCCTGCTGTACCGGGTGATACTCGTCGCCATCTTTCAGATCTTCTACGGTGATGAGCTCGGTGCCGTGGAGGCTTCCCAGGGGCGCGATGCATGCGTTGACCGGTGCATACTCAAGACCATCGTTACCCGCTTTCGCGACCACCACGGTACACGCGCCACAGTCGCCCGATGCGCAGCCCTCCTTGGTGCCCGTAAGACCACGGTGTTCGCGGAGATAATCGAGAATGCTGGTGTCGGCGGGGAGTTGCTCGAGGGCAACTTCTCGCTGCTGATGCAAAAATCGAATCACTGAGACTTGCCCTCGTTACCATCAGCGCTGCCAAGCATGCCGCGGTCGATAATAAAATCGATGACTGCCTGCAGCCCATCCTCGGACTTCAAATTAGTGAATTCAAAGGGACGCTCGCCACGCATGGTGCGGGCATCCCGATCCATGACACCAAGATCTGCGCCCACGAGGGGAGCAAGATCGGTCTTGTTGATGATCAAAAGATCGGACTTGGTAATGCCGGGTCCCCCTTTACGCGGAATTTTGTCCCCGGCCGATACATCGATGACGTAGAGGGTGAGGTCGGATAGCTCCGGGCTAAAGGTGGCGGCGAGATTGTCACCACCGCTCTCGATAAAGAGCACGTCGAGATCCGTAAAGCGGCCCTGCAGCTCGTCTACCGCCGCGAGGTTCATGGAGGCATCCTCGCGTATGGCCGTATGGGGACAACCGCCGGTCTCCACCCCGAGAATGCGCTCGCCCTCAAGAGCATCGTGACGAAGGAGAAATTCGGCATCTTCACGCGTGTAAATGTCGTTAGTGATCACGCCGATACTGAAGCGCTCCCTAAGGTGCTGACAGAGGAGACGCACGAGAGCCGTTTTACCCGAACCGACGGGGCCGCCGATACCAACGCGGAGCGCAGGTTTACTCATTCCTTGATCCTTGTGTTTTAACGAAACGTTTTGTCGTCGCAAAAGTTGTCCCGAAAGTTGACGCTGGAGTTGTCACTGGATGGCGCAGCCCTGCGGTCATGACCGAAACAAACGCGTGTGCTGTCGCTCGTGATGACAGGAGGCCATGGCGAGACCCGGCAGGCTCAGGCCAATGTCATCGTCTTCTACCGTCATTGCCTTCGCGCAGGCGTCGGGGATTTTTGCCAGTAGCCCTAGCAGCAGCTGTTGCGCCGCACTTTGTCCCAGGGGAACCAGCTTGGTGGCCGCCGTTACCTGATTCTCCAACCAACTATAGGCAAAGCCCTGCAAGGCACTACCCGTGTCTATTTTCCAGTGGACGCAGGCCACGGCAAAAGCCACCGCGTAGGCGGGCCGTTGCTGCAGTTGTGGTAGCTCGCCCGTGTTTAGGGTGCCCAGCAGGCGCCACAGTGCGGCCCCGATCTGCTGATCCTCGAGGAGCAGCTCTGCCGTCTCCCGACTGGCCAGTAAACGGTCATTCCAGTGATCGAGCGCGGCACCATCGTCGACGTCCAGGGCGGCCAGCACACGGAGTAACACCGGTAGGTCCAGTTGGGCGACACCCAGATTGAGACCGTCCTCGAACCACTTCGCGAGTTCATCGCCCTCCAGCCAACCGGCCTCGATGGCGTACTCCAGGCCCTGAGAATAGGCATAGGCCCCGATAGGCAGCGCAGGACTTGAAAGATGCAGCAGATGCAGCTGGGGATCCATGGGCGGTGGCGAATGTGTTTGCGTGGGCATCATTGTCTATTTTAGCGCGAGTCGGACGGCGCTTAGCGGTGGGAATGATTGTGGGCGTGCCCGTGATCACCCTCATGAGTGTGGGTGACGCCGGCATAGGCGCCAGACTCCGGTGTGAAGGCGTCATCCACCGCACGCACGTCTAATCCCAGCCCCTGGAGCATGTCCTCCAGCACATGGTCCCGGGGGAAGCGCAGAGCGCCCGGCAAAATCTGCAGGCTCACATGGCGATTGCCGAGGTGATAAGCCGCGCGTAAAAGCAGTAGCTCATCGTCGGTGTAAGCCTCTGTCAGAGATTCTCTCGCTGCACGTATCAAGATAATTTCCTCGTTGTTGCAAACCAGGGCATCGCCGTCGCCAAGCACAATGCCTCGGGGAAGAAACCAGCCCAGTTCCTGGCCCCGTTCCGTGGTCGTCCGGTACCGGGATTTTTCCCGCTCGGAAAACACGAGGTGCACCTCATCCTGCCAGGTGCCATCGAAAGCCGTGGCATGGTGGTAAGCCTCTAGCATCATTTCGTCCACGGACCAGGCCCCTAAAAAAGAAAATAGCGCTGCGCCATGGGGAGCACAGTTGCGGGTTCACAGGTGAGCAACTCGCCGTCGGCGCGCACTTCGTACGTTTGGGGATCAACCTCCATATGCGGCTGGAAGTCATTGAGCCGCATATCCGCCTTGGTCACGCTGCGACAGTCTTTGACCGCCACCAGCCGCCGATCCAGTCCCAGGGACTCGCCGATGCCCGCATCCAGGGAGGCGGCGCTGACAAAGCTGACGCTGGTGGCATGGCTTGCCTTGCCAAAGGCGCCGAACATGGGCCGGTAATGCACGGGCTGGGGCGTGGGGATTGAGGCATTGGGATCGCCCATAGGTGCCGCGGCAATGGCCCCACCTTTGATGATGAGCGCGGGTTTTACACCAAAGAAGGCCGGCTTCCACAGGCATAAATCGGCGAGCTTACCTACCTCCACGGAGCCCACCTCGTGCGCAATGCCATGGGCAATGGCCGGATTGATGGTGTACTTGGCGATGTAGCGCATGGCGCGGAAATTGTCCGCAGCACCGGATCCGAGTCCGCCCCGCTGGGATTTCATTTTGCTCGCGGTCTGCCATGTTCGGCAGATAACTTCACCGACCCGCCCCATGGCCTGGGAATCCGAGGAGATGATGGAGAAGGCACCGAGGTCGTGCAGTATGTCCTCCGCGGCGATGGTTTCTTTGCGGATGCGTGAATCAGCAAAAGCCACATCCTCAGGAATCGAGGGGTCCAGGTGGTGACAGACCATCAGCATGTCCAGATGCTCATCGACGGTGTTGATGGTGTAAGGCCGCGTGGGGTTGGTGGAGGAGGGGAGTACGTTGGGCAGGCCACAGGCTTTGATGATGTCCGGCGCATGGCCGCCGCCGGCGCCCTCCGTATGGTAGGTGTGGATCGTTCGGCCCTTGAAGGCTGCAATGGTGTCCTCCACAAAACCCGACTCGTTGAGCGTATCCGTGTGAATCGCCACCTGTACGTCGAAACGCTCCGCGACGCTCAGGCAGTTGTCGATGGACGCGGGCGTCGTGCCCCAGTCCTCGTGAAGCTTTAAGCCCAGGGCGCCGGCGCTAAGTTGCTCCTCCAGGGCGATGGGCAGGCTTGCGTTGCCTTTTCCCAGGAAGCCGAGATTCATGGGAAAGGATTCAGCGCTCTGAAGCATCTTGCCGATGTGCCAGGGACCCGGTGTGCAAGTTGTTGCATTGGTGCCTGTTGCAGGTCCCGTGCCGCCGCCGATCATGGTAGTGACGCCGCTCATGAGCGCCTCTTCGATCTGTTGCGGGCAGATAAAGTGGATATGCGCATCGATGCCGCCGGCGGTAAGAATCTGTCCTTCGCCGGCGATGATCTCCGTGCCCGGCCCGATGGGAAAATCAATCCCTGGCTGCACGTCGGGGTTGCCCGCTTTGCCAATACCGCTGATGCGCCCCCCCTTGATTGCCACGTCGGCTTTGACTACGCCCCAGTAATCAAGAATCAGGGCGTTGGTAATCACCGTATCCGGTGACTCTGCACAGCTGACCTGGGATTGCCCCATGCCGTCGCGAATGACCTTGCCGCCACCGAACTTCACCTCTTCGCCGTAGATCGTGTGGTCTTTTTCCACCTCGATGAATAGCTCGGAATCCGCGAGACGCACCTTGTCACCCACGGTAGGTCCAAACATGCTTGCATAGTCACTGCGACTGATCTTGCGCATCAGAGCTCTCCCATCACGTCGCCGCGGAATCCATAGACCTTGCGGTCGCCCGCCAGCGCCACCAGTTCGACATCGCGCTTCTGACCCGGCTCAAAGCGTACGGCAGTGCCCGCTGCAATATCGAGGCGGAAACCCCGCGCAAGGTCGCGATCAAACAGCAGTGCCGGGTTGGCCTCGGCGAAATGATAATGGGAGCCCACCTGTACGGGACGGTCCCCGCTGTTAACTACGGAAATGCTGAGGACCTCACGGTGTTCGTTAAGTAGCAGTTCACCACTGGCGGTAATTGTTTCGCCGGGAATCATGCATCACCTCCGCCGATGGGGTCGTGCACGGTGACGAGCTTGGTGCCATCGGGGAACGTGGCCTCGACCTGTACTTCCTTGATCATCTCGGGAACGCCCTCCATTACGTCATCACGCGTCAAAATGGTGCGCCCAAAGCTCATAAGCTCGGCAACGGTCCGCCCGTCCCGGGCGCCCTCAAGAATCGCCGCGCTGATCAGGGCCTGGGCCTCGGGATAATTGAGTTTTACCCCACGATCCCGGCGACGCTCGGCGAGGAGCGCTGCGGTAAACAGCAGGAGTTTGTCTTTTTCTCTCGGGCTAAGCTCCATCCTGATTCCTTAGGTTTTCTGCCGTTGGCGAGAGCATAGGCATCGGCTCTTTGCTCGGCAAGCACTGTAATAGCATCATGTATGCCAGATTCTGGGCGTAGCCGGCGTTACTCCGAGAACGTCTTCCGTCGCTGCCCGCCAGAGGCGCGCGAACCCGGCGCGGCAGTGCTGGGCGTCATCGCCCAGATAGCGGGCAATGACAAGCTCTCCCCGGTGGGTGACGGTGAATGCCCCCTGATTGGGCGCAGGGTTTACGGCCCGGAGCCAGTCTTCCAGGCAAGGCGCCGCGGGAATGTCCGTGAGCACCATGATGCCGACGGTGCTCTGTCCCTGCATGCCCATGGCAGCCTGGCTGAGACGATCGCCCGCGGTGCAGCTCAGGCGCTCGATAAGCAGTGGACGGCCTTTGCGAGATATCTCCAGCCGCTGCTTGAGGCGACCCCGGGTGAAGGCCTCGTCGCAGGCGGGCCGGCCGAGGACCACAACGTCCCAAAATACCAGTCGGGACCGGGCCTGGAGTTCAATGCGCGTATCAAGCTCGGCATTCACGCCGTTGAACAGAATGGTTTCCTGGGGTACCCATTCGAGGCAGGCATCATCATCCACAAGGAGGTTCACCGATTGGCGCTGCACTTCCCGATGTTGGTCCACGGTATAGAACCTGCCGGCCGCTGGCGTTGTCACCAGCGCCTCGCCGCTCTTCACCGCGATATTGATCTGCAGATCATCGCCGAGGACAACGCCGCCGGGGGGGTGGAGGAGGTAACAATGGGCTTTACCGCCGGGCTCCGGGTGGAACAGTCTCTGTACCCGTAAGGGGCCCTCATGCGCGCAATGGGCAAAACGCGTCAGACCGGCACTTTTACGAAAAGAAAGGTCCAGTTGGGCGCGCCACTGGCGGAGCGGCTTGCTAGACTCTGCTTCCGAGCTTTGGGGGGTTTGCGGGGTGTTGAGGGTGTCTAAACGCATGATGTCTACCATACCGCATTGCCTGCATACATGGCGCGAACATCTGGGGCCGGCAGCGGCCATGATCCTTTGCCTTTGCGCCGCGTCGATGCCAGCGGCAAGCCGGGGCGACGACAGCCGGGATCTCACTGCGCCCATCGCCAGTCGGAACCTGTCACCGCTCTATGCCAACTTAGGCGTTCCCGTGATGACCCGGGCAGCTTCCTTGGAGGAGGGTGAGTGGATTGTGGACTCGACGCTGCACTGGGCCAGCCATGCAGTGCTGGAGCGACGAGGGGGTGAGGGACTGGAACTCGATGGTGAAACCCAGCGTCTGGACCTTCGTCTCCAGCGAGGCTTTGGACGAAAGCTGTCTCTCTCCTTGAACCTACCTTACATCCGCCACAGTGGTGGGAACCTCGACGGACTCATAGATGGCTGGCATGCGTTCTGGGGTATGCCCGACGGCCCCCGCGGCGTTCAACCTGACGACAGACTGCGCTATGCCTACACGGGTCCCGAGGGCTTTGAGCTGGATTCCTCTCGCTCGGGGCTGGGGGACGTGGAGCTTGGCGCCAAGCTCCAGGTCTCCGCCGGCGACAATTGGGCCCTGGGGGTTTTCGCGCAGTACAAGTTTGCGACGGGTGATTCGTCCGACTTCACGGGCAGCGGGGAATCCGGGGCCTCCCTGGGGGCGAGATGGTCGCGACAGCGCTGTGTCTTCGCGGATGTCAGTTGTCATCTACAGATCGGCGTGAGCGAGGTAGGTGACAGCGCCTTCGATGAAGATGCGGATACGGTCACCCCCTTTCTGGGTTTTAGTCTTGCATGGCTGATACATCCGTCGGTGTCGATTCTTGCGCAAATTGATACTCACGACGTGATTTATGAGGCTGCAGTGCTCAGGGAAAACGGGTCGCCCGTTTGGGGAACGCTGGGGCTTCGCTGGCAGCCTGCGACGCGATGGCTCATTGATGCGCAGTTTGTGGAAGATCTCGCCGTGGGAAGCGCGCCGGACGTGACTTTCAGGTTCTCCCTCTCTCGGGGCTTTTGAGCCTCTTTCCCAGTGTCAGTCGTCGTTTGCGCGATGCTGCCCATGCACTGGTACTATCTCCATTATGACTCACTAATAGAAGGATAAGAGCGATGAGTTTTAACGTCGAACCGTCAGGTCAGGCCTGCGGGGCGCGGGTAACCGGCCTTGATCTCTCTAAAAATCTCGATGCAGATACCGTGCGGGCGCTCCGCGGGGCGTGGCTTGAGCACCACGTGCTCGCTTTTCCGGATCAGTCGATCAGCGATGATGATCTGGAGCGTTTTACGCAATATTTCGGACCCTTTGGTGAGGATCCCTTTATCGCCCCCATTCCCGGGCGTGAGCATGTGATCGCCGTGGAGCGTCGCGCGCAGGAGACATCGCCTATTTTTGCCGAGGCCTGGCACAGCGACTGGAGCTTTCAGGCAACGCCCCCCATCGGAACCTGTCTCCATGGGGTCACGATTCCACCGACGGGCGGGGACACCCTGTTTGCCAATCAACACAAGGCCCTGGACACGCTTCCCGGCGATCTTCGTCAGCGCATTGAGGGCTGTATGGCCATGCACTCGGCCAAGGCGGGGTATGCGCCCGATGGTATGTACGGCGATGCGGATGCCGCGGGTGATCGAAGTATGGATATCCGTCCCTCACCCGATGCAAAGGCGGTACAGACACATCCTCTCATTCGCCGGCACGGTGAAACCGGGCGGGCGTCTCTCTACAGCTGTCTGGGTTATATCGTCGGTATCGAAGGCATGCCCGATGACGAGGCCATCGAGCTACTGATGGAGCTCTACGGCTGGCAGACCCGGGAAGAAAACATCTACACCCATGAGTGGGAAGAGGGTATGTTGATCATGTGGGACAACCGCTGTCTGCTCCACCGCGCCACGGGGGGCTACGACGGACACGACCGGTTGTTGCACAGAACAACCATAGGTGCCGGCGCTTAAACCCAGCGCCGCATCTTGAAAATCAGCGTCAGTCCCAGGCCTACGATGCCGCACAGGAAAACGACGATCCAAAACGCGGCGTCGTTGTCGACGCCTGGCATGCCACCCACGTTGATACCCATAAGACCCGTAAGAAATCCAAGGGGCAGGAAAATCACGGCCGCTACGGTAAACAAATAACTGCGGGCGTTCATTTGCTCGGCAATGCGGCTGGTGAGTTCCTCCTGCGCCAGGACGGCTCGGTCCCGGACTTCATCCATATCTTCAATGTGGCGTATGAGACGATCGTTGATTTCCCGCAGCCTCAGGCGATTGAGATCATCCAGCCAGGTGAGGTTCTCGGCGCCCAGGCGATTCATGGCCTCTCGCTGGGGAGATAGATAGCGACGCACAGAAATAATTTGTTTTCTCAAGGTGGCAAGTTCTATCCGTATCCCCGATGTTTCGCCGCTCAACAGTCGCTCCTCAATGGCCATGACGCGATCTTCGAAATTTTCGATGGTGCCCGTCATGCGCTCCGTAATACGCTCCGTCCAGATAACCAGAAGTTCCACGGCGTTTCTTGGTCCATTGCCGGAGTACAGCTCTTCGAGTACGTCATTGGTCGAAAGGAGATTCCGCCGGCGGGTGCTGATGAGACGGGTGCCGTCGGTCCAGATGCGCAGAGACACCATATCGTCGGGATCCTCGCCGGGGTTCATATTGATACCCCGAAGCGTGAGCAGCAGATTGTCACCTCGATTCAGGGCGCGGGGGCGGGTCTCTGCATTGGTGAGAGAACTGTAGGCAATGTCGTTCAGGCCGCTGTGGTCCTGCAACCACTGCCGGGCTTCCTCGTCCTCAAAATTGAAGTGAAGCCACAGACAGCCATCCGCCGCCGTCCAGTCTCTGACACGATCCCAATCCCAGGTCCGAGCGCCGCCGGCACCGTCGAGGAGCAGTGAATGCACTAGCCCCCCTGGTGCTGCCCCTTCGCCTGATTGCGGCTCCACTGTCGATTCACTCATGATCACTCCGCAATAGGAAAAGTTCGCCCGATAATGCAGGGCGTGTCCCGTCCACGCAAGCACCCAGAAAACCGGTGGTTAAACCGTATCGCGTTCCATGTCGCCGATGAGCTTGAGAGCATCCTGGCGGCTGTCACCACAGACATCTTCCTGCGCAGTAAATTGCTCACAGACGGCCGGGTACCGAGAGCTGCCCCAGATGCCGCAGCTGTAAGTGGACATATCCAGATTGACGCAGGGGGTATTCGCGGGCTTACCCTCGGGCATGCCCGGAAGAGGGCTGGTAATAGAGGGCGCGATGCAGCAGGCACCACAGCCTTTGCGGCAGTTCATAGAGTGGCAAAATTCCCCGAGTTAATGGGCCTTCAGCGTTTTAATGGAGCCCGTACTTCGTCACAATGTTCACCGGGTTCGGTCGACTAGCCCGAACGGAGCACTGTGAACGAATCAAATAAAAATAACGTCAGCGAGTTTCTCCTACCCAACCGGAAGGTACGCCCTCTTTTTCTTCGTGCTCTGACCATCGCGCTCATCATCCTCGGCGGCCTGGTAGCTACCGTGATTCGCTATGCCGACCAGCGCGCCGAGGAGTCCTTGCTGGAGTCTCTGCAAAACGAGGAGCGCCAGGTGACGGTCTCGATGGTTCAAACAGTGGAGCAGGAGCTCTTTGCCACCACGGCCAGCTTGCAATACCTGGTCTCGCTCATGGAGCGTAATCTCGCTGAATCTCGTCCTCTGGAAAACGTGGCGCAAACCTTACTGGATTTTTCGGCGACGCACCCGTCCTTTGACCAACTACGATATCTCGATGTCGACGGGCAGGAAGTTGTGCGCGTGGACTCGACGGCGGACGGTGCACGAATCGTTCCTGAAGTCGAGCTTCAGGATAAGTCGTCCCGTAGTTATTTTCAGCGGGCACTTGCTACGAAGAAGGGCCGGGTACTCGTCGTTCCCGTGCAGTTCAATAAGGAGCGGGGGATACTTGAGCTACCCCTGAAGCCGGTGATGCGTCTGGCCACCCCCGTTTTCGACAAAGAAGGCAATAAAGTCGGTGTTGCCGTGATCAACTACAAAGTGCGGGTGCTCCTTGATCGGCTGTTTGACGCGGGTAAGCTGGCGACGGGCAGCGCGAATATCCTGAGCCTCCAGGGACGTTGGCTCATGGAAAGCCGAAGCATTCAACCCGAGACCTATATTCTGAACTCACCGGAGGATAGAAGCTTCGTAAGCCAGTTTCCTGAGGAGTGGGGCCGTATACGAGAACGCACGGCGGGGTCCTTTCGTTCGGAAAACGGGCTCTTCACCTATCGGGTGTTGTTGCCGGCAACGCTGGGGCAGGACACTTCCATAAATCCCATAAGCTGGACCATCCCCAGAGCGGGCAGTAAGGGCGAGGGGGGGTGGATCGTGCTGTCCCATTTGCCCCCTGCGCAGTTAGAAAGCGTTCTCGTCGCCAGTCGCCTGCTGCCTACGGCTTCTGCTCAGCTAGCTCTGGCCCTGCTGATTTTTTCGATGTGCTGGCTGATTGCCTTGCAGTTTGCCGGGAACCGATTACGCATGGAGGCACTGAAAAGCTCGGCCCGTTCCGACGGGCTCACGGGGTTGGTAAACCGCGGCGAGTTTGATCGCAACCTGAGAAGAGCGATCTGTCTGGCCGAGCGCAACAGCCGAGCCATGGGCGTTGTGTTTATTGATGTTAACGAGTTCAAGGCCTTGAACGATGCTCATGGTCATGCCTCGGGGGACAAGGTGCTCATTGCCATTGGGAAACGCCTCGGGATGTCCTGTAGAGGCTCCGATGTCGCCGCCCGTCTCGGTGGGGATGAGTTTGCCGTGATTCTCTCGGAGCTCGCGGGGCGCAGCGATGCCAGGGTCGCAGCCCTTGCCATCGCCGAACGTATGCAACAGCCGCTGTACCTGGACCATGGTGAGTACAGGACCAGCGTCAGCGTTGGATTTGCGGTTTACCCCGAGGATGGCGTCAGCGCCGAGGCGCTTCTAGCTCGTGCTGATGAGAAAATGTACGCTGAAAAAGCGCTTTCCCGACAGGCTGCGAACGCCTGAAGTCGCCCATCAGGATTAAAAGTGTATTAGTTCTGGAGTGTTTTATTTTTCGCACTCATAATGCGCCGCGTTCACCTTTCGCTCTTCTCACAAGGCTCGTATTCCTCTATGACCGCATCCATTGCTGCACGTATTGCAGACGAACTTGCTATCGATCAAAAACAGGCCGCAGCGGCTATTTCACTGTTAGATGAGGGCGCCACGGTGCCCTTTATTTCGCGTTATCGCAAAGAGCTGACGGGAGGCCTTGATGATACGCAGATGCGTCTTCTGGAAGAGCGCCTGCGCTATCTGAGAGAGCTTTGGGAGCGGCGGGACAGCATTCTTGGCAGCATCGGTGACCAGGGCAAGTTGACGCCGGAGCTGGAAGCGTCGATTCGCGCTGCAGACACCAAGAGTCGTCTGGAAGACTTGTATCTACCCTACAAGCCCAAGCGCCGAACTAAAGCGCTGATTGCCCGGGAAGCGGGTCTGGAACCTCTTGCGGACGCATTGCTCGCAAACCCCGAGCTCGTACCCGAGGTGGAGGCTGAGGCCTTTCTCAACGCTGATGAGGGTTTTGATAGTTCGAAAGCGGTTCTCGACGGCGCCAAGCAAATTTTGATGGAGCGCTTTGCGGAGGACGCCAATCTTCTTGATCGTTTGCGACAGTTTCTCGGGGCAGAAGGGCTCCTGGCCGCGCGTGTGATTTCTGGCAAAGAGAAGGAGGGCGCCAAATTCAGCGACTACTTCGAGCACACGGAGGCCCTGCGCAGTGTTCCTTCCCACCGCGCGCTGGCGATGTTTCGGGGCCGCAATGAGGGGATATTGACGCTGGATATCCGCTTGACGCCGGAGGAGAGCAGCAGTGATGCCCATCCTTGCCAGAGCATGATCGCTGCGTACTGGAAGATTGATGACCGCGGTCGACCCGCCGATAAATGGCTAGCCGAGGTTGTTCGTTGGACCTGGTCCGTCAAGCTGGCCAGTCATATACAAAGCGATCTTTTGATGCAGCTTCGAGAGAATGCCGAGGCAGAGGCGATCAAGGTGTTTGCGAGCAACCTGAAGGACCTCTTACTGGCGGCTCCCGCAGGGCCCAAGGTTACCATGGGCCTTGATCCCGGATTGCGAACAGGGGTCAAAGTAGCGGTCGTTGACGCGACAGGAAAACTGGTCGATCAAGGCACCATTTATCCAACCCCTCCGCAGAATAAGACACGTGAGGCTGCGGCAACACTTATGACAATGATCAGGCGTCACAGCGTGGAGTTAATCAGTATTGGTAACGGAACGGGCAGTCGGGAGACCGATCGCTTTGTGGCTGATGTGCTTTCGGAACATCCGGATCTATCGGTCCAGCGCGTTGTGGTGAATGAGGCGGGCGCTTCGATTTACTCCGCCTCGGAGCTTGCGGCGCGGGAATTTCCGGATGTGGATGTGACTATCCGCGGCGCGGTTTCCATCGCCCGGCGTCTGCAGGATCCTCTCGCGGAGCTTGTAAAGATTGACCCTCAGTCCATTGGCGTAGGGCAATACCAACATGATGTTAGCCAGCTGCAGTTGGGGCGCCAACTCAATGCCGTGGTTGAGGATTGTGTGAATGCCGTGGGTGTTGATATCAATACCGCGTCGGGACCCTTGCTCACCCGGGTCTCGGGTTTAAGCCAGCGTATCGCTGAAAACATTGTTGCTCTTCGCGACAGCCAGGGTCCCTTTAGCACGCGTAAAGCGCTGATGAACGTATCCGGGATGGGCGCAAAGACCTATCAGCAAAGCGCGGGTTTTCTTCGCGTAATGGATGGCGAGAATCCCCTGGATGCGTCCGCGGTACACCCCGAATCCTATGGCCTGGTCGAGGAGATCGCAAAGGAGAATGGTCGCGAGCTTCGCAGTCTTATCGGTGACGGCCCTTTTTTGCGCGCCGTCAACGCCGAGAAGTATGTCACGGACGTTGTGGGCCTACCGACTATTAAGGACATCCTCGGGGAACTGGAAAAACCCGGGCGAGATCCGCGTCCGGAGTTTAAAACGGCAAAGCTGCAGGCGGGGGTCGAGAAAATCACCGACCTTAAGCCGGATATGGTTCTTGAGGGCACGGTCACTAATGTGACGAGCTTTGGTGCTTTTGTGGATGTGGGTGTACACCAGGACGGCCTCGTACACATATCGGCCATGGCAGAGAAGTTTGTAAAGGATCCGCGGGATGTAGCCAAGGCGGGAGACATTGTGACCGTGAAGGTGATGTCCATCGATGTCGAGCGAAAGCGTGTGGGCTTGAGCATGCGTTTAAGTGACAGCGCCGAGGACAGTCAGCAGGACCCAGGGCAGCGCAGGTCCCGGCCTGAGGCTAAAAGGTCCCACGATAAAAAAGCCACAGACACATCCGGTCGCCAGGGCAGAGAGAACACAAACGGGCGAGGGCGCTCGTCACCGGGCGCAGGGAAGCCCGCCGGCGCCTTTGCCAATGCATTTGCCAAAGCGCTAAAAAACGACCAAGGTAGTTAAAGACGCCGGTTCTCAGGGGTCTTGAGATAGTCTTGAGATCGTCTTGAGATAGTCTTGAGATAGTCTTGAGATAGTCTTGAGGGAATTGTCGATGCGTTGCGGAAAAGTTGCGGGAGAGGGCAAAGGAATGATGCGTTCATTGTCGATGATGTTAGGCCTAACCCTTGTCAATGTAATCGCCCTGCAAAGTGCGATCTCCCAAGCTGCTGATTACGATCTCATTATCCGTCACGGCAGCATTTACGACGGCACCGGTGGCGCCGTATTCAGCGCTGATATCGGCGTCCTAGACGACCGGATCGCATTTGTCGGAGGCCTGGATGGCGCAAGAGCCACTATCGAAATCGACGCCCGGGGCAAGGCTGTAGCACCGGGTTTCTTTAACCTCCTGAGTCACGCGCATCTTTCCCTGATAGAGGACGGCAGGGCGATGAGTGATGTTCTCCAGGGCGTTACCTTTGAAGTGCTGAGTGAAGTCTCCCTGAGTCCCCTTACGCCGGAAACCCGGACACTCTTCGCACGCAGCCGAAGCGTGTCAGAAGACGAGCTGCCCTGGGATACCGTCGATGAGTATCTCAAGCACGTCGAAAAAAGCGGCGTATCGGTTAATTTTGCGACCTTTGTGTCGGCCGCCACGGTGCGAAGCAATGTGCTGGGCGCCGGTGATGTGTCGCCCAATGCCGGGCAAATGCAAGCTATGCGTGGGCAAGTCGCAGCAGCCATGGCTGATGGTGCACTGGGGCTCACCTCTGCACTGATCTATGCCCCCGGGACCTTTGCCGATACGGAAGAACTCATTGAACTGGCCAAAGTGGCGGTGAAATACGATGGTATCTACACAGCGCATATGCGCAGTGAAGGGAACATGCTCCTTGAAGCGATGGAAGAAACCTTTCGCATCGGTAAAGAGGCTGACATACCCGTAAAGATTCACCATCTGAAAGCGGGGGGCACGCCCAACTGGCCAAAAATGGCGGAAGCCATCGATAGGATCAATGCCTATGCCGCGTCCGGGGGTGAGGTGTCGGCAGACATGTATACCTATACCGCGGGCGCGACGGGTTTGGACGCAGCCATGCCTACCTGGGTGCAGGCGGGGGGCTACGATAAGTGGGCAGAACGGCTTCGCGACCCGATGATTCGCGAGCAGGTAAAGGCCGAAATGGCCGAGAACGCGAGTGATTGGGAGAACCTGGGCTATTTTGCGGGCCCGGACGGCATGCTGCTTATCGGATTCAGAAATTCCGATTTAAAGGATTATGCCGGTAAAACCGTCGCTGAAGTTGCTGAGCTTCGGGATCAGGATCCAAGAGATACGATCATCGATCTGGTGATCGCCGACGGCTCCCGCGTGGATACGGTCTACTTTCTGATGAACGAGGACAATCTCAAATCGCAGATCAAACAGCCCTGGATGATGTTCGGCTCTGATGCGCGGGCTATGGCCGCCGAGGGGGACAATCTGAAGCAGGCGACGCATCCACGAGCCTACGGCAACGTTGCCCGATTGCTGGGGCGTTACGTGCGTGATGAGCAGGTGATCAGCCTCGAAGAGGCTGTGAGACGTCTGACGAGCTTACCCGCAGAGGTTTTGGGCATCGAAGAGCGTGGCCGTATCGCCAATGGCTTCTTTGCGGACATCGTGGTGTTTGATCCCGCCGTTGTAGAAGATCGAGCAAGCTTCGATGATCCTCACGTGTATGCCGTTGGCGTCAGCGACGTCGTGGTGAATGGTGTGCAAGTTGTCGCGCAGGGTGAGCACACCGGCGCGTCGCCCGGTCGAGCGGTTCGCGGGCGTGGTTATGCCCGTGAAGCTATGGTTCAGAGCGCTTTTAAGCGTTAGAGGATAAAGATAGGGGAGTCAGGTTTCTGCTTGGCGGCTAATGCTTATTGTCTAACATCCTTTCATCCAACATCCCTTATTTAACATAATATGTATTATGCGCAGTTATGGTTCCCAAGCTTTGTATGGCTGTTGTCGTTGAGGGCTACACATTGTCTTCAGCCCTTGAGAGCCTCATCAGCTTGTAAACCGCGTCTATACGTTTATGTGTTCGCCGGTTGGCTTCTCGTAGGATCAGCGCCGTAGAGATTGCGACGCCCAAGGTGATCGACATAACAGTTTCTCGCGTCATGTCGAAGTCAATTGTTTCTGTTAGAAACAAAAAAACAACAACAGCCACCAGAATGTCTACGATTGGGATGAACGGATTATCCGAAGGTCGCAACTCCTCGATTTCAACGATAATCTCGTCTCGACGTCTCATGTCCTGATACACCTGTCTGGCTTCTGCATTATTCATCTCGGTGCCTTCTTTCAGTCGACGCTATCACGATACCCTTTTGAATCTTCTTTGTGTCGCTATCTACTCACAGGTAAAGGAACTTTATTCGCCTCAACGTTTTAGTCTTTTTTATAAACTAGAACCGGCGAAGCGGTGTTAGCGTGGTCATACTTGAAGTGTACTAAGTATTTCTCGGAATTCGACGTGACTCGCTACACTAAAGGTGACATTTCGTATGTCGACGACGCTTAGGGCAGTACGACCGAAGCGCACGCCCGCCCCTCCCCACGCGCATTGCGGCGTCTCAGATATGCGGGCTGTGTCCACGCTTCAAGTGATGGGATGATGATATGAAAAAACTCAAGTTAATCGCTTCATTGGTATGGACAGTGTCTGGAATTGCCGGTGCAGCCGATGTCGATAACAACGTTCGATTGAGTTTGGAAATAGCGGAGTTCTACTGCGCTCCCGAAGTTTCAGAACAGGAATTATGTGATACCTCCAATAAGACGCTTATGCATAAGCAAGAGGGCTTGGATTTGGATACCGTCCTCACAACACCGTGGAGTCGGTCTACAAGCACATTAATAACTGCACGTGACAGGAGGGTCGAACACTCGCTCAAGGTGCTGGGTGGCGAGCTTGAAATCGCGCTAAGACCGTCGTTGTTGGATGATGGGAGAATTCTGGTGAACTTGGATTACAGGTTTCTTGGGCTTGGTGAAGATCGCGAAGCGTTGAGTACGCAAGCAGTAGTTGAGATTGGTGGAAAAGCTGCGGTGATCGGCGGGGGTGTGCGCTTAATCGAAGACAAAGATGGTGCCCGCGACATGAAGGTAGTAAGAATCATCAGGCTTGGAGCGCCGTGATGAGCGGTCGACGTTGAGAGGACGCGTCATTGGCCACGGAAACACCCTGTTGTATGCATTGTTACAACTAGACGGATATCAACCCCTTTCCATATCCAGCTTTGTGTACTAATCAAACTCTATGGCGAATTCACCACAGGTCCGGGTTGTCGAAGGCCCTGACGCATTGCAAGCGCCCCTCGAGTTTAGTTACGTCGTCTCCTTTGAGTGATACAGCTAGCCAGCCCACGGGCATTGATAAGGGATAAGGTGCGACGACTTTTTCGTGACTCACGGCCACAAAACCAAAGCGCGAGTAATAGGCGGGGTCTCCGTATGTGAACACGATATCGTGGCCCTGGGCTTTCAGGGCCTCAAGGCCATGTCTGATAAGACGGCTTCCTATGCCTTGTCCCTGCGTTTTACTGCGCACAGCCACCGGGGATAACAAAAAACCGGCATCACCCTTTGCAAAGCTGAGCGGACTGAAGATGATCGCGGCCTCTAAGCCCTGTTGATCAGCCGCCACAAAACCAATGATTGATTCAAGCTCCTCCTCAGCGAGCAGTGAGCGCACGAGCTTAGCTATGGCAGCGCCCTCTTCAGGCCCCTCTGCCTCGCTAAAGCTGTCTTTATACAGCTGAACGATCAGGTCCGTATCGTTTTGGCTGATAGTAGAAAACTGCATCATGAGCCCTCGTGAAAAAAGAGATTCAGCTGCCCTATAGTGCGTCTTATCGTGCTTCCTATCGTCTCGTGACAGTCGGCTACCCGGGCGCCCCGGGGGCAACTATCTTCCCCCAGGGTCGCCGCGAATGCCAAGGCTGGATGTTAATCTAGGACCTGCAAGCCGACGTCCTTGGCTTCACCCTCAACAAAGCAGGACAGTAACTCCGTGGGAAAAGCCGCAGGCAATGTCAAACTGATCCGCAGCTGCTCAATCTGGCGGACGCTGGAGATTATTGGCGACACCCCTACTCTGCTCATACTAGAAAGTTACTGGCTGGGCGCCCGGCGCTTTGATGAATTCTGCAAGCGAACAGGGCTGCTGAAAACCGTTGTCAGTGATCGACTCAAGCGTCTGATTCACAATGACTGTCTGGTGAAAGTCGCCTATAGCGATACTCCCAAACGTTTTGAATATCGCGGCACCCAGCGCTTTGTGGATTTTTTCCCCATGGCCCTGGCGATGCTCCACTGGGAGCGACGTTGGAGCGCAAAGAGCGGCGCCCTGTCCGTGGAACTCGTCCACAGGTCCTGTGGCAAGCTCACCGAGCCTCGGCCGGTCTGCAAGTGCTGTCGGGAGCTCATCAGTCCCCGGGATGTCAGCTGGGCTGTGGGGCCTGGCGAGGGCGTTACCGAGTCAGACTACAGCAGGCGACGGAGGCAAAGTGCGGTACCGGTTAACGATTTGATGGACGATGTGGTGCGCATTGTGGGTGATCGCTGGTCGACGCTGATTCTGCGGTCGATGTTTGTCGGCATTAACCAGTTTCAGAGGATTCTCGAAGACACTGCCATGGCGACAAACATCCTCTCGGAGCGCCTCTCAGAGCTGAGCGAAAAGGCGGTAATTTATGCCGAGAGCGTGCCCGGCGACACGCGGCAGATCGAATACAAGCTGACGGAGAAAGGGCGGGACATCTACCCTATTATTCTGACCTTGCTTGCATGGGGCGATAAATGGCTGCCGGCCGCTGAGGGCCCCCCGTTACTGCTGACGCACACACCCTGCGGAAACGCCCTGGAGATCGAGATGGCCTGCTCCGCCTGTGATCAGGAGGTCCAACCCCACGACACGCACTACGAACTCATTGGCCAGGGGCCTGGCTAAACTCAAACTCAGGCAGCGTTTTCCCAGCCGTCTATCTGTTCGGGTTTCATCCAGCAGCCATGGAACCCCAGAGGAATACGCCGGGGTATCTTGATACGGGCAACGGGACCGTCGTCGATCCGCTGAGCATCAAACACCTGTAATTCCTGCACCCGGGTGTCATCATTCCAGCAGAACACCACAAGGTATCCGTGATCTTCACTTTTTGGATTGTCTGCTGGTGCGAACCACGGTTCGCTGTACCAGCAATGATCGACATCGTCGGACCAGGCGCCCGCGCTCTCTCCGGTTTCAAGATTCATCTTGCGAACGCCCACCCAGCGAAAATCCGTGGGGTGGTGATCGATGAAGTACCCCCAGCGCGTGGGTCTGCCCGTGAGAGCGCTGTTATAGCTGGGGAACTCAATGTTGTAATCGGGGTTCAGACAGCGCTCGGTTGTTTCGCCGGTCTTCAGGTTCATGCTGTAGCGCCAAAGCCGCGCATCCATCATGAGTCCGCCAATCATTTTTGCCGTGCGACCTTCATCGATACTGCCATCGGGGTTCTGCGCGGGCATATAGCGACAGGCGATTTGAATGACTTCATCGCCCTCTTCCCAGCAATTGACGACGTGATACAAAAAGCAGGAGGAGAACTCAAACCACTGAATACTCTCCGGTGCACCAAATCGCGGGATGACGCCAAAGCGCATTTTGAGATCACTGTTAAAAACGATCTTGTGCCGACCGGCCTTAAGCGCCTCCTCGTCGTGATAAACCGGGACATCGTGGAGAATTGAGTAATTCTCCGTAATACCCATGTCGTGCATCAGGCGGTCGCCGGGTAACTCAACGGGGACGTGGTGTACCAGCTTGCCCTGTGCATCTACCACGCCGTAGCTCATATGCGGTTTTTCGGTGTAGTAATCAAAATACATCAGGTCGCCCGTGTGCTCATCCACCTTGGGATGCGCGGACATCCCATTGCCCAGACCACTCACGTATTCCGGCGCAGCTCTCACGGTTTCGAGGGTCACGGGGTCCACAATGTGGGGAATCCCTGCGAGGTACCAGCTGGTGAGTGCTTTACCGCCATGTCCAATAACGTCGGTGTTGGACACATCGGCCATGGGTTTATCGGCACTGCCCTTTTCGGAATTACGCACCCCCCAGAAGGTTTCCTTGCCCGCATCGAGGTTTTTCAGGGAGTCCTGGGTCTGTATGTAGCGATTGCGATAGGTAAATTGCCCATTGCGAAACTCACCGGCGTGAATCATCCCGTCACCGTCAAAGACGTGATGTGCGCCTTTGGGTTCGAAGCGCGGATTGGGGCCGTTGCGCAGATACACGCCGTTGAGATCCGCGGGGATCTCGCCTTCGACATCGAGACCTCTCAGTTCCAGTTCCTCGGAGACCGGGGCAAAGGACCCCGTGAGATGGGGGCCGTGAGCGTGGCCAAAAGGAGCATCATGGTCGATCAGAGGTTTATTCATCGCACATCTCCCGGGAGCAAAAGGGCTCTCAGCAAGTAAGTATGTTTACGCAAGGGATTAGACATCACAAGAGGCCTGGAGATCAAGCACGGTTACGTCGTGCTAGATAACGCCCTCTGCCTGGAGTTTTGAAATACTGTCAGCGTCGTATCCCAGTTCCGTCAGAATGTCCTGAGTGTGTTCGCCAAGGCGCGGCGCCCGACGGAAGGTTCCCGCTGGCGTCGCGGAATAGCGAAGAGGATGGTCAGCAATCGGTGCGGGTTTTGATAAACCCGGGTAGTCCACGGCCTGGAACATACCTGCGTCCACTACCTGCTCGTTATTCAGGGTCTCTCTCGGACTGAGTAATTCACCGCAGGGAATCCCTGCGGCGGCAAGCTCGCTTAACACCGCTTCGGAGTTCCTCTCTGCACACCAGGCAGCCATACGTTCACCGATGATTTCACCGTGGTCCCCCCGGGACTGATCCGTGGCGAATCGCGGATCCTCAAGCCATGACGTCTCGTCCATGAGCGTCGCCCATCGCTTGAACAGGCCGGCACCCACAACTTGCACCGTCACCCAGCCGTCCCGGGTGGCAAAGGTATCTGTCGGCGCGTTGTATTGACCGCGCATACCGGTCCCCTCCCTGCCCTGTTCGAGTATCGCCTCTTCCATCAGCGCCGCATTGTTGAAAGTCAGGGCCGTGCCAAGAAGCGAGCCCTCGACCATCTGCCCTTCGCCGGTTTTATTGCGGTGGAGAATTGCTGCAAGCGTGCCAAAGGCGCTGAGGGATGCGGTGCCAAAATCAGCGTAGGGGGCGAAAGATTTACCCGGGGAACCCGGGGTGCCATTGAGATACATACTCCCGGACATTGCCTGGGCGACGGTGTCGAAGCCGCCACGGGCCGCGTAGGGTCCCGTCGATCCAAAGGCCGAACCTGTGGTAAGGATGATATCGGGCTTGATCTCTTTGAGTGTTTCATAATCAAGTCCCAGCTTTTTGAGGGCTGGAAACGGCAGGTTTGCTACGACGACATCCGCGGTCTCGACGAGGCGCTTTACAATTCCGCGGCCTTCCTCTGTAGTGGGGTTCAGGGTCATTCCCCGTTTGTTACGACCAAGCTGCAGATAGTAAGCTCCCTCTCCGTCGTCACTCACGGGGACTGTGTAGCGATCCTCGCCCCCTCGGGGTTTTTCGATGCGGATAACGTCGGCACCCAGGTCTGCCAGTAGAGTCGCGCAAAACGGTCCGGCAATATAGCGGCCGAAATCCAGCACCCGGATACCGTGGAGTATTTGCTTCATGCTGTTAATGCCTTAGCGGTTTCTCAGGTCTGCGATGCGGGTTGTATCAACTCGTAAAATCAGGCCTTGGTGAGTCTTTGAAAGCGGGCGATGGCGTCGCGATATTCTGTTTCCAGATCATCAACAATGTCAGCCAGAGCCTCAATACGCCGGCTTCGTCCCACCCCCTGCCCCGCGGCCCAGATGTCCCGCCAGCGCTTGCTGGCTTCCGTGCCGGAATAATCCCGGGGCATACTGCCGGCATTATCAAGGTCGATACCGGCCTTTGCGACGCTGGCTTTTAACCATGAGGCCCTGGTGCCGGTAATCGCCGCGGATACCACCAGATCCTCGGAATCTGCGGCGATTATCATTTCCTTGTATGCCTCGTGGGCCATGCTCTCCCGCGTAGGCAGGAATCGCGTACCCATGTAGACATAATCAGCGCCAGCGGCAATGGCGCCGGCCACCCCCGCTCCATCGCAGATCCCTCCCCCCACGGCGATGTATCCGTCAAAAAACTCGCGGACGGCGGATATGAAGGCGAAGGGTGACAGCTCTCCCGTGTGCCCGCCGGCACCGGCGCTGATGCACGCCAGGCCGTCGACACCCGCCTCTGCCGCTTTTCTCGCAAGCTTGAGGTTGATGACGTCGGCGAATACGAGACCACCATAGGCTTTTACGGTACTCATGACGGGCTTGGGTGATCCCAGGGCGGTAATGACCGCCGCAGGTTTGTATTTCGCCACAAGCTCCAGCTCTTCATCGAGTCGCGTATAGGACGAGTGGGTAATGAGGTTCATCACCCAGGGCGCATCTGCGTCTGATCGGGCCTCGCAGATCCGGGCCATCCATTGCTCCAGTTCCTCGATGCTTCGCGTGTTGGTTGATGGAAAGGAGCCCGCTATGCCCGCCTTGCAGGCGGCGATGACCATCTCCGGTCCGGACACGAGAAACATCGGCGCACAGAAAACCGGCAGACGGAGTTTTTGAAAAGGGTCTGAGGTCATTGCGTTACCCGTTCCAGTACTGCGACGGTCGTGACACCTTCCTCCACGCCCAGGAATCCTCCACCGTTTTCGGCAACGCCAATCCGGGCGCCAGTCACCTGTCGCGCGTCTGCTTCCCCGCGGAGCTGGGTCACCAGTTCATAGAGCTGCGCAACGCCCGTGGCACCCACGGGGTGCCCCTTGGCGAGAAGTCCGCCCGACGGATTCACCGGGGTCCTGCCGCCCAGGGCGAAATCTCCATCCCGCAACCGCCTGCCAACTTCTCCGGGGTTACAAAGACCGAGGTTTTCGATTTGTTGCACCGTCGAGAACGCTGTCGCATCGTGAACCTCGACCACATCAATATCCCGGGGGTCGATGGACGCCTCGTTGTATGCTGCGGTCGCGGCGCGGCGTCCGATGTGGTTTTCATAATCCAACTTGTCCCGTGACTGGGTACTTAGCAGCGCAATGGAGCGGAGGCGGATGGCCCGGGATATTCCGAGCCGCCTGGCCGCCGCTTCATTGCACAGTACCAGTGCCGCGGCGCCATCACTGACCGGGGCGCACATGGCGCGGGTAAACGGGTCCACGATGGGTTTGTCTGCCAACACCTCGGCGACGGTAAACGGCGTGTGGTATTGAGCATTGAGATTGTGCTGGCCATGGCCGTGGGTGTTTGAAGCCACCCGCGCAAAGTCCTCAACCGTCGTGCCAAAGCGCTCCATGTGGACCTTGGCTTGCGCCGCATAGAGATCCATAAACAGGCTGCGGTCCGGGCCGGGGGTTTCGCCACCCATGGCAACAATGTAGTCAAGGACGCTCTGCCGGTCGTGGATGTCCGTGCCTCCGGCAAAGGCGGCTGCCACCTTTTCGGGCCGATCCTTGTAGACCATTTTTTCTGCACCAACGACCAGGGCAATGTCGACCATACCCGCACGGATCGCCGTCATGGCCTGATGCGCGGCCGTGGAGCCGGAGGCGCAGGCATTTTCGACATTGATGATCGGGATGCCCTCGATGCCCGCCGCCCGCAGGGCGATCTGTCCTCGTATGGTGTTCTGTCCTTCGAGCATCGGTTGCCGGGTGTTGGAAAACCACGCGGACTGGATATCCCGGGTTTGAAGTCCGGCATCGGAGAGTGCCGCAGCAACGGCGCTTGCCGTGAGGGTTTTTACCGTTTCATCCAAACGCTTGCCGAAGGGCGTCATGGACGCACCGATGACGTAAACATCCCCACTCATCCGGTGCTTGCCGTTTTTTCCGCGCTGCCCGACAAGGGTGTCACTATGGGGCGCCGGCGCTGGGCAATACGAAACCGTGAGGCCACAAAGGAGAGATCCGCAAGGCAGGCATTGCCCGCAGGGTTCAAGCCGGTGACGTGATAATCGCTATAAGCGGCGGCAAAGTTGATCCACATGGCGCCCGTGAGATTGATGCTCAGGTTTGCGCCCACCGCGGCGTAAACATCCACCCATCGATCAATAAAGTCTTCATCCGTGGAGTACATGTAACAGGAGATCGTGCCGCGAGTACGTGCAAGCTCCGTTGCCTCTTGGGCGGCAGCATCGGCGCTGTCCGTTGCCACGACGAAGAGTACGGGACCGAAACGCTCCTCGGCATACATCGCCTGATGTGATGAATCTCCGGCGATGACCATCATGGTGCGTGTTAGTGCTTTCGGGAAGTCCGGATGCGCATAGGCCTCCCCTTCACGGAGAATGCGTAAGCCCTCGCCCCCCGCCATCTGCGAGGCCTCGGTAACAACGTCCAGGCTGAGCTGCGCCTGTACCGCCCCCATGATCCCCGCCGCCACCTTGGGATTGGCTGCCAGGGCATCAATCTCATCCACGATGCACTGCGCCACGGCATCGAAGCTTGCATGTCCGTCCCGGGTTTGAATGCCGTCTTTGGGCACGAAGACCACCTGGGGACTGGTGCACATTTGTGCCGAGAACAAGCTGGATGCGCGCGCAATGGCCCGCATGGATGCCACGAGATCATCTACGGACTCCACCACAACGCTGTTCACACCAGCGGTCTCCGTAAACAGCTGTTTGCCCGTGACGGTCTTCTCGAGGTGGCTGCCGTAGCGCGGGCTGCCGGTGAAGTCGATGATCTGCACATCGGGGTGGTCAACATAGTGCCCCGCGATCGGCTCGGCGATGGTGTCTGCGGCCAGGGTGACAAGATTGGGGTCAAAGCCAAAGGCTGAGAGCACGGCCCGACAGCGCTCAACGACAATGGCCATGGGCAAAATAGCGATGGGGTGGGGTTTGACGATAACCGGGTTCCCCGTGGCCAGACTCGCGAACATTGCCGGATAGGCATTCCAGGTCGGGAAAGAAGCGCAGCAGATCACCAGTCCCACGCCCCGGGGGACAAGTGTGTAGGTTTTTTCAAGGGCGACCTGATCGCGACCAAACTGCCGGTGGTACTCGGCGGCGGGGGTAACCTTGTCCATGGCCATGGCGGCGTAAGCAAGGGCCTCGATGCCGCGGTCAAGGGCATTCGGGCCGGAGCCACTAAAGGCCTGCGTGTAGCTTTGCCCGGCCACATGCATCACGGCATGGGCCATTTCGAAATTGTTGTCATACAGCTGTTCGGCCACTTCAAGGCACAGCGCAATGCGTAATCCCGGGGACGCTTTGGACCAGTCGGCCATGGCTGTCTTGGCCGAGGCAATGAGCGCCTCGGGCTCACAGAGCGGATAGGTGATTCCCAGGGGCTCCCGGGTAAAGGGTGAGACCTCCTCCCCTGACCAGCCGGTGATGCCCGGGAGATCGATGTCAAAGCGTTGATTCAAGCGCGCCTCAAAGGCCGCTTTGCCGGCAGGTGGTTTCTCTTCGCCATGAATTTTGGAGGACGGGGAATCTTTAAAAGGACTCCAGCTTTTTCTACTCATGACCGCGTCCATGGCGGCGTCCAGGGTGGCGGCGTGTTTTTCGACCAGCGCCCGCTGCGGTGCGCTTATCGTTGGCTTTGCCATTGTCGGTTTGCCAGGTGTTGCGTGTGTCATCAGCAGTCCTATCCCAGGCGCTCTACAATGATTGCGCTGCCTGCACCGGAGGCGCCTGCAGCGACCACGAGTCCGTAACGGCCCTCAGCCTCATCCAGAGCATCCAGCAGTGTGGACAGAAGAATTGCGCCGGAGGCGCCGAGGGGGTGTCCCTTGGCCAAATGACCGCCGCTCACATTCACGCGCTCCGGCGAGACATCCCGGTCCCGCAGAAACTGCACAATGCTGACGGCAAAGGCCTCCATAAACTCAATGCGATCCATGTCGTCCAATGAAAGGTCTGCGCGCTGGAGCACTTTGTCGAGGGCGGCAAAGCTGGCGGTCAGGGACTCTGCGGGATCACCACCGACTTCTGCGCTGGCGATAATCCGCGCCCGGGGCCTCGCATCAATCGCCCCTTCTGCGGCTATCAACGCCAGGCCGGCGCCGTCGGCGATGGGCGGCGCGTGGGCGATGGTATGCCGGTGATCAATATCGCGGCCAAGGATGCCTCTGTAATGAGCGGCAGCTGCCCCGAAGGCCGGCTCCATCGCGGCGAGGGATTCGGCGGTACCCACGCGCAGGCATTCCTCGCGGTCCAAGCCGTTTACGGCAATGCGCGAGGCGACCAGCGCCGTGCCTTCTGCCGCCGCCGCGCGTTTCTGTGACGTCAGCGCTGCCGCATCCAGCGCTTCCCGGCTGATGTTCTGATCCTCAGCGAGGCGATCGGCAGCCAGGGCCACCAGGAGATAACGGCTGCGAAGAGGCAAGGTGCCGTCCGTATAGAAATCCGCCTTGTCGGCCATAAAAGGGACCCGGGACATCATCTCGACACCGCCGGCGAGCACAGCATCAGCCTGCCCCGCGTCAACCATGGCATGAGCCTGGCCCATGGCCGTAAGACCGGATACGCAGAAGTTGTTAATGGCGACCGCGGCGGTGCTGTCGGGCAAAGCCGCGCGGAACTTTGATACCAGTGCGATATTGCCACCCTGGGCACCGACCTGCCCCACCGCTCCAAGAATCAAGGCATCGGGGCTTAAGGCGCCGGCTCCTCGCTCTGACAGGGCCTCGGCGAGGGCAGCGACCAGTTCATCGGGTTTTTTGGCGGCCAGCCCGCCCTCCGCCTTGCCTTTGCCGCGGGGTGTGCGCACAGCATCGTAGATAACCGCCATAGTCGATCTTCTCGTTAATTTTATCGGGGTGCCTGATCGCCGGTCGGGCGCTTTCTGGCCAAAGGCACGCTACAAAATTGCCATTTGAGTCTCACACAGGCAGGTACGTTTATACAAGTATTAGGGCCCGCGTTCGGGCTTGTTCTCGGTGCCCATGGGTCCATTTTCCTAAAACTTGAACACCTTCCCCGGCCCGCAGCTCTTGTTGCTTTGATCCTGAGGTCGGGCAGATACTGTCACTATGAGCTTTCAGCCCCATGACATTTGTCTGCGTCCCTGTCGCCGTAGCGATCGAGAAGCCTGTCTGGCGCTCTTTGACGCAAACTGTCCCGCGTTTTTTGCCCCTAACGAGCGTGAGGACTACGTGCTGTTTCTCGACGAGTCTCCCGAGTCTTACCAGGTGGCGACGGCAGCCGGGCGTGTGATCGGCGCTTACGGGGTGTTCCGTCGGGGTGAACGTGTTGCCATTAACTGGATACTGCTCGCGCCCGACGCCCAGGGCATGGGTCTGGGTGCCCTTTTTATGGAGCGCGCTGTGGAGGAAGCCCGCGCCCTTGGCGGCAAGGTCCTAAATATCGCCGCCAGCCATCTGTCGGCGCCGTTTTTTCAGCGGTTCGGCGCCCTTGAGCGCGGTCGTGTGACGAATGGCTGGGGGCCTGGCATGCATCGCGTCGATATGGCCCTGATGATCGAAACCTCAAAGAGACTGTAAAAAATACGATCCAAACAAAAGGCGACACAGATCAATGTTTTGCAGGGAAACTGCGCTATACTTTGGTTATATGTATATATCTTTTGATTATATAGCGAAGGAATCATAGCTATGACTACCGTTGCAGACGTCACCCACTTTTTTGATGCTCCTACGAACACCTTGTCCTACATTGTGAAAGATCCCGACAGTAATGCCTGTGCGATTGTGGATAGCGTACTGAACCTAGACTATCCCTCAGGTACCGTCAGCTACGAGGGTGCGGACGCCATCATTGCGCATGTCGAGGAAAAAGGCCTCTCGGTGGAGTGGATCCTCGAAACCCACGTGCACGCCGATCACCTGTCTGCGGCCCCTTACCTCCAGCAAAAGCTCGGCGGTAAGATTGCTATCGGATCGGCCATCAAAACGGTACAGAATGTTTTCGGTGAGGTGTTCAATGCCGACGCTGGATTCCAGCGCGACGGTTCGCAGTTCGACGTTCTCCTCTCGGAGGGCGATAGCATCAACGTGGGCTCTCTGGAGGGCTATGCCATGCATACGCCGGGACACACGCCCGCTTGCATGGCCTATGTTTTAGGGGATGCGGCTTTCGTCGGTGACACCCTCTTCATGCCGGACTTTGGCACGGCCCGCTGCGACTTCCCCGGCGGTGATGCGGCCACCCTGTTCCGCTCCATCAAACGCATTCTCGCGCTGCCCCCGGAAACACGCATCTTTGTCTGCCATGACTACATGCCCAACGATCGTGAGCTGGCCTTCGAGACCACCGTCGCCGCAGAAAACGCGGCGAACATTCATGTCAAAGAAGGCATCAGTGAAAGCGAATTTGTGGCCATGCGTGAAGCACGTGACGAGACCCTCGGCATGCCCAATCTGATTCTGCCCTCCCTGCAGGTCAACATGCGCGCAGGACATGTACCACCGCCGGAAAGTAATGAGCGTTTCTTTTTAAAGCTGCCGCTGAATGCATTTGGCGGTCCCGACCTTTCGAATCTTGCAGCAAAGGAATAACAAAAATGAGCCTTCAGCTAATCCCCGTCAGCGAATCCTTCTCGGTGTCGACGCAGGTTACGGCTGCGGATATCCCCACCCTCGTGGAGGCCGGCGTAAAGTCCTTGATCTGCAACCGTCCCGACGGCGAAGCCAATGATCAGCCCACGATCACTGAGATCCGCACAGCTGCAGAGGGCGCCGGGCTCAAAATCGCCTATGTGCCCATCGTGTCCGGTAAATTCACGCCAGCCGATGTTGCGGACTTTTCCAGTGCCCTGTCGCAGATGGAAGCCCCGGTGCACGCCTTCTGTCGCACAGGGACACGATCCATAACCCTTTGGAGTCTTCATCAGCGTGCCCAGGGTGTTGCCGACGATGAACTCCTCGAACGCGCTAAGGCCTGTGGCTACGACCTCACTGATGCGCTGGGGAGCGCTCCGGTTGTCGAATCCCGGGCGGATGAGACGATCAAGGCAAAGGACTATTACGACGTCCTTATCGTGGGCGCTGGCGCTGCGGGTATCTCTGTCGCGTCGAGTCTTATGTCACGGACGCAGGCCCTGTCTATCGCTATCATCGACCCGGCCGAGGTTCACTACTACCAGCCGGGCTGGACCATGGTCGGTGGCGGCATCTTTCGACAGGCAGATACGGTCAAGACCATGGCGTCCCTTATCCCCGAGGGCGTTCGGTGGATAAAGGCTGCCGTGGGTAACTTTGAGCCGGACAACAATCGGGTGTTGCTCGAGGACAGTCACCCGATTCACTACGACCGGCTGATCGTGGCGCCGGGTATCAAGTTGGACTGGCACGGTATTGACGGCCTTGTTGAAACCCTGGGCCGCAATGGCGTGACGTCCAACTACCGCTATGATCTGGCGCCCTACACCTGGGAGCTCGTGAGCAGTCTTCAGGAAGGTAAGGCGCTATTCACCCAGCCACCAATGCCTATTAAATGTGCCGGCGCACCGCAAAAAGCGCTGTATCTGTCGGGTGATCACTGGCGACGTCGAGGCGTGCTGAACAATATAGATATCAGCTTTTTTAACGCCGGGCCGGTCCTCTTTGGGGTGAAAGAATATGTACCGGCACTCATGGAATATATTGAGCGCTATCAGGCAACACTCAACTTCGGTCATCGCCTGACACGGATTGACGGAGAATCCAAAACCGCCTGGTTTGCCACTCAGGATGATAATGGTGACACCGTTGAGGTGAGTTCTGACTTTGACATGATTCATGTCTGCCCACCGCAAACCGCCCCCGACTTTGTCCGCCAGAGCCCCTTGGCCGATGATGCAGGCTGGATTGACGTGGACCAGAACACCCTTCAGCACAAGCGCTACGCCAATATCTGGAGCCTGGGGGACGCCATGAACGCTCCCAATGCCAAAACCGCCGCCGCTGCGCGCATGCAGGCCCCCATCGTCGCCAACAACCTTCTGCACGACATGGATCGGGTATCCGGCGTTGCTCATTACAACGGTTACGGCTCCTGCCCCCTCACCGTGGAGCGCGGCAAGATTGTCCTTGCGGAGTTTGGTTATGGCGGCAAGCTGCTGCCGAGTTTTCCGCGATGGCTGCTCAACGGGCAGCGCCCGACGCGCCTCGCCTGGATTCTCAAGGAGCAGATCCTGCCGCCGATTTACTGGAAGGCGATGCTCAAGGGTAAAGAGTGGATGGTTAATCCGGAGCGCAGCAAGGCCGACGCATGAAGCCATGGCTTCGCAATCTGCTGCCGCCCCTGGATTGGCTGGCTAGCTACAATCGAGAGGCCCTGGCAAGCGATAGTCTTGCCGCCGTGATCGTCACGATCATGCTGATTCCGCAGTCCCTGGCCTATGCGCTGCTGGCGGGCCTTCCTGCGGAGATGGGACTGTATGCCAGCATTCTGCCCCTGCTGGCCTATGCGCTTTTCGGTAGCAGTCGCACCCTCTCTGTAGGGCCCGTCGCCGTTGTGTCCTTAATGACGGCGACCGCCGTCGGCAAGATCGCAGCCACCGGCAGCCTCGGCTACGCATCGGCAGCCATAGCCATGGCCTTGTTATCCGGCATGATGCTCATCGGCATGGGGTTTTTGCGGTTTGGTTATCTTGCCAACCTCCTCTCCCACCCCGTGGTCTCGGGATTTATCACCGCCTCCGGTATCATCATCGCCCTATCGCAGCTGCGGCACATCTTTGGGATTGATGCTCACGGAGAGACACTGCCAACACTGTTAAGCACTCTCTTCGCGCACCTGCCGCAGTTCAACACCGTGACCACCATCACCGGACTTGCAGCGCTCGTGTTCCTCTTCTGGGTGCGCTCGGGGCTGGCGCCGCTCCTTCGCAGTTTTGGATTGAGCGCAGGCGCGGCGTCGATGCTCGCAAAAGCAGGTCCGGTAATTGTGATTATTGCGACGACACTGGCAAGCGTAATCTTTGCTTATGAAGACCTGGGGGTCGCCCTCGTGGGCGTCGTGCCCCAGGGCCTCCCGGCATTCAGCCTGCCGGCGATGGACTTTGAGCTTTGGTCCGAGCTGGCCGTATCCGCACTGCTCATCAGTGTGATTGGTTTTGTGGAATCCGTATCGGTGGGTAAGACGCTCGCCGCCAAGCGCCGGCAACGCATCGATGCGAATCAGGAACTCGTGGCTCTGGGAGCTGCCAATGTTGCGTCGGCCGTGTCCGGAGGCTTTCCCGTGACCGGTGGGTTCTCGCGTTCCGTCGTAAACTTTGACGCCGGTGCCCAGACACAACTGGCGAGTGTATTGACCGCTGTGGGTATTGCGGCAGCTGCCCTCCTCCTCACACCGGTGTTGTATTTTCTGCCCAAAGCCACCCTGGCCGCGACGATCATCGTTGCGGTCACTTCTCTCATCGACTTCGGGCTAATCAAAGTCGCCTGGAATTACTCTAAAAGCGATTTCACCGCCGTTATGGTCACGATTGTCAGCACGCTGTTTCTGGGTGTTGAGTTAGGTGTTTTGGCGGGCATCGTGGCATCCATCAGCCTGCATCTGCACAAGACCTCGCAGCCACATATCGCCATCGTAGGTGAGGTGCCAGGGACCGAGCACTTTCGCAACGTGAACAGGCACGATGTGATTACCCATCCCAGTATTGTGTCCCTGCGCATCGACGAAAGCCTGTATTTTGCGAACGCCGGCTACATGGAAAGTGCCATCTATGCTGTGATCGCAGAGCATGACGCGGATTTGAAGCATATTGTCCTCCAGTGCACCGCCGTCAACGCTATTGATCTGAGTGCCCTGGAGGCCCTCGAGGCCGTTACCCTGCGACTGAAAGAACAGGGGATAATGCTTCATTTAAGCGAGGTAAAAGGACCGGTGATGGATGCCTTGGAGCGCACGGACTTTCTTGAACATCTGTCGGGGCAGGTGTTTCTTACCCAGCATCAGGCCTGCGAGGCTCTCAAGCCAGCCGTCTGTTCATGAGTCGCGCATTGCAGATTCTGTCGCTGCTGATTGTCCTTGGCATCGCGGTGCTCGCTTACTTTCTTACCCTTGCGCCATCCCAGGACGACCCCTGTCTGAACCCGCAGAATGACGTGAGCGCCGCCATTCTTGGTGACGACAAAGATCAGGATGCCCTGGCGAATCGGGCGATGTTGCAGCGCAAGCTCTGCGAGAATCTCGACACCTTGCGCTGATCTCACTGACGTGACATAAACCAAATGCTGAGGGCCGCAAGACGCTAGTTGCATTGACATCTACATAGCTTTAATTAAGGCCACGGTCAGGAGCGACTTATTTCTCCAAATCGATTCTCGCTAGGCGCAAAGCTGACGACATTCTTTGCCGTCCTCATTCTTGTCACTACGATGAGTTTGGGATGGGTGCTCCTTTTGTCGATCGACTCCGCCAAGTCCATTACCAAGATCAACGCCATGGTGGACCTCACCATGCTGGCTAACCACCTGTTGATTTCAGTTGTTGACGCTGAGACCGGACAGCGGGGGTACATACTTACGGGGAAAGAGAGCTATTTGGAATCGTATTACTCTGGATCAGCTGCCGTCCTGGTGGATCTGGAGAAACTTAAGCGTCTCGGGCGGGACACTCCGCGTTCACTTCAGCTCATTGACAGAATCGAAGATCTGACGAAGAAAAAGCTGATGGAGTTAAAAGAGACCGTGAGTCTCTATCGCGAAGGTGACAAAGACAGTGCGCTCGAAATCGTGAATAGCGATATTGGCAAACAGTTTATGGAAGCGCTTCGGCGGGACATTGCAGATCTGGAATCTACACTGGAGGGATTTGCCATTGAACGTCAAAAGGATCTCTCGTCACTACAGCGACTAATTTTTGTCCTGCTGTTTGCCGAAGCAGCTATTTTTGCCGCCGCTATGATGGTGACCTACTATCGCGTGCGCAAGTTTGTGGTAGAGCCGCTTACGCGACTCACCGCGGCCGTACGCCATCACCGACTCAGCGATACATTTGCACCTGTGGACATAGAGTCCAAAGATGAAATTGGTGATCTTGCCGAGGCCTACAACGAACTCGGTGCCAGGTTTTACAGCGCCGCGAGCGATCTTGTAACGTCTGCGGAGGAAGCTAACGAGGCAAAAGAAAAAGCCTATCTCGACTCCGTGACTGACAGTTTGACGGGTCTTAACAATCGTCGCTATCTGAGAACAATGGCACCAAAACTATTGGGCTCCGCTCATCGTCATAAACATGATTTGTCTATTCTGATGATTGATGTTGACCATTTTAAAACTGTGAACGACTCTTTCGGTCACGCAGCCGGCGATGCTGTTCTGGCGGAGATCGGCGTTTTGCTTCGCGAAGAAACCAGAGTCAGTGACTTTGTCGTACGGTACGGTGGCGAAGAGTTCCTGCTGATTCTTGACCACACTGATCTGGAACGGGGCAGGAAAAGGCTGAACACATCAGGTCGATGATTGCCGACAGAGAAATTCCGAAACTTGGAGACAGAAAAATCACCGCAAGCATAGGCGTCGCCCAGTTAAGAGATGATGACGAATCCCTTGATCATGCAATACAGCGAGCGGATGCGGCGCTCTACAGTGCCAAGCATAGCGGTCGTAACTGCTGGCGGTCCTGTTAGCTATTACTGTGAGGTATTACTGTCCGGTCCTGCCATGAGAGTGTATACACTGGCTGGTTCGATATGCATTCACAGCAGCTTTGATCCAAGGGGAACGTCCGAGTCAGGAACGCAGAGAGCCACGTGCCCTTCTGCATTGTGAAAACCGGTGACAAGGCATTCGGACATGATCGGTCCTATTTGCTTTCTGGGGAAGTTCACCACCGCTACCACCAGCTTGCCGACGAGGTCCTCCACTGCGTAGAGCGCAGTGATCTGTGCGCTGGATTTCTTGACCCCGATGGATTCGCCAAAATCCACATGCAGAATGTAGGCGGGGTTGCGCGCTGCCTCAAACACCTCCGCCTTGAGAATTCGCCCCACGCGGAGCTCGACGCTCTCAAAGTCTGACCAGGCTATTTCCTTCAAATTCGTTCCCCTTCACGTTGACCATCGTCGACGAGTGCCGTCATCCAACGATACAACCCCTCCGCGCTATGTCGAGCCCCCTGAATAGCGTTAGCAGGCCAAGTCACCCCTTGATGCTGAGGATCCGGCGAGCGGGCTCAGTGTGAGGGCTCGGCGACCAGTGCCAGGCGACTCCCGTCGGGTGACACGGCCAAACGACTGAGGTTGAGATCCAGCAACCCGAGATCCGCAATGGATTCCCAGGCGCCTGCACGCCACTGGAACAGCTGGGAACCCGCCGTGCTCAAAAGCCGTCCGTCGGGCATCCAGGCGTGAAATTCCCCGCCCTCAGGCAGTATTGCGAGGGTATTCACTGCGGTTTCATCAAGATCGTAGACCTCAAGCAGCGTGCCCTCGTCCGAGGGTCGTGTAAAACTCACGGCTCGGCGGTTTGGCACGGACTGCGGCGACCGCCCTACCCCTCGAGCAATGGGTTGCGCCTCACCGGTGCTGATGGTTACCACCTGAAGCAAGGAGGGTTCCTGGAGCAGCCATAGAGCAACGTGATCCGCATCGAACCAGGCGTGATAACCCACCGGTCCGATGTCTGCGAAAACAATCTCTGCGTCCGCGCCTTTTTGAGGCATCTGCCATAGCCGTCCACTGGTATTGGTTCGCGAGCGGATGTAGCTCACGCCGCCGTCACTCTGTGGAATGGGTGTGGGCGAGAATTCGCTCTCTTCCACAGTGGTGGTGAAGCGGCTCGTCGCTTTTGAACCGGGAATCCAGCGCCACAGATCGGTTTTTTCACCGGCCATCTGCACGTAGAGAAGTTCACCGGTAGGAAGGAAGTACGGCTGATTGTCATAGCCCGGCCGGCTGGTGAGGTTCCGGGGCTGCACGGCGCGCAGGCTGTTCTCCTCCATCACCAGGTCCAATAACCACACGTCCGTCCCTTCGGGCACGGCCGTTGTGGAGTCGCCAGAGCTATCCGCAGGGACCTGGGCCGCAGAAACAGATGCCTCTTCTTCATCGCAGCCTGAGATGACTGGAAAGGCCAGCGCCAAAACCAGGCCCGGTACTGCAAATTTGCCCGATGCGCTGCGAAAACGACTCATGCAAACACTCCCTATTTGGCTCAGATTGATACTTGGCTTAGATCAACAGTTGATTCGGACTGATAGTTACCCCAGATCAACGCTCAGCTGAGATCAATGGCGTACTCTCGAAGCGTTTCCATCGGGACAGTTTCCAGGGCGCGGAGATGAGTGCGTCGCAAATACACCCGCGGCGCCTTCCCCGCTTTGTGGGCTTCCAGCCAGCGCGATGCGCAGAGGCACCAGCGCTGCCCTTCGGACAAGCCCGGAAAGCCGAATTGGGGTACCGGTGTCATAAGGTCATTGCCCCTGTTGCGGGAGTACTCGAGAAATTCCTGAGTGAGGGCCACGCATACCGTATGAGAGCCTGCGTCCTGAGTGCTCGTATTGCAGCATCCGTCCCGGAAAAAGCCGGTGACGGGATCCGTGCTACAGCTCTCCAATGGCTCGGAAAATACATTCAATGACGCGGCCTGCTCCATGACGACTCTCCTTATAAATAACCTTGCGTGTTGTTGTCCCTAACCGATGCCAACCGACCGGGGCGTGACAAGCCTACTGCTTTGGCCGCGTAAGAGACGCCTGCCAGAGCTTCAGGAAGCTTCGTTCCAGGGCGTTCTCTGCGGCGATGCCCAGCTTCTGCTGCCAGTTCTTGCGCGGGACATAGTTCAGCTCGTACACGCCATGGGTGGCCAACTTGTCCTGAATGTATTCATCGGAGGTTTGTAGCTCGTCCACCAGATTCACGGCTTTCGCGCGCTGTCCATACCAGGTCTCACCGGTAGCAACACTATCAATATCAACGACTTCGCGGTTTTCTTTGACAAATTGCTTGAACAGCACGTGGGTATCTTCAAGCTCCTCTTTGAACTTGTCTCGCCCCTTGTCGGTGTTCTCACCAAAGATTGTCAGAGTGCGTTTGTACTCGCCTGCCGTGAGGACCTCAAAATCGATATCGTTTTTCTTGAGGACACGATGGAAATTCGGAAGCTGGGCGATCACCCCTATGGAGCCAATGATCGCAAAGGGTGCAGCAATGATCTGATTGGCGACGCAGGCCATCATGTAGCCCCCGCTCGCTGCGACCTTGTCTACGGCTACGGTGAGCTTGGCGCCCTTATTGCGAATGCGCTGAAGCTGGCTGGAGGCGAGACCGTAGCTGTGGACCATGCCCCCGCCACTCTCAAGGCGCAGGAGCACCTCGTCGTTTTCCCGCAATTCCCCCAGAAGCGTCGACACCTCCTCGCGAAGCTCTTCTACTGCCGAGGCACGGATATCGCCATTGAAGTCCAGCACGTAAAGCCGTGGCTGTTCAGGCGTTTCTTCATTGCCGGACTTCAGTTGCTTCTTCGCGGCTTTGGCTTCCTCTTTGGCTTTTCTCTTTTCGGCTTTCTTTTCAGCCTTTTGAGATTCCTTGCGCAGGGCAGGATCAAGGGTCGCGTCGCGAAGGGTCTCCCGCAGATCCTTATAGCGATCGTTAAGTTTGTGGACTTCGATATGTCCGTTGGTCTCGCCGCGATGGCGTTGGGACGCGGCGGCTATCAGCAAAACAATAAGGCCTGCGGACACAACGATGGTGATCGCCTTTGCCAGAAAGATGCCGTATTCAGAGAGAAATTCCATAGGGTTTCCTAAAAAGTGAAGAGGCTGCCGGCCTAGCGCGACTGTATGCGCCGGCAGTGATACTGGATGAGTTGCCCGGCGATGGATGACGGTGGCGGCACCGGGGGCAGATCATCGGGGTGATACCAGTTGGCTTCGGCGATCTCGTCGTGGTCCGGCGTGATTTCACCGCTGGCATACTCGGCAAAATAGCCGAGCATTAATTGGTTGGGAAAGGGCCAGGACTGGGAGCCGAAATACTCGATCTCACCGACCTCCACGCCTACCTCTTCGCGGACTTCCCGCCGCAGCGTGTCCTCAGCGCTTTCCCCTGCCTCGATAAAGCCTGCAAGGGAGCTGTACATGGGGCGGGGAAACCGGGCGTTCCTTGCCAACAACATCTCGTCGCCGCGGGTGATCAACATGATCACACAGGGAGAGATTCTCGGATAGAGTAAGGTTTTGCAGGGGCCGCAGGCCATGGCCCGTTCACCGTCGGCCACCTGCATCTGCCCGCCACAGCGGCCACAAAACCGGTGATCCCGTTGCCAGTCCAACAACTGCGCGGCGCGCCCCGCCAGGGCAAACACGCCGTCCTCTACGCGGCCAAGAAGCTGATAAAGGCTCCCGGCCTGATAGCGCATCGCATCAATGTCGCAGATATCCTGAATCTCCACGGCGAAGCAGGCCTGCCCCGACCAGTGTCCGATGTAGTGCTCCCTTGCGACTTCCCATCGGTTCTGCGCAAGGTCCGTGTCGCTCAGAATGCACGGCTCCCGGGATCGCATGTCCATCACCAGTTTCCCGCGCTGAAACACGATGTGCAGCGCATCTTGGCGATGGTCGGGAGCGGGCTGATCGAGATCGAGCATAGATTCAAAGACTCCGGGGGCTGCGCGGATTCAATCCGCGAGGGGCGCATCAACAAAAGGGGGGCTATCCTATGCACCGCCGACCTCCGTCGCAAGGGGCACCCCGGGTCCGTGACGACCGTGTTTCGCCCAAAGATTCGCCCGCGACGGCTTACCTGAGTCGCAGCAATACCGTACACTTGCGGGTCTAAGATAACGAGGAAAACCCATGAGCGAATCCGCAACGCACGCGTTTTGGCACAATTTTCTTGGGCCATCACCCGGCTGGTACAAGAAAGCCATCATAGCCTTCTTGGTGATAAATCCTGTTTTGCTTTACACCATTGGTCCCTTTGCCACGGGTTGGGTGCTGATTGGTGAGTTCATTTTTACCCTGGCCCTCGCCCTGCGTTGCTACCCCCTCCAGCCCGGGGGCTTGCTCGCCATTGAGGCCGTGGTACTTGGCATGACCAGCCCCCACTCGGTGTTCCACGAGACGGAGGCGAACTTCGAAGTGATCCTGCTGCTGATGTTTATGGTCGCCGGCATCTACTTTATGAAGGATCTCCTGCTTTTTGTTTTCACACGTATCCTTCTCAAAGTTAAGTCCAAGATTGTTCTATCCCTGCTCTTCAGCCTCGTCGCCGCTTTCCTTTCCGCCTTTCTCGACGCTCTTACGGTTACCGCCGTGCTCATCAGCGTCGGCGTGGGTTTTTATTCGGTCTATCACAAGGTCGCATCGGGCAAAGGTTCCCATCACGACGTGCATGATCACGGCAACGACGTCGATGTGTTGGCAAACCACAAGGAAGATCTTGAGGATTTTCGAGCCTTTCTGCGCTCTCTCCTGATGCACGGTGCCGTAGGCACGGCTCTCGGTGGCGTCTGCACGCTAGTGGGCGAGCCGCAAAATCTGCTCATCGCCTCCGTGGCGGATTGGGATTTCATTAAATTTGTGACGGTCATGGCGCCCGTCACCATGCCGGTGCTTGTTTGTGGCCTGATGACCTGCGCATTGCTCGAATGGAGCGGTAAGTTCGGTTATGGCGCCAAGCTGCCGGATTCCGTGCGCTTGGTGTTGAATGAATTCCAGGAGAACGCTGATGAAAAGCGGGACACCCGGGATGTGGCCCGGCTGGTGGTTCAGGCACTCGTCGCCGTGATTCTCGTGCTCGGTCTTGCGATGCACTGGGCGGCGGTAGGCCTCATCGGGCTTATGGTTATCGTTCTTCTCACCGCCTTCAACGGTATCGTTGAAGAACACCAGATCGGTCATGCTTTTGAGGAGGCTCTGCCCTTCACGGCATTGCTGGTAGTGTTTTTTGCCATCGTCGCGGTCATTCACGATCAACATTTGTTCACGCCGGTCATCGACTCGGTGCTGGCCATGGATTCGGCCATCAGACCAGGCATGTTCTTTATCGCCAACGGTGTGCTTTCGATGATCAGTGACAATGTGTTTGTGGCCACGGTGTACATCAACGAAGTGAAAATGGCCCTGGATGCGGGGTCTATCAGCCGCGCAGAGTTCGATCAGCTGGCGGTGGCCATCAACACGGGTACCAACCTCCCGAGCGTGGCAACGCCCAACGGACAGGCGGCGTTTCTGTTCCTGCTGACCTCAGCGCTGGCGCCCCTGATCCGACTGTCCTATGGCCGCATGGTCATCATGGCCCTGCCCTACACTATCGTCATGGGTGGTGTGGGTCTGGCTTGCGTGACGGCCTTTATCTAGGCTGCTAGATAGCCCCGTCTAGACAGTTCTCTAGACGGCCTTCAAGACGGCTCTTTGTTCAAGAGGGCTCTATGTAAAGGAGGCGTTAAGCTGCCCCACGGAGCCCGGGACTAACTGCCGCGGTTGGCCTGTCGCCACAGCGGTTCCGCTCCGGCCGCTGCAATGCTGTCAAGCTGCCCCTCGTGAGCCGCTAACTCTTCGTCACTGGGCTGGATGACCGGAAGCCGCACGCGGTCCGCGGGTAAGCGGCGCAGCCCCCGAACGCGTGCCCTGCCCTGGTTATCGTCGTCGTTGCCACCCAGCGCAAGGGCGGTTTGCCCACCGGTCATGGTCAGGTAGACATCGGCCAGGATCTCAGCATCGAGTAAGGCGCCGTGAAGCTCCCGGCTGGAGTTATCCACCCCGTAGCGTCCGCACAGCGCATCCAGGCTATTGCGCTGCCCCGGATGGCGGCTTCGCGCCATGATCAGGGTATCGGTGATGTCGCAGCGCTGGGCGAGAGGTAGCGCCGACGCATCCCAACGGCTCAGCTCGCTGTCGAGAAAACCGATGTCGAAGGGTGCATTGTGAATAATCAGCTCTGCCCCATCGACGAAATCAATAAAGTCTTTCGCCACGGCAGAGAACACCGGCTTGTCGGCGAGAAAGGTGGCGGTTATGCCATGCACTTCAATGGCCCCGGCGTCGATATCCCTTTCCGGGTTGATGTAACGGTGGAAGTGTCGCCCCGTCAGCTGACGGTTCTCCATCTCCACACAGCCGATCTCGATAATGCGATGCCCCTGACTGACTTCAAGGCCGGTGGTTTCCGTATCCAGAACGATTTGTCGCATAGCTGTAATCCAGGTTTCCTTCAGGCAAGCATTTCGTCGATAGCTTTGTTGGCCAGGGCGTCTGCCCGCTCGTTGCCGGGGTGGCCGCTGTGACCCTTTACCCACTCCCACTCGATGCTGTGGCGCTCGCATTCGGCTTCGAGGCGCTGCCAGAGATCTGCATTGGCAACGGGCTTTTTTGCCGCGGTTTTCCAGCCCCGACGCTTCCAGTTGGGCAGCCACTCGGTGATGCCTTTCATTACGTAGGTAGAGTCTGTGACCAGCTTTACGGCGCAGGGTTCGCTGATGGCCGCCAGCCCCTCTATTGCCGCACTGAGTTCCATGCGGTTATTCGTGGTATCAGCCGCCCCACCGTATAGCTCGCGCTCCTTGCTACCGTACACCAGCAACGCGCCCCAGCCACCCGGACCGGGGTTTCCCCGACAGGCTCCATCGGTAAACAAGTCAACACGTTTCATAGAATCTCAGGGGTCATCGTAAAAAAGATATCAGGCAGCCAGATCGCTGTTGTCCGTCCGGGGCTGCTGAGGTGCGGGGGCCGGACTGCCTGCTACACCGAGACCGCGAAAGCTCTCTTTTGCCCGGACTCGCAGGCTTCTTGGGCGCCGGATGCCGGCTATCTGCTTGATGGCGTGCGCAATGTAGACGCTGCCTCCGGGCAAACCATGACCCGCAGCCCAGGCGTCGATCCCTCCTGCCAACTGACGCCAGCGGCCCTGTCCTGCCTGCTGTTCTGCTCTTCCGGCTTTGCCGGGCCGTCCCGCAGGCGGTAGAGGAAACAGGTGCTGGGCGCTCTCCAACTCGCAATCCAGCAATCGCAGCCAGTCCGTCAGGCGATGGAGGCTGACGGGCCGATGTCGCTGCCGGTTCCAGAGACTGCTTTTCTGCAGACCCCGGGCGTAATGGATCGCCCCCAGAAGGCTGTAAGGATTAAAACCCACAACGATCAGGTGTCCATGGGGCCGCAGAACGCGCTGCATTTCTCGCAGACTGCCGTGGGGGTGTTCGTCAAATTCCAGAGCGTGAAAAGCAACGACGGTGTCGATGCTGTCGCTTTCCAGGGGCAGTTCATCGCCATGGCAGTACAGGGACGCGCTGCGGTCGCTGGCCCCGCTCGCGTAGATCTGGTGGTTGATGGGGCTTTCTGCAATAAGGCTGCGCTGCGCAAGGGGACCAATCTGCAAGATGTGATAGCCAAAGGACAGGGCAAGGACCGGCTCAAGTCGCTGCAGAATGGCGCTGTAAAGCTCCTCGCCAGAATCCCTGGCGTACCAGGATTCCAGAGCTCGGGAAATCTCGATAGACTGCATGTTCGCGACGCTCTTCACCATGACGAGGGTAGCCAGTGTGCTGCCCGCATGCAACGCCTGACTGCACTGCTCGACTGGAACGTTTGATGAGACTGTTTGACTAAAGGAATACCCGAAGACGTCCCCCCACTAACTTTTTCGCAACGAGAGCTTTACATGCCCAGCATCATTGGTCTTCCGGCCTTTAGTGATAACTACATCTGGCTTCTCCCCAATGGTGACGGCAGTGCCCTGGTGGTGGATCCCGGCGACGCCGCGCCCGTAGAAGCCGCGTTACGGGAGCAGGAGCTGTCCCTCGCGGGCATTCTGATCACCCACCATCACTTCGATCACGTGGGTGGACTGAAGGCCCTGAAGGAGAAGCATGGCTGTATCGTGTATGGCCCGGCAAACCCGGCGATTGAAGGCATCGACCGGGAACTCGTTTCGGGTGACCACCTGAGCGTGGGCAGTTACGAGTTCGACGTTATCGGTGTGCCGGGGCACACCCTGGATCACATCGCTTATTTCCAGGAAGGTGCTACGCCCCTGTTGTTCTGCGGCGATACGCTGTTTGCCGGCGGTTGCGGGCGCATCTTTGAAGGCACGCCGGCGATGATGCACGAGTCCCTGAGTCGTCTTGCGGCGCTGCCGGCAAACACGGCGGTCTACTGCGCCCATGAATACACCCTGGCTAACCTGAGCTTTGCCCGGGCGGCAGACCCAGGCAATGAAGCACTCAAAGCGCGGGAAGCCAGGGCCAGAGACCTGCGGGACGCCGGAACACCGACCGTGCCCTCCACCATCAGTCTGGAGATTGCCACGAATCCTTTTCTTCGCAGTGCAGCACCTGAGTTGGCCGTGGGCCTGGAGGCAGCGGGACGCGAGTCCGGTGCAACGCCCGTCGAGCGATTTGCAGAGCTTCGCGCATGGAAAGATCAGTTCTGAACACCGTGATGTGCCGCCTTGTCATCCTTGCCCTCCTGCTTTTCCTCGGCGCCTGTAGCACCCAGGACAATAAGCCTTCCCAAGGGGGCGCATCGGTAACACCGGCGGCAGAGCTGCTGCCGCCCGCGAAAAAAGCCGCACTTGAGGAACCCCCGGGGCCGCCGGTGGACCTCTGGGACCGAGTCCGCCGTCAGCTGAGCATGCATACACTGCACAATGGGCGCATCGGCGCAGCGCGGGAGTACTACCTCAAGCAATCCCGTTATTTTGATCTGGTGGGGCTCCGGGCGGAGCGCTACCTCTATCATCTGGTCGAGGCAGTAGAGGCTAGAGACATGCCGATTGAGATCGCCATGCTCCCCCTGGTGGAGAGCGCTCTGAATCCCTTTGCGATCTCCAACCAAAAAGCTGCGGGGCTCTGGCAGATCATGCCCGGCACCGCCGATTACCTGGGTATGCGAAGAGACTGGTGGTTTGATGCGCGGCTGGATATTCGCGCCTCCACGGACCATGCCCTCGATTATCTGGAATCCCTGAACAAGGATTTTGACGGCGACTGGCTTCTGACTCTGGCGGCTTACAACTCGGGTAAAGGGCGGGTGCAGCGCGCCATCCGGCGAAATAAAAGCAGAGGTATGGCCAGTGACTACTGGTCCCTGGAACTCCCTCGAGAGACCCGCCGCTATGTGCCGCGCCTCATTGCCCTGAGCACCATCATTGCCTTTAATGAGGCCCTGGAAGTCGCCTTACCCGATATCCCCAATGCGCCCGCTTTCACAGCCGTTGCCACCGGCGGACAGATTGAAATGCTTCGCGCGGCAGAGCTTGCGGGTCTTGATCTACTGGAACTGCGCAGTTTTAACCCGGGACAGCTCCGGTGGGCCACGGCGCCCCAGGGTACGGGAGACATTCTTGTCCCCGTTAGCGTCGCCGACGCCCTAGGTGTCTCCCTGGCAGCCCTGCCGGATTCCGAGCGGGTGACCTGGCAGCACTATCGCATCCGGCGTGGCGACAGTCTCATACGCATCGCAAAGACCTTTGACACCCAGGTCGGTCTTCTGCGGGAAGTGAACAATCTCAAAGGCAATCTCATCCGGGCGGGCGATACGCTGATGATTCCCGATAGTGCGGCCTGGCGGGCGAGCCTTGCCCTGGCCCAGGGAGGCAGCACGGGGGTGAAGCGCGGCTATAAAGTGCGTCGGGGCGACTCCCTTTACGAGATCGCTGCACGCTTTGATGTCACCATCGATGACATCATCAGCTGGAACGACCTTGATCCCGGGCGCTATTTGCAACCCGGACAGTCCCTCACGCTGTATCTAGGCGGAGGCTGAGCTTTCGACGCTCGGTGCGTCGCTTTCTGGAGCCCCCTCTCCGTCATCCTTTCGGATGTTGAAAAAGGTGGCGTACAGCGTGGGCACGACGGTGAGGGTCAATATGGAAGCGAATCCCAGGCCCGCCATAATGGTCACGGACATGTTCACGAAGAACACGTCTGACAAGAGAGGAATCAGGCCTAGAATCGTCGTACCCGATGCCAACACCACGGGCCGGGCCCGGGATACGGCAGAGTCCAGTACGGCCTCGTAGGGATCATTGCCCTCAGCGATCTGTTGATCTATCTCTTCGATGAGCACGATGGCGTTCTTGATCAAGAGTCCGATGAGCGACAGCGCGCCCAGTAGGGACATAAAGTCAAAGGCCCCGTTGGTTGCCAACAGGCCGGCACTGATGCCCACAATGGCCAGGGGGACCGTGAGCCAGATGATCAGCGGTTGCCGCAGCTTGCCGAATAGAACGATGCTCGTGAGTATCATCAGCAAAATACCCACGGGCAGGGAGCGTCCCAGCCCTTCCTGTGCATTGGCGTTATCTTCGTATTCGCCGCCCCAGGACAGTTCATATCCCGGCGGCAGTTCGATCGCCTCTATCTGCGGACGAATCCGTTCGAAAAGCGGCGTCGCCAGTTCCCCTCGGGGATTGCAGGAGGCTATGATGGTTGCTATGCGATTTCGGCTGCGCAGAACGGCGTTTTCGTAGTCCGTGCGATACCCGGAAATCACCGCGGTGGCGGGCACAGTCTGACCCAGCACCGCACTCCAGATCTGCACATCACGCACGGAATTCACGTCATTGCGTTCATTCTCTGTCGCGCGCATTCTCAGGGGCAGGACCCGGTTACGGTCGCGATAGCTGCCTGCCGGTAAACCGTCGAACGCAGACTTCATGGCATCTCCCAGCGCTTCCCTGCTGATGCCCAGCTGACGCCCCACCTGCTCATTGAATACCGGTGTGACCAGTTTCACGGGAGAGCGCCAGTCATTGCGGATGTCCACAGCTTCAGCGTCGTTACGCATGATGGCCTCCGCCTGCTCCGACAGCTGACGTAGCACCGTCGCATCGGGCCCTGAAAAACGCGCTTCAATTTTGGCATCGCGGCCGGGGCCGATGCGCAGTGATTTAACGATAGGGTCGATCCACGGCGTTTCCCGGCGCAGCTTTTCCGCCACCCGTTCCTGCAGCGCTTCTACCTGCTCGGGCGTTTCAGTGCGCACGATGATCTGGCTGTAAACCGGCGTGGGTTCCCGGGCGTCATAGACCAGGGTAAAGCGCTGATGGGCACCGCCGATCACGGCCGTGGTCTGCAGCACGCCCGGCTGCTGACGGAGGAAGTCTGAAACCTCAAGGGTGTCATCCCGGGTTTTGCGAATATCCGTGCCCTCGGGTTCATAGATATCAACAAAGAACAGCGGCGTGCTGGACGCGGGGAAAAACCCGCTCTTGACCTGCCCGAAACCCACGACACCCAGGGCAAACAGGCCCCCTACCAGCGCCACGGTAAACCACCGGTGATTGACGGCAAAGGCGACAAGGGAGCGATAAGCAAGGAACAGTTTCCCCCCGTAGGGATTCTGGACCTGATCGGGACCGCCGGGTTTAAGAAGCAGAGAACACAGGAGCGGTGTCGTGCTGACGGCGGTTATCCAGCTAAGTGACAGGGAAATGAGAATGACGTAAAAGAGCGAGCCGGCAAACTCCCCGGTGTTGTCCGGCGACAGCCCGATAGCCGAGAAGGCCAGAATGCCAATCGCCGTTCCGCCGAGGAGCGCCCAAATCGTTTTGCCCACGGCTTCCGTCGCGGCTTCGATCGCCTTCATACCCGATTGCATGCGCACCTGCATACCCTCGGCGACCACGATGGCATTGTCCACCAGCATGCCAAGGGCGATGACCAAAGCGCCCAGAGAAATGCGCTGGAGCTCAATACCAAAGAGATACATCAACAGGAGCGTCCCGGACACGGTAATCAGCAACACGGATCCGATGATGAGACCGGAACGCAGCCCCATGAACAGCAACAACACCGCGATAACAATAATCACGGCCTGGGCCACGCTCATGACGAATCCGCTGACGGACTCTTCCACCTCGGCGGGCTGGTCGTAGACCGCCTCCAGAGACATGCCCACGGGAATCAGCGTCTGGAGGTCATCGATACGCGCTTGCAGTCGTTTGCCGGCCTCCACAACGTTCTGACCTTTGGCCATGCTGATACCGACACTGAGCGCCGGGAGCCCATTGTGGTAGTAGAGCTTTACCGGCACTTCCTGGTAGGCACGGGTAATCGTGGCGATATCTTTCAGGGCCACCAGATCCCGATTTCGAGAGGAGATGAGGACATTGCCGATCTCCTGTACGGAATCAAACTCCCCCGTGGGTTTGATGCGCAGATAGTCATCGCCCACCCGCACATTCCCCGCATCCACTACGGAGTTTTGCGAGCCCAGAACCCCGGCGATGGTCGCGGGATCAATGCCCAGTTCTGCCAGGCGGACGCGGGACATGTCGAGATAAACAACTTCCTGCTGTTCACCGTCGATGGACACTTTGCGAACGCCTTCAACGAGAACCAGCTGTCGTTTGATGTCATCGGCGACGTCGTAGAGGTCGCGCCAGCTGTAGCCCTCCCCCGTGATCATGAGATAGACGCCGTAGACGTCACCGAAATCGTCGATGACTACCGGCGCCAGGGCTCCGGGAGGCAGCTGGCGCGTTACATCGCTGATTTTGCGACGCAACTCGTCAAACACATTGGGAAGCTCGTCGGCCCCGTATTCATCCTTAAACTCGATCGTGATATCCGAGAGCCCGGGTCGGGACACGGACATCTTCAATCGCTTGAGCTGGGGTAGCTTCTGGATCGCATCCTCCAGGTGATAGGTCACCTCATCGTACACTTCCTGCGCCGATGCTCCGGGATACTGGGTGATGATTTTTGCCATCTTGATGGTGAAGGCAGGGTCCTCGAGCTTGCCCATCTTCTGAAAACCGAAGATGCCGCCAGCAACCATAATCACGATAACAAGCCAGGAGATAACCGGCGTGCGAACCGAATAGGCGCCGATGCTCATAGCTGGGCGCTTTCCCGATCAGCGGTCTCACGGGGAACTGCCTGCTCGCCCCCCGCCATGCGTGTTACCCGCATGCCCTCGGAGAGATACGCGGCGCCGACGGCGACGATCTCTTCACCGCCCGACAAACCCGAAAGCACTTCGATCATGTCGCCGGACATACGACCCGTTTCGACGCTGACACTGTTGACCTCCATGCTCTCGGGGTTGAGAACAAAAACCCTCGGAGAGAGCTCTGCGTCGGCCTGCACGGCTCTTGCGGGCACCCAGGTCACCGCCTCGCTGGAGAGCACATTGCTGAAGTCGACTTCTACCTGTGCGGTCATGCCGGGAAGAACAGTGAACTCCGCGGGTTGTCGCATCTTGAAAGTGACCGGATAGGTCTGGGTGTCAGGATTCGCACGGGTGGCGACTTCGTGAACTTCGAGGCCATAGCTGATATTCGGACGATTATCGAAGGAGGCCGTAGCCAGAACCCGAGCTGCGTTGGTTTCCTCCACGGGGTCATTGGAAAGCTCGTCCTCGCCTCCGGTGGTCACGGAGCGAATCACAGACTCCGGAAGAGCGATGATGACGTATAGCAGTTCCGTATCCTGAAGATAGACAATGCTCTGCTTGGCTCTCACTTCTTCGAAATTATCCACGTAGCGCCGGGCTATGCGGCCCTTGAAGGGGGCACGCAGGGTTGCATAGCTGAGCTCTGCCTCGGCCTGAGCGAGGGCTGCCCGCGCGGATCTAAAATCCCTCTCCATGCGATCGTAGTCCAACTGGGAAATGCTCCCGGACCCGATGAGCTCACCTGCTCGCCGGAAGTTTCGCTCTGCGTTCTCAAAGGTTGCCCGTCGATCCTCCAGGGCATTTTCGAAGTCCGTAGCATCCAATTGCGCCACAATCTCCGAGGCATCAACCACCTGTCCCTCGCGCACGGGCAAGGCCTCAAGACGCCCCTCTACGCGAAAAGACAATTCCGCCTGCTTTGCGGCTTCAATGACTGCGGGAAACTGCCTGACCTCGGTGCCCAGGCCTCGGTCCACTTTGAAGATCTTCACCGGGCGGGAACGGGCACCCTCCTGGGGCGGTGGCGGTTCGGAGCAACCCAGAACCATCAGTATCACCAGTCCCAGGGCGCTGAAAAGCGTCCAGCGTGAGATGGCGGCTCCGCCTCCTGCTATGTGATCACGGAGAGCAACGGGAGTAGCATTCATGGGCGGAGCACTCACTTTGGACAATGATTCGATTATAAGAGCCGTTGCGATCTACTGGCCAGCGCCGGTCGGATGCCATTCGGCATGGCGTCCCAGGGCAGGAAAATACAGGGCGCAGCGAACGGGCTCATCAAAGCGCGTGTTCAGCGCCTCAAAATAGCGTG